>CAKQGQ010000017.1 GCA_934233735.1 uncultured Clostridia bacterium | reverse complement strand
TACGAGCATTGCCACGCAAAGCACCATGGAAAGCACGCTCATTAAGAGGGCTTTCTTTGTTTTTGTTTGAGTCATATCTTATTCCTCCTTGAAATTTCGGCATTCAATGCATAAAAGGCACAACCTGTGCCAATGCCGCCGAAACACAAGAAGTACCTATTTAACAGTTATTTGATTTTGATTTGCCGCTCCGCGCGTTATACCCGCTGCAAGCGGCGCGTTAGGAAGGGGTACCCCCCCCCTAAGGATTTTAGGGATTGTGTTCTTCTTTTTCATAGTCTTGTCACACTCCATCTCTGTATTTCTTACTTGAGGCGAATCGTCAAGCCCTCACCCTTATGCATGGTGAGCGCCCCGGCCTCATTATATATGTCATACATACACTTTCCGTTTTTTTTCGAATTTTATGGCTGCGGCACATCTTCGGAAGTTTCCGCAGGTTCGTTTTCTGCCTGAGGTTTGCTTTCCGCCGCCGTCTTGACTTCCGTCTCCGGCTCGCTCGCTTCGCCCTCTGCCGCAGCGCCGGTCTGCTGCATTCCGCTCATCTGCTCTTTCAGCTTCATCAGCTCCTGCATCATCTTCTGCGATTCCAGTCGCTCTTCCTCGAGCTTCTTCCGCTCGGCTTCCATTTCCGCTTTTTGCTGCTCCTGCGCCGCCGTGATTTCCGCCATCTGCTCCTGCTTATATTGTCTGAACAATCGCACGCTGTTCATTCCCTGTATGATAATCAAAATCAGGAACGGCAGGAAGATGCACACGATATAGCCCGGCGTCGTCTTGATAAATGCGAAGAGTCTTCCTGCTGCCGGCAGGCTCTTTACATATTTGCCTAAGACGAATTCATATGTAACCAGACTTTCGTCATCGGAGTCCGTCGTTGTACCATAGGTTACGAATGCCGGATTTCCGCTTTCGTCTGTTGTCACACGGCGGATCTTATGCGTTACAACCTCGCCGAAGTTTTCCGTGTTGTTGGAAGTGAACGAAATGATGTCGCCTTCCTGCAGAGTTGCAGGGTCTACTTCCTTTACGACGATGAGGTCGCCTGCGCTGAAGTCCGTCGCACTCATGGAGTCGGAACGGACGATGAAGCCTCTGTATCCGAAGAGTGAGCGCTCGGTCTGATTGCAGGTCAGCACGGTCACAAGCGTGAAAATCATCATGCAGACCGCCATCACTACGACGAGTCCTACCAGTATTTTTTTAATCATTTCCCATGTCTTATTCATGTTGTGTTTTTCCTCTTTTCATGTGTTCCTGTGTGTGAACACTTATGTCCAAACATTGTACTCTTATGATACAACATTTTGAAGAAAAAGTAAAGAAAATGTTGGAAAACAGTGAGGGTTTTATGAAATTGGCAGTTTTTTCTGTAAAAAAATTCCGACAAGGATAATGCCCTGTCGGAATGTTTATTTACCGTATTACCGCAAAATATTTCTCGCCCATTTTCACCGGCTTATAGGAAAGCTTCGTCTGCCTCAGATTGTCAAGCCCCATGTCCTCTTCACGGTTTACATAAATCGTCTCCTCAGGAAGGCGCTTGCAAAACTCGTTGTTAATCGCCTGATAGAGTCCGCGAATCCGGTCGTCCGCCTTTTCGACATGCACCAGAACCGTTTCCTTGCTGTTTGTACGCGCGAATTCAGCGAGCGTAACTGCCTCGATTTTTCCGTCGATGCGGATGATTCCCGACAAAAGTCCTTTGCCGATGAATTTCAGCAGCTCACGGATTGCCTCCGTCTCCAGCTCCAAAATCTCCTTCCACTCTTCTGGTGTCTCTCCGAGCTTGTACTCGTTTTTGCTTTCGATATACGCCATGATTTCGTCTGCCGTCTCCGGCGTCGCCTCTTCATAGGTAAACTCGTAGTTTTTCAGGAAATAATTCAGGTGATTTTTCTTCTGGTGCAGCTTCCTGCCGCTCAAGTTCACCAAATCCTCCTTTAAATAGATATAGTCATCGTCATCCCGGTCATGTTCCAGGTAGACTCCTTCCGGAAAGCACTCCGGCAGATAATGCGCCAGCGGTCCCGGAATCAGGCTGAGGTTCAGATTCTGCCCCTTTGCGCGGAACATCTCCTTCGCCGTCAGCAAGGTTTCCCTCAGCGAATCCACATCATACGAGCCGGTTTTCGTCAGCGGAAAGGACATGAAATACTGCTTGTCCTCCTCCGGCTCAAGCTCACCAAGCGCCCCTATGCAAAGATAGTCGCCGATTACCTGCCAGCTGATCTGATGCGTGTTTCGCCAAATATAGTTCGCAATGAGCGTGTGCCCGGACGACTGATAATCGTACCCGTCGAAATACGAGTTCAGCAGTCTCACATCTTCTTCGCTTAAATCATCAAAAGTTCTCTCAAATATCATTCTGTCTCCTGCCTGTTGCTTTTTTTCGTTCCGTTTTTTCGCCGGCACTTATTTTACAAGCGCAGAGATTGCCTTGAACTCCGGTGCCTTAGCCCCTCCCAGAAGTTCATACAGTACGCTTTCAAAGCTTGTCAAAATCACCCCTGCCTGCGCAAGTCTCTGCAATGTAATCTCTTTATTTTTCGGATCTCTGGACTGCACACAGTCGGTCACCAGGGCAACTTCATATCCGTCTCTTAAAAGATCGATAGCCGTCTGTTCTACACAAATATGCGCTTCGATTCCTGCCAGAATTACGGTTCCTTTATCGCTTGCTTCGATTGCTTCAACGAAAGTATCTTCTCCTAAGCAGCTGAACGAGGTTTTTTCAACCGGCGTGAAGTCTCCAAGTGCCTCTGCGATTGACGGTACCGTCGGACCAAGTCCCTTCGTATACTGCTGGGTTACAATCATCGGAACGCCAAGCTCGCGCATTCCCTTTACAAGCTTGACAACGCGCTCTTCGAGCGCATCACAGTCGTGCATCGCCGGCAAAAGTCTTTCCTGAAAGTCAATTGCCACGAAAATCGCATCGTCTCTTTCTATTTTAAGCTGTTTCAATCTGTTGAACAATCCTGCCATTTTATTCTACCTCCATAACTTTTCCGATTGCATCATTAATTACCAAATCCGCTTTGTTATCGTACGGCGTTGGCTGTTTATTAATTAATACTAAATTTTTACCCCTAAAATACTGAATTAAACCCGCTGCAGGGTAAACGACCAGTGAGGTTCCGCCTATAATCAAAGTGTCTGCCTTTTCAATCGCCTCGATGGCTCCCGTCAGGCAGTTTTCGTCGAGGGACTCCTCGTAGAGTACAACATCCGGCTTGATAATGCCGCCGCATTTCGGACAGACCGGAATATTTCCGCGGCAGTGTGCATCGTCCATGATGTATTCAAGTGGGAAAGCTTCCCCACAGTTCATGCAGTGATTTCGCAGCACCGAGCCATGCAGCTCGTAAACCCTGCGACTGCCTGCTTTTTGATGCAGGCCGTCGATATTCTGCGTAATTACCGCCTTCAGCCTGCCTTCCTGCTCCAGGTAAGCAAGCGCTTTATGCGCCTTATTCGGCTGTGCATCCGTATAAATCAGATTGTGCTTGTAATAGTCAAAGAAGGTGTCGGTATGCTGCACGAAGAAGCTGTGCGAAAGCATTTCTTCCGGGCTTCTTCCGTACTGCTGCTGCGCATTGTATAAACCCTTTTCCGAACGAAAATCCGGGATATTGCTCTCGGTCGAAACGCCCGCCCCACCGAAGAATACGATATTATCGCTTTTTTCTATTATTTCTTTTAATCTGGCGTCCAATTCATCCACCTCCGAATTTTTTTGGTTTTTCTTGCTTATAGTATAACATTTATGATAAAATTTTGGTAGTCAAAAGTGAAGGAGTATGGGGTATGAAAATGAAAAAAAGTAAACGCACCGCTCTCGTTTTAGGAGGAGGCGGCTCCCGCGGAGCCTATGAAGCAGGCGTATGGCAGGCTCTTTCAGAGCTTGGAATCGATATCGACATTGTAACCGGCTGCTCCGTCGGCGCAATCAATGCGGCGATGGTTGTGCAGGGGGATTTGGAGTTGACTGCAAAGCTCTGGCGTGAGATGGAAACGCACATGGTTTTCGATGTGCCGGAAGGCAGCCAGCCGCTGGAGTATGCACGCGAAATCGTCTTTAATCACGGTGCGGGAACCTCCGGTCTGAAAAAACTTTTAGAAGAATATATCGACGAGGATCTCATCCGCCGTCTGCCGATGGACTACGGAATCCCCGTGGTTTCACTTCCGACATTCGAAGCGCATTATATGTTTAAGGAAGACATCCCGCAGGGAAAACTGATTGATTATATCATCGCAAGCGCTTCTGCGTTTCCTGCGATTCACAGCTATGAAATCGACGGCACAGACTATATCGACGGCGGATATGCAGATGAAATCCCCGTTGAGATGGCGGTCAAAAAAGGCGCAACTCATGTCATAGCCGTCAATCTTAAGGGCATGGGCGTCGTAAGACACGAAACCCTCGAAACGGCACCGAATCTTGTATATATAGAACCGAAGTGGGATCTTGGCAGCATCCTGATCTTCGACAAGGCTAATTCCAAGCGTATCCTGCGTCTTGGATACCTTGACGCGATGAAAGCCCTCGGTCTTATCGACGGTACTTATTTTTCTTTTGCAAAAGGCACATTCCCTAAGACCATACTCAAGGATGCCGATGCCTGCGCAAAGATTTTCGAGCTTGATCCGCTTGTGCTGTACACCAATGAAATTTTCCTCGAAAAAATTTCCGATGCTGTCCGTACATCCAATCTCGAAGCGAAGGAGGCTTTGGATAAGTACAGCGATGTTTTCTCCTTACAATCTCCGAAGGAGCTTCTGACAAACATCAGAAATGTCGCAAATCCGCGTGCCCTCACGTTCCTCATCGCATACAACCTCAAGGAAAAAGGCTCGCAGAGCATTTTCCTTTCCCGTGCCGCAGTAAAGCTGCTGCCTGACATTATCCATGCGGCAAGCTTCCTGGTGAAATATCAACTCATATAAAACAACAAAGCTCGGTACAAAGGACCGGTTGATGTCCAATGTTGCCGAGCTTCATTGTTTTCTAAAAGCATTTATTTTGTTTTTCCCAAAACCTCTACCAGCATTCCCGCTTCTTCCTCAAAAAATTTTTTTATCCTATCTACGTAATCATCGGAAGGTGTTACGAAATCCGCAGGTTTCTGCCCGAGGTTTCTCTTCTTTGCCAAACCCAAATTATGATAAGGCAGGAGCGTTAAATGCGTGATTCCGTTTTCTTTGTAAAATTCTGCGGTCTTCTCTATAATATCCCATTTGTCGTTTACATCGTGCATAAGAGGCATTCTCATTTGGATTTTTGAATTCGTAACGGGATTGTTCGCGAGTCTTTTCAAATTTTCAAGAATCACTTCGTTGCTCTGTCCCACATATTCTTTATGAACATCATTATCAATTGCCTTCATGTCATACAGAATGTTGGTGACGTTTTCATATTCCGCAAGTTCCATGAGCCGGTCTCCGTCTCCGAAACCCGATGTGTCAAGGCACACATGCACATCGTTTTTGCGTGCCAGCTCTATAAGTTCTTCGGCAAAATCCACCTGCGAAAGCATTTCGCCTCCGCTGATAGTCATTCCGCCGCCCGTATGCTCATAAAATCCTTTGTCCTGCAGAACTTCTGCCATGATCTCTTCTGCGGTCATTTCCTTTGCTACAGCCTTCAGGGCTTCGGCATAGCAGAATTTCGTACAAGCAAGGCAACAATCGCAAAGCGCGCGGTCCACATGTATTTTTTGATCTTCTTCACCGACAAAGATTGCATTCTGCGGGCAGTGCGTAAGGCAGTACCCGCATTTGATGCAGCTGTTCGGCATTTCGATAATTTGTTGTTTGAAGCTGATAAGCTCAGGGTTATGACACCATTTGCAGCTTAGCGGGCAGCCCTTGAGGAACACAGTCGCTCTGATGCCCGGACCGTCCTCCGTGCTGAACTTCTGTATCGCTCCTACGAGTGCCCTGCGTGTGTTATTTTCCATCACGGTCTCCCTATTCAGCCTTTTCGAAGTGTGCGGTTCTGTAGATAATGGTATCCTGAGCACTCTTGTCGAGCTCGGTGAAGTAAGCCATGTAACCCGCTACACGAACCATGAGTCCTTTATAGTTTTCAGGATGTTTCTGCGCATCCTTGAGTGTTTCTGTATCAACAACGTTAATCTGAATGTGTTCGCCGCCGTGGTCGAAATAGGTTCTGATTACGCCTTCGATGCTTTCCATACCTTTTTCACCTTCAACGCCCTTCGGGTCAAAACGAAGGTTGAACAATGCACCGTCATGGAATGCTTCCTGTCCCATGGATGCTACGGACTTAACCGTTGCGGTAGGACCACTCTTATCGCGTCCCATCATTGGTGAAGCGTTATCGCAGAAAGGTTCTCCTGCAAGTCTTCCGTCAGGTGTTGCTCCGCATACCGCACCGTGTGATACGTTTACGGTCTGTGAGTGAACATTAAATGAGAACCAGCCGCCTCTTGCGTCCGGCCATGTCTGAACATTGTCTGCGATGAAGTGCATCATTTCTCTGTAAATTCCGTCTACATGTGCTTTGTCGTTTCCGAATTTTTCAGGTTTGTTCAGAAGGAGCTGACGCATACGTTCTTCGCCTTCAAAATTATTATCAAGTGCTTTGATGAGTTCATCCATTGTGATGTCCTTATCTTCGAATACGCACTTCTGAATTGCTTCAATTGAGTCTGCCATATTGGCTGCACCTGTGATGTAAAGGCCCGCAGTGCTGTATTTTGCACCGCCCTCCTGAACGGATCTGCCGCTTTCCACACAGCCCTTTGTAACCATGGACGCGAAGATAACCGGGAATCTGAGCATATGCATGCTCTGCATAATCTTATAACCTTCGGTTACAAGTTTGTAGTGGTGAAGGATCTGTTTCTTCAGTGCATCCTTGAATTCCTCAATGTTCTTGAAATCTCTCGGATCTCCTGTCTGAAGTCCCATAAGCTTACCCGTTGACGGGTCAACACCGTTATGGAGAACGAATTCGAGCATCTTGCCCATGTTGACATAACCTGCGTCAGGGGAACCGTCTGTTGTTCCACCTCCCGGACCCGGCTGGATGCAGCCTACGATTGTCCAGTCTCTTGCTTCTTCGATGGTGCAGCCCTTACCCTGCGTCATCTTCATAGCAGCATAGTCGTTGAAGAATCCCGGATTTGCCTGTCCGTCCTGAATCATTAGGCAGCCTTTGCGAATCAATTCTTCCGGTGTGCCGTCCCAGACTCTGACTGCCATTACCGGCTGCGTTGTCTTGAGCTGGTTTGCAGCTTCCAGGCAGAGGTAGGATAATTCGTTTGTAGCGTCCTTGCCGTCACGAGTCTGTCCGCCGACGATGAGGATTTCCCACATCGGATAACCTGCGAAGGAAGTTGCGTACCATTTGTCTCTTACTTCGAAAACTTCGCAAGCTTTCAGGTAGAAGCATTCGAGCATTTCAAGCGCTTCATCCTGTGTTATATTCTTTTCATCTATTACATCTTTTTTATAGTACGGCCACATGTACTGGTCGAATCTGCCGAATCCGTTTGCTGTTGTACATACTTCGATGTGGAAGTAAACATGTATGAACCAAATGGACTGTAATGCCTGCTGGAAGTTCTGCGGTGGAAGTTCCGGAACAACTCTGCAGTTTTCAGCGATTGTAAGGAGTTCTTTCTTGCGCTTTTCGTCTGTGCAGCAAGCTGCCTGTCTTTCTGCTTCTTCTGCCATTCTGTGTGCATAGATAATCAAACCTTCGCACTGGATAATGCAAGCCTTCCAGTAGTTAATCTTTTCCTGA
This sequence comes from uncultured Clostridia bacterium, assembly GCA_934233735.1. GTDB lineage: Bacteria > Bacillota > Clostridia > Peptostreptococcales > Anaerovoracaceae > CAG-238. The sequence goes on along the minus strand of CAKQGQ010000017.1, from coordinate 42,651 downwards.
TCTTCTTTGCAGGTTCCCGGAGTCTTTGCGATGTTTTCGCGGCATTCATCGATATAACCCTTCAGACCTACCGTAAGGATTTTTTCGTGGTCACAGGTCGTTTCGCCGGAAACGCCGTTTCTGAGACCTACCGTGATAATATCGTCCTGAATGCATTCTTCCGTATGCGGCGGAAGCGCCGTCTTGGACATATCTTCCATGGACTTGCCTTCCCAGTAAGGAAGTGTCTTGAGTATCAGTTCTCTGTCTTCCGGAGAGATGTCATACGGGTCTTTCGTTCTTACCGGAAAATCGTCGATGTCGCTGATGTACCAGGAACTGGACTGGAATTCCGGATGAAGGTTCGCGCCTCTGTATTTATTGGTTGGAGTGCCGACGATGAGTTCATCTTCCATAATCAAAGTCGTCATGTGCTCCATGATGTATTTTACAACTTCTGCACGGAAGATTGGAATCGCATCTCCCGCAAATTTCTGATATGCTTCTGTTGCTAAAACAAGTCTTTCTGCTGTGATGCAAGGTCTGGAGTCCCACAGCTTTGTTCTCATTTTTTGCAGTCTTTCGTTTAACATTTTATTTTCCCCCTATTAGTTAAATAGTCAAAATTCTTAGTGCTTCGGCGAGAATTAGTCGAGCATCTTGCCGCCGTCTACGAGAAGGTTGATTCCGTTTACGAAGGAAGCTTCGTCGGAGCTGAGATAGTAAACAGCATCTGCCATTTCGCTCGGTTCACCCGGACGGCCGATACATCCGAAGTTCGCAACATCGCCGGTTTCCTTGTAGTTTTCCAGAGTCTGCTTCAGCATGTCTGTGTTAACCCATCCCGGAGAAATGGAGTTTGCACGGATACCGCGGCGAGCGTATTCGTTTGCAACATTCTTCGTCATGCCGATAACCGCCCATTTGCTGGAGCCGTATCCGATTTCGGAAGTGTAGCCTGTCATTCCGGAGCAGGAACCGAAGTTTACGATTGCGCCCTTGCCCTGTTCCAGCATTACCGGAAGCGTGTACTTCATCATTAAGAATGTACCGAATACATTGATTTCGTAAATTCTCTTGAAGTTTTCAAAAGTATATTTGATCGTTTCGTCGTATCTTCCTACGATACCTGCAGTATTTACGAGAACATCAATCCTGCCTTTTTCTTCTTTGATTGCAGCGATTGTATCGATTACCTGCTGTTCACTGGAAACATCGAGAACCTTATAGATAACTCTTGCCGGATCTAAGTTTTCTTTTTCCATCAGCTTCTGAAGTGTTTCTGCATTGATGTCGAGCATAACTACATCATAGCCGTTATTGTAATATTTTTTTACAACTTCCGTACCGATACCGCCGGATGCTCCCGTGATTACACATACTCTTGCATTACTCATGATTATACCTCCTGATTTTCCTTTGTATTTTGAATTCGTCCTGCATTCCCGCAGGCTGTCCCATATTGAACTTTTACTCTTACACCATATTTTAATGTCCCGCAAAGTTAATTACAACTATTACATTGCCTGAAAATATAATTATTTTGCTATAAAATCTAATTATTCTTATTACTTTTGGGGTGAGTTTCATTATATAATTTTTCTGTAGGATGATATTGTTGTGAATATTGCGAGGCAGGTATAAACATGTTATTTGAGAAAATTACTTATCAGGATGATTTCCCGATCAATATTACAATTGCGTCAATAGAAGAGTATCCGCTGCACTACCATCAGGATATTGAATTTGTCTATGTCCTGAAAGGCGAAGTGACGCTGAAAAACGGGTACTGCCATTATACATTGAAGGAAGGTGACATCTTTACCAATGCAGGTCACGAAGTACACAGCCTGACCTCAACCGGCAAAGAAAATATCGTTGCACTGATTCAAATCAGCACGCATTATTTTTCGCAGTATTTTCCGTCGCTCAGCAAAGCATGCTATCGTACCTATTCCAACAAGCCGACGACGAAGCGGCACGACAATCTGCGCGAAAAGCTTCTGCAGATTCTGCTCGCATACGAGATTAAGAGTTTCAACTACAAAAGCGAGTGCACTTATCTCATCGTTGACATCATCAAGTATTTGGACAAGTACTTCAATCTGTTTGCGTTCGAAAACGATGTTGTCATCAATTTTGAAAACGGTGACCAAACCACAACCGAACGCATCAGCCGAATTATTACATATATTTATCAATATTATGCGGAAAAAATTACCCTGGAAGATTTGGCGTCGATGGAACACCTCAGCGAATTTTACATTTCGCATATCATCAAAGACTGCACCGGCATGAATTTCCGTGAATTCCTGTGCTTTGCACGCGTGGAATGGTCGGAGATTCAGCTGCTCGATACAAACAAGAAAATCAGCCAGATTGCCAGAGATGTCGGATTTTCAACCACTGCGTATTACAAAAAATATTTTTATAAATGGTTTAAGCGGACGCCGGAAGAGCACCGTGCACATTTCAAGCCTATGGTCAAGAGCGAACTGCGTCCCGAAATCATTTCCCCGATTTCTGCCAACAAAGCCACATATTTGATCAAGTCTACTTTGTCTTCTTTGAACTCACAGAAGAACAGTTCTTCCGTGGTGAACAGTCTGAAGCTGGAGATAAATGTCGACAGAAGCGGCAAGCCTATTACCTTCATTGACTATAAATTAAACATTCAAATCACCCTGGAAGATTTCCGGGAGATGAAATTTAATCTTTTTCATATACTGGGCTGTCTGCATCCGTCCAGGGTAACCCTTTTGTTTTATCCCACGGACTCTTCCACGGAGGTCGATCGACTGCGCATGATGCTCACTGCCGCCGGGTTTTCGGTCGTGCTGAAGCAAGCAGTAACAATCAATGCACAGCCGTTTATATCCTACGGAAACGATACCATTGCCGCTCCGATTTATGTGCTGAGCCAGCTTTTGCGCTCAGCCGACCCGTGGCTGACACTTCGGCTGCGAGACAGCGAGCAGGATGGAACTCTTCTGAAGGGTCTTCCGTCGCTTGTAACATCCAACGCAATCAAAAAGCCATCTTTCTATGTATATCAGGCTGCCTCCTTTGTGCATGGCGACATTATCTGCTGGGGTAAGCACTATTGTGTCATTCGCATCAACGATACGGCGCCTGCAGCATTTGCGGTGATCGTCTATAATTACAACGACAGCATCCAAAGCCTTTGCAAAAAAGACTCATCGCTGCACCAGGTGCGAACGGTGTTAAATGAATTTAAGGACGAGATAGACTTCAGCTTCAACCTGAATCTGCCGCCGGGCATTTATTCCGTAATGAAATATACGATGAACCGTTCATCGGATATTTTCACATATTTTTCCTCTTTAAACTTCTCTGACGGCTCGGATACATTGAGCGTTTTGCACGATCTGATTCCGACTTCTCCTCAGCTTGATGTTTATCAAGAGGATGTACGAACCAATTTTCATATAAACTTTTCGATGAAGGGTGTCGGTGTGCAGCTGGCGCTGATAGCACTAAAAGGAGATTCAAAAAATGACAGGTAAAAAACATCGGCCGTCTGAAGGTGTAGCATTTACCGGGCTGGTTATTGCAGCAATTCTATGGGGACTCAGTTACCCCTTTACAAAGTATGTTGAGGACTGCCCAACCTTCTACATCATTTCCATACGCTTTGCTACCGCTGCGGTGGCTTTGGGCCTCGTATTTTGGAAAAAATTCAAACTTTTCAATATGGAAACCCTGAAATACGGGTTCCTGCTATCGTTCGTGCTGACTTCTATGTTCATCTTCAATATTATCGGAATACGATATACAACTTCTGTGCGGGCATCGTTTTTTACATGCTTATCCTTCTTAATTGTTCCGTTGTTAAACGCAGTTATGTATCGCGTGAGGGTTTCAAAAATCATAGGCATCAGTGCTTCGATTTGTCTTGTGGGGATGTTCCTGCTGTGTTATGCTCCCGGCATGGGCGGGTTTTCACTTAATCTCGGCGACATTTTGTGTATTGTGGCCGCAACTGCCGGGTCGCTTCACATTATCTTCGTAGAGAAGGTTGCAAAAAACGACAATATTGATTCCACTCTGTTTACCGTGTTCCTGCTGGCTTTTATCTCGCTTTGGGGAACCATCATCGGTTTATTTACCGGCGATTTAAACTACACGGCTGCAACTCCCGAACATCTGGGTGCAATTATTTTGATGGGACTGCTCTGCAGTGCGGCGGCCTTTACGCTTCAATCAAACTTCGAAGCTGTGGTTCCGTCAAACCGTGTCGGTGTTATCTTTTCCCTTGAACCGGCGTCCGGATGCATTCTGTCGGTTCTCCTTCTCAAAGAAGCGATGAGCTGGACAGCGTGGCTCGGCTCTGCAATTATCATGATCAGTATCTTTTATATGGAATGGGCTAACAATAAGGCTGCGAAAGAAAAGGAGGCATCCAATGTATTATAAAGAACGCTTTGAAACATATCTTGATGTAGACGAAATGCTTAACAAATATTACAACTACGATGAAACCTATCGCAAATGCTCGCAATGCCCGGGCTTTGGCGAAACATGGGCATGCCCGGACTTCGATTTTGATCCCAAAGACTATTGGCTGCAGTTTTCACGCTTTCATTTCATCGTCGACCGCATTTCAAACGAAGGCGCCTCAACGGTAGAGGAGGCCCAGAACCGTCTTTTCGCAGAGAAAAAAATCCACGATGAAGAAATGCTCGCCATGGAGGAAGTCTGCCCCGGCAGCAAAGCCCTTGCTGCACAAGAATGCACATTGTGCAAAAAGTGTGCACGCCTCAGTGGTCACCCTTGCGTTCATCCGGATAAGATGCGCTACGCACTTGAATCCCTCGGGATGCTTGCCGTAAAGATGGTTAAAGACTGCTTCGGATTCGATATTCTGTGGTCTGATGGTGCCAGTATACCGGAATATTACCTCCTCGTAGGCGGCATACTTGAAAAATAACAAAGTGTACAACAAAAGCCGGTTGTTTCCGAATGCTGATTAATCATGCGGATGACCGGCTTTCTTTTGGGTTTTATCTGTTTTTGTGTTTTTTCTTTCTTGCTTTTTCGGCTTGTTTTTGGCGGCGAATCTGCATTTGTTTCTCGGCAATCATTCTGTCGCGTTCTTCTTTGTAGGCTTCTCTTTCCACTTCCGTACGACTGTCGATATACGCCTCGGGATTCATTCTCTGAGCGAATTCCATAACTTTAACCGCATCTTCAGGGGTAAAAACAAAGGCTCTTACAGACACATCCTTTGCGATTTCCATCATGATGTTCGGTTTGGCCTTTTTATAGTCGGGACGCATTGCCGTAATCTGGTCCCAAGTCCAGCGATAGTTGTATGGTATTCCCAAGAAAATATATCGAATATCCACGCCCTCTTCTGAAATCACATGCTCCTTGTTGTATCCTACACAAAAGAAGGCTAAAACCAAAGCCACCACAGCAAAAAAGTAATTTTTCTGCCAAAATTCCAAAGCTGCGATACCAAGGCAGCCGAAAAACATGAGTATGCGTTTCCGTTTGCTTCTTTCTCGCATATTAATTCCTTTAAAAACCATTCTGTCTCTCCTTTGCCTTAGAAATATATTTGTGCAAAAAGCACATACCCGTTTCCGGGTATGTGTTTTCAATTATCCATAATTCTATTATACAAATGAATTAAGTATTTGTCAAATTAAGCACCAATCTGCTTGTATTCGCCGCTTGCTCTCTTTGCTTCCAGAGCCTTCATAGCGATTTCGTGTGCTTCTTCCGGAGCCGCCGCAACGAAGTGGCCCTTCTTTACCTTGCCGCCGAAGAATCCGGTCTTGGAACCGTCAGCATACAGGATGTTGCCGCCGATAGCTGCCGTACCCATGGAAATCAGTGGGTTCAAAATGTTTACGAAGCAGTACGGTAAATATGATAATGTAGGAACACCTAACATGCCGGAGTGATATACACCGCAAGTTGACCATGGAACCAGTGGTGAGAACAATGTTCCGCCGTCTTCCATACATCTTGACAACATGTTTCTGGAAAGTCCGAGTTCATCGAATTTATCTTTGTACATGGTTGCAGGGATGATTAAACTTAAGTACTGGTCGCACATCGTCAGGATTGTGAACATTGCGGTACAGATAACCGCAACAGCCATCTGGAACGGTGTTCTGATATCCTTGATGAGGTTTCCTAATAAGGATTCAACGCAGCCTGCTCTTGCATACATACCGCCGAAGCCGATTGCGATTAACGCCATGTTGATGGTCCACAGCATGGAGTCCATACCGCCTCTGTTAAGTAACTGGTCAGCTAATTCATTGCCTGTTTCTGCGGAGTAACCGTAGTGTGCCGCTGAAATGAATTCAGGGAAGCCTGCACCCTGGAAGATAACCATGAAGATACCGGCTGTTAATACAACGAGCAGGATACCAGGGATTGCGGATACCTGTAATACGGAAACTGCAAGGATAACAAGTACAGGGATTAACAGAACAGGGCTCATGTACTGGAAGTGATCCTTGATTGCATTGGATAATCCGTCTACGAGTTCCGGATCGTAAGCACCTGTTTCACCTGCAAGTGAAATTCCGCAGAAGATTAAGAAACCGATAAGGAATGTCGGGAATGTGGTTCCGATCATTGCCTTAACATGGTCGAACAATCCTGTCTGTGCAGATGCAGATGCAAGGTTTGTCGTATCAGATAACGGGGAGAATTTGTCGCCTGTGCAAGCACCGGAGAGAACTGCACCGCAGATGAGTGCAGGGTTAACGCCCATTGTAGCACCGATTGTCAAGAACGCAATACCTAATGTAGCACTTACCGTATAGGATGAGCCTAAAGCCATCGCTACGATTGCGCAAAGTAAGCATACTGCCGGTAAGAAAATAGCCGGTGTGAATAACTTCAATCCGTAATATACAAGGGCAGGAATTGTGCCGGCATATTCAAATGTACCAACCAAGCATCCTACGAATAACAGAATGAACAGTGCTTCAAGTGACTGAAAAAGCGAGTCGAAACCTGCGGCTAACATATCCCTATAGCATATGCCGCAGCGTTTTGCAACAAGCACAACGGTAATAACTGCCATTAATACGTATAAGTGCGGGTCATTTCCCCACTTTAATACGGAATTTGCTACCATCAGGCCTAACAGCACGAGAACCGGTAAACAAGCCTCAAACTTATTAGGCAGACGTTCAGCCTTTTTAGTTTCTGCCATAACTAAAACCTCCTAAATAAAATAAGTGATAATACCAAGATTGTCATATAAAACAATCCCCCTATAAAAAATGTAAGTATTCTTACATCTATTGTCATTTTAACAAAATAGGAACAAATTTCTTTAATTTTTTTGCTATTTTTGTTAACTTTTTTGCTATTTTGACATTTTTTTATTTTTTTAGTCTTTTTATGCCTGCACAAAGCGAAAACAAACCCCCTGCCGCGCGGAAGCAGCAAGGGGTTCAAGTCATAATTTATAAGTTATTCAAAATTATATTGTGTTACAATCGGTTCTCTTCCTTGTGTTTTGTCGTTGAAATATTCATAAAGACTGATGCCGAGGAAAGATCCGCTGATATTGTACACGTTCGTGAAACCGTTTTCGATCAAAGTGCAGGTCGCGTAATAGGAGCGCTGACTGGATCTGCAGTGCAGGTATACCGGAATATCCCTTGGAATTTCATCCAGTCTGTCTCTGAGTTCATTAAGAGGAATATGATGCACTCCCTTAAGGTGTCCTGCTTTCAGTTCACCGGCTCCTCTGACATCGATAATATATGCACCCTGTTCAACAAGTTCTCTCACTTTATCCACATGGACTTGCTTGATTCTTCCGTTTAATACGTTAAGTGCTACCAATGCTGCTAAGTTCACAACATCCTTCGCGGTTGAGAACGGCGGTGCATAGCAAAGCTCGAGTTCTTTCAGGTCCTCAAGCGTGCCGCCCATTGTAATCATCGCCGCGATTACATCCACGCGCTTATCGCATTCACCGGTTCCGATTGCCTGCGCACCGAGGATGCGTCCGGTCGGTACTTCAAATACCAGTTTGAATACCATATAGTTTGCGCCCGGCATAAGACCAACTTTATCCATAGGGAAAATCATTACGGAATCATAAGAATAGCCAAGATGTTTTGCTTCTTTCTCGTTAAGTCCCGTGCATGCCGCATTCTGTCCGAAGACTTTGATGCAGGAAGAACCAATATAACCCTTGTTTGTGTTGTACATTCCGCAAATGTGGTCAGCCGCCGCACGTGCCTGTCTCTGCGCAGGACCTGCGAGTGCAATTCTGCCCGGTGCGTGTGCAAGCCTATTATAGGATTCGATGGCATCTCCCACTGCGTAAATATCCGCATCGCTTGTCCGGTAGTTGTGATCAACCCAAATTCCGCCCGTGGTTCCGATTTCAAGACCGGCATCTTTTGCAAGTTCGGTCTTCGGTCTTGCACCGACTGCCATAACCACAGCATCTGCGGCAACCGTAAATTCTTTTCCGTCTTTTACAGCCTTTACCTGCTTGCTCTCTATGGCGGTTACCGTCGCCGAAACATGAAGTGTAATGCCGTTGTCGTCCAGTTCTTTGTGCAGAATCTGCACCATATCATAATCGTAAGGTGCCAATATTTGCTTCGTGCCTTCTATCAGGCTAACTTCTTTTCCGATTTTTCTTAAGTTCTCGGCAACTTCCACACCGATAAATCCCCCGCCGACTACTGCAATGTTTTTTGTGCTTTCTTCGTCAAGTTTCGCCTGAAGCCGTTCAATATCCACCACATTACGAATTGTAAAAACATGCGGGGAATGAATGCCCTCAATACTTCCCGGCATAACCGGCTCCGTCCCGGTTGCGAGTACAAGCTTGTCATACGCTTCTTCCCTGGTTTCTCCGCTTCTCAGGTCTTTTACCGTAATGGTCTTCGCATCTCTGTTAATTGCCAGAACTTCTGTCTGCGCGTATACATCTATATTATGTTTTGCCTTGAAATCCTCCGGGAACATCATAATCAAATCTTCACTGTTCTCTACAACGCCGCCTGTATAATACGGAAGTGAACAGTTGGAGAACGATACATCTCTGCCTTTTTCAAAAATCGTAATTTCCGCTTCTTCATTCAGTCTGCGTACTCTCGCCGCAGTGGATGCACCGCCCGCAGAACCTCCGATGACCAGTAATTTCATTTTATTTCCTCCCTCTCAAATGCCCATATGGCATCTTTTTTCGTTTAACTGAGATTATAGTACCATTTCCAAAACCTGATTACAATCTACCCGTTTGCTAATTATCTTGTTATTTTCTTGATTTGCTTGTTTTTTACACCCATATAAATTAAAATGTAGCTACAATCTGCCGTTTTAGGCGAATGATATCAAAAACGGTAAATGCAAAAGAAAGAAGGCGAATAGATATGCAGGATTATACGAAATTATCTCATGAAGAAAAAGAAGCTCTCGTGAAGAAAGCCATGGATGTGGGTTTCCAGACGGAAACGGATTACGGCAACTGTATTCAGAGCTGCTTAAACGGTTTATATACTGCTTTCCCTGATTTAGGAATTACGGAAGATATGCTTCAGGCTTGCTTCGGCATTGCAGGCGGATGCGGATGTTCGCTCCTTGGAACCTGCGGTGCATTAAACGCTGCTGCATGGGCAATCAGCCTTTGCTACGGAAGACCGATTAACGACCTGGGCGGTGATTATGAAAAATGTCACGCTATGATTCGTGAACTCGTAGAAGACTTCCGCAAGGAATACGACGGCATTTTATGTTCTGAAGTTATGATTCATAACATGGGAGCTGTTTATGACTGGAAAACTCCGGAAGGAGACCAGGGCTACATGGATCACAACGGCACTTTCCACTGTGCGACAGCAGTTGCATACTGTGCAGAAAAGATTGGCCGTATGATTGTAGAAGGCAAATTAAAGAGAGACTAACTCATTCCCATAACTCTAAAATATGGCAGCTCTTGCTTCTTGCAGGGGCTGTCATATTTTTTTGGCTGTTTCATCCTCTTACCCGTATATTGTAATTATCCGCCAGATGTGTTATTATTAAAATATACAATTTTGATTATTTTTACATGTACAGTTTGGAGGTTATTTAAATATGAAGCCGATTTTCCTGGATCAAAACGCCAGCAATGAGAAGTTCTTATATCTACAGTTATATGACGCAATCAAGCAGCAGATTCTTTCCGGGGAAATGAAGAGCGGTGAAAAGCTACCGTCGCTGCGTACGCTTTCCCGCGATTTAGGGCTCAGCATCACAACAGCCGAACTGGCATATAATCAGCTTCTCGTGGAAGGCTACATCATCAGCAGGCCAAAGTCCGGTTACTATATCGCGGAGATTTCTCCGCTTTCCGCCGTTTCATCCGCCACCGAAAATATTAATGCTGCCGCATCTGCATCTCCTGCAGTACCTGAGTCCGCTTCTGCCTTTCCGGAAATGGGAGGTTTCACTTTCCAGCCTTCCGCCTATATCACGGACTCAAGCTGCTTCGACTTCGTAAAATGGAAAAAATGCGCGGCGAGGGTTTTCAATGAGTATTCTGACCTTCTTTTGTTTGAGAGCGACCCGCAGGGCGAGGCTGCGCTGCGTTTTGAAATTGCGAAATACCTCTATGCTTCCCGCGGCGTTACCGCAAGTCCTGAGCGAATTGTTGTCGGCGCCGGAACACAGCAGATTACCAGTCATCTTTCCCGTATCCTGTTGAAAATGGGAATCCGTCTCGTTTCGCTGGAAGCGCCGGGTTATCTTCCTGTACAAAGCATGTTCCGAGATGCCGGTTTTACGATTTCCCACATTCCGGTTGCCCGGGACGGAATTGAAATTGCCAAGCTTCCGACGAATATCCCGTCTGCGGTCTATGTCAATCCTTCGAATCAGTTTCCGACAGGTGCAGTCATGCCAATTGGGCGCCGATATGAAATTTTAGACTGGGCGGCTGAGAACAACAGCATCGTCATCGAGGACGATTATGACAGCGAGCTTCGCTACTTCGGCAAGCCTGTCCCGGCGCTTCAGGGTCTGGACAGCCGCGGCTGTGTGGTCTATCTGGGGACATTTTCATCGACCCTTTTTCCCGCAGTGAAAATTTCCTACATGGTGCTTCCTGAAAATATGGCGGAAATCTTCCGCAGCATCAAGCATCAGTACACACAGACCTGTTCGAAATCCGAGCAGCTCACACTGGCTTTTTTCATGGAGGACGGTTATTACTACACCGGAATCCGCAAGCTCCGCAGCCTGTATTCCCAAAAACTGCAAACCGTGCTTCAGTCCTTCGCTGCACACGGCAAAGGCATCATCACGCCGATTGACACGCATTCGGGCATCAATCTGACCGTAAAAGTCCGCTCTGCGAAAAAAGCCGAGCGGCTTTGCGAAGAGGCAAAGTCACTCGGCCTTCAAATGGTTCCGCTGTCGGAAATCACCGACCAGGAAACCAGCGCTTTAATTTTTTACTACAGCCAAATTCCGCTTGCTCAAATTGATTCATTGATTCACGAGCTGACTGTGCTATGGGCATCGGAAGCATAGCCTTCCGGCGCTCCGTCCGCCTCGGACGCTGCCGATAATCAGCTCTTCTCGAAGCCGATTTCCTCTGATGTCAGATGAATCTGTCCATCGGTATCCACAAAGATTGCTTCAGTGTCCTCAATGCTTTGAACCAGAGCCACTCCCTTTTCAACGCCCAGCGCCAGACAGCTTGTCGACAGCGCGTCGCAGTCCGCGGAATGGCCTTTCTCTGAGATAATTGTAACGGATAAAACATCCGTATCGGTCGGCATACCGCTCTTACTGTCTAAAATATGGTGATATTTCTTTCCATCGGCGACAAAATAGCGCTCGTATGTTCCGGAGGTTACAACCGTTTTATCGGCAGCTGGGATTGTGCCGATTAATCCGCCGCTTGCAGACTGCGGGTCTTTAATTCCGATCTTAAATGCAGTCGGCTCGCCTTCTGCATTAATCAGAGTGCCTGCCTTTCCGCCAATCGCAACAATATTGCCGCCAAGGTCAACAATCGCGCTTGTCACGCCTGCAGCTTCAAGGAACTGTGTCACCTTGTCCGCGATATATCCTTTTGCAATTCCGCCAAGGTCGAGCTCCATTTCCGGATCTTCCAGCTGAACCGTATTTCCCTTGATCTTAGCTTTGCTCCAATCTACATGCTTCATCGTTTCCGCCAGCACATCCGCATCCGGAACCTGTCCACTCATGCCGCTTTCTGTTTCCGCACCTGCCTCAGCCTCTCGAAAGCCCCAAAGGTCGGTCGCCTTACCGATGGTAATATCGAAGGCGCCCTGCGACAGTTCTCCGTACCGGATTCCTTTCTGAATTACCTCGATAGTCTCATCATTGACTTTTACAGCTTTCCCGCCTGCTGCGTTGATGCGTGCGATGTCGGAAGTTTCGATTGTTTTGCTCAGCATTTTTTCATACTTATCGCAGAGCTGAAAGGCATCCGTAATCATCAGCAGTAGTTTTTGATTCAGCTCGTCCTCCGAAAGTTGCGAAAACTCTCCGTTCGAATCTTCCACGCCGAAAATCGTAATCGTACAGATTGTATCCAAATAAAATCCGGTCTTGCTTACGCCCGTGTTTGCATTGTTTTTTTGGTTTTCGGTGCATGCAGTTTGTGATATAATAAGGATTAAGGCAATCGCCAGCGCGCAAAGCTTTTTTGCTGCGGGGCATGTCTTTGATATTTTATTTTTCATAGTTTATTCAACCTTTCATAGGGAGTTTATATGATTAAAAAAGCAGATATTGTTTTATGTATAGCGATTATTCTTGTCGGTCTTTTCGTCTCCTGGTATTCTCTTTTCGCAAGTCAAACGGGAAATGAGGTTGTCATTACCGCAGACGGCGAAATTTTCGGCATTTATTCTCTGTCCGAAGACCGCGAGATTGATGTGAACCGCCAAGGTCGCTCTAACCATATTACCATAAAAGACGGTAAGGTTTCAATGACTTCTTCGTCCTGTGAAAATCAGGTCTGCGTGCACACAGGAGCAATTTCACAGACCAAAGACAGCATTGCCTGCCTTCCGAACAAAGTCATCATTCAGATTCGTTCGGATTCTGAAGAGAATCCAAAAGGAGGTGATGTCGATGTCATCTCCGGCTAAACGAGATAAAACGCGCAGCGGCCGCGCGCAGTCAGTTTCCGACGAGTACATCCGCGTGGCGAAAACCCGCCGCCTGGCTTTTTCGGCGATGTTTGCGGCCTTGGCTTTAATCTTCTCCTATGTGGAGGTTTTAATTCCGATTCCTGTACCGATTCCTGGCGTAAAGCTCGGTATTGCCAACCTGGTGATTCTGATTGCCTTATACCGCATGGGATTTCGATATGCCTTTTCGATTAACTGCGTCCGCATCGTAATCGCGGGGCTTTTGTTCAGCGGGGTGTTCGGCATGATTTACTCCTTTGCCGGCGGCATTTTAAGTCTCGTTGTAATGGCGCTTCTCAAGCGCACCGGGCTGTTCAGCATGGTCGGCGTGAGCATGGCCGGAGGCGTGGCGCACAACCTTGGTCAGCTGATTGCCGCTTGCTTCATCGTATCGAATGTTGCTTTGATGAGTTACTTTTCGGTCCTGCTTTTTACAGGTCTGATTGGAGGCATCCTCATCGGCATCCTTTCCTATATTATTGAAAAGAGACTTCCGGCGGATATTCGCTGAAAATTCAGAAAGGAAGATGTGTTATGGAAATCAAAAGAGTTTGGAAAATATTTTTCAGTGCGACAGGCACGACGGAAAAAATTGTGACAACGGTTGCGGACTGTATGGCTGCAAGCTGCGGCGTGGAAGTCAGCGCATATGATTTCACTCTGCCGCCGGCGCGTGAAACCTTCCCGTCACTTTCGGAAACAGACCTTGTGGTTTTCGGATGTCCAACCTATGCAGGCAGGCTTCCGAATCTGCTGCTGAAGTATTTAGACACTATGGCAGGCAATGGTGCTTATGCCGTCCCGATTGTCACTTTTGGCAATCGCGCTTTTGACAATTCGCTTGCTGAGCTTTGCGTCCTGCTGGAGTCTCACGATTTTCATACGATTGCAGCCGCTGCTTTTTCCTGCGAACACTCCTTCTCAAACACGCTCGGCGGCGGCAGACCGGACGAAAACGACTTAAAAGAGGCAGAAAACTTCGCCCTTTCCGTCTTCGGGAAGGTGGTGAAGGCGGTCGCTTTCTGTCAACCTATCTGTCCAATCAAGGTTGACGGCGACCCGAATGCCGCTTATTATCAGCCTCGCGACCGTCACGGTGCTTTTATCGACATCCGTAAGGTAAAACCGATTACAACCGAAGTCTGCACCCGCTGCGGACTGTGCAGCGAAGTGTGTCCGATGGGCGCAATCGACCGTGCCGACTGCACACAGACGCCCGGAATTTGCATTAAATGCTGCGCCTGCATAAAAAAATGCCCGCAAAGAGCGAAACTCTTTACGGACACAGGCTATCTTTATCATAAAGAAGAGCTGGAAGCCATGTACGGCGGCAGACGCGCCGAAAACAGCTTTTATTTGTAGCTTTCTACTTAAAAAAGAATTAACTTCAAAGTTAATTACTTTGGAGTTAATTCTTTTAGCTTATTTTTCAATTCGTATTTTGTACCGGCTTTTTAGAGCCTGCATTCGACGGTCATTATATGCTACCAAACCGTCATTTTGAAGCCTTCCCAAGACAATTCCCGGATCTCGATTGATACTTTCCGAAAATTTCCTAATTGATTGAGGGGTAATACACCTTTTAGCTATAAATTCGCTATACCGCTCAGAAGGAATCAACTTCTCTCTCGCATACTCATTCGCCTTTTCTTCAAGTTCCCCACTCTCCTTATCAAAAGATATTCCATAATCTCCATTCATAATATGACCGATTTCGTGAAAGAGCGTAAACCAAAACGAATCTGCATATAGTCTTCTATCATTAACCATCAAAACAACATTATCACCAACTTTTTTAGTAGCACCATTAATTTTAGAACCTGAAATATTTGGCAATATAACAAAGATTACACCTGCATCAAAAAAAGCCGCTTTAATTTTAGGGTAAAAATCTGCATGATCCTTCGTAAGCGACAAAGCATATTCGCTTGCCTTTTCGAATTCTTTTTTATTGAACCTCGGTGCATCACATTCAAGTGCTTCATTGGCCGCGATCTGCACCATAATATTCGCTTTAATCGTATTTGACTGTTCTATTTTCGAAGAAGCACTTCTAAAGTTAGCTGCCATATCAGGTTTTTTCAGAACCGATAATGTTGAAACCTGTAAAAATCTGCGAACATATTCTATCTGCCTATCTCTTTTCCTTGGAATATCAGGCAGCCCAAAGTTGTCTCTAAAATAATTATATTCAATATTATTAAATATAATCCGCTCCTCAGCTAATTCTTCTTCAGATTTGAACTCCGCAATTAGTGCATCATATGCTTTTTGAAGATTTAACCAATAGGCTATACTCGTCCCCAGCAGCCTCGATAATTTCATTGCAATGTCTATAGATATACTCTGCTCGCCTCTGATTAAAAGACTAAGGTTCTTCGGTGTTGTCCCTAACCTTTTCGCAAAATCTTCCTGTGTTAGACCACTATCGTCAACAATTTCTTTAATATAATAACCGGGATGAAATGCAGCTTTTTCTTTATATTCTATATAGTTACTCATAGTGCTTGCTCACCTCCCTAATTCCAACAATCCTCACTATTCCGGACACTTCATCAATATTGCATGGAGCAAACGGATTGCCATCCATATCTAATGGTTGAAGAATAATTCTCCATGGCTCCTTTTTTGTTTTTACATCAATCGCAAAAAAGCCCTCAAGATTACGTCCATTTTTATTTTTTAAATCATGAAAGCGAAATGTTGGCTGCACAACAATATCTCGAATCACTTCCGCTTGTTCCAAAGCGTTTATCCTTGAATGCAATTTAAGCGCAAGCTGTCTGTCTCCACCAAATAGCTTAGCCGCAGCCTTTATATTTGTACACTGTCGCCTTACTTCATCTGATCCGTATTCTAACTTCAATGTAATCTCCTATGCTATAATCCAAATTACCCATTAGGTAATTTGGATTATAGCATTTTCTTCAGTATTTGTCAACAAAAACCCCGCCGGATTTCTCTGGCGGGGCTTTATTATTTCATTTTAGAAAGGTTAATCCTAAGCTTCTTTCGCTTCTGCTGCCGGCGCAGGAGCTGGAGCCTGTGCAGGTTTTCTCTTTGCTCTCATGTTATTGATAGCGCCTGTAGGACATTCTTTCGCGCAAAGTCCGCAATTCTTACATTTTTCCGGATCGATGTATGCGTGATTGTTTTCAACTGTAATAGCCTCAAACTTACATACTTTCGTACATTTTCCGCATGCAATACATCCGTTTGAACATGCTTTGCGGGTTACAGCGCCCTTGTCTTCCGAGTGGCACTGAACAACAACCTTGTTCTTAGCCGGTGCGATTCTGATGACATGCTTCGGACATGCAGATGCGCATGCACCGCAGCCTGTGCAAAGGTCTCTTGCTACAACGGCAACGCCGTCGCAAATCTTGATTGCATCGAAATTACAAGCTCTTGTACAGTCGCCAAGTCCGAGACATCCGTATTTGCACTGGTTCATACCGCCGTAAAGTGTGGAAGCTGCAGAACAAGTTGTAAGACCCTGATATTCAAGAAGGGACTTAACCGCCTGCGCATTTCCGTTACACATTACAGTAGCAACCTGTGGTTCTGCAGAGCCTGCTTCCATTCCTAAAATGGCAGCAAGTGCTGCAGCACAATCTGCGCCACCTACCGGACATTTATTCGGTCCTACACCTTCCGGATCTGCTGCTAAAGCAGACGCATAATCATCACATCCAGCGAATCCGCATCCGCCGCAGTTTGCGCCTGGGAGCTGTTCTCTAAGCTTAATAACGGTTTCATCAACAGGTACGAAGAATACCTTAGCTGCGATAGTAAGGATTACAGCGAAAACGAAACCCATTGCGACTACCAATAATACTGGTGTTAAAATTGCATTCATTTTCTCCGCCTCCTTCTTATACTAAACCGCCGAATCCCATAAATGCGAGGGATAACAGTGCGGCTGCAGTCATAGTGATAGGTACTCCCTGGAACGGTGCCGGAATATCCGTATTTCCTTCGAGTTTGCTTCTCATTCCGGAGAAGATAACCATTGCAAGAAGGAAACCGATACCTGCGCCTAAAGAGTTAATTAAAGACAGTCCGTATCCGTAACCTGCATCGATGTTGTTGATACAAACGCCGAGTACCGCACAGTTTGTGGTAATCAGCGGAAGATATACGCCGAGCTGCTTATGCAGTGCCGGGATGAACTTCTTCAGTACCATTTCTACGAACTGTACGAGTGCTGCGATAACGAGGATGAATACGATCGTCTGCAAATATGCTATTTTCCAATCGTTCAGAATCTGCATGATTGGCCATGTAGCGGCGGTTGCCAGTACCATTACGAAAATAACGGCTACGCCCATACCTACAGCAGAGTCTAATTTCTTGGATACGCCCAGGAACGGACAAATACCAAGGAATTGAGCGAGAACATAGTTGTTTACTAAAATCATAGCGATTAAAATGCTAATCCACTGTGCCATTATGCTTCAACTCCTTTCGTTTCAATTTTAAGTCCGTCTAATTCTTCCAAACATTTTTCCTGATTGCACATGCTTGCAAGTGCACAGCCCTGACATCCGAAATCTCTCGGCTTCTTGCCCTTGGAAGCAAGGATCTTGTTTACAACTGCGATAGCGCAGGCATAAACGAAGAATCCGCCCGGTGCAAGTGCGATAATCAGCATCGGATGTTCGGAAATGAACGGAATTGCGATTGTCAGTTTAGCCACTAATTCTTCGGAACCAAGGAAGAATCCGGAGAAAATCGTTCCGTTGCCGATGATTTCTCTTACAGCACCGATGCATGTAAGGGAAAGCGTGAAACCAAGGCCCATTCCGATACCGTCTAAAGCGGAATCCAGAACGCCATTCTTGTTTGCGAACATTTCGGCTCTTCCGAGGATGATACAGTTAACTACGATAAGAGGCAGGAACACGCCAAGTGAATTGTAAAGCGGTTCTGCGAATGCCTGTACGATGAACTGTACGAGTGTTACGAATCCGGCAATAACTACGATATAGCACGGGATTCTTACTTTATCCGGAATAATCTTAGCAAGCAGAGAAATTACAATATTGGAACAAATCAATACTGCTGTTGCCGCGATACCCATACCCATACCATTGAATGCAGAGGATGTTGTCGCAAGTGTCGGACAAGTACCAAGCAGCAATACAAGGTTCGGGTTTTCTTTAATGATGCCCTTCGTAAGGACGGCTAATCTATTTACTTTTTCTTTCATTAGTTAGCACCTCCTACTGCTTCGAACTGCTTTAAGGCTGCGCATACTCCCTGGTAAACACCGTTGGAGGAAATCGTAGCACCGCTGATGAAGGTTACGGAAGTGTCGCCTTTGATGTTATCAGCATTTGCAAGTTCTGTTTTTCCGTTATAGTTTGGATCAAGGTAGGAAGACTCATGTGCTTTCGTACCCAGACCTTTTGTATCCGCATGAGCGGTTACCTTAACGCCTGTGATTGCGCCGTTAGCGTCGATGCCAACCATTTCCGTAAGAAGGCCTCCGAAGGAAGCAGTCTTAACGGTAACAACCATGCCAACGCCCTCAGCAATGTAGCAGTCTTCTACAAATACTTTATCTTTTACCACTTCAAGCAGTTCTCCGTCATACGGTGTGAAGGAAGTTGCTGCCGGAAGAAGCTCTGCTCTGGCTGCATCAGCAGCCTTTGCTGAATTGTCTGCGATAATCGGCGCAGTGATGGAGTTCACATATGCCAGCGCAAAAGTGATAATCAGACAGATGGCTACGAGAACAACTGTCGGTTGAATATATTCTTTAAATGTATTACTTTTCATTCTTAGCACCTCCATACATTCTCTTCTGGAAGAAGGTGTCGATGAGCGGTGTCAGGCAGTTCATGATCAAGATGGAGAAGGATACGCCTTCCGGATACTGACCGAACAGTCTGATAAGCATTGTAATAATGCCGCAGCCGATACCGAATACAACCTTTCCTGCAGGTAATAACGGAGAAGTTACATAGTCTGTAGCCATGAAAATTGCACCGAGCATTACGCCGCCGGCAAGGATATGGAAAATCGCCATCTGAAGCGCATCGCCGTTTCCGGTTGCTCCGTAGTAGATAAGCGAGAATACAAATACCGTGCCGATGAAGCAGCATGGGATAATCGGGCTGATAATCTTCTTCCATACGAGGAAGATTCCGCCGATGAGCAGTGCAATTGCACTGACTTCACCCATGGAACCGCCGACATATCCAAGGAAGAGTTCCATATTGCTTGGAAGATCTACCGGATTTCCTTCTGCTAAAACGCCGAGCGGAGTTGCACCTGTAAGCGCATCTGCCGTCTGGTTCATTCTCGGAAGCGGCCACGTCGTCATTTCGGTTGCAAAAGAGATGAACAGCACGATTCTGGCTGTAATTGCAGGGTTAACGATGTTTTTGCCAACGCCGCCGAATAACTGTTTAACTACGATGATAGCTACGAAGCAGCCCACGATTGCAATCCAGTACGGAAGTCCCGACGGAACATTGAAAGCAATCAAAGTACCTGTCAGAGCGGCACTGAGGTCGCCGACTGTCTGCTGTTTCTTCATAAGTTTGTTCCACGCCCATTCGAAGAACATGGAAGCTGCGATACATACGGCAGTCAGAATCAGAACTCTGAAACCGAATACATATGTACTAACGAGTAAAGAAGGTACCAGTGCGAGGATAACCATCAGCATGGTCTTCTGTGTATCCAATGCGGTCACAAGATGAGGAGACGCGGATACGATTAAATTGTCATAATATTTCTTATCCATTAGATTCCTGCCTCCTTCAGTACCGTTTTACCTAAAGTATTGATAAATCCTAAAGGTCTGTGAGCCGGGCAAATGTAGGAACATGAGCCGCAGTTCATGCACTGCATAACTCTCAGGTCTTTCAAAGCCTGAGCATCTCTCATTTCGTAAGCCTTAGCCAAAGCTGTCGGAATGAGTTTGAACGGACATGCCTTATGGCATCTTCCGCAGTTGATGCATGCAGTTTCTTCTTTTACGATGCTCTGCGGGCCGGAGAACGCTAAGATTGCATTGTTGTTCTTTACCAGCGGCATAGCGTCGGAGTAGATAGCTCTTCCCATCATAGGTCCGCCCATCAAAATCTTCTTCGGCTCTGCTTTATAGCCGCCGCAGAATTCGATGACATCGTGAATGGAAGTTCCGATTGGTGCGATGACATTCTTAGGCTCTGCTACAGCATCTCCGTCAACCGTTACTCGCTTCGTTGTCAGAGGACGGCCTGTCTTGAAGTACTGTCCTACGAATGCAACTGTCGTAACGTTGTCAAGAATTACACCCATATCTGCAGGGAGTACACCTGCGTCCATGTTTTTACCGGTGATTTCATATACAAGCACACGTTCAGCACCCTTCGGGTATCTTGCCTGAAGCTTGAATGTTTCGATGTTTGTGATTCCGCGTTCCTTGATACGCTTGTCAAGAAGCTGAATCGCGTCCATCTTGTTTTCTTCGATTGCGATATAGCCCTTGTCAAGTCCGATGTACTTCATAATCAGAAGACATCCGTCAAGCAGTGCATCCGGTGTTTCCAGCATTAATCTGTGGTCGGATGTAATGAACGGTTCACATTCCGCAGCGTTAACTACGAGCGCATGAACATCATCAATGTTCTTAGGGTTAAATTTGATGTGCGTCGGGAAAGATGCTCCTCCCAAACCTACCAAGCCGGATTCTCTGACTGCTTTTACAAATTCAGCTAAATCCTTTGGTTCTTCCGGAACTTTTACTTCCTCAGATAATTCTTGTTTCTTGTCTGTTTCAATGACTACAAGCGTTTCAAATCCGCCTGCTGCATTTCTCTGCTCCTCGATGGCGATAACCGTGCCGGATACGCCGGAGTGGATAGGTGCACTTACGAAAGCGTCTGTGTCGCCGATTTTCTGGCCGACTTTAACATAGTCGCCCTTAGCTACCAGCGGTTTACAAGGTGCTCCGATATGCTGAGACATAGAAATCTTTACAACATCCGGCGTAGGCATTATTTCTGTTGCACACCCGGCAGTGTGCTTATAATGACTCACATGGATGCTCTGTAAATGTTTTTGACTCATGTGTGTGAGACCTTCCTTTCTAAATTTTATATAAAATCATACAAAATATATTATACTACAACAAAAAACAAAAATCACTAAAAAAATTTTTTCTTATCTCGGAAAATGTCGAAAAATATTACAAAACCATGAAATTTCCGACAAAATCTCCCTTTTACAGGAAAACTCCGCACGTCGCGTCTTCACGCTTCTGCGGAGTTTCCCATTCTTTATTTACTATATTTACACTGTTTGGCAAAGCTCTTTCGCCATATGTTCGTACACCTTCACAGCATCGGCAAGCTGTTTTTTGCTGATTTTTTCGTGTATCGAGTGCGCCACGGATAAATCCCCCGGGCCAAGCACAATGCATTCGCTCTTCGTCAGTGCATTCATAAATCCTGCATCGCTCCACGCCGGAAAGCAGGTCAGCACAGGCTCTGTTCCTTCTTCTGCAAGTGCATTTTGTGCCGCCTTTACGAGCGGAGAATCTTCCTCGGTGCAGAAAGGAATGTGCGGCATCGTCTCGCCGTTAAATACATCCCGGATTTCCGCCTCGAATTTCGGATCTTCTTCATGCAATTCATCGCAAATCGCCTGAAGTTCCTCGTATACCTGCGTGATGGTCTCATCCGTAAGGCATCTTCTGTCAAGCCTTATGCTGCATTTATCCGCAACCGTACTTGGCTGGTCACCGCCTGTGATAGTACCGATATTCAGCGTCGCTGTTCCAAGAACCGGGTGTGTCCGCTTTTCGAGCACCGGCAGGTATTCGGTTTCAAGCTTGTGCAGGAACCGACCGGCCATCATAATTGCATTCACGCCGTCTTTCTGCGCACCACCGTGAACCTTCTTGCCTTTAAAGGATATTTCTATCCATTCCAGCCCCTTGTGTCCCAGTGCGATTTCAAGCTTGGTAGGCTCTCCGATGACCGCATAGGCCGCTTCCGGTCCGGTCTGAATCAGACTCTCGGTTCCGATTCCCGCCTCTTCTTCGTCCGCAACTCCGCAGAAAATCAAATCGCCTTTCAGTCTCACTCCGCTTTCCTTCAAATGCACCATAGCGCACATCATCGCTGCGAGCGCACCTTTCATATCGCAGGAGCCTCTTCCGTAAATATACTCCTCGTCTTCTCTTGCCGTAAATGCCTCCTTAAAGTCATATGCCGGAACCGTATCCATGTGTCCCGTGAGGAGAAGCGACGGATTATTCTCTGAATCCTCTCCCTTCAGAATTGCAAAGGTGTTGTACCTCCCCGGTACAATTTCCGTCCGGTAAGCCTCGATGTCATGTTTAAGAAAGAAATCTAAAATATACTTTGAAATCTCTTCTTCCTGGTTTTCCATAAAAGAAAAGCTTTTGATTCCAACCATTTCTTTTGTTAGCTTGACAACATCAGTATAAGGGATTTTGTCCTGCTCCAATACTTTAGTCATTTTTTTCGTCCTTTCCCTTTTCCGCATTGTTCGGCTCGCTCTGTCCTTCTAAAATCAGGTAGTCTGTGTAGATTCTTACGCTTTTCAGAAAACTTTTCAGGCTTTGAACCTCATCTTCCATATGCGCGCAGTCCGGGTCATCCGGGAACACCGGTCCCCAGCTCACAAACTGCGGCATCGACTTCGCGTAGCTGGACCCACTTGCCTGCAGACATTCCGTACTCATTCCGTACGCAGCGGTCACTTTCTGCATTCGCTTCAGCCATGGCTGATTTTCATCGACGAAAATCGCCTCCTGCACTTCACGCGGCACGACGCGATAACCGCATTCTTTCTCTTTTTGCCGCAGACCCTCCAGGATGCTTTCGGCCGAAAGAACAAATGACTGCCGCACATTCAGATTGATGCGGATTTCATCTCCAACCTGTTTTAAAACCGTTGGCACTATCGTCAAATCTTCGTCCGTGCTTGCTCGTCCGTCCTTCCTGCGGAATCTCAGGTTGGAAGCATATCTGCCCTCCGGAAAATACG
Organism: uncultured Clostridia bacterium; assembly: GCA_934233735.1. Taxonomy (GTDB): domain Bacteria; phylum Bacillota; class Clostridia; order Peptostreptococcales; family Anaerovoracaceae; genus CAG-238. The sequence continues at coordinate 19,486 of CAKQGQ010000017.1, read as the reverse complement.
CATTGATTGTCCTCGCAAACCAAAAACCGTATTTCGCTGCCTCTTCGCAAAGCAGATTAATCGCATTCTGCCCAAGCTCCGGCGAAGCGCTGTGCGCCCCTTTGCCGCTAAAGACCACTGTCTGCCCGTTTTTCTTGAACGATGCGCGGGAAGGTACGGAATTAGTTGCTGCTCCGGCTTCGAACGCATCAAATCCTTTGGAAAAATCCTCTTTAAAAATCAGCTCAATATCCATATAACCGTTTTCCCGGTTATAAATCGGAAAGTTTCCGTCCGGCGAAAATCCATAATCGGGAAGTTCAAATTCCTCTTTATAATGTGCCATATCCGTCCACTCGATTTCTTCACTGGTACCGATAATCATGCGCAGTTTTTTCTTCAGCGGAATTTCTCTGTCTTTTATTTCTTTCAAAGCATACAGACATGCAATTACAGGACCTTTATCGTCCACGATTCCCCGTCCGTATAAAAAGCCGCCCTCTTCACTGAGGCAGAACGGATCGTATTTCCACAAATCAGGATTTCCCTCCGCAACGACATCCACATGCACCAAGATTCCCACCGTTTCCGGGCCGTCTCCGAGATCCACGATCCCAACATCGCCGTATTTGCCAAGCGCTGTCTTCAAGCCGAAGCTTTCCGCAAGTCCGAGTACATAGCGCAGCGCCTTCTTGCAGCACTCCCTGTCTTCGCTGATACTGCGAAATTCCATCAGTCGATTTAAGCTTTCTAAAATTTCCATAGGAACTCCTCCTTGCTTACTCCGTTTTTTCCGACGCCTGTCCGGAATATTTATGGCACATCACAAAGTGTCCCGGCGATATTTCGATGTTTTCCGGCTCAATCTCGTGACATTTCGGCATTGCTTCCGGACATCTTCCGCAGAATTTGCAGCCCTTGATTTCAACACCTGCATTCGGTGTTTCGCCTTCAAGAATTTTTCGTTTTTCGGTCAGAACTTTTCCCGGCACCGGCATGATTCCCAAAAGCGCTTTGCTGTACGGGTGCTTCGGATTGTTTACGATTTCATCCGCTGTGCCGATTTCCATGATTTTACCCAGATACATGATCGCGATTTTGTCCGAAATGAGCCACGCAAGGGAAAGGTCGTGGGTTATGAACAAATATGCAACGCCTTTTTCGTCTCTTTCCTTGAGCATCAGCCGGATGATTCCGGTTCGGATACTTGCATCCAGCATTGACACCGGCTCGTCCGCAACCACGAATTCCGGCTTCATTATCAGCGAGCCGGCGATTGCCGCTCTCTGCCGCTGACCTCCGGAAAGCTCAAACGGTCTTCTGTACATATAGTCATCCGCAGGCGACAGTCCGGCATCTTCAAGCGCTTCCTTAATCTTAGACTCGCGTTCTTCCTGCGTCGAAACCAGCCCGTTTACATCCAGCGCTTCCCCGACGATGTCGGATATGTACTGTCTCGGATTAAGGGACTGATACGGGTCCTGGTAAATCATCTGCGCATTCTTCCTGAACTCCGAAAGATCCTTCCTGCCGACAATTTCCTCACCGTGAAAGCGGATGCTTCCTTCGGTCACCGGCGCAAGCTGCAGAATAGCCTTGCCGGTTGTCGTTTTTCCGGAACCCGATTCTCCTACCAGGGACAGAATTTCGCCTCTGTTTATATCGAAGCTCACGCCGTCAACCGCCTTCAAAACCTGCGGCTTCCCAAAGAGTGACGATGCAAGGCTCTTTTTTACCTCAAAATATACCTTTAAGTCTCTTACTTCAAGCATTTTCTCAGCCATGATACTCACCGCCTTCCCCGCACAGATGGCACGAAATGAAATGCTCCGGCCCTGCCTGTATGTATTCCGGTTCTTTTTCCGAACAAATCCCGGAGGCTTCCGAACATCTCGGGCAGAATCCGCACCCTTCAGGCGGGTCAATCAGGCTCGGCGGATAACCCGGAATCCCTTCCGGAATCACCCTGCTTCCGCTGCTTATGTTCGGGAAGCACGCCAACAGTTTCTTGGTGTACGGATGCATCGGATGGTTGAAAATGTCATCCACCGTCCCCATCTCTGCAATCTTGCCTGCGTACATGACCGCAATTTTGTCGCAGGTTTCACTCAGAATCGAAAGGTCGTGGGTTATCAAAATCATGCCCATGTTCAGCTCTTTTCTGAGTTTTTCCAAAAGCTCGAGAATCTGAGCCTGTATCATTACATCAAGTGCGGTAGTCGGTTCGTCGCCTATGATGAGCTTCGGACTGCACGCAAGCGCCATTGCAATCATCGCTCTCTGCTTCATGCCGCCTGAAAACTCGTGCGGGTACTGGCTGACTCTCTCACGGGCAATTCCAACCATTTCAAAAAGATCTCCGGCTCTCTTCCACGCCTCTTCTTTGGACATTCCCTGATGGAGAATGCAGGCTTCGGCAATCTGCCAGCCGACCTTCTTTACGGGGTTGAACGCATTCATCGCGCCCTGGAAGATAATCGACACATCTTCCCATCTGTGTTTCATGATTTCTTCTTCGGAGAGCGTGCCGTAATCGATGCCCTCCATAAGAATCTGCCCGCTTTCAACTTTTCCCTCTTTCGGAAGCAGATGGCAGATTGACAGAGCTGTCGTTGTCTTTCCGCAGCCGGATTCGCCGACAAGCCCCAGGCACTGCCCGTAATCCAAAGAGAAAGAGACTCCGTCCACAGCTTTTGCTTTGCCCTTTGATGTTGTAAAATATGTTTTTAAATCTTTTACTTCTAATAAACGCATGCCGGGCCTCCTATCTTTCTTTAAGCTTCGGATTGAGTATTTCATCGAATGCATATCCCATAAGCGTGAAGCCAAGTGCAACAAGGATAACGCAGACGCCCGGTGTTATAAAGTACCACCATGCACCCACCGTCATTGCGCCGGTGCAGTATGCGTCGTTAAGCATGGTTCCCCAGCTTGGGTTCGTAGGGTCGCCTAAGCCAAGAAAAGCAAGCGATGTTTCCGTCAATATCGAAGAAGATACGATTAAAATTGCCTCAGCAAACACGAGCGGAAATACATTCGGCAGGATATGCTTCATCATGATATATCCTTTGCCGGCTCCAATTGACTTCGTTCTTTCCACATATGCCTGTTCCTTTACCGAAAGTGTCTGTGCACGGATGATTCTGGCAGTTCCGCACCATCCGGTAAGTCCGATTACCAGAATGATGTTCCAGATACTGTTGCCGAGAATCGAGGCGAGCACCATACAGAACGGCAGCCAAGGCAGTACAAGGAAAAAGTCCGTAATACGCATGAGAAGATTGTCAACCCATCCGCCGATATAACCCGCGGAAATTCCGATTACGGTTCCCAGCAGCATCGATATGAGGGTTGCCGTAAGGCCGACGAACAGAGAACTTCTCGAGCCGTTTACAAGGTACGCAAGCACATCTCTTCCCAGATTGTCCGTTCCCATCAGATGTTCCATCGAAGGCGGGTTAAAAACCGCGGTTCTCGTTATCGCTATGTCGGTTGTTTTGAAAGGCATGAAAATCGGTCCGAAGATTGCCATTAATGCAAAAACAGCAATAATAACAACGCCGACTCTCGCCATTTTATTCGACCATACTTCCTTCAGAAATTCCTTCGTTTTTACTTTTCGGAGATTTCGTCTGAGCTGCTCCGATTCATATCGTTTTCGCATAGCCAAACCTCCTAACTCTTTACTCTCGGATCGATAAATCCGTAGAGCACGTCCATGATAAAGTTAACCAGCACCACCGCTATCGTCGAAACGAAAAAGCACCCCTGCAGAACCGGATAGTCACGCCTGTTCAAAGCGTCATACATGAGCTGCCCCAGTCCCTGCCAGCTGAACAGCGTTTCAAGCTGAATCGCTCCGCCGAGAATCGCCGCAATGTTAAGCGCAATAATCGTAGCCATCGGTACCATCGCATTTGGAATTGCGTGATGGAGCAAAATGTACTTCGTCGAAAAGCCCTTTGCTCTGGCTGTATTAATATAGTCTTCTGTCAGAATGTTAATCATGGTGCTTCGCATCGTTACCGCATAGCAGCCTACCATCAAAAGCCCCATGCAGAGCATCGGCAGTATCATATGCTTAATATAATCCTGAACCAGCATAAATCCGTGATAATTCGTTCCCGGTGTTGAGATTCCTCCCGTCGGGAATATCTGGATTCCGACGCAGAAGATGAAAATCAAAAGCATCGCAAACCAGAATGTCGGCATGGAATAAAGCACCAAAGACCCCGAAAGAAGTCCCGTATCCAATTTTGTTCCTCTTTTCTGCGCACATACTACGCCGACGATAAGTCCGAGTACGATAGCCACAACCTCTGCACAAAGCAGCAGGATTACGGTATTTGGAATTCTTCCCACGATAATTTCCCATACATTCGAACTTCCGTCATAGGTATAGAAGGAATCGCCGAAGTCTCCGGTAAGCAAATCCTTTAAATAAATCCAAAACTGCGTAAGCAGGGGCTGGTCTACACCAGCCTCTGCAAGCAGTCTTTCCTTTACTGCATCCGATGTCGTCGACTTTGCGATGATTGTGCTGATATCGCCGGGCATTACTCTGAACAGAAAAAAGTTAAATACAATTACAAAAAATATTGTTATACATGCGAAGATGAATCGCTTCAAAGTCCTTGCTGCCAATTCCTCTCCCTCCTTTAATCGATTGCAGTCATTATTTCAGTTCGAGATGACAGTAGTTGTAATTGAGTTCGTTTCCGAAGAATCCGTTCTCCCCTGCTTTGTATCCTTTCCATCTTTCGGAATTGACTGCCTGAATGACTTCAGGGAAACAGAGATAGGAATACGGACAGTCTTCATATAAAATTTCCTGACACTCGTTTATGTATTTTGCGCGTTCCTTGTGATCGTTTGTCTGATATACTTTTGCGTACATATTGTCAAATGCTTTGCTCTGATACGAAACGCCCGCATATCCTGTGCTCTCATAGTCTCTGAAAATGCACATTATGAATCCTGGGTCAGCGTCTCCGCCCCAGCCGTCAACGATGAGCTGCCATCCGGGATTTCCGTCGTAGCAGGTGTCCCACATCGCTGTTTTCTCCATTGGGTTCCATGTTATTTCGATTCCGGCTTTCTTACAGTTTGTGATGAGCATATTAACTGTAGCACTCTGCCACGAACTTCTGTCAGAAGCTGTAATCACTTCGAGGCTGAGTTTTTTGCCGTTCATTTCACGGATTCCGTCTCCGTTTGTATCTTTGTATCCCGCTGCATCAAAAATTTCATTTGCTTTGTCGATGTTGAAATCTCTCTTATTTGCCGGATCATATCTGTAATCCTTCTGCGATACTGCGCCGTACGCAACTTCTGCAAGGCCGGCATAGCTCATTTCGATTACGGTATCTCTGTCGATACAATAGTCGATGGCATGTCTTACTGTCTTGTCTTTGCAGATATCGTCAAGCAGGTTGTAGCCCACATATTCAAAATCATAGGTTCCGAATGTCTGTACATCGATATTTCCTGCTGCCTCAAGCGTCTCTTTCTGCGTGATTTCGAGCGTATAAGCTGCGTCCACTTCACCGAGCTTCAATGCCTGAGCGATTGCATCCGTATTGTCATATTTGGTGAATACCAAAACATCGAGTTTCGGAACATCTCCCCAGTATTCGCCGTTCTTTACGAACGCTGTGCTTCCGCTGCTGCTTCTTGCCGAATCAAATCTGAACGGTCCGGAACCGACAATGTCCGTCGTTTCGTATGTAAGCGGGTCTTCCACATTTGCCCATACATGCTCCGGCAAAATCGGAATAATCTGGTACAGCATATCCGGCTTCGGGTGGCTGCAGTTGAAAACAACCGTAAATTCATCCGGGCACTCAATGGACTCGATTCCATCTGCGTGAGTGGAGTACATATAACTGTCGATTGCATGCTCATAAGTCCATTTTACATCCGCAGAAGTAAGCTGCTCCCCGTCCGAGAAATAAATGTCGTCTCTGAGGGTGAATGTCCAGATTTTGCCGTCGTCGGAAACCGTCCAGTCCTTTGCCGCTCTCGGGATTGCATTGTATTCGTCATCGTATGCAATCAGAGAATCATATAAGATATTAAGCCAGTCATATACGAGTGAACTTTCGGTCGTAAAGAAGTTCATTGTATCGTATCCGCCGCTTGTCGCAACATTAAAGATTGTCTCTCCGTCATTTGAGTTGTTTCCGCATGCCGCAAGTGAAAAAATCATAATGATTGAAAGTATTACAGCGAGTAACTTCTTTTGTTTTCTCATTTTCTTTTCCTCCATTAAATTACTCCGTTTTCCAAAACGGTAAAGGTCTTTTGGTCTGCATCCAGCCTGCACATAACTCCCAACGGAAGTGTTGCCAGATTTTCTCCGTGTCCCATAGGAAGTCCGAACAATGCCGGCTTCTTCAGCGGCTCCAGGTAATATAAGAGCACATCCTCTATGGAATCGTCACACAGAAACCCCGGTTCGTACTTAAACGGAACGCAGTTTTCGCAGTGTGCGATTACGAATCCCGCCGCGTCCGCAAGCTTTCCCGCATTGCGAAGATGGCAGAGCATGTGGTCGAAAATCCATGGCTCCGTGTCAACATCTTCAATAAACAAGAGCTTATCCTTGCAGTCGATTTCATACGGTGTTCCGAGGCTTGAGCAAATCAGTGTCAGACACCCACCCACAACAGGCGCTTCGCAAACGCCTCCGGCAATTGTCGTCAGCCAGTTCTTCGGGCTGACTTTTTTTATTTCGCCTGCAGGCTCCACATTGGTAAGTGTCCGGAAAAAGCTTTCTTTCGTATACTCGGACAAATCTTCTTCATTGAATCTTGTCATGCCCGGAGCGTAAAATGTCACAACCTCGCTGAATTTCTGGATTGCAAGGTGAAGTGATGTAATATCGCTGAACCCTGTAAAGATCTTCGGATTCTTTTTTATCTGCTCAAAATCGATTTTGTCGATAAGCTGTGCAGAACCATAACCGCCTTGTGTTACGAAAACCGCATCGATATCATCTCTGGCAAACATCTCATTGATGTCATCCGCTCTCTCCTGCTCTCCGGCTGCCGTAAAACCCTTTGTCTTATTTACATTTTTTCCGATTACAACCTTGTAACCCATGTTTTCTAAGTACTCCCTAGCACGAAGCACTTCGCTGCGTGCTTCGGAAGGGCTCGCCGGGGAAACGACGCCGATGGTATCACCTTTTTTCAGGCATTTTGCTTTCCGCATATTCCATCACCTCTCTTTCTTGTCTCTTCTTTCTCTCCTTCAGTTTTATGCAAAGCAGCGTGAAAACCGTTCCCGTGAGAAAAGCCAGCAGTGCGGTCATAAAGCAGGCGTTCTGACTGCCGCGCAAAAGCACAGCGCCATAGCTTTCCTGCACGATAAAATCTCCGGGACCCATCTCCTGCCGTATGAGAACACTTACAGCTGCACAGAGCATCGCACAGATACAGGAAAGCCCTGCGATTGCTCTCTTTTCGCGTCTGCCGCGTTCGGCGCGTACCGCTGCGCGTATCCGGCTCATTCTCGTGCGATGATCCATCAATACACTTCACTCCTTTCGCAATTTAAATCTATCTAAAAACACTCTTCTACTATATAAAAGACCTGAAATCAAAAAAACTTCCACTTTTTTTGCAAAAAAAGCAGTAATCCGCTCGGCGCATTGCCAAGCGGATTACCGTCATACATACAAGATATTTCAAAAAAGAGATAGTTGCTATTTCACTTTACTCCAAGTGCGGCTTGCGTATTTGCATTGTTTCAATGCAGTCGTTGCAACGAGCTTGCCATTTTCATCGTAAGCTCTTACCTGAACTTTATAGAAGTACTTCGTACCCTTCTTACCGCTTGTATTCGTGTAAGCGGCTGCCTTCTTCGTCACGGTGGACTTATAGGAAGCTGCTTTCTTCGTCGAGCGGTAGAAGCGGTATTTCACAGTGAAGCCAAGGTCTTTCAGCTCCTTGATGGAAGCGTTTACTTTCGCGTCACTCTTCAGGACTGCTTTAATGTTCTTCTTCGCTGTCTTGCTGGAGCGTGCTGTGAGCTTCAGGTTCTTAACGATGGATTTTGCTTTTGCAATCTTTTCTGCGTTCGCTGCATTATCATCCGTCGGCTGCTGCGCCGCCTTTTCGATTGCAACGGTTACTGTGGAACCGGTTGCGGCAGCAGACATTGCCTTCAGCTCATCCTGCGTGTAAGTCTTATCGCCAAACGGTGTTCTGATTGTCAGTTTTGCGTCGGTCTCTTTTACGATGGAGTCGATGAAGCTCTTTTCAAGCGTTACATCTGCCTTCGTCGCGTCGCTGACGGATTTGCTTGGAACTACCAGAATAATTTCATTGGACTTCTTTTCCTTCGCTTGCTTCAGAATTTCCTTCTGATTGTCAGCGGAAACTTTGACATCCGCAACCTTCGTCTTCGTGCCGTCAGCGTTTGTCTTTTCGCTCACCTTTACTTCGGTTGGTGCGGTCGTCGTACCTGTCTTGGTGTCGGTTGTGACATCCTTGACATCTTCAGCCGGAGCCGCTGCTCCCCCGCTCCACTTGTCAGAACCTTCTTCCTTCGTGTAGTCGTCGGTGTAATGGAATACCATCACATCTCCATCGTTCAAAAATTTTGCATCGATTCCAACTTCCGGATGTGTTCCGTTAATCGTATACATCCAGCCGGAATTTGGACCATTGTCAAATTCTCCAAGATAGTCCGTTGTTCCCGGAATCTGAACGCTTTCCACATAAAGTGTGTTGTACTTATTCGCGTCCGTACCTGTCCACTTCAGGTTGTTCTTTTTCATTGCTTCTTTGAAAAGATCACCTGCCGTAGCATTCAGAGAAAGGCTGTAAGTTTCCTTTGTCACCCATGTCTTCAGGTTCTTTCCGGATAAAGTGTGTGCGGTTTCGCTTTCTGCATGCTTGTCATCGCCAAGCAAGGTAAAGCTTACTTTGATTTCATTTTTTTCAGCTTCACTCGATGGCTTCTTTAAGACCGCAATCTGGATTTCCTTTTTTGCATATCCATAGGAAAGTGTTACGGTCTGTACGGAGTGGCTGTTCTTCTTATAGCCGCTTACGCTGATGTCCTTCGTATCGACATCTTTTTCTGTACCGTCCGTCATCTTTGCGGTAAATTCCGCATCTCCAAAACTGAATTCATCGCCGAGATAGTATTCTGTCTTGACATTGCCTGATTTCAATACCAGTTCGTAGCAAAATGCTTCCGTCGGGATTGTATCCACAGCCTTCGTCAGATTTTCTTTGTCTGCACCGAGCGGGTCGTCCGTGCGGTGATGCGCTGCTTTCCAGTTGCAGCCTTTTACTTCCGGGCATTCGCTGATTCCTTTTTCTGTATTGAAATAAATTGTACCCTCTTTGGTTGTCGGCTTTTGGTTATTAGTATCTACATATTTTACCATTCCGATTCCATCAGCAGCTCCACAGTCCTTCGTATAGAAATTAACAGCAATATTGTCAAATTTATTTAAGCTGTCATAAAAACCGATGATACCGCCGACATTTTCACTTCCTGTGATTTTTCCGCTGAAAGTATTACCGACAACCGAGTAGCTGTTCCACGCCTGCGCAACATAAGGATCACTGCCGAGAATACCGCCGACATTAGTATTTCCGTTTACCATGCCGTCAACATTGCAGCATACGATGCTGACCTTGACGCCGTTCGGTGCGGTGGAGTTCTCGTAGCCGCCGCCGACAATTCCGCCGGTATTCTTTCCGGAGCCGTTCACGCTGCCTGAGAAAGTGCAGTTTTTAACCTCGCACAGTCCCAGCGCATTATCTCTGGTTCCGATGATACCGCCGACATAATCTGCGCCATATACATCTGCCGCACTCACGCAGTTTTCAATTGTTCCCTGCATACGCCCTGCGAAAGAACCAATCATGCGTTCGTCTTTATCATATCCGATTGTTACGCCCTTTTCGATTTCACAGTTTCTGATTGTCGCTGTAAATCCTGCGCTGTTTCCCGCAAATGGATTTGTCGTAATGTTTCCGCCCAAAAATCCTGCCTTTTTGGTTTTCGTTCCCTCAAGGATTTTCACATTGTCAATGACGATAGCGCTTCCACTGAGATCAACACCCTCAAAGTTGTTTACCAAACCATATCCGTTGATTTCTTCTCCATAGATTTTCAGATTTTTAACCGTCGCTCCGTTCACATAGCCCAAAAGCGGCTTTTCTCCCTTCGGAACCGTAAGCTTGTGATTATCACCGTCAAGCGTACCCGAAAAGGCATTCAGATTCTTTCCTTTGTCAATATCTGCTGAACCGTTTTTCGTGCGTCCGATTGGCGTCCAGTTTGCCGGCAGAGTAATGTCCGCCGTCATCTTGAAGTATTTATTTTTCATGCTTTCCCCGCCGTTAACCAGTCTCTTCAGCATTGTCATATCGTCATCAGACTGAATGAGCCAAGGATTTTCTTCACTTCCTGCTCCTGTAAAATTAAAGGTTGCTTTTGTTACCGTTACGCTCGTCGTACTGCTGTCCGTTTCCGCAAGCACACCATCTTTTACGCTGTATACTCTGCAGAAATAGTAAGTAGTGCCAATATTTTCAGCTCCTGTTCCCGGTATGTATGTAGATGTCAGACCGGAAGTTTCGCTGCCCCAAACAGGCGTTGCGTCCTCTATGCTGTCAACGTTGTTTTTATACCACTGGAAATGATATTCTGTTCCTTCTTTTGCCGGCCCGATTGCTGCCGTTAAAGGCTGGGCTTCATCTCCCTGAATATAAGCTGCGTTCTGCGGCTGCGTAGTGAAAGTTTCTTTCTCGCCGCTCTTGCCTTCCTTATAGTTATATACCATGAAAGCATCCTTGAGTGCTTTCTTATCTGCGTCTACAAAGCTAACTTTATTCCATTCTTCTTCTGTCCCTGTGTAACAAATCAATACAGCCTTGCTGTGACCGGATCCCCAAAGCGTCGGATAGGCTGTAATCTCTTTCGGGAATACAAACTTTTCAAGTTTCGAGCATTTGCTGAAGAAAATACTCGGCGCACCTCCAACCATTCTTGCTAGGCCTTTTCCGAATCTTACGCTTTTTAGCTCTGTACAATCGGTAAATGCTTGATTCCCTAAATTAGTAACGCTATCCGGAATAGAGATGCTGCTAAGACTTGTACATTTTGCAAAAGCATTGCCTTGTATTGTGGTTAGATTCTCAGGTAATTCAATTTTTTTCAAATTACTGCAGGTTGAGAATGCTGAATAGCCAATCTTTGTTAATGACGTTGGGAGTTGTATCGTCTGCATATTTTTACACAGGTAAAACGCCCGTTGACCAAGGGAAGTAACTCCTTCTTCAATCACAGCATTGACAACTGTCACAACATTTCTTTTCTGGTACCAAGGGCCATACAGCTTATAGTCTTCCATATCACCATTTCCGCTAATCTTCAGAACTCCATCACTGGTAAGAGTCCATGTAACACTCTCAGCACCGCCTTCATTGCTTGCAGCGCCACAATTTCCGCTTGCAACAATGTTGCTTGCACTATTTTCATTGCCGCCCGCCTCTGTGCCATCTGTCGCCCACGCCATACCCGGCATCATGGTAAATACCATCATCACTGCCATGAGCATAATAAGCACTTTTTTGAAATAATTTGCTTGTGTGTTCATTCTGTTTCTCCTTATCTTGTATTTCGCATCGGGTTATCTCGCTTGCGATAATCTATGTAAACACTATTTTGTGTGTAGTGAACGCTGTTTTATCAGTGTTAGCATTGTTGGACTTTTTTGGCACTTTACTGTTTTTCTACAACATTTCGTTCGATTTTGCTACCTTTGAGAGCTGTTTTTCATACATATTTTGGAATTTGTTGGAATTTTACAGCATTCTCTCAAATCGTCCAACAAATACATGTCAAAATCACCTTGTTTCTTGGACTTTTTCAGGCATATCGTCAAAAGTCCAACTTTTCTTTTTTGCGATGTGCCAAAAGCAAAACTTTCGACATGATTCGACACGCTTCGTCTCTCACCGGTTGGACTTTTCCGGAGAACCCACAGAAAGTCCAAATTTTCCTGCATGTGCTGGCATTAAAAAAAACGATGATTGTCATAACCATCGCCTTTGTGTCTTGTGTTGTTTGGGTTTATCTGCGCCTGCCAGACGCAAACTCACCTCTTCTTTGGCTCCGAAGCGGAATCGAAAGGTCTGCGGATAGAAAAACGCCACTACCACTATCGGTTCTTCGTTTCGGGGTTTGTAGGTCTTCTGACTTATCCATTCATGCGCAGAGGATTTTCCTCGCACAAACGCATTGCTTCAGCCTTCTCTCGGGGCTATTACAGTCCCTCCAATGACCGGTTTTCACCGCGCGCAGATGTCTCTGCACGGAAGACAACACTTTAGAAACACAGCTACTAAGGAGGCTTTCTCTTACGAGAAGAGCAGCTTCCACATGTCCGGGATTCTCACCCGATTCCCTTGTTCAGCGAACAAGAATGCGTGTCCGAGAGGTTTTCGGCGGCTTGACGGTAAGTCCTGCCTGCCTTCGCCTGTTCGGGTCGCGCATTTGCCACAAAAGCCATGCTATTCAGTTGTCTGCAAGGCCTCTCTTTGACAGACGCCTTGCACTCATTCTATATTTAAGCATACAAAAAGACCTCTCCTGCCCTGCTATCTCGCAGACAAAAGAAGTCTCGTGTTCTCTATATATTTAGTTTCGTTGCACGCGAAAACTACGCAGCTATACAGCCCGTTGGTTGGTTGGTTGGTTGGTTGGTTGGTTGGTTGGTTGGTTGGTTGCAAGAAGCATGCCAATTATTTATATTTTTGTAACCGTTTCCCATAACCGCGTGCATTTCCTTTCCAAAATCTACCCTTATTCTACATGAAGCCGTTATACTTGTAAAGAGGGAATTTTTTAGAAATTGTAGGAGGATTTTTAGGGTGAGAGCCTCTCGGCTTTCATATGTCGAATTTTGTCGGAAATTTCTCAGATGCAAATACCAATATATGTATTGTATTTATTTCCATATTATGCTATTATTGTCTTGCAGATTCTGTATGGATCAGAGCACGCGCGCAAGCTCGGAAATGGAGAAAAAATATGGCTAAATACAAGTTCAGCAACAAGCTGATGTTTGCACTCGTCATGCAGGACGAGGAGATTTGCGCGGAATTCATTCAGCGTCTCTTTCCGGGAAAGAAAGTCAAATCCATCACTTTCCCAAACGACATCAAAATCACACCTGATTAGATAATTTACAGTTGCAATTAAACGACGAAACCTATACAATAATCTTAGCAATCAATTGTCCGAAGGGCAAAATTCCGAAAGAACTGGAAACTTTCTTTACTTATGTGGAGCGCGAGGAAGTCGACGAAAATGATGATTTCGTTAAGCGCATCCACGAAAAGGTCGAGGAAGTCAACCGCGATACGGAGGTGACTGAGATTATGACAATAGAAGAAGAAATGAACATCCGTTGGCACTATGGGTACGACGAGAGCGAAGCAGCGGGTGCCGCACAGGAAAAGCGCGAAATCGCGAAAAACCTTAAGCAGGCAGGAATTCCAATTGAGGTTATTGCCGAAAACACGGGATTGTCCTGTGAAGAGGTCGAGAAATTATAACAATTGCTTTTATATGCAGCAGGAACGGTCATCTGCAATGCCATTTAGTTAAGTCGGCATTACGTTCACCCGCGCCTGCTGTATTTGTATTGTGCGCAAAATAAAATCAATATTGACGGAAAAATATAGCCGATACTCTGCCACATGCCTTCTGCCGTGACCATGAGGTTGTAAAGTGCATGAAAGACAATGTTTGCGCCCAGTATCCCCAGCGTCCCCGCTGCCGCCAGCCAGCGCTGTTTGAAGACATATGCAATCCCGTAGCCCATCGCAATTCCGCACAGGATATGAAGCGCCCCCGCAGACAGCCCTCTGACAAGAAGCAGTGTAATGTTTCCCGCACCGTTTTCGGAAAGAAAACAAACATTTTCGAAGGTCGCAAACCCTGCCGCAATTGCAATCGCTGCAGGGACAATTTCCCCGGGCTTCGGTTCAAAAATTAAAATATAGAACAGCAGCGGCAAAAGCTTCATTACCTCTTCGCACACCGGCGCAATTTGAATTGCGGTCGAAATAGGATCCGCCTCGTACAGGCTCATTACGAAGCTGTTTACATATGCCGAAGCCATGCAGATACCCATTCCCACACAGATGAACAGCGTGTAACAGCGCTGTTTTTCTTTGATGAAAAACAACGAAACCAGCAAAGGAACCGTAATGCAGACAAAGATATTTTCAATATGCATCATCTTGCTTCACCTCTTTTCTGAGGAAATAGGTAAGGCTGACCATGTGAAGCGTCAGCAGAATATCCACAGCAAAATATAAGTTGAACCGGGTATAATCGCTTATATACACGGATACGAAATACAAGAAAATCTGTAAAAAAATCACGATAACAGCTATTATGTCAAACTTCGGCACCGGTTCTGCGCTTTTCCTGCATTCTAGAATTTTCAGAACAGCCAGATATACGATTCCCGCTGCAAACAGTCCGAAAGCGCAGGACATCAGCTTCGACGGTCCGAAAATTTCGTTATACATCGCCGCCGCAAAGGTCAGCGCCGCACACCCTGCTGCCGGCCCATTGAAAGGCACTCCGTTTTTTTCGACATCTGCACGCAAAGTCATAAGCAAAAGCAAAAAAAGATACGCTGCCAGCCACGAAATGTCCGCCACATAAAAAATGCGCGGGATATCACCGATAATCGTTATATGCAGCGTGTAAAACAGCGTTCCGAGCATGAAGCTTGCGTACCAGCATGCCAAAACCACCGCGCGCCTGCTCTGCCAGTGAATCCCCGTCATGCCGCTTAGAGCCATCGCACATAAAAGTGCCAATATTTGAAAAGCATTGTCCCAAATTTCGAAATTATTCATCCGAATCCGGCTCCTTCTTCCTCTCTTGCTCCAGCCGTGTGTTTCTGCGGTGTATAATATGCATAAGCGTCGTCAGGCACACTCCCAGCGTAAAAGCAAAAATTGCAGTCAAAACATAACCCACAACTTCACCCCCGGCGAAGATGCTCGCAGTTCCGCCTATTTGACCGAATGTGCCCTCTGACATCCGGGCAGCCACCTCAGGCATTGCCTTGCAGACAACTGTCAGCAGAGCGCAGCATATCACGGCCGCCGCTCCGCCCACACATCGAAATGTCCGCTTCTGTTTTTTCACCGCCTGCTGCGCTTTGATTTCCGCAGCCCGCAGGCGGATTAATTCTTTTCGTTCTTCATTTGTCCTCATAACAAAATCCCTTTTGACTTAATATATTCTTCAGGCTTTGCTTGCCTCGGTAAACAAGCTTCGTAATCTGTCCTTCTGTTTTTCCCATGACAGATGCCGCCTGTCGATAGCTCATTTCTTCAAAATAAGTCAGATACAAAGCTTCCCTGTACTCTGCCCGCAGTTCCTCCATTGCCTCATACAGATTCCGCTTTCTCTCTTTTCTATAGAACGGTGTTTCCGCCAGCACATCCGTACTCAGCTCAAAAGGCAGCTCCTCGACGCTTAAAAAGGGCATCCGTCGTTTTTTTATGTGGCGAAACGCCAGATTCCGCGCGATTTTGTAAAGATAGCTTTTAAAGCTTCCCTCACCCTTAATCGGCCGTTCTTTCGCGAAGATGAGTGCAAACGCTTCTATCATCAAATCTTCCGCCTCGTGAACATCCTCGACAAACCCGTTAATATACAAGGTCAATGCGTCCGCATACAAGTCTACCAATCTGTCAGCCGCTTCTTGACTTCCATTTATGTACTGCCTGTAGAATCTTTCGTCGTCCATTTTGCTGCAACCTGTTTATTTCCCTACGGCGACTTTGCCGTCCGCAGTAATTCCGATAACTTTCTCGTCCGCGGCTCTTCTTGCCTTCACATATTCGAGCACCTCTGCCGTCAAAATTTCTCCCGGACACGCAATCGGCACGCCCGGCGGATACGGAATAATCGAAGTTGCACAGACCCTGCCGGCCGCTTCAGCAATCGGCACATAAAGTTTCTCTTTCGGAAGTTCTGTCCGCTCCAGTTTCTCCGTCAAAGCCTCCGGCTGCTGCATCCGGTGCTTTCCACTCAGCTTCCTCTCGGCAGCAATGGCTTTCAGACCTTCAATCAGCCGCTCATAATCGCATCGTCTATTGCCGATTCCACTCATGCACATAATAATATTGCCTGTTACGAGCTCGAGAAAAACCCCCTTCTCCATCAAAAGTTCTTCGAGTTCATTTCCGTTAATGCCGTATGCCGACATATCTATATTCATCTTCGTACGGTCAAGACTTGCCTCTTCCATAATCACAAGTCCCGGAATTTTCTTAGCCTCTTCATAGAAAAAGTCTAGATTTTCAGCCCATGTGCACATCAAGTTCATCCCTTTTTCAAGCAAAAGGTCTGCGCTGATGTCGAGTGTTGCCATCATCGGATAGGAAGGGCTTGAACTTTCAATCGTCTGAAGTTTGTCTTCCAATACATTAAGATCCGTTCTGTCTGTGCAGACATTCAAAAGCGCACTCTGCGTCCATGATGCAAGCGTTTTATGAATACTGTTTATCACGATGTCCGCTCCCTGTTCTTCTGCTGCTTTCGGGAAATCTCCCATGCCGTACTTGGAGAAAAACTTCAAATGTGCTCCATGCGCCTGGTCAACAATCAAAATTTTTCCTCGTCTATGTACTTCCTCCGCAATCGTTTTAATATCGCTGCAGATTCCATAGTAATTAGGCGATGGGACTAAAACCGCCTCAGATTCCGGATTTTCGTCCAAGCATTTCGCAATTTCCTCCGCCGATATCCCGCCAAGAACGCCGTATTCCTCTATCGTCTGCGGATAGGCATACACCGGAGTTATATCGCCGAGCGGCAATGCGTTGAATATGGATTTATGGCAGTTCCTTGCCATTACGAGTTTTCCGCCTCTGCTGATCGTTGCCAGAACCGCCGAAATCAATCCTCCTGAACTTCCATTTACCAAAAGGTAAGACTTTTTTACATCATAAAGCTGCCTGTATTTTTCCATTGTCTGCGCAATGACGCTTTCGGTTTGAAACAAATTGTCCGCCTCCGGAATCTCGGTGATATCACAATCCATAATCGCATCCAAAAAATCTCCGTAGCCGTTTTCACGATAAATCCGGGAGCCTTTATGCCCCGGCATGTGAAAGGATATCGGTTCAAGTGCCGCATGTTCCAGCAAAAATTGTCTAATTCCTTTTTCCAACGCTCTGTATCTCCTCCAAAAACTCGTTTTCCACCAATCCGTCCGCACGCATCAGATTCTGCATTGCTGCAATATCCGCCGAAATATCGATGCTTTCGGAAAGGAACATTTTATCAAGCTGCTTTTCAAAAGCAGTAACCATCATATCCATAGTGTCTTCAATTTTGCGCTTGGCTTCTCCGATATTCTTGCCTTCCACGCCCTGTGAATCCATCTTCTCATATTGCCGAAGCAGATTGAGGCTCGTCGGAAGATAATAGTCCATGAATTTTCGCATGCTTCCGAGTTTCTTCGGCTGTTCTTTTGCAATTTTAAAAATCTTGCCTGCCAAATCCTCCAGACGGCTGATTTTTGCGCTCATTTCCTCGCCCGGTATCAGGTCATTCAAGTCGCGAAGTTCTTTCAGGATTCTTTCGTATTCGTCCAAATTATCTGCAGCCGCCTTTGCCGCAGCCTTTGCGGCCTCAGCCTCAGCCTTTGCTTTTTTTGAAATCGGTGCCGCACCTCTTACGACCAGACAATCTGAGCGCATATCCAGGTATGCCTTCTCGCCGAACATTCCTAAATCTACGCAGCGCTGCAGGATTCTTTCCGCCTTACCGCGGGATACCGGCAAAGCCTCCGCAACTTCGTCAATCGAAATATGGTCAGCATCACCCACGATAGCCGCCACGCGTCTGCGTTTTTTCTCTGCCGTACGCATCCCTGCCGAGACGAAAAGCATAACAATACCACAGAGCAGCCAAAGGCAGTCCTGCACCACATCCTCTACAGCATAGCTCATCCCGCCGCCATCCTGTATGCACCAAATCAAATACTGAATGGAATCCGGCAGCTGCACTGCGCTGAAAAAAGTCAGTACTCCGCCTAAAATAATCCACAGCCCCTGCGTATTAATTTTCTTTTTTATATTTATCCCATTAAGTCCGGCTTTCTTACCCTGTCCGGAATTTTGCGATTCGTACGGAATGCCCGATCCGGCGGCATCTTCTTCGCCCTTATCCTCGAAAATTCTTGCAATCAACAGACATACTGCGATTGGCCATCCCCCAAAAATAAAAAGCACCACAATCAGCCATGTCGGAATATGATAGCTTCCGTTTGGATTGCGAAACTGGTCTGTAAATTTTTTCTTTTGGTTCATATTCTCTCCCCTGTATCTTTCTTGGATTTCCGTTCTTTTTTTTAATCTCATCCACATTTTGTATAGGCTCAGTATAGCACCTTACCCTTCAAAATGCAATGTTTCAACAAAAAACAAAAACCCATCGGTCTGTTTTTCCGATGAGTCTTTGCGTGTTTATACATACAAGTTTTTCAAAAATGCTTTTTCTTCCAAGGCGGCATATTCAGAATGCACCGCAGTAGGCAATGCCACAGGCGATTTTAACAAGCATTCTACTTACTCCATGTTCTTGAAGCATACTTACACTGCTTGAGTGCAGTCTTCGCAATGAGCTTACCGTTTTCACCGTAAACTCTTACTTGAACTTTGTAGAAGTACTTCGTGCCTTTCTTACCGCTTGTGTTCGTGTAAGCTGCAGTCTTCTTTGTTACTGCTGCCTTATAGGAAGCTGCTTTCTTCGTGGAGCGGTAGAAGCGGTACTTCACGGTGAAGCCAAGGTCTTTGAGCTCCTTGATGGAAGTCTTCACCCTCGTATCGCTCTTCAGGACTGCTTTGATGTTCTTCTTCGCTGTCTTGCTTGAGCGGGCAACGAGCTTCATATTTTTTACGATGGACTTCGCCTTTGCGACGTTTGCTGCGGCATCGTCCGTTAGCTCTTCTGCTGCCTTTTCAATTGCAACGGTTATCGTTGAACCGGTTGCTGCGTCAGACATGGCTTTCAGCTCTTCCTGCGTGTAAGTCTTGTCACCAAACGGTGTTCTGATTGTCAGTTTTGCGTCGGTGTCTTTTACGATGGAGTCGATGAAGCTCTTTTCAAGCGTTACATCTGCCTTTGTCGCATCGCCGACTTCCTTGCTCGGAACAACCAAGATGATTTCGTTTGACTTGCCTGCCGTTGCCTGTTTCAAAATTTCTTTCTGATTCTCAGCAGAGACTTTGACATCGGCAACCTTCGTCTTAGTGCCGTCAGCGTTTGTCTTTTCGCTTACCTTGACATCGGTTGGTGCGGTGGTTGTGCCGGCCTTGGTGTCGGTGGTGACATCTTTGACTTCTTCGACAGTTCCACCGCCACTTATATCATCACCCCAGCCGCTCTCATATCCGGTTTCCTTTTTGTAATCATCCGTATAGAACCAGAGAAT
>CAKQGQ010000016.1 GCA_934233735.1 uncultured Clostridia bacterium | reverse complement strand
TGAATTGAACCGCCGGGTGCCGAACGGCATGCCCGATGGTGTGAGAGGGGCTACGAGTTAGCCCCTACTCGATTGTTCCTTTTCGGAAAATTAAGCATAATATGAATCCGGCATTAAAAGTCTCTGTGCGCCGGCGCTGTTCCCGGCTTTATGGAAATTAAGCTTCCGAATTTGTGAAAATGCAAGCGTAATCATTCTTCGAGCCTTCCGATGGTCGGCGTGACCTGATAAAAATCACATAATGCCTGATATTGCTGCTCGGCGGCTTCGCGTTTCTTTTTCGCGTAGACCCCGGCAGCATTTGTTTTTACCGCTTTAATCATGATGTTGCGGGCAGTGTGCTCAAGCGATGTGAACTCAATCATCGCAACATCGTAGCCGCAGGCCTCGAGTTTCAAACCGCGAAGCCCATCGGTAAGATATTCGGTGAAACGATCTTTTAGAATGCCGTGTTTGAGAATCGGCTTGTGAAGGTCGTTTTTTATTTGCTTAAACAGTTCATGCTGGCAGCACGGAACGCTGAGGAGGACCTTGGTGTTCCACGCAACCGCGTTAATCAGTGCGTAATCGGTTGCGGTGTCGCAGGCGTGCAGCGTTACGACCATGTCCGCATGGTCGTCTGTATAGTCTGCAATATCGCCTTTTAAGAACTTCAATTCATCGTAGCCAAGGTCGGATGCGACACCGCTGCAGAAGTCAATGACATCTTCCTTGAGATCCAGCCCGATGATTTCCACATTCCGCTGCTTTATTACTTTTAAATAGTGATAAAGCGCGAAAGTCAGATATGCTTTGCCGCAGCCGAAATCAATGATTTTTAGAGTTTTGTCCTTCGGCAGGTACGGGAAGACATCTTCCACGATTTCAAGATAACGGTTAATCTGACGGAATTTGCTGTAGCTGCGCGGAAATACAGTTCCATCTTCGCCCATAATCCCAAGGCGAATCAGAAAATCACAGGGAACGCCCACAGACAGTACATAGTTTTTCGCGCGGTTATGAGCCAAAGCCGGCGCAGTTGCAGCAACTTTCGCCGGGCCGGAAGCAGGTGCAGCCGTGTCAGCTGCCGAAGACCCCGGAGCCAACGCCGCCGAACCGGCTGCCGGAGCACCTGCGTTCCCCGGTGCCTTTGAAGACGATGCAGCCGGAGTGCGGATAATCCGAGGAGTTTCCGGCTTTGCGGCGAGCACCTGGATTTCCGAGTCACGCGTGAAAATATTTATCTGCTTGAAATCCTCACAGACCAGGCGCAGCGCAAGGCTGCGCGCATCGCCATTTTCCAGATTGGAATGCGTTACTTTTTTCGGATAAGTATACTCCGCCTGATATTTTGCCTCGCCGCCGATTTTGAGCGGACGCATCATAACTTTGCTGTATGCAAGGGATTTTTTACGCTTTCCGGAAAAAATGATTTTGAGAAGAGTGTCTGCATTGAAAATTTCAGTAAACAGCTGTTCCAATTTATCTATATTTTTATCCATGTTAATCTCCGTTTAACTTTTGTGTTTTAGTATTGTGCTTAAGCTCAATTATTACATCTTTCGGCAGGATTGTCAAACAGAAAGCTTCAAATCTCAACAAAAGGAACGCCCAGCACATCTGCAAGCGACAGGGAAAGATTTTCAGCAATTTCTTCAATATTGGATGTAATCCAGTTCGCATCATCGACATTATCGTGATAAGCGACCTCCACAAGAACCGCAGGGGCTTTCGTGCGGCGAAGCTCGACCAGACTTGTTGTCGGAACGACAGTCACAAGCTCCGGCTGCGGATAGATGAGTTTGAGGTTATTTGCAAAGATTTCTGCGGCGGCTTTGCTGCGAGGGCTGTCACGGTAATAGTAGACGTCAGGGCCCTGAATGCGCCCGGAAAGATTGGCAGGCGCGGCATTGGTGTGAATCGCCAGATGAAAGTCGTAATTTCCCGCATTGGATGCGTTCACAGAATCGATAACCGTACCATTCGGATTATTTCGAGAAAAATCAATGCCGGCAGCTCTGAGGTAAGGAACCATTGCATCAGCAATAAGATTTGTGTAATATTCTTCCGTACCCCCGGTGACAAACTGATTGTATTCCTGCGTTGAGGGGCTGAGAAAAACTGAAGCCATAAAAACACCTCCGTTATATCGTTTTATTATGTCAGTATATGCGGCGGCGGAGCAAAATGATAAAACAAAAAATCACGGTGCCCACTTGAAAATAACATATTTATCAAGTACAATAGAATTAGTATGTATGAAAGGGTAAGTTTATGGAAAATATTATCAAGAATATCACTTCAAGTGTTGGAATTACAGATGTTTTAGACATTGTAATCATCACATTTCTTATATATAAATTATTGGGATTTATCAGAGAAACCAGAGCCGAACAGCTTGCGAAAGGGCTGCTGCTTTTAGTGGTGGCGACACTGCTTTCCAAATGGATGCATTTATATACACTGCACTGGCTTTTGTCAAGCCTCATCAGCGCCGGACTGGTGGCGATTGTGGTTATCTTCCAGCCGGAACTGCGAAGAGCACTTGAGTATCTGGGCAGAAGCAGAATTACCAATGTTTTCGGCGAAGTGGATAAGGAAGAGGCCAAGCGCATTGTAGGTCAGTTTGTCGAGGCGGTCGATTCCATGTCCGCAAGCAGGACGGGTGCCCTGATTGTCATTGAAAGAGAAATCGCACTGAACGATATTGTCGAAACGGGAACTATTATCGATGCGCAGATTACGGCGCAGATGATCGGAACCATCTTTTATGAAGGAACGCCGCTGCATGACGGCGCGGTCATCGTACGGGGAGACAAGCTCTATGCGGCAGGATGTGTTTTGCCGCTTACGCAGAATAAAGAACTGAATAAGGAACTGGGGACAAGACACCGGGCAGGAATTGGAATTACGGAAAACTCGGATGCTTTGGTTATCATTGTGTCTGAGGAAACGGGTGTTATTTCTGTGGCGCAGAACGGCAGATTAACCAGGTTCTTAGATGGAAAGAGCATTGAGAAAAAACTTTTGAACCTGTATTTTGAGGGGGAAACGGAGCAGAAACTCGGTGACAGAATCAAAAAGGCTCTCAAGGGGGTAAAAAATGCTGAAAAGTAATAAATTAAATTTAATCATTGCCCTGATTACGGCAATCGTTTTGTGGGCATATGTTTTGGTAGATGTCAACCAGTCGTCGACAGAGACCGTCAGAGGCGTTCCGATTACCTTGGTTAATGAGCAGACTCTTGCAGCGGATGATTTAGTAATTCTGTCGATGGATTACAGCAAAGTCAATATCAACTATTCCTGCCAACGCCAGGCTCTGAGCAAAATCAAGGATGCCGACTTTACTGTCACGGCGGATGTTGAAGGACTGAAGGCCGGAGAAAATAAGGTAAAGCTTAATGTAAATCATCCTGATGATGTCTCGATTGAAAATCTCAGCGTGCAGAAGATTACGATTGTGGTGGACGAATTAGTCAGCGCGGAAAAACCAATCAATCCGACTTTGGAAAACCAGACGGATGATGAGAATGAGCCGAGCATCGTTCAGATAAGCGATGAGAAGGTTACAGTGAAGGGCGCGAAGACTTTGGTCGAAAAAGTAACGAGCGTCCGTGCGGCGCTGGATGCAGGCAAGGTTACGGATGAAATGAAATCCCTTACCGTATCGCTTGTTCCGGTGGATGAAAACGGTGAGGAAGTGGAAGGCGTGAAATTGTCGAAATCGAATGTTTCGA
This sequence comes from uncultured Clostridia bacterium, assembly GCA_934233735.1. GTDB lineage: Bacteria > Bacillota > Clostridia > Peptostreptococcales > Anaerovoracaceae > CAG-238. Next base: position 48,043 of record CAKQGQ010000016.1, on the reverse strand, counting down.
TTACGGCGGTTATGCTGAAAAAAAAGACAGTGAGCCTTGATGTGCCAATCAGCGGCGTGGAGCACAGCGCTTTTGAGCGCAGCTATGCAGTTCCGAAAACGATTACAATCAAAGGACGCGAGGATCTCCTTTCTTCCATCGAAAGTATTTCGTGCAGAGAAATCAATCTTTCTAACATATATGAAGATACGAAGATTAAAATTGAGCCGATTCTGCCGAGCGGAGTGACCGCTGCATCGGAGTCGCAGAACCTTTATGTAAGTGTAAGCGTGAAAGGCGTGGAGACGAAGACCTTTACCTTTACGGAAAACGATGTGGTTCTGAGCGGAATTGGTGAGGACGCGACGGCTGTCGTGAAAAATGTGAAAATCAAGGTAACCGTTACTGCAAAACCGGAAGAAATGAGCGACATTACAGAGGAAGATTTTTCATTGACCGCGGACATCGACGGTTTAGAAGAAGGAGAGCATACGGTAGGGCTTTCCTGCGTATGCACAAAATCTCACACTGACTTGGAATATACTCCGGGAGAAATCAATATTAGTATTACTATGGAATAAAAAGCAGGAGGAAGAAGATGGGCAGACTCTTCGGAACGGATGGCGTAAGAGGTATCGCAAACAAGGAATTGACGCCGGAACTGGCGTTCAACTTAGGAAAGGCAGGCACTTTCGTTCTCAAAAAGAACGCGGCAAGACCCGTAATTGTAATAGGCAAAGACACTCGAGTGTCGGGTGATATGCTTGAAAACGCACTGACTGCGGGGATTTTAGCGGTCGGAGGCAATGTTATCAAAGCCGGGGTTATTCCAACGCCGGCTGTTGCATACCTGGCAAGGTGCTACAACGCAGATGCGGGAATTGTAATCAGTGCTTCACATAATACTTTTGAATACAACGGAATTAAATTTTTCAACGGCAATGGATTCAAACTTGACGATCTGCTGGAAGAAAAAATAGAGGATTTAATCATAAGCAGTGTGGATGTAAACAGCCATATTACAGGTGAAGAAATCGGCAAATGCCTCGAGGCAGAAGGGAATGCGCTTGAACTTTATGCGAACCACCTGCTCGAAACTGCTGACTTCAGGCTTGACGGCAAAAAAGTGGTGCTTGACTGTGCAAACGGAGCGTCCTATCAGGTAGCGCCGAAGGTATACGAAGCGCTCGGCGCGGAAGTGGTGACAATCGGTGACCGGCCGGACGGAACGAACATAAACGATGCATGCGGATCGACCCATCCGGAAAAACTGCAGGCGGCGGTGCTGAAACACCACGCGGACATTGGACTTGCGTTTGATGGAGATGCCGACAGATTGATTGTCGTTGATGAGCGCGGCAGGGTGCTCGATGGCGATAAGACCATCGCAATCTGTGCGAAAATGCTGAAAGCAGAAGGCAGATTAAAGGATGACAAGGTAACGGTTACGGTTATGAGCAATATCGGCTTTCACAAGGCGATGGAGGCAGAGGGAATCAGCGTGGATGTTACCGGAGTCGGCGACCGCTATGTGCTGGAGCAGATGCTCAAAACCGGCTGCGTCATAGGCGGGGAACAGTCGGGACACATCATTTTCCTCGAACACACGACGACGGGGGACGGAATTTTATCCTCCATTCAGCTTGTAAAAGCAGTTCTTGCGTCGGGAAGGAAGCTTTCGGAGCTTGCCGATGAAATCAAGATTTATCCGCAGGTGCTGGTAAATGCAAAAATTAACAATGATTATAAAAAAACTTATATGAAGGATGAAGAGGTTGCGCTTGCGATTGCGGCAATTGAGGCGCAGATGGAGGGAAATGGAAGAGTTTTAATCCGTCCATCCGGCACTGAACCTCTCGTGCGCGTTATGCTGGAGGGAAGCGACACGGAAATGATACGCCGTTTGGCGGAAGACCTTGCAGCTTTAATTGAAAAGAAGTTTAGGAGATAGAAATTATGTGCGGTATTGTAGGATATGTAGGAAAAAACGATGCGAGAACCATCATTATGGACGGTCTCAAAAGGCTGGAATACAGAGGATATGACTCTGCGGGAATTGCGCTTGTGAGAAACGGCAGCATTGACATACGCAAGAAAGTCGGGGAAATCGCAAATCTTGAAGAGCTTTTGAAGCAAGAAATGGCAAGAGGCATCTGCTTTGACAGCCACACCGGAATTGGTCATACGAGATGGGCCACGCACGGTGCACCGTCGGATGTGAATGCACATCCGCATGCAAGCGAAGACGGCACGGTAGCCATTGTCCACAACGGAATAATTGAAAATTTTGTGGAAATTAAGCAAAGGCTTATCGTGGAATACAATGTAAAATTCAAATCGGAAACCGATAGTGAAGTCATCGCACATTTGATTGCGGCACACATGAAAAATTATTCGACGCTTGAGGATGCTGTGTATGCAGCAACTCTTGAAATGAGAGGGGCATATGCGCTTGTTGTCGTGTCGAGCAAAGACCCGAACAAAATCGTTGCAGTCCGTAAAGATGCGCCGCTGATTGCAGGAATCGGCAAGGGCGAGAATTTCATTGCCTCCGATATTCCGGCACTGATGAAACATTGCAAAGAAATTTATCTGATTGAAAACGGCGAGATGGTCGTTGTGACCGCAGATGAAATCAAAATATACGATGAAGAGCGAAATCCGGTGCAAAGAGATGTCTTCCACGTTACATGGGATGCGGACGCTGCGGAAAAAGAAGGCTACAGCCATTTCATGCTGAAGGAAATCCATGAACAGCCAAAAGCAATCAGCGAAACACTTAACCGCAGGCTGGATGAAAACGGCCTGATTAAGCTGGACGGTATTTCGCTTACGAAAGAAGAACTTGATGGGTTTTCGAGAATCTACATCGTTGCATGTGGAACCGCTTACCACGCGGGACTTGTCGGCAAGAAAGTAATCGAGAAATTTGCGAAGATTCCGGTTGAGGTTGATGTGGCGTCGGAATTCCGATACAGAGAGCCGCTTGTAGATGAGAAAACTTTGTTTATCGCAATCAGTCAGTCGGGCGAGACCCTTGACACATTGGCGGCACTGAGGGAGGCAAAATCCAAGGGGGCAAGAATTCTCAGCGTCGTAAACGTAGTGGGAAGCTCCGTAGCAAGAGAATCTGACGATGTTTTCTATACTTGGGCAGGCCCGGAAATTGCGGTTGCCTCAACAAAAGCATATACCACGCAGCTCACATGTATGTATATCCTCGGCCTTTACATGGGGCTTACAAGAGGAACAATAACGGAAGAATTCTATCGTGAATTTATGGATGACTTGAAAGAGGTTCCGGGCAAACTTGCGGAATATCTCAGAGATGTGAGAGAAATCGAAGCCCTTGCAAAGATTCTCTACAACCGCGATCAGGTTTTCTTCATCGGAAGAGGACTGGACTCCGCTGTTGCATATGAAGGCTCGCTGAAATTAAAGGAAATCTCTTATATAAACTCCTTTGCCATTGCGGCAGGGGAACTGAAGCACGGAACCATTGCGCTTATCGAACCGGGAACTTTGGTTTTGTGTCTGGATACGCAGGATTATCTCTACGAAAAAATGCTTTCGAATATTCAGGAGATTAAAGCCAGAGGCGCACACGTGCTTTCCATCGCAAAGGAGGGTCACAGGGAAATCGAAGCACAGAGCAATGAAGTTATTTACATTCCGGATTGCCGGGATGAAATCACACCGCTCCTGAGCGTTGTGCCGTTGCAGCTTTTCTCATATTACGTGGCAAAAGAAAGAGGATGCAATATCGATAAGCCGAAGAATCTGGCGAAGTCGGTTACGGTTGAATAAATATCGGATAATACAGTAAAACCACGGAAAAGACACGGAGGAAGAAATGAAGGATTACGAAATCAGAGATTTGTCGCTGGCTCCTGCCGGACATCAGAAAATTGAATGGGTCAGAAATCATATGCCGATTTTAAGGGGTATGGAAGATGAGTTTATCAAAACAAAACCGTTTGAAGGTATCAAAATTTCTTTGTCGGTACATCTGGAAGCAAAGACCGCGTACTTATGCAAGGTTCTGGCAGCAGGCGGAGCGCAGATGTCTGTAACAGGCTCAAATCCGCTCAGCACAAAGGATGAAATCGCGGCAGCGCTTGCAGACAGCGGCATCAAGGTTTATGCATATCACGGGGCAACACCGGAAGAATACGAGAGACATATCGAAATGTGTCTGGAGCATAAGCCAAACATCATCATCGACGACGGCGCAGATCTTGTAAGCTGCGTGCACGGAAAACGTCCGGAACTGGCAGAAGAAGTCTGGGGCGGCTGTGAGGAAACGACCAGCGGCATCATCCGCCTGAAAGCGATGGCAAAGGAAGGCGTGCTGAAGTTCCCGATGGTTGCCGTAAACGACGCGGACTGTAAGCATCTGTTTGACAACCGCTACGGAACCGGGCAGTCCACATGGGACAGCATTATGAGAAACACGAATTTAATCATTGCTTCCAAGACGGTTGTTGTAATCGGATACGGATGGTGCTCGAGAGGAATCGCGATGAGAGCCGCAGCGCTCGGCGCACAGGTAATCGTAACCGAAATCGACCCGGTAAAGGCGATAGAAGCCCGCATGGACGGATTCTCCGTAATGAAGATGGAGCAGGCAGCACCGCTTGGTGACATTTTCGTAACAGCAACGGGCTGTGCATGGACAATCACGGTGGATCATATGCTCAATATGAAGGACGGAGCGATTCTTGCGAATGCCGGCCACTTCAATGTTGAAATCGATATGGCAGGTCTTGAGAAGGCTTGCATCACAAAGAAAGAAATGCGCGAAAACATCATGGGATATCAGCTTGCAAACGGCAGGTGGGTAAATGTCATCGCGGAAGGAAGACTTGCAAACATCGCCGCAGCGGACGGACATCCTGCGGAAATTATGGATATGAGCTTCGCAGTGCAGGCTTTGTCGGCCATGTACATCCGAGATCATTACAAAACGCTTAAAAACGATGTAATCGATGTTTCCGATGAAATCGATGATGTGGTTGCAAGAAGAAGGCTCGAAGCGTGGGACATTGAAATCGACACACTCACACCGGAGCAGGTTCATTATCTTAACAGCTGGGAAATTTAATTCTGATTCGCATGGGAGGCGATAAAATGAGTATCACTTATGAAGAAATAAAAGAGCAGGCAGGACAGGCAGCCGAGGAACTTATCAATGCTGCAAGACTGAAAAAAGGCGACATTTTCGTCGTAGGCTGCAGTTCAAGCGAGGTTATGGGACAAAGAATCGGAAAGGGTTCCGACATAAATGCGGCGGAAGCCGTTTATGAAGGAATTATGTCCGTGCTCGAGCCGAAAGGAATTTATCTGGCGGCGCAATGCTGCGAACACCTGAACCGCGCGGTTATTGTAGAAAAAGAAGCGCTGCTTCCGGGAACGGAAATCGTAAATGTGGTTCCACATCCACATGCAGGCGGCTCGTTTGCGACCACGATGTATCACAGAGCCAAAGAACCGGTTGCGTTGGAAGAAATCAAAGCAGACGCAGGAATCGATATCGGAAATACGCTGATTGGAATGCAGCTGAAAAAAGTAGCTGTTCCTGTCAGACTCAGCATGAAAAAAATCGGCGAAGCACCGATTGTATGCGCAAGAACCAGACCGAAATTCATCGGTGGCTCGCGCGCAGTTTATGACGATGTTTTATCGGGAGGCGATATTGCCCGACCGACAGTAACGAAAGTATAGCGGCGAAAGCTATAGCGCACAGGAGGAGAAAAAATTTGTAAAACATTTTGAAAAGAGATAGAACACTTTCTGCATCAGACTCATATTGTATACTACAACTGAATATGATTTAAGTTAAAAATATTAAGAAAGATGCAGGTGAAAATTATGTCTAATAATTGTGGTCTTGTAGGAGATGGCTGTGTTGATACCAGCTTGTTATTCTTCTTCCTGTTACTGGTGATTATCTTCTGTAACTGCTACAATTAGCAGGAACCGGTAAATACCTAAACCAAGGCGGCTGTCCATTCAGGACGGCCGCCTTTAAAATGCAGAACTACCCAAAAGTTTAGACAGGTTTACCTCCTTGGGTAATTGTGAAGATTAGGTGAAAAATGTATTATCGTGTCGTACGGTGAACGAGAAAAGCCGTGCGAAAATTCATTCATTCTTTTTATTAAAGGAGGACTTATTTTATGGGTAAAAAAATTCCTATGTGGCAGACCATTTTGGTTATGCTCGCAATGGTAGGTTTCCTTATGTGGTCTATTATTAAAGACACAGGCGGAGAACCACACATCGCACTTATTTTAGCAGCAGCTTTCGCAGGCATCATTGCTTGCGCAAACGGATGGAAATGGGCTTATCTGGAGCAGGGTATCCTCGCTTCCATCAACAGATCCATGCAGGCTATCTTAATCCTTGCGATCCTCGGCGCAATCATCGCTTCCTGGATGGCAGCAGGCACGATTCCTTCCATGATGTACTACGGAATTAAGATCATCAGCCCGAAGGTATTCTTGGTTACCGCTTGTATCCTTTGCTCCATCGTATCCCTTGCAACAGGTTCTTCCTGGTCCACAGCAGGTTCCATGGGTGTTGCTCTGATGGGTGTAGGTGCTGCTCTTGGATTCCCACAGGCTATGACAGCAGGTGCTGTAGTATCCGGTGCTTACTTCGGTGACAAGATGTCCCCGTTATCCGATACAACAAACCTTGCACCGGCAATGGCAGGCGCAACTCTGTTCGGACACATCAAGCACATGGTTTATACGACAGGTTGTTCCTTAGGCATCGCACTCGTTGTTTACGCTATCATGGGCTTCATGCACGCATCCAACAATCAACCGGATATGTCAGTAATGCAGGACATCCTCAACTACATTGAAGGGGCTTCCAATATCGGAATCATTACATTAATTCCGCCGCTGTTCGTAATCGTTGCAGTTGCTATGAAGCTTCCGGCGATTCCTTCACTGGTAGGCGGTGCACTCCTTGGTGTTCCTCTTATGTTCTACAACCATGTTGCGATTGAAACAGTATTAGAAGACAAAGTTATCAATAATACATTCTATATCCTCAACAATGGTATTACACTCGGCATCGTTCCTGATGATGCGACTGAGGTTATCGCCAAATTAGCTGACCTGTTATCATCATCCGGTATGCAGGGCATGATGTGGACAATCTCCATCATCCTTTCTGCAATGTGCTTCGGCGGTATCGTTGACTGCACAGGCATGATGGCTCAGGTAGCAGCTGTATTCCTTAAGGTTGCTAAGGGCAGAGGCGGACTCGTTCTTTCCACAGAATTAATGTGCATCCTGACAAACGCAATCTGCTGCGACCAGTACTTAGCATTGGTACTCCCTGGCAGAATGTTCAAGGAATCCTTCGAAGATATGAGACTTCGTCCGGAAAACCTTTCAAGATGTCTGGAAGACGCCGGTACAATTACATCCAACTTCTTCTCATGGAACACTTGCGGTGCTACAATGAGAAACTTCCTCGGTGTAGACTCCAGCTACATTCCGTATGCGATTCTTAACTGGCTGAATCCGATCGTTTCCATCTTCTTCGGTTACGCAGGAATCACGATGACGAAACTTACGGATGAAGAATATCAGAAGATCTTAGAAGAAAGAGAAGAAGAAAAGAAGGCTGCATTAAAGGCACTCGAAGCTTAATCTTCTAAAGCGCACTCTGAAATAATTTTTAAAAATTAAGCGGGAATCTAAAAAGTTCTCCTTAATATATTAGTTAAATAAAGAATAAAGCCGGAAGGATCAAGCTGTGAAAAGCTTGGTCTTTTCGGTTTTTGGATTTGTTAAGAAAATGCAAAAAAGGGGTAATTATACAATAAACAGTAGAATGACGGCGAAAAAAGAGATATAATAAAGAGAAAAGAATGTATTTCCAACGCAGAGAATTGGAGAAGAAGATGGGTGAGTATATTGAACTCGGATATATTGCGGCCATTATCATCGGCGTAAGCACATGGGTTGTGCATATAACCGCAAGAAGAAAGCAATTGCCGACGAACAGCAGGATGACAAAGCAGAACAGCACGACGGTTTTCTTAGGTCTGGTGCTTTTGTTTAACATTTGTGATTTTATGACTGTATTTATGGCAAATATCATAAAAGAAGAGGGAGTGCAGTGGATCTACGTCTTTGAAAATGTTCTCGAAGTTGCCTTGATTTATGCCATCATTGAGATGGAAAGGGTAATGGCGAGAGCTCCTAAGTCACGATGGATGGATGTTGCATTTGCAGTTGTGGGAACCTGCATTCTTTTTGGAGACAGTATGCATTCTTTCGGCACAATCTATCAAAGCGAAGCAAGCTATATTGGAATGATGATTTTGCTGAACGCCATTCCGATTTTATTCCTGCTTGGATTTGGATTCGAGTATTGGAAAGTTTTCTATCAGGCTGAAACGAGGAAGAATTCTACAGCCATGTTCTTATATAATATAGTCTGTGTCCTGATGTGCTGCACTGCAACCGCAACCATTGCAGATTCCAGAACCTCATATGATTTCTTTATTGACGACGACCTGTTTTACATAATCTTTTGGCTGATTTTCAATACGACGAATTTTATCTATACCTGGCAGGCCTGCCTGCCATCCGCACCGGAAAGCGCAGAAACGAAAATTTCAGAAGAAGAAAGACTTGATGGGATTTTTGAGCTGTATGCGCTTAGCGAAAGAGAGCGCGAGATTGCGCAGCATTTAAACTGCGGGCGGAATAATAAAGAAATTGCGGCAATTATGTATCTTTCGCCGAATACGGTCAAGGTTCACGCTTCGAATCTTTACAGAAAACTCGGCGTTACGAATCGCGTGCAGGCAGTTCGGGTGCTGAACGGAGAAGCCCCGGCAGAAGAAAATGAGATTGTACAAGATAATGAAAAAGCGGCAGAAGAATAATCTGCCGCTTTTTAGGTAGTGTGACGGGCGTGAGACCTGCTTTTATTTTTCCTTTATATCCTTTTCGAGCATATCCGCACGAACCCCGACGCCAATATCATTATCAAGAACCGCAGCGAAGCCAATCGCTCCGGTCCCGTATTTTTTTCTGACTTCGTCCATCGCATGTCCGAGTTTTTCCCCGCGTTCGCGGTTTGCGCCGTTTGATGAGAAAAGGCTGAGCTGTTCGTCCATGAGTTCATCAACAAGATTGATGCCCGTAATTGTAATCAGTCGTATTGGTTCGCCGATTTTCCATGAAGCGTGAATGATTTCAAGAGCCGCATGTGCAATCTCCGAGCTTTGGCTGGTTGGAGAAAAAAGCTGTTTTTGGCGTGAAATGACCTTGAAATGAGGGTCTTTAATATCGACTTTAATACCGGAGGCTTTCATTCCGTACTTCCTGAGCCTGCCGCCGACCGTATCGGAAAGTGCGACGACGGCGGTGTAAAGATCGTCTTCTGTGAGCAGATTTCTGCGGAATGTGCTTCCATTGCCGACGGATTTTATTTTTTCACGCTCGTTAAAGAGCATGACGGGCGAATCATCCAGCCCGTTTGCGTGCTGCCAAAGTGTTTCTCCGGTTTTGCCCAAAAGGGCGGAAAGTGTAGCGGGATTGCTGCATGCGATGTCTCCGATGGTTTTAATTCCGAGTCTGCGGAGCTTTTCGGCGGATGACTTCCCTACGAAAAACATTTCCCGAGCATCCAAACACCAGAGGAGCTCTCTGAAATTTTCCCGGGTAATTTCCGTTGTGGCATCCGGCTTCTTGTACTCAGAACCCATCTTCGCAAAGATTTTATTGAAAGAAACGCCTGCTGAGAGGGTGAGTCCAAGTTCTCTTTTTACCGTCTGACGGATGCTGTCTGCCATTTGCCTGCCGGTTCCGAAGAGACTTTGGCTGGCGGTTACATCAAGCCAGGATTCGTCAATGCTGAAGGGCTCTACCATATCGGTGAATCGCTGATAAATTTTATTCAACTCAAGCGAAAACTGCTTGTATTTGCTCATATGAGGCGGAAGAAAAATCAAATCCGGACATTTTTTTCGCGCCTGCCAGATGGTTTCCGCGGTTTTGATGCCATATTTTTTCGCCGGCTCGTTTTTTGCCAGAATAATGCCGTGACGGCTGTCCGGATCGCCGCATACCGCAACGGGTTTATCCTTTAGATCAGGGTGCTCCAGCAGCTCAACCGAAGCAAAAAAACTGTTCATGTCGCAGTGCAGAATCACTCTGTCCATATCGATTCTCCTTTCGCATAATATAGAAACATTATAGCATAGTTCTTGTGGTTTTTGTGAAGAAAAGTCGGCTTTCTTGACTTGAGGGCGATTTCAAAGTATAATATTATGCGTGGTAAATCTTCCTTATCACGGAAAGGGAGAGAAATCTACCTGCAAGGAGGACGAAATTTTGAGAATTTTGACAATGCTTACAGGCATCCTTTACATGGGTGCGGGAATATATTTGATTGCCAACGGCGGAATTACTTTTATGTCGGTGGCGTTTATTATCGGCGTTTTGTTTGTTTTCGGCGGCATCGTGGAATGCCTTTCCTATAACAGCTATCGTGGTGACGAGGACGACAGAACATGGATTTTGATTGACGGAATGACGACTTTCCTTTTGGGAGGGCTGATTTTACTGAACAAGCTGTCGGCGGATGCGGTTGTGCCGATGGTTCTGGGACTTTGGGTTATTACGACCGGGGTGCGAAACTTTGTTACGGCATGGGAAAGCATGGAAAAGCGTGACAGAAGCTTTTATGACCATCTTTCAATTGGACTTTTGAATCTGATTGCGGGCATCTATGTATTCTTTGATGCGGATATCTTCAACCTGGCGACGATTACGATGGTCGGTCTGTGCGTTGTGGTACAGGGCATCAACATCTTCCATATCGGTGCGATGATTATTATCTTGAAGCCTGATTTCCTTAAAACGAAGCAGGAAATGCTCGAAGAAGCAGCGGCTAAAGCTGTGGAAGCGCACGAAGCTGCCCGAGAGGCAATCAAGGTCGCAAAAGAGGCGAAGGCAGAGGTTAAGGTTATCGAAGAGACGCCGGAGGAACTTCTGGATGCGACGATGGCTCCGAAACCGGGAACAGAGGAAACGGAAGATGAAAAGCAACAGTAACTGCGGAAAGCGCAAAGCTTCCGATACTGCATTTACTGCATATGACGCTGCGATTATAGGCGCGGGTGCGTCGGGACTTGCAGCAGCGATTACTTTGAAACAGGAAAATCCGAAGGTTTCGGTTGTTCTGATTGAAAAAAAAGAAGCACCGGGGAAAAAGCTGGGTATCACGGGAAACGGCAGATGCAATCTTTCTAATACGGCGTGTGAAAATAACGCGGAAGTGCTCGCATTTTTCGGAGAATGCGGGATTTTGGTCAGAGAAGACGAGGAAGGCAGGCTGTATCCTTACAGCGAGGACGCGAAGGAGGTTGTCAGCCTTTTGACGACGCTGGCAGAAGCCGCAGGCGTTGAAATATTAGTAAATCATGAAATTAGGAGAGTGGAAGCAGAGCCTGAGGGCGGCTTCCTTCTTTTCGTTGATGGAATGAAAGCAATGAAAGCGAAAAAGGTTCTGATCGCGACAGGTGGGAAATCCTATCCGCAGACCGGAACAACCGGAGATGGTTTTGTGATTGCGAGAAGTTTCGGGCATCAGGTAAAGGCACCGGCGCCGGGGCTGACTGCAATCTGCGTGGCGCAGGAAAAGACGGATTCAGAGAATGACAGCGCGGCTTCAGAACTGAAATTTTTAAAAGGCGTCAGGGCGAAGGGCTGCGTGCGTCTCTTTGTTTGCGAAGAACGCGGCGCGCAGGGAAAAGCCCTGCGGGAACGTGAAATTTTCTGCGAGTCCGGGGAGGTCCAGTTCCGTGAGGACAGTATATCGGGTATTTGCATTATGAATATGTCAAGCTTCATAAAGCCTCAGGGAAGCCCTGCAGCAGCAGAGTCCTTTGGGGCATATACGATTCGGATTGATCTTGCGCCGGATTTTTCGGCAGAGCAGATTGAGGAGCATATACGCATGATGGTACTGCGCCGGGATTTGACAGCCGGTGATTTATTAAAGACAATTGTGAAGGAAAAGCTCGCGAAGGTGATTTTGGCGCGCGCAGGTGTTCATGAGGATATGCCTGCGGAGACGCTTTCGGAGGCCGAAAAAAAGAGGATTGCTGCTGAACTGAAGGCTTTTTCGCTGCATGTGACGGGCCTGAAAGGCTGGAAAGAGGCGCAGGTGACCTGCGGCGGCGTTGCTTTGGATGAGGTCAGCGCAGAGACGATGGAATCCGCGTTAGTACCGGGGCTGTATTTCAGCGGTGAGGTTCTGGATTATGCAGGGCCGTGCGGCGGATTTAATCTCCACCATGCCTGGCTGACAGGCGTGCGGGCAGGCAGAGCGATGGCAGAAAGCCTTAAAAGAGAAATAGAATAAAAGAGGAAGACTATGTACAGGATTCATCAGATAAAGCTGAAACCGGGTGAGAGCAAAGAAAAATTGCCGGAAAAAATACTGAAAAAGCTCGGAAGAAGCGATTTAATGATTCAAAACTGGAAAATTGTGCGCGAATCCATCGATGCCAGAGATAAAAATAACATTTTTCTGGTGTATTCGATGGATTTTACAGCCGTTTTCAGAAAAAATCCGAATAAAAGGGCGCGCCTTGCATCAAATGATAAGATAAAGTTAGAGATTGCACCGACGCAAGTCTATCAGCTGCCGAAGCCGGGTGAAGCTGCAGAAACCGGAGCAGACGAAGGTGCAGGAGCTGCAGCGGATGCAGTGCCCAAAGAGGCGCCGAGGCTGCATAGCCGTCCGGTTGTGATTGGTTTCGGACCTGCAGGAATGTTTGCGGCATTGATTCTGGCGCAGGCAGGCTATGCACCGATTGTGCTTGAAAGAGGCCAGAATGTAGAGAAACGAACGGAAAGCGTCAAAAAATTTTGGGAAGAAGGCGTTTTAAACTCGCAGTCCAATGTGCAGTTTGGCGAGGGCGGAGCGGGCACCTTCAGTGACGGAAAGCTGACAACCGGAATTAAAGATATGCGAATTGCGAAGGTCTTGACGGAGCTGGTCAGGGCCGGAGCGCCGGAAGACATTTTATATAAGCAGAAACCGCATGTGGGGACAGATGTGCTGCGGAAGGTCGTAAAGTCCGTCAGAGAGGAAATTATACGGCTTGGCGGCGATGTCAGGTTCAACACACAAGCAGTCGGACTTATCGCCGAAGGAGGGAAGCTTCGGGAACTGAAACTCGCATCCGTCGATGAAAGCGGTAATTATGCAGCGGAGGAAATCCTGCCTTGTGAGACTGCGATTTTCGCAATCGGACACAGTGCCCGCGATACCTTCCGCATGCTGCACGAAAGCGGCATACAGATGCAGCAGAAGCCATTTTCCATCGGTTTTCGGATTGAACATCCGCAGGATTTAATCGACAGGGCGCAGTATGGAGCGCCTGCGGGCAGTCTCGGACTTCCGCCTGCGGAATATAAACTGAACCATCGCTGTGAGAACGGGCGCGGCGTTTATACTTTCTGCATGTGTCCGGGCGGTGAGGTCGTAGTCGCATCCTCACAAAACGGCGGCGTGGTGACAAACGGCATGAGCTACCGCGACCGTGCGAGCGGAACGGCGAACAGTGCGCTGCTCTGCGATGTCCGTGTGACGGATTTCGAATCGGAGAATGTACTGGCAGGCGTGGAGTTTCAGGAAAAGTATGAGCGCCTTGCTTTTGAAAACGGCGGTGGAAACTATTGTCCGCCGAAAGCATCCTGGGGTGCTTTGCGCGACGGGAAGGCACCTGCGGTTGAAAACTCTCTGCCTGGTTTTGCAATGCAGGCATTTCGGGAAGCAATGCCGTATCTGGGACGGAAGCTGAAAGGCTTTGACGACGATGACGCAGTGGTGACGGCGGTGGAAACCAGAAGTTCTTCACCTGTGCGGTTTGCCAGAGACGAGAACTATGAGGGCAGCATAGGAATGCAGACGCTTCACGGATTTTACCCTTGCGGTGAGGGAGCAGGCTATGCAGGAGGCATTACATCGGCGGCCGTCGACGGAATTCGCGTGGCGGAATCCATCATTAGGCGATTTTTGCCGTCGGATATGTGAAAAACGGATGAGCGTGAGCAGAATAATACAGAATATTCGACGGGCAGGGCTTGAAAGCTTTGCCCGTTTATGATACAATAAATCATTAGTAGATTTTACGCGAAATTGTTAAAATTTCAACGAAAGAGGGCAGACATACATGAGTCAGAAAGAGAAGATTATCAACATAGCTGTGATTGCGCACGTCGATGCCGGAAAGTCCACTTTGGTCGATGCTTTCCTGAATCAAAGCGGCGTATTCAGAGCGAATGAAGAGGTTGTCGACTGCGTTATGGACAGCGACGATATCGAAAGAGAAAGAGGAATTACAATTTATTCCAAGAACTGCTCTATTATGCACAATGACGTAAAGATTAACATAGTGGATACACCGGGACACGCGGACTTCAGCTCCGAGGTGGAACGAATTATGAAAACGGTGGATACGGTAATTCTTTTGGTCGATTCGAGCGAAGGTCCGATGCCGCAGACCAGATTCGTACTGAAGAAGTCTTTGGAGCAGGGCATTAATCCGATTTTGTTCATTAACAAGCTGGATAAGAAGGATGCAAGAATCGATGAGGTTGTGGATGAGGTTTATGAGCTGTTCATGGATCTTGAAGCGACAGACGAGCAGCTGGATTTCCCGATTCTTTACGGAATCGCGCGTCAGGGCATTGCAGTTAGAGACCCGAAGGAAGTGGAGGGCGTGCTGATTGGAGAAGGTGATGCGAAGATTAAGAAAAGTCCTGCAGGATACGGCGGACTGGATCTTACGCCGCTGTTCGATACCATTATCGAGCACTGCAGTCCATATCCGGATTTGAACGATGAACCGCTGCAGCTTCAGGTATCGACGCTGGCATATGACGACTATATCGGAAGACTTGGAATCGGCAGAATTACCAGGGGCGTCATCAGAGAAGGACAGACGGTGGCAGTTGCCAAGGCTGATGGCTCCATCGTGCAGAGAAAGGTGAATCAGGTCTTTGTATACAGAGGATTGAGGAGAACCGCAGTTCCGGAAGCACAGTGCGGCGACATCGTCGTAATTTCCGGCATATCCGATATCTCCATAGGAGAAACGGTATGCGACCCGAAAGATCCGCAGCCAATGGAAATGATCCATATCGAAGAGCCGACGCTTTCCATGAACTTCATGGTAAATAAGTCACCTTTTGCGGGGAAAGTCGGAAAATTCGTAACATCAAGACATATCCGCGAAAGACTGAACAAGGAGCTGGAAGTCAATGTCGGACTGGTCGTGGAAGAAACCGATTCCACGGACTGCTTCAAGGTTTCGGGAAGAGGCGAACTGCATCTTTCCATCCTGATTGAAAATATGCGAAGAGAGGGATACGAGCTGGCAGTTTCCAAGCCGGAGGTTATTCTGCACAGAGACGAAAACGGCAAGCCGCTCGAACCGATTGAGGAAGTTGTGATTTCCGTTCCGGATGAATATGCGGGCACGGTTATCAATAAACTGAATATAAGAAAGGGCCTGATGAAGCAGATGGCTGGGGAAAACGGATTTTCGCGCATCGAATATCTCGTACCGACCAGAGGGCTTCTCGGCTACAGAAGCGAGTTCATAAACGATACCAGAGGCGAAGGCACGATGGTAAGAAGATTTGACTCCTTCGACGAGTATAAAGGCGAGATTCCGCAGCGTGTAAACGGAGTGGCAATCGCACAGGAAGAAGGCGTGTGCACGCCGTACGCTTTGTTCAACATCGGCGAAAGAGTGCAGATGTTTGTGGAGCCGGGCACGAAGGTTTACGAAGGCATGATTGTGGGTATGAATTCCAGAAATGACGACATGGTCGTAAACCCTTGCAAGGCGAAGAAAGTCAGCAATATGCGTGCTGCAGGCTCGGACGACGCAATTAAGCTCAGCCCTGCGAGGACCTTTACGCTGGAAGAGGCACTGGAGTTTATCAACGACGACGAACTCGTGGAAATTACGCCGGACGACATCAGATTGAGAAAGAAACTTCTGCATGAACTCGAAAGAAGAAGAAGCGGAAGAGTTTACGCGGAGTAAGGCAGGACAAGGAAACGAGAGAAAAATGAATTTTACGGAAAAGACATGGGAAACGCTGCTCGGGTACGGCAAGGAACTTTTGCTGGCAGTGCTCGTACTCATAGCAGGGCTTATTCTGACGAAGCTGATACTAAAGGTGGCACGAAAGGTTCTGGACAAAAGTTCCATAGACGAATCCGTCTATAAATTCCTTCTGAACACTTTGAAATATGCAGCTTATGTAGTGGTTTTCGTCGTGGTTCTGACCTGTCTGCATGTGCCGACCGCGCCGCTCGTGACGGTGCTGGGCGCGGGAGGAGCAGCCGTTGCGCTCGCGATGAAGGACAGTCTGGGCAATATTGCCGGCGGAATCATCATTTTAGTCAACCGACCTTTTATCAAAGGCGATTTTATAGAGGTTGCAGGCGTGAGCGGAGTCGTACAGGGAATCGATTTGATGGTAACGACTCTGCGCACCTATGACAATAAGACGATTGCGGTTCCGAACGGAACCGTCACGGCATCGGTTCTGACAAACCATACGAAGGAGCCGCTTCGCCGCGTGGATTTCAAATTCGGAGTCGGATATGACACGGACTTGGCGAAGGCCAGAGACATTCTGACCGCGCTTGCGGAATCCTGCGAGGATGTTCTGCAGCAGCCGCAGCCGTTTTTCGGTGTTGCGGCGTACGGCGACAGTGCAGTGGAAATCGAGTTTAAGGTCTGGTGCGAAACGCCGAAATACTGGGATGTAAAGTATTACATTGAAGAACAGGTTAAAACAGCTTTTGACGAAGCAAACATCAACATACCATATCCGCAGATGGATATTCATGTGATCAAGTAATTTTTTAGGAGAGAGAGAAATGAGAGAAATCAAGAAATTCAAACGAGTGCTGGTTGCCAACAGAGGCGAAATTGCGATCAGAGTTTTCAGAGCCTGTCGAGAGCTCGGAATCAGAACGGTTGCGATTTATTCTGAAGAAGACAAGAATTCTTTATTCAGAACCAAGGCAGACGAGGCTTACCAGATTGGAAAGGGCAAAACCCCTGTCGGCGCTTATCTGAGCATTGATGAAATCATTGCTTTGGCAAAGGCAAAAGGTGTTGACGCAATTCATCCGGGATATGGATTCCTGGCAGAAAACGAAGAGTTTGCCAAGACCTGCGAAGAAGCCGGTATCGAATTTATCGGACCGACTGCCGAAATGATGAATCAGCTCGGCGATAAAATCCAGTCAAAAATCGTAGCGCATTCCGTAGGCGTTCCGACGGTTCCGGGCGTGGAAAAAGCAATCGAAACCGAAGCGGAAGCATTGGAATTTGCGAATTCCTGCGGCTATCCTGTTATGCTTAAAGCAGCTGCAGGCGGCGGCGGACGCGGCATGAGAATCGTAAGAAACGAAGAAGAGCTGCTTCCGCAGTTCCGTTCTGCTCGTTCCGAAGCGGCGAAAGCGTTCGGAATCGACGACATCTTTATTGAAAAATATCTGGAAAACCCGAAGCACATTGAAGTGCAGATTTTGGGCGATAAAGAAGGACATATCGTACACCTTTTCGAGCGTGACTGCTCCATCCAGAGACGTCACCAGAAGGTAATCGAATTCACACCGGCACTCTGCCTGACAGACGAGCAGCGCGAAGCTATCTGCGCGGACGCAATCAAGATTGCGAAAGCCGTTAATTACCGCTCCGCAGGTACGGTTGAATTTTTGCTTGACCACACGACAGGCAAACACTACTTTATCGAAATGAACCCTCGTATTCAGGTTGAACACACGGTAACGGAAATGGTTACAGGCATCGACATCGTACAGGCACAGATTTTGGTTGCAGAAGGTCACAGACTGGACAGCGAAGAAATCGGCATCAAGAGCCAGGATGATATCAAGGTTACCGGACACGCAATCCAGTGCAGAATTACGACGGAAGATCCGACAAATGAATTCATGCCGGATACAGGTACAATCGAATCCTACCGTTCACCGGGCGGCTTCGGCATCAGACTTGACGGCGGAAACGGCTTCCAGGGCTCGACGATTACACCGTTCTATGACTCATTGCTTTTGAAGGTTACTGCTTTTGGCAGAAACTTTGACGATACGAGAAGAAAGGCGATCCGTGCTTTGGGTGAGACGCTGATCAAAGGTGTAAAGACCAACATCCCATTCATGCTCAATGTACTGAACCACCCGACTTTCGCGGCAGGCGAATGTGACACCGGCTTTATCGCAAACACTCCGGACTTACTTGACATTGCCAAGGTGCAGGATACAGAACTGAAAGTCATCGAATTCTTAGGAAATAAATTTGTTAACGAAACGAAGGGCAAAAAGCGCAGCTACAATGTTCCGGTATTCCCGAAATTCAAAGCAGAAGAACTTCCGGAACTTCAGGGAAGAGGAACCAAGCAGCTCTTTGATGAAATGGGCGCAAAGGACTTCACACAATGGATCAGAAAGCAGCAGAGACTTTTTGTAACCGACACGACGATGAGAGACGCGCAGCAGTCCCTGATGGCGACCCGTGTTCGTACCGTGGATATGGAAAAGATTGCTCCGGCGGTTTCCGTTTACGGACGTAAATTCTTCTCCCTCGAAGTATGGGGCGGTGCTACATTCGATACTGCTTACCGCTTCCTCAAGGAAGATCCATGGGAGAGAATGGATGTTTTGAGGGAAAAATGTCCGAACATTCTGCTTCAGATGCTCATCAGAGGCGCAAATGCCGTTGGATATAAGAACTACCCGGATAATGTAATCCGTGAGTTTGTAAAGCAGTCCGCGAAAGTAGGCGTTGATGTATTCCGTATCTTCGACTCCCTGAACTGGATTCAGGGCATGGAAGTTGCGCTCGACGAAACGCTCAACCAGGGCATGATTGCAGAGCCTTGCCTTTGCTACACAGGAGATATTCTGGACCCATCCAGAACAAAATACACGCTTGATTACTATGTAAGAATGGCGAAAGAACTTGAAAAGCGCGGCGCGCACATCCTCGGAATCAAGGATATGTCCGGCCTTCTCAAGCCGACTGCAGCTTCCAAGTTAATCGGTACGCTGAAACAGGAAATCGGTATTCCGATCCACCTGCACACACACGACACTTCCGGAAACGGGGTTGCTACCGTGCTGATGGCTGCACAGGCAGGCGTAGACATCGTAGACGCAGCATTTAACTCGATGTCCGGTCTGACTTCTCAGCCGGCTCTGAACTCCATCGTTGCATCTCTTCAGAACTCTGACAGAGACACAGAACTGGATTCAGACGGCCTGCAGAAAATCAGTGAATACTGGAGAGATGTTCGTCCGGTATACAAGGAATTCGAATCCGAACTGCAGACTGCATCCGCAGAAATTTACAAATACGAAATTCCGGGAGGCCAGTACTCCAACCTTCAGGCACAGGTTGAATCCTTCGGTCTGGGCCACAAGCTGAAGGAAGTGAAGGATATGTATAAAGCTGTAAACATGATGCTCGGCGATATCGTTAAAGTTACGCCGTCCTCAAAGGTTGTCGGCGACCTTGCAATCTTCATGGTACAGAACGGCCTGACACCGGAAAACATTGTGGAAAAGGGAGCAACGATGGACTTCCCGGATTCCACGGTTTCCTACTTCGAAGGTATGATGGGACAGCCGGAAGGCGGATTCCCGGAAGACATTCAGAAGGTTGTTCTCAAAGACAAGAAGCCGATTACCTGCAGACCGGGAGAACTTCTCGAACCGGAAGATTTCGAAGCGATCAGAAAGAAATTGCAGGAGGAGCTTGAGCTGGAAGGAACGGACAGAGAAGTCATTTCCTACGCTCTGTACCCGAAGGTATTCGAGGATTATGTAAAATCCATCCGCAAAGAAGGCTCCTTCCGCTACATGGGTTCCGACATCTTCTTCCATTCGCTTGAAGAAGGTGAAACCTGCGAAGTCAAGGTTGCAGACGGCGTACAGCTTATGGTAAAACTTCAGGAAGTTCGTCCGGTAGACAACGACGGATTCCGTGAAGCTATTTTCGAGGTTAACGGCAACCGCCGTATCATAAAGATTAAGGACAAAACAGTAACTGTAAACTCTTCTAACTCGGTTCTTTATGCAAATGAAGACAATCCGATGGAAGTCGGCGCTAATATCCCGGGCAACATCATCAAAGTGCTCGTTAAGGAAGGCGAAACAGTTGCTGCCAACCAGCCGATTGCGGTAATTGAAGCGATGAAGATGGAAACGAACATTATCGCAAGAGAAGGCGGCGTTGTAGAGAGAATTTACGTTTCGGAAGGACAGCAGGTGAAGGCTGGCGAGATGGTTGCGAAACTGAAATAATTCATTGTCTCGCTTTCTCATCGCCTAAGGCTGTTAGCAGCTCCCTTCGCAGACTTTGGGCGAAATTGAAAACTCGCAGGGACTACGCCCCTGCTCAAACAGTTCAATTTCGCAGCCAAACTCTACGCGAAGCTCGCTGACAGCCTGCGGCTCTTCGAAACGCTCGCCAGGAATTATTCCGTTTCGCACAGCAAAGCGGTTTCCACGCCTTCTCAAAACGCAGGCGATGAATTATTCCGTTTCGCGTGACAAGGTGGCGGGCTGCGGTCATGGCATGAGACATATGCCAGGTAGAGTGTGGCGTGTCGGTGCGTGACATAGGACTTGCGGCGTGTCGAAATTTGTCGAATGGTGGACTTTTCGCCGAGCGGCGCGAAAAAAGCCAAAAAGTGAGGCATTTGGGATGGTTCGGACGCGTCGAAATTTGTCGAACGGTGTCGAAAGTTGGATTTTTCGACGAGTGCCGTAAAAAAAGCCAAAAAAAGCGTTACTTTTTGCATATATTTTTGGCTTTTTTCGGAGATGTGCCGATTTTGTCCAATTTCAGGACAAAATCGACCGATTCCACGGCCGCGGCGGGCATAGAAATGAAGAAAAATTGGACTTTTTCGCGAGAATGCCTGAAAAAGCCAATTTTTCGCCATATTTTGCAATAAAGAAAAGGAAGGAAATATCGCGTAGCGATATTTCCACCATCTTAGATCAAATCTGATAGCCGATTTTGCCCCTGCCCGGCGATGGGGCGGGCAAATTCGGCTTTTTTAATAGGAGGATGTATTATGTTATATGAGAGTACACGCGGCAGCCGTGACAAAATGACCGGCGCGCGCGCCATCATCCGCGGCATAGCCGAGGATAAGGGACTTTATGTACCGGAGGAAGTCCCGGCGCTGCCGTTTGACCTTGGGGAAATGGCAGCGCGGATGGCGCGCGGGGAAGCCGGCTACAAGGAAGTGGCGTTCAAGGTTCTGGGCGCGTTTTTTGACGATTTTACCGATGAGGAAATGCAGGGCTGCATCGACGGCGCATACGATAAAAAATTTACCGCTGCCGACATTGTTGAAATGAAGGAGGCAGGCGGTGTGCATTTTCTGGAGCTCTACCATGGAAAGACGGCGGCATTTAAGGATATGGCGCTGTCGATTCTGCCGTATCTGATGACGACCGCCTGCCGCAAGGAAGGCGAAAAATCCAAAATCTGCATTTTGACGGCGACCTCCGGAGATACCGGAAAGGCGGCGCTGGAAGGTTTTGCGGATGTTCCTGGAACGGAAATCGTCGTATTCTATCCGTGCGACGGCGTGAGCCAGGTGCAGGAAAGACAGATGGTGACACAGACTGGCGACAACACCCATGTTTTTGCGATTCACGGAAATTTTGACGATGCGCAGACCGGGGTGAAGAGAATCTTCAATGACGATGATTTTGCGAAGAAGCTCGCGGAGAATGGCATCAAGCTTTCCTCGGCGAACTCCATCAATGTCGGAAGGCTCGTGCCGCAGGTGGCTTACTATGTTTACAGCTATCTGAAGCTTGCAGCAGAAGGCGCACTGAAGGTCGGCGAGCCGATGAATGTCGTGGTGCCGACGGGCAATTTCGGAAATATTTTGGCGGCATATTACGCACGCCTGATGGGTGTTCCAATTGCAAAATTCCTTTGCGCATCCAACGACAACAAGGTTCTGACGGACTTTATCCGCAGCGGCAGCTACGATATTCGCAGCGATGTGCGCAAGTTCTACTGCACGAATTCACCGTCGATGGATATTCTGATTTCCAGCAATCTGGAGCGTCTGCTTTATCTGCTCAGCGGCAGGGACGGGCAGCTCGTCTCCGAGTGGATGTCGGCACTTGAAAAGGACAAGGTTTACACGGTTTCCGAGAAGGTGCGCGAGGCGCTCAAGGACTTCTATGGTGGTTTTTGTACAGAGGCGGAGACGCTTGCGACAATCGGCAAAATGTGGACGGAAAGCCATTACCTGATGGATACGCACACGGCGGTTGCCTACAAGGTTTACTGCGATTATGCAAGCGAGACGGGGGACAAAACTCCGACGGTCATCGCTTCAACGGCGAGCGCATATAAGTTTGCGGAGAGTGTTGCAAAGGCATGCGGCGTCGGACCTTGCAAAGACGGTTTTGAATATGTCGCGGCTCTTGCGCAGGCTACAGGCGTTGAAATTCCTTACGGCTTGAAAGACCTGGACAAGAAGCCTGTTTTACATAAAGGCACGGTGGACGCGGACAAAATGGCGGACGCTGTTTTGGAGGCTCTCAAATGAGGGACTATGCGTTCGAGCATCTGCCATGCGGATATGAACTTTATGAAATCGTTGATTTAAGCGGAAGAGAGACGGCGGATACCGCGCGTGACGAGGCCGGCAGCGGTGCGAATTTGGAAACCTCTTCGAAAACTTTGGCAGTTTCAGGTCTTGCAATCATTGCGGCGATGGCACTTTACGGGCTGTATGTGCTGAAACATCCGATTTCGGAAGCCTTTTCGATGTCAAATTTCCAAATTGCATTTGCGATTGCAGGGATGATAATCGGACTTGTGACTTATATCTTTCTGCACGAAGGCGTTCATGGCTTTTTCATCAAAATGTTCAGCGGCAGGAAGCCGTTTTACGGCAAAGATTTGAAGGCTGGGATGTTTTATGCGGGAAGCCGCTACTTCTTTACGAAGTTTGCGTATGTTGTCATTGCGCTTTCGCCTTTTGTTATCTGGGGTATTGTGCTGGCACTGCTGCTTCAGGATCTGGCGGTCGGCGCACCGCAGTTCTGGTGGTATCTGTACGCAATTCAGATGTTTAACTTCAGCGGGGCAATCGGCGATTTATATATTACTTGGCGGATTCTGCGCATGCCGAGAGGCGTGCTGGTGCAGGATGACGGCATTGTCATGCGGTTTTATGTGCCGCGCGGAACAGTTGAATAAACCCCACAAACATATTTCCCTCCCCTTTCCCGTAAAATGTAAGAAAAACAGAAAAGGGGAGTTTTTATATATGGCAGAAAAAATCAAAATCGGTATTGTCGGCTATGGAAATCTGGGAAAGGGCGTGGAAGCCGCGGTAAACACAAGCCCGGATATGCGGCTGGTAAATGTTTTCACAAGGCGGGAGCCGGAGCGGGTCGTGATTCGGACAGCGGAGGCGGAAGTGCTTGCCGCAGAGCTTTTAGAACAGACGGAGGCGCGGTTTGAGAAGCCGGATGTACTCATCGTGTGCGGCGGCTCGGCAGGGGATCTGCCGTGGCAGAGTCCGCGATACGCGAAGAAATATAACATCGTTGACAGCTTCGATAATCATGCAAAAATCTATGCGCATTTTCAAAATGTAGATGCGCAGGCAAAGGAAGGCGGCAGACTTGCAATTATTGCGGCGGGCTGGGATCCGGGTCTGTTCTCCCTTAACCGCATGCTGGCGGAAGCCCTTTTGCCGGATGGCAAAACATATACCCTTTGGGGCAGGGGAATCAGCCAGGGCCATTCGGATGCAATCCGTTCAATAGAGGGAGTAATTGATGCGCGTCAGTACACGATTCCAAAGGCGGACATTCTGAAAAAGATCCGCGCGGGCGAAATATGCGAGGCGCTTTCAAACGAGCAATGCCATCAAAGGGAATGTTTCGTGGTTTGCGGAAATGGAAGTGAGCAGGAGAGAATCCGTCGCGAAATCTTACATATGCCGGACTACTTCGAGAGGTATGAAACGGAAGTACATTTTATCAGCCAGGATGAGCTGCAGGAAAAGCACTCAAAAATGCCGCATGGCGGAACGGTTATCCGCGTCGGAAAAACCGGAGAAGAAGGAGACGAAAACAAAGCAGTCTATGATTTTTCTTTAAAGCTGGATTCTAATCCGGAATTTACGGGTGCTGTTCTCACCGCATATGCGCGCGCGGCATATCAGCTTGCCGCAAAAGGAGAGAGTGGGTGTCGGACGATTTTTGACATTCCGCCATCATTTCTTTCTGCATCTGCTTCGGTGGATTTGATAAAAGCTTTCCTGTGAGCGAAAGCGCAAGAACACACACAGACAAGTTGCTATTTTCGCGTCGATATGTTATAATTTCCCTATATAAGCTGGAGGGAATATTATGATTATTACTAAGAATATTGATGGAGAAACTTTGACCTTTACATTGGAAGGAAGACTGGATACTACAACCTCACCGCAGCTTGAGGCAGAATTGAAACAATCGGTTGGCGGCGTCACAGAACTAATCTTTGACTTTTCAGGGGTGGAATACATATCCTCGGCAGGGCTCAGAGTCCTGCTGGCAGCGCAGAAGGTTATGAACCGCCAGGGAAGCATGAAGCTTACGGGTGTGAATGAGAATGTGCTTGAAGTATTTGAAATTACAGGATTTATAGATATTTTGACATTGGAGTAAACATGGAATCGACAGGACTTGTACTATTTCAGCTTACACTGATTGCTTTCTTGCCGGTCATGCTGTCGGCAGGAATTTATCTGCTGAACCGCGAAGTGAATTTAGATAAAATTCCATATATGGTAAAACAGGTCGCAATCGGGATTTTATTTGGCGGATTGGCGGTATTGGGAACCGAATGCGGAATTGATATTGGAGGCGCAGTGATCAATGCAAGAGACGCGTCGCCAATCTGCGCGGGACTTTTGTTCGGCGCACCTGCGGGAATTATCGCAGGTGTCATTGGCGGAGTGGAGCGCTGGTTTGCTGTGCTTTGGGGCGCGGGGGAATATACGCGTCTTGCCTGCAGCGTTTCCACCGTCCTTGCCGGTGTTTTTGCGGCGGCTCTGCGCAAATTTATGTTTGAAAACAAAAAGCCAAGGTGGTACTATGCGCTGGCTGTGGGAATTATTATAGAAGTGATACATATGCTCATGGTATTCCTGACCAATATGACCGATGCGCGCACTGCGTTTCGCTTCGTACAAACCTGTGCTCTGCCGATGATTGCAATCAACGGTCTTGCAGTCATGCTGGCGGCGCTTTTTCTTTCGCTGCTTTCAAGCAGGCATCACCCGAAAGTCCGCAATGAATTGAAAAATATATCCCAGTCGTTTCAGCGCTGGCTGCTTGCCTGCGTCACGATTGGCTTTTTAGCGACGACGATTTTTACCTGGGCGCTGCAGACGGAGCTTTCGATTAACGATGCGCGGCAGCTCGTGAATCTGAACATTAAGGATGTCTGCGAAGATGTTCTGGACGCTTCCAATGAAAATCTTTTGCGGATTACGAAGGACATTGCGCAGCAGATTAATGAGGCCGAGGCGGCAGGGCTTGCAGGAGCGGTCGATGATGCAGGCATGGTGGACTCAGCATGGCTGACTTCCATAGGGAAAACCTATGATATTGCGGAAATCAACCGCATCGATGAAAACGGGATTATTACCGCATCCACATATAAAGATTTCCTGCATTACGATATGCACGGAGGAGAGCAGTCCGCGGAATTTTTGGTTTTGCTTGCGGGAACGAACAAAGAATATGTCCAAAACTATATGCCGACGTCTTCAAACCCGGATATTCTGCGTAAATATGCGGGAGTTACGCTGGAAAACGGCGGTTTCGTGCAGGTTGCCTATGATGCCGAGCGCTTCCAGAAGGACATCGACGATACGATTATCGGTGTGACACGCAACCGTCATGTCGGAGAAAACGGCTGTATTATTATAGCCGATGAAGACTGGAACATTGTCAGCGACAGACATGGAGGCGAGGGCGAAAACCTCAGCGTCTCCGGTATATACATTGACAGAGAAACCATGCCGGAAGGTGAGCCTTTTGAAACAGAGGTGTACGGAGAAGCCTCCTTCTGCGCTTATGTTGTGGAAGAAGGATACTACATCGTTGCGGCGATGCCGAAAACCGAGATCCTGTTCTCTCGTGACATTTCCGTATATGTTACTGTATTCATGGAATTTGTCATTTTCGGAATGCTGTTCATTCTCGTTTACTTCCTGATTAAAAAACTGGTCGTAGACAATATGATTAAGGTAAACAAGTCCTTAGAGCAGATTACGAACGGAAATCTCGACGTGGTAGTCGATGTCCGCTCCAACGAGGAATTCGCTTCGCTTTCCGATGACATCAACTCTACGGTGCTGACATTGAAACAGTATATTGCGGAAGCAGCGGCGCGAATTGACAAAGAACTGGAATTCGCCAAGACCATCCAGCATTCAGCGATTCCGACGGTATTTCCGCCTTATCCGGGACGCAGCGAGTTTGAAATTTTCGCGAGCATGGAGACTGCCAAAGAGGTCGGTGGAGATTTCTATGACTTCTATTTTACAGACGAAAACAAACTGGGATTTTTGATTGCCGATGTTTCGGGCAAAGGAATCCCGGCGGCGATGTTTATGATGACGGCAAAATCCATCATTAAGGGGTATGCCGAGTCAGGAAAACCGGTAAACGAAGTCTTTACGCTTGCAAACGAAAAACTGTGCGAAAACAATGATGCAGGAATGTTCGTGACCGCGTGGATGGGCGTTCTGGATTTAGAAACCGGTATCGTGGAATTTGCCAATGCCGGACACAATCCTCCGCTGGTGAGACATGCGGATGGGTCTTTTGAATATTTGAAAACGAGACCGGGGTTCGTGCTTGCGGGCATGGAGGGAATCCGATACAGGAAAAACGAACTGCAGCTTTTGCCGGGAGATGAAATCTATCTTTATACGGACGGCGTTACGGAGGCAGCCAACGCAGACGAGAAGCTCTACGGAGAAGAGCGACTGGAAAAGCTGCTGAATACCTTGAGAGGGGTAGACGGAGAAGAATTCTGCCGTGCGGTCAAGGCGGACATTGACGCGTTTGTGGGAGAAGCGCCGCAGTTTGACGACATCACGATGTTATATCTGAAATACCAGGGAGGTGCCGGAAATGAAAGAAATGACAATTCCTGCGGTTGTTGAGAACATAGAGCAGGTGACGGATTTTGTGAATGATCAGCTTGCGGAAATCGGCTGCCCGATGAAAGCGCAGGTTCAGATTGATATAGCGATTGACGAACTTTTCGGAAATATCGCGCAGTATGCGTACAATCCGGATACCGGTCCTGCCACGGTGCGTGTGGAGGTCAGCGACGCTCCGATTTCGGTTACGATTACATTTATGGATCATGGAATTCCTTACGATCCGCTTCAGAATGCCGACCCGGACATTGCGCTTTCCGCGGAGGAACGCGCTGCGGGAGGACTGGGTATTTTCATGGTGAAGAAAACCATGGATGAGATTACTTACGAATATAAAGATGGACAAAATATTTTGCGCATTCGCAAAGACATTCAGGAGAAGAGGTAGCAGCATGGGTAATCCGATTTTTCGGCAGAAAAGCATAGACAGGGTCACATCGCCCGATCAGATGAATGACTATATCCGCGTATCGAATCCGCAGGTGTGGATGATTTTACTTGCAATCATCGTGCTTTTGGTGGGAATTTGCGTATGGGGAATCTTCGGAAGCATGGACACAAAAATAGAGACAGGCAGCATCTGTAAAGATGGACGCCTCGTTTGCTATATCAGCGAAAAGGATTATGCGAAATTAACAGAGGCTGCGTTGATTTCCGTAAATGATGAAGAGTACCCGGTGGCATCGGTTGCGGCAAATCCGATTCGCATGAGTGAAAGTGAAGCGGCTGCGGACGATTATTTTCTGCACCTGAGCGGACTTGAAGCAAAAGACTGGGTCTACGAAATCGCTGCGGATACCGGAGCTCTGCCGGATGGCGTCTATCGTGCTTCCGTCGTTTTAGAGCGCGTGAAGCCGATGAGTTTTGTTTTGAACTAAGGAGTGCGGGAGATGAATGCAGCAAAGAAAATCAAACAACCAATTACACAAGGTGCTGCGAAGGTTCCTGTCATCATGCAGATGGAGGCGCTCGAATGCGGCGCGGCAAGCCTTGCAATGATTTTAGCATATTATGAGAAATGGATTCCGCTCGAGCAGGTTCGCTTTGACTGCGGCGTATCGCGCGATGGCTCCAACGCACGCAACATCCTGCGGGCTGCCAGAAGTTATGGTCTGACGGCAAAGGGCTATCGCTACGAACCGGAGGACCTGAAAAAGGACGGCAGGTTTCCTTGTATCATTCATTGGAATTTTAATCACTTCGTGGTGCTCGACGGATTCCGCGGCAATAAGGCTGTACTGAACGACCCTGCGAAGGGCACTTATACCGTACCGATGAAGACTTTTGACGAGTCCTTCACGGGAATTTGTCTGATGTTCGAGCCGGGCGAGGATTTCTTGCCGGAGGGAAAACCGATTTCGATGCTTGCTTACGCAAAAAAACGTCTCAAAGGCGCGGGTGCAGCGGTCGTCTTCGTGGTGATGACGAGCATCATATCTTCCTTGCTTGGAATTATTACCCCGGTCTTTTCGCGTATTTTCCTCGACCGCTTATTAACCGGGGAGAATCCGGAGTGGCTGCTGCCGTTTACGCTGGCATTGGCGGGGGTTAGCATAATCCAGCTGGTGGTCGCATGGATACAGGAGGTGTATACGCTTCGCATCAACGGCAAGCTTGCGATGGTTGGAAATACGAGCTATATGTGGAAGGTACTGCGCATGCCGATGGAGTTCTTTTCACAGCGCATGGCAGGGGATATTCAGAGCAGGCAGAGCGCTAACGCGACGATTGCGTGGCAGCTGGTCAATACGTTTGCGCCGCTGGTGCTAGAGACCGTCATGATGGTCTTTTACTTCGTGGTCATGCTGCGTTACAGTGTGCTGCTGACCTTAATCGGACTGATTTCGGTTTTTTCAAGCTTAATATTATCGAATATTATAGCAAAACGCCGCATCAATATGACGCGTATTGCCATGCGTGATGCCGGAAAGCTGGCAGGTACGACGGTTGCAGGAATTGAAATGATTGAGACTATCAAAGCCAGCGGTGCTGAAAACGCTTTCTTTGAGAGATGGGCGGGTTATCAGGCGAGTGTGAATAAGCAGTCGCAGATAAAACATCTGCTCCTTCTGCTTCCGACGCTGATCAGTTCGCTCTGCGGCACAGCAGTGCTGATGACGGGCGTATATCTGGCTATGCAGGGAACTTTTACAGTCGGCATGATTATGGCCTTCCAGGGTCTGCTTTCTTCCTTCCTTGCTCCGGTTTCCACGCTGATTTCAGCGAAGCAGACGCTGCAGGAGATGCGAACCCAGATGGAACGAGTAGAGGATGTCATGCAGTATCCCACTGACGCTTCCTTAGATGAAACGCTTGATGAAAATGCAGAATACGATAAGCTTTCGGGCAATGTCGAGCTGAAAAATGTTACCTTCGGCTATTCGAGGCTTGCAGAGCCGCTGATTGAGGATTTCAGCATGACACTGAAAACCGGAAGCCGCGTGGCGTTTGTCGGAACATCGGGCTGCGGCAAGTCAACCCTGGCGAAGCTGATTTCGGGACTGTATAAGCCATGGGAAGGAGAAATTCTCTTTGACGGCAAGCCGATTGCTGAGATTGACCGCAGTGTGTTTACCGGATCGCTGGCGGTTGTGGATCAGGACATCATCCTGTTTGAGGATACGATTGCCAATAATATCAAAATGTGGGATAACTCCATTGAAGATTTTGAAATGATTATGGCTGCGCGTGATGCACAGCTGCATGAGGATATCATGCAGCGTGACGGCGGCTATCAATATAAACTGACGGAAGGCGGCAAGGACTTTTCGGGCGGACAGCAGCAGCGCATGGAGATTGCCCGCGTGCTGGCGCAGGATCCGACCATCATCATTCTGGATGAGGCGACCAGTGCGCTGGATGCCAAGACGGAATATGAAGTAGTCAAGTCTATCAAGGACCGCGGCATCACCTGTATTGTCGTGGCGCACCGCCTGTCGACAATCCGCGACTGCGATGAAATCATCGTACTGGATCATGGAAAGGTCGCAGAGCGCGGCACCCATGAGGAACTGATGAAAAAAGGCGGCGTCTATACGCAGCTGGTGACAAACGAGTAAGGAGGGAAAGACATTATGGGTTGGTTTGATGAACAAATCAGACAGAGAAAACAAAATGACAACGATGTCTTTGCCGACGCGTTTGCCAATATGGCGTCCGCTGTGATGGGGAAAAAGATTGGCACGGAATTTCAGGACAGCCTTACCATGAGCAAGGATGCCATAGACGCTATTTTAAAATATTATCATGTCAAAACAAGGGAAGTCCCTGAGACTATCACCGATGCCAATGAGCAGCTGGAATACCTGCTGCGTCCGCACGGCATCATGCGGCGTACGGTAGAGCTGACCGACGGCTGGTATCGCAACGCGGCAGGCGCGATGCTCGGCACGCTGCGCGAAGACGGACGCACGGCCGCTCTGCTTCCGGCAGGTCTGAGCGGATATTTCTATATGGACCCGCAGACGGGCGCGAAAAAACGTATCAACCGCAGCAATCAGGACTTGTTTGGAGCGGAGGCGATTGCTTTTTATAAACCGTTTCCGCTTTCAAAAATCAGCCTGCCGTCTCTGATGCACTATATTATAGGGACTTTATCCACAGCAGATTTTGTGGTGCTTGCGCTGGCAACGCTTGCAGTGACCCTCATCGGGCTTTTGTCGCCGAAACTCACCAGCCTGCTTTTCGGGCAGGTACTGCCGTCCGGACAGATGCGCCTGCTGTTTGCCATCACGGTCTTCACGGTCTGCGTTTCAATCAGTACGCTTCTGCTGCAGACCATCAAGCAGATGGTGACAACGCGAGTGGAAATGAAAATGAGCATTGCAGTGGAAGCGGCGACCATGATGCGCGTCCTGTCGCTGCCTGCAGGCTTCTTTAAGAACTACGGCTCGGGAGAACTTGCAAACCGCGCGACGCAGGTTAACAGCTTATGCAAGATGTTGGTATCCGCGGCATTTTCAACAGGATTGACTTCGCTGTTTTCGCTGGTTTATCTCTCGCAGATTTTTGTTTACGCGCGGGAACTTGTGATTCCGGCTTTGATTATTCTGCTCGTTACCGTTGTGCTTTCGGTGCTCTCTTCCCTGATGCAGATGAAGATCAGCACGCAGCAGATGGAAATCTCCGGGAAAGAAAGCGGCATGAGCTACGCGTTAATCAGCGGTATTCAGAAAATTAAGCTGGCAGGCGCGGAAAAGCGCGCTTTTGCCCGCTGGGGGAATTTATATGCCAAGGATGCAAAGCTGAGCTATAACCCGCCGTTATTCTTGAAACTTCACTCGGTTATCAGTCTCACCATCACTCTGACGGGAACCATTGTCATGTATTGGATGGCGGTGAAATCCGGTGTTTCGGTTGCGGATTACTACGCATTTAATACCGCTTACGGCATGCTGTCGGGCGCCTTTATGTCGCTGGCAGGCATTGCTTTGACGGTCGCGCAGATTCGACCGATTCTTACGATGGTGCAGCCGTTTTTCGACGCCGTGCCTGAGATTGCGGATGAAAAGGAAGTGCTGACAAGACTTTCGGGAGGCATTGAACTGAGCCATGTGTCGTTTCGCTATAATGAGCACATGCCTTTGGTTCTGGATGACCTTTCCCTGAAAATCCGTCCGGGGCAGTACGTGGCGATTGTCGGCAAAACCGGATGCGGCAAGTCGACCCTGATGCGCCTGCTGCTCGGCTTCGAAAAACCGCAGAAGGGTGCTGTCTATTATGACGGCAAGGACCTGGAGCGAATCGATTTACGTTCTCTGCGCCGCCGCATAGGCGTCGTGATGCAGAACGGCAAGCTGTTCCAGGGAGATATTTATTCCAACATTGTGATTTCTGCACCGCAGCTCACCTTGCAGGAAGCATGGGAAGCAGCAGAGCTTGCAGGGATTGCAGACGACATCCGCAGTATGCCGATGGGCATGCATACCATAATATCGGAGGGCTCAGGCGGAATCTCGGGCGGACAGCGCCAGAGACTGATGATTGCCCGTGCAATCGCACCGAAGCCGAAGATTCTGATGTTCGATGAAGCGACCAGTGCGCTCGATAATCTGACGCAGAAAAAGGTTTCGGAGTCACTCGATGCTCTGAAATGCACGAGAATCGTTATCGCGCATCGACTTTCCACAATCAAGCAGTGCGACCGCATTTTGGTTCTGGATAAAGGCAAAATCGTAGAGGACGGAAAGTACGAGGAACTGATTGCAAACGGCGGATTTTTCGCAGAACTTGTTGCGCGGCAGAGGCTGGACAATGAGCCGCAAAGCGCAGATACAGATGATATATAAGAAATATTGAAAAATTTTCTAAAAAATATTAGCCATTTTCCAAAGTCTTTCGTATAAAAAGACAAAGGGCAAAGCAAAGAGGGTAAAGGAGGAAGCCAAAATGGAAAAAAACAAGGAAATGGAAGCTAAAAACTTAGAGGCACAGCAGGACGGGGAATTAAATGATGATGAACTGTCAGAAGTAGCCGGCGGTTACCTTTACGAAAACAATTTGAAATATCCTGTAGGCACTGTTGTGGATATTCGCTATAACGAACCGGGCAAGAAACGCCACATCACAGAGCGGGGCGTGATCGAGGCCATCATCCGCACACGGGATACATCCTGCCAATATCTCGTCAAAGGGGAAAGAATCGGCTTAATCACTGTTGATGAGTCCGGCATCGAAAAGGTGTACTAAAGATGAAAACGGAATTATTTAAATCACATTATTGAAGGCAAATATATTGAAGGAGGAAAACAGTATGAAAGACGGAAAAGACACAAACAAGGAAATGAATCAGGCAGAAGAGACGATTAATCGCGCATCTTCAGAACTGACGGATGATGCACTGGATCAGGTAAACGGGGGCAGAAGATTACAGTTTAGCGTAAAAATGGAACGCTGCAGCCACTGCGGCAGAATGGTAGAAAGCCTTCACCCAAGCGGCTGGTGCGATAGATGCATGGGATTTGTGGATTAGAAATTTATGAATTAAGTGCACAAAATGAGGAGGAAAGTACAGTGGAAATAAACAATGAAATGATTGCAAAAGCAAAAAAGGCAGAATCTCCGGAGGCGCTTTTAGCGCTCGCAAAGGAAAACGGAATCGATTTAAATGAAGAAACGGCTAAGTTATATTTCGACCAGCTGCATCCTAAAACAGGAGAGCTTGATGACGACGAACTGGACAATGTGGCAGGCGGCGGATGCTACTCAAGCGGCGGAAGGCTTAAGACTACCAGCGGTTACAGATGCAGGCATTTCGAGCAAGGACAGTCAACTGCCGGTCTGAAAGGTACCTGTGCACAATGCAGATACTGGGGCGTTGATCCCAATCGCATCAGCGGTTCTCTCTGGTCTACGATTTTAGAGCTGATCATGAAAGCAATCGAGGCATGCCAGCCTCGCGAGTGTTACCATCCGAAGAACTACAAATGATAGGAAAACACGATGCGCTACCTGTTAAACCCGAACATTGCTCTGCGTTCCTGGCTGCTGGTTCCCTATGCTTATTACATACGGGGCGAGCGGAACGCAAGAGGCCTGAAAGAAGAAGAATTTATGTTTCTGGCAGCCTGCGACGGCAGGAACGAGCTGCCGGATGAACAAGAAAGCGCGCTCACGGTGCGCTTTCTTGCGAATGGCTTCATCACGAAAGCAGCCCAAGGGGAGACCATGACGGTTTCCGATTGGAACCGTCCACACATGTATATGAACCGCTATTTTCCTGCGATGAACTGGATGATTACGGGAAAATGCAACTACAACTGCATTCATTGCTTCAATGCGGCGGACAATGCGCCGCTGATGAGCGAGTGGAGCATGGAGGAGGCAGAGCAGCTGCTCGACCAGGCACGCGATTGCGGCATCAATGCCTTTACCCTGACCGGAGGAGAGCCGATGCTGCACAAGCATTTTTTTGATATTTTAGAAGGCGTTTATGCACGCGGCATGTATGTCGAGGAACTGAATACCAACGGACATTTTATCAATCAGAAGGCGCTTGACCGCATGAAAGCCATCGGCTGCACGCCGCTGATAAAGATTTCCTTCGACGGCATCGGCTGCCACAACTGGATGCGCAATCACAAGGGCGCGGAGCAGGATGCCCTGTGCGCCGTTTCGCTTTGCATTGAAAACGGTTTTCGCGTGAAGGTTCAGACGAACATGAACCGCCGAAACAGCGATGTCATGCTGAAAACGGCAGAACTCTTTGATTCGATGGGAGTCGAGGAAATGCGGATGATTCGCACGACCGAAGCACCGCGCTGGGTACGGAATGCGGGCAATGCGACGCTGACCCTGGAAGAATATTACGATGCTTCCATCGAAATCTGGAAGCAGTATGCTGCGGGCAGTCACCACATGGTACTGACGATTTGGCAGTTTGGCAGCCTGTACCCACAGACCGAGTACTACAGCTTAGCGGCGGTCAACTCCTGCGCGGGGACCTATCGTGACAGCATTCCTGTCTGCAAAGGAAATCGCGGCATGATTGCAGTTGCTGCCAACGGAAATGTGTTTCCGTGTCATCAGATGTCCGGCTATTATGAGCAGCACCACGACAGCCTCGGCAATGTCAAGAGGGAGCCGCTGGATAAACTGCTGACCTTCGGGCCGTACATCGACGAGGTCTGCACCACGCTCGGCACTTTGCGGGAAAAGAACGAAAAATGCGGCAGATGTGAGCACTTCGAATACTGCAACGGCGGCTGCCGCGCGATTGCGCTGGCACTCACGGGAGACAAGCTCGGCATAGACCCGTCCAAATGCCTTTTCTGGCAGAACGGATACGAGCGGAAGATTGCGGAAGCACTGCCGGGTTACAAAACAAATGCATATTAATTTTTAAAACCTCCGTAGTTTGTATATATAGAACTTTTGGAGGTTTTTTCGTTCCCTGAATCACAAAGAATTTCTTGTGATATAAGTAAGGCTGTGGTATAATATTTTAGATTGAAGAGCAGAACGGAGGTAGCGGATGAAACCCATATACAAAAGAGTTTTACTGAAAATCAGCGGAGAGGCGCTTGCGGGTGAGCAGCGTTTCGGAATCAATGAAGAAATGACCCGAAAGGTTGCCAAAGAAGTCAAGGAAATTCACGATCTGGGCGTGCAGGTGGCAATCGTTGTCGGCGGCGGCAACTTCTGGAGAGGCAGAACCAGCAAGGATATGGACCGCGCGACGGCAGACTATATGGGGATGCTGGCAACCGTGATGAATTCGCTGGCGCTTCAGGACGCATTTCTGGCGCTGGGCGTTGACGCGAAGGTACAGACCGCAATCGAAATGAAGGAAATCGCAGAGCCGTATGCAAGAAGAAGAGCACTCAGCCATCTCGACCACGGCGATGTGGTAATCTTCGGAGCAGGAACGGGAAATCCGTTCTTCTCAACTGACACAGCAGCAGCGCTTCGAGCTGCGGAAATTGACGCAGATGTCATTTTGCTGGCAAAGAATATTGACGGCGTTTATGACAGCGACCCGGCACTGAATCCGGATGCTGTGAAATTTGATGAACTGACGCATATGGAAGTTGTGGAAAAAGACCTCAAGGTGATGGATCTGACGGCCGCAACCCTGTGTAAGGACAACGGAATTATGATTCATGTGTTTGCAATCGCCGAGGACGGAAATGTGCTCCGTGCCATTCAGGGCGAGAAGATAGGAACGATTATAAAGTAGGAGGAAAAGATGGAAACCATTAAGAAAAATCTTGAAGAAAGAAGCAGGAAGACGATATCAATTTTGAAAGAGGACTTAAACACAGTCAGAGCAGGAAGAGCAAACCCTGCGCTCCTTGACAAGGTCATGGTTGATTATTACGGTTCACCGACACCGCTTAAGAACCTGTCGAATATTTCGGTTCCGGATCCGAGAACTTTGATGATTACCCCGTTTGACCCGAAGTCCATCGCGGAAATCGAGAAGGCAATCAATGTTGCAAATATCGGAATCAACCCATCCAACGACGGTAAATGCGTGAGACTTGTGATTCCGCAGGTTACGGAAGAGAGAAGAAAAGAGCTCACCAAGACAGTAAAGAAGATGGGCGAGGACAGCAAGGTTGCAGTAAGAAATCTCAGAAGAGAAGCAAACGACGAGCTGAAGAAACTTGAAAAGAACCATGAGATTACGGAAGATGAGCTGAAGAAGGCTTTAGACGATATTCAGAAGGCAACGGACAAGACGACGAAGGAAATCGACGACATCATCGCAGCGAAAGACAAAGAAATCATGGAAGTTTAATTTTGCCTTTTTGCGGAAAAATATAAGAAGAAATGATTGTGTGGCTGTGCTTTTGCAGCCACACTCTTTGTAGGAGACAGAATGAGTGAATCAGCGAAGATTCCGCGGCATGTGGCGGTCATCATGGATGGCAACGGCAGATGGGCGGAAAAAAACAAGGTAACAAGGCTCAGCGGGCATAATCAGGGTATGTATACCATGAAGGAGATTATCAAAAGAGCGGATGTGCTGGGCATCCAGTATTTAACAGTATATGCGTTTTCAACCGAAAACTGGAAGCGTTCGCAGGAAGAGGTGGGCGGAATTTTCAATCTGCTCGTTAAATTCGTGGGAAGCGAGCTTGCGGAACTTTCAGCAAACAATGTAAAGGTGCATATGCTGGGTGACTATGAGAAGGTGCCGCAGTCTGCGGTTAAGAGCATTGAAAAAGCTGTGAATGCGACGAAGGACAATACGGGGCTGCAGTTCAACATCGCGCTGAATTACGGAAGCCGTGCGGAAATCGCAAGGGCTGCCCGCCGAGCAGCGGAGGAAGCAGCCTCGGGACGGATTAACACGGAAGATATCGATGAGGAAATGATTTCAAGATATCTGTATACAGGTGATGAGAACGGCAATATCCCCGATCCGGATTTGATTATCAGGACAAGCGGTGAACAGCGGCTGTCAAACTTTCTGCTTTGGCAGGCGGCGTACAGTGAATTTGCGTTTACGGATTCGCTTTGGCCGGATTTCAGCCCGGAGGAGTTTGAAAAAATAATCGGGGAATTTTGCCACAGGAGCCGCAGATTCGGCGGACGGAAAGAATAGAGGTGAAAAACATGAAGACAAGAATCATTTCGGCATGCATCATGCTGCCGCTGATTGCCCTGGTATATTTCGGCGGGTACCTGCTGATGGCAGCCTGCATCGTCGTAAGTTTTATCGGTGTTCACGAGTTTTATAAAGGATATGAAGCAGTCGGCAGCAGACCGGCATACGGACTTGCTTATGCGGCGATTGTGCTGCTTTACGCAGCGGAAATCCTTGCGCCGGGAATTCCGTCTTTGATTTTGCTTTGGGTTGTGCTTGCGGTTATGGGGTCGATGATATACGGATTCAATGTTGAGGAAAGAAAACTTGAGGATATGTCAGCAACTCTTCTTGGAATTCTGTACTGTGTACTTTTTCCGTTCCACATTGTGCTGATCGACCGGAGCGAATACAGCATCCTGATATGGCTTGTGTTCCTTGCATCATTCGGAACGGACATTATGGCGTATTTCGTGGGAATGGCAGTCGGAAAGCATAAGCTTTGTCCGCATCTGAGTCCGAAGAAGAGCAAAGAAGGCGCGGTCGGCGGTGTTTTGGGAAGCATTGTTTTTTGCGGAATCTTTGCGTATCTTGTCGTTCCGGACATGATGACGGAATGCATGATTATTTCGGTGGTTGGAAGCGTGGTAGCACAGTTTGGCGACCTTGCGGCTTCGGCATTCAAGAGACAAATGGGCATCAAGGACTACGGCAGCCTCATACCGGGGCATGGCGGAATTCTGGACAGATTTGACAGCGTATTCTTTACGGCACCGATGGTGTATTACTGCATTCTGTTTGTAAATGAGGCGCAGAAGGCAATGCCGGTTTTGCTGTAAAAAAGGGTTTAGTTGGAGAAACA
The DNA here is from genome assembly GCA_934233735.1 of uncultured Clostridia bacterium. Classification (GTDB taxonomy): domain Bacteria; phylum Bacillota; class Clostridia; order Peptostreptococcales; family Anaerovoracaceae; genus CAG-238. The sequence continues at coordinate 9,855 of CAKQGQ010000016.1, read as the reverse complement.
GATGAAAAAGATTACTGTATTGGGAAGTACCGGCTCCATCGGAACGCAGAGTCTTGAGGTAATAAAAGCGCATCCGGACAGGTTTCGGGTTGAGGCGCTGACCTGCGGAAAAAACAAAAAGAAGCTGGAGGAACAGATTGAAAAGTTCATACCTGCCTTTGCGGTCACAGAGCGTGAAGAGGACGCCCACGATCTTATGCGAAAGTTTCCGCGGACGGAGTTTTCATGGGGGGAAAAGGGTCTGATTGAAGCAGCTGAGGGTGGCTGTGACATGGTTCTCAACGCACTGATGGGAATGCGCGGACTTGCGCCGACCTATGCGGCAATTCAGGCAGGAAAAGACATTGCGCTCGCAAACAAGGAAACACTTGTTGCCGGAGGCGAACTCGTAATGGATGCCGCGGCGAAAGCAGGGGTAAAGCTTCTGCCGGTGGACAGTGAACACAGCGCAATTTTTCAATGTCTGGAAGGAAATCAAAACCGACCGGTTAAGAAAATTCTTTTGACGGCAAGCGGCGGACCGTTCAGGGGCTATACAAAGGAACAGCTTGAAAATGTGACGCTGGCGCAGGCTCTGAAGCACCCGAAATGGAACATGGGCGCGAAAATTACAATCGATTCGGCGACGATGATGAACAAGGGCCTTGAGGTGATTGAAGCTAGGTGGCTCTTTGATGTGGAAGCGGAAAAGATACAGATTCTAGTACATCCGCAGAGCATCGTGCATTCCGCAGTGGAGTTTATGGACAATTCAGTAATCGCGCAGCTCGGCGTGCCGGATATGCGGATTCCAATCAGTCTGGCGTTGGGCTATCCGGACAGGCTGAAAAACGAGGAACGCGAACTTGACTTTTTCGGTGAAGGCTCGAATCTGACTTTTGAAAAGCCGAATCCGGAGGTGTTTGGCTGTATTTCGCTGGCATATGAAGCGATTGCACGGGGCGGAAGCTGCCCGGCGGTTATGAATGCGGCAAACGAAGTTTTGGTTGCGGCGTTTTTGGAAGAGAAAATTCGTTTTGTGGACATCGAAAAAACACTTGCATGTATTCTCGATGCACATAAAACTGCATATAATTTGGATTTAGAGGGTATTTTAGAAATCGACAAAGAGACGAGAAAATTAACGAGGGAGATTTTATGAAGACAGCAATTCTTGCGATTATACTGTTTTGCATTATGATTTTTCCGCATGAGCTGGGGCATTACATCGCAGCGAAAAAATGCGGGGTCAAGGTCAACGAATTTGCGTTCGGCATGGGACCTGTGATTTGGAAAAAGCAAAAAGGAGAAACGCTTCACAGCATTCGGCTTCTTCCGATTGGAGGATTTTGTGCGATGGAGGGCGAGGACGAAGACTCGACCGATGAGCGGGCATTCGGAAGAAAGAAGCCGTGGCAGAAAATTTTGATTCTCGCGGCGGGCTCTCTGATGAACCTTGCCTGTGCGATTGTGATTATGTGCCTCATCGCGGGAATTTACGGCTTTACGACGACGACGCTCGGCGAAGTCGAGAGCGGAAGCCCCGCGGCGCTTGCAGGCCTTGAGCCGAATGATAAAATTTTGAGCGTCACGACCGACAAGGTGTATAAAATTGAAGCGTGGAACGATATTTCCACTGCAATCAATACGGTTAAGGACGGGCAGTCCGTCTCCGTGGAGTATGAAAGAGAGGGCAAAACCCATACGGCTGATATAAAACCGACGCTCGTTGATGGCGTGGATGCGCAGGGAAACACGGTGTCACGCTATGTGCTGGGAATTACCTGCAAAATCAGTCATAACCCTGCAAAGGCTGCCGTCGCAGGTGTGCAGTCAACCTGGAATCTTACGAAAATGATGTTTTCGGCGATCGGACAGCTCTTTACGGGCAAAGTTGGTGCAGACGAACTGACCGGGCCGGTCGGCATGGTGCAGATGGTAAGCCAGACTACCAAGTACGGCGTTTCCTATTATGCGTCGCTGGTTGCACTGATTTGCATTAACCTTGCGATTGTGAACATGCTTCCGCTTCCGGCATTGGACGGCGGCAGAATTATTTTCGTGCTGTACAGCGCGATTACGAAGAAGCCTGTCAGCGAAAAAGTGGAAGGAACCGTGCATTTAGCAGGGCTTGCGCTTTTGATGCTTCTGATGGTTTATGTGACATTTAACGATGTACTGCGAATCTTTGATTAGGTGAGAATATGAAAACGACGAAACAGGTAAGATGCGGCAGCCTGCTGATTGGAGGCGGTGCGCCGATTACAATACAATCGATGACCAATGTGGATTCCAGAGATGAAAAAGGGCTTTGCAGACAGATTGAAAGACTGACGGAAGCAGGATGCGAAATCGTACGCATCGCAGTGCCCGATATGGAGTCCGCAGAAGTTTTCGCGCGCGTAAAGAAAAAATTCGCGGGCAAAGTGCCCTTGGTAGCGGATATTCACTTTGACTACAGACTGGCGCTTGCGGCGATTCAGGCGGGCGCGGATAAGGTCAGAATCAATCCGGGAAACATCGGAGACAGGGAGCGTCTGCGCGCAGTTGTAGAAGCGGCGAAGGAGCATGAAATCCCGATTCGCGTCGGCGTAAACTCGGGCTCTCTGGAAAAACCGATTTTACAGAAATATGGCCGTGTGACGGCGGAAGGCCTTGCAGAAAGCGCACTGAACAATTTAAAGCTGATTGAGGAGCTGGACTATGACGCGCTGGTCGTTTCGATTAAATCCTCGGATGTGCGGATGAACTATGAAGCACATAAAATTTTGTCAGCGAAGACGGATTATCCGATTCATATCGGTATTACGGAGGCCGGAACGCTCGAAAGAGGGAAGGTGAAGTCGGCAATCGGAATCGGCGCACTGCTGCTTGAGGGAATCGGCGACACGATGCGCGTTTCTTTAACCGCAGACCCGGTCGAAGAGGTTCTCTTCGCAAAGGAGATTCTCAGGAATGTCGGACTTAGGAAAGCCGGAGTTGACCTCGTTTCCTGCCCGACCTGCGGACGAACGAAGGTGGATTTGCAGGTGCTGGCAGCTGAGACCGAAAGAAGGCTTTCTCCGATTGCAGAAAAACTGGAGCGTGAAGGGAAAAGAAGCCTGAAGGTTGCGGTGATGGGCTGTGCGGTTAACGGACCGGGCGAAGCGGCAGAGGCTGACTTTGGAATCTGCGGAGGCAGCGGACGCGGCCTGCTTTTTTCCAAAGGTGAAGTCGTTCGCACTGTGCCGGAAGAAGAACTGGTAGATGAATTATTGAAGATGATAGAGGCGAGTATATGAAAAATCTGATCCGGGAAAGCATCGACTGGAGCGTGCTGGGCGGAGAGAAAAGTGAATACAGCTTCGAGCTTGGAAAAGGTGTGATACATAAAGAAACGGGCGTACTGGAAATGCCGATTCGTCTGAACTTTATCATACCTTTTTTGGACTGCGAAAAAATAAAGGCGCTGATTATCAACAAGCTGGACATTATCAAAGAAGTTCAGTTTGATTTTACATATGAAAATCTGCTGCTCGATGAAGAGCAGATTGCAAGACTGTTTCTGCCTTATATGATAAAAGAAGTAAACGGCTCCTACATTTCGATTACGAAGATGATCGATGAGAGAACTGTAAAAAAGGATGGCAGCCGGGTGATTTATCATGCGCTCGGGGAATTTGCAACGAAGCAGCTCAATGAGAAGCTTGCGCGCAGATTTCAGGAAATTCTGAAGGAGCGATTTGATCTTTCGCTGGAAGTTTCTTTTGCAAACAATGTAGAGCTTTTCGAAGAAATGTCGCGCTCCTTCCATGCAAATGAAGCAAAGGAAATTGAAAAGAGCGTGGAAGAATACCGCGAGGAAGTCAAGGCGAGGAAGGCTGCTGCGCCGAAACGCACGGAAAACGGCGGAAACGCGGGCTTCGGGGCAGGCGGCGGATTTCAGCCAAAGGGCGGCTTCGGCGGAAAAGGCGGCGAAGGCGGCTGGAAGCGCAGGGAGAAGGAGCTTCCTGCATCCGGAAACCGCATTATGGGCCGCGATATACCGGGCGGCAAAACTGTCGAGCTCAGAGACATCGACCCGAAGATGGGAACGGTCGTTGTCGAAGGCATTCTGTTCAAAATCTCGGAACGCCTGATAAAAAACGGAAATCATCTCGTGTCGCTTCTGATTACGGATAACAAGACGACGGTCTGCACGAAGGCGTTCGTGACCGAAGCCAAGTGGGGCGAAATCAATGATCTGCTGAAGCCGGGCGATGCGGTCAAAATCCGCGGCGAGGTGCAGTGGGATACCTTTGAGAACATGAACACGATTATGTTCAAAGACCTCGAAAAAGCGGACAGAGAAATCGGCCGTGAGGATACCTGGGAAGACGGCAAGCGTGTCGAGCTTCACATCCACTCGAAGATGAGCCAGATGGACGGCTTCAACGAAGCGAAGGACATCGTGGCGCAGGCGGCGAAGTGGGGACAGCCTGCGGTTGCGGTTACCGACCACGGCGTGGTTCAGGCATTCCCGGACTGCGCGGCAGAGGCGAAGAAGCAGGCGGAAAAAGGCCGTCCGATTAAGGTGATTTACGGCGTGGAAGGCTATGTCTTCGACGATGCGGACTGCAGGGACGAAAACGGAGAAATCGACTACAAACCCAAGCCGACGAATCACATCATTATCTTAGCAAAATCACAGGAAGGGCTTAAGAATATCTATAAGCTGGTTTCCTATTCCCATATCAACTATTTTTATAAAAAACCGAGACTTCCGTGGTCAGTGATTGAAGCGCACCGCGAAGGGCTGATTATAGGCTCCGCGTGCAGTGCCGGAGAGGTTTTCCTTTCCATGGTCAAGCGTGTTTCCTATAACAAGAGAACGCATACCCGGCATATTACCGAGCAGGCAAGTCCGGAAGAGCAGGAGCGCATTGCATCCCGTTATGACTATCTGGAAATCCAGCCGGTCATCAACAACCGCTTTATGCTCGAGGAAGAATTTTATCTGGACGGTAAGCGTGTCGAGACAGAGGACGATCTGCGCGCCATCAACAAAAAAATTGTTGCGCTTGCGGACAAGCTCGGCAAGCGCGTCGTGGCAACGACGGACTCCCACTATACGGAGCCTGACGATGCAATTTACCGAAACATTGTCATGGCGGGCATGGGCTACGACGATGCGGAAAACGGCGAAGGCCTTTACATGAAGACGACCGATGAGATGATGGCGGAATTTGCTTATCTTGGCGACCGCGCCCGCGAAGTCGTAATCGAAAACACGAACTACATAGCAAGCCTTGTGGACGACGACATCCGCCCGGTTCCGGCAGGAAAATTCCCGCCGAAGATTGAAGGCGCAGAAGATACCCTGCGAAATACCTGTATGGAGCGCGCAAACGCGCAGTACGGCAATCCGCTCCCGAAAGAAATCGAAGACAGACTGGATATTGAACTGAATTCCATCATAAACAACGGCTATGCGGTGATGTATGTCAGTGCGCAGATGCTTGTAAACAAGTCTTTGGAAGACGGCTATCTGGTAGGCTCCCGAGGCTCGGTAGGCTCATCTTTTGCGGCGACGATGGCAGGAATTACGGAGGTAAATCCGCTCGACCCGCACTATCTGTGCCCAAACTGCAAAAAAATCATCTGGGGCGATATGCAGAAGTACGACTGCGGCGTCGATATGCCGCCGATGAACTGCCCGGACTGCGGCACACCGATGAAGCGGGACGGCTACACGATTCCTTTCGCAACCTTCCTTGGTTTCAAAGGGAATAAAGAGCCCGATATCGACCTTAATTTCGCAGGCGAATATCAGCCGCAGGCGCATAAATATGTCGGCGTGATTTTCGGCGACAAAAACGTTTTCAAGGCGGGAACCGTAGGCACGGTAGCGGAAAAGACCGCTTACGGCTATGTCGCAAAATATTTTGAAGAGAGAAACATTCCTGTAAATAAATACGAGAAAGACAGACTTACGCAGCACTGCACGGGTGTAAAAAGGACGACGGGCCAGCACCCGGGAGGCATCGTAATCTGCCCGGACGACCATGAGATCTTTGAGTTTTGTCCGATTCAGCATCCGGCAAACGATGTGAACACGGACATTATCACAACGCATTTCGACTACCACAAAATCGACGAGAACCTTTTGAAGCTCGATATTCTCGGTCACGATGTGCCGTCCATGATCCGTCAGCTTCAGGACATGACGGGTACGGACCCACTGAAAATCGACCTGACCGACCGAAAGGTGCTGAGCATTTTCAACGGAATCGAGGCGCTTGACATCAAAGATCCGGACTATAAATTTACGCACGGCTCTTATGCGATACCGGAATTCGGAACTTCGTTTACGCGGCAGATGCTTGACGATACGAAGCCGGATAAATTCGCAGATCTTGTTCGAATTTCAGGCTTTTCGCACGGCACGGATGTGTGGCTGAATAACGCACAGGACTACATCCGCTCCGGAACGGCGACGATGCGTGAAGTTATTTCAACCCGAGACGACATCATGAACTATCTGATTTTGAAGGGCGTTGAGAACGAGACTGCGTTCAAAATCATGGAAATCGTCCGTAAGGGAAAGAAAGACCTCGACGAGCAGCAGGTTGCGACGATGAAGGAGCACGATGTTCCCGACTGGTACATCGATTCCTGCAATAAGATTAAATACATGTTCCCGCGCGCCCATGCGGTTGCCTACACGATGATGAGTTTCCGCATGGCGTGGTATAAGGTTTACTATCCGCAGGAGTTTTATGCGACCTATTTCACAACGAAGGTTGCGAACTTCGACGCTGAGACGATTCTGAAAGGCAAGGATGCGATTTTGGCAAAGATGGATGAAATCGATGCGAAGGGAACGAATGCGGCTCCGAAGGAAAAAGACGATTATACGATCTATGAGGTTGCCTATGAGATGTATGCCAGAGGTTATGAGTTTACTCCGGCAAGGCTCGGCAAGTCGCTTGCGACGAAATTCAGCGTGGATAACGGCAAGGTTCTGCTTCCGTTTGTAGCGATAGAAGGCGTGGGCGAAAATGCCGCAAAGGCTTTCCAAAGCGAATATGAAATCAAGGAATTCGACACGGTTGAAGAGGCGGTGAAGAGGGCGAAACTGAATCGAACCGCTGTGGAGGGACTCCGAAATCACGGCGTGTTTGAGGGACTTGCCGAAACCGACCAGCTCAGCATGTTTTGATTTTTCCGATGAGACTGCAGATGCCGAAGGCGAGCAGATCCGTCACCACGATAGTCGCGCCTGCAGGCGTTGACAGGATGATGGAAATCAGGATTCCTACCGCGGAGGTAACAACTGCGTAAACGGCAGCGCAGACGATAACCTGACGGAAGGTGCTGAAAATCCGCATGGCGGAAAGCGCCGGGAAGATAATCAAAGCCGAAGTCAGGAGAGCGCCGACGAGGTTCATCGCAAGCACGATGACAACCGCCGTGGTAATCGCAATCAGCAGATTGCAGTCGGAAGCGTTGACGCCTGTTGCACTCGCAAAGCTTTCGTCAAAGGTAACTGCAAAAATCCGATTATAAAAAAGCACAAAGATTAAAATAACCACAATCGACATGGACACGCAGAGGATAATATCGCTCCCGGTCAGTGTCAAAATCGATGTAGAGCCGAAAAGCGTGCTGCATACATCACCCGAAATATTGGCAGATGCGGAGAAAAGATTCAGCAAAAGATAGCCGAAGGCCATGGAGCCGACGGAAATCATTGCGAGCGCCGCATCGCCTTTTATTTTTGCGTTTTGCCCGGTCTTTAGAAGAAGCACCGCGCTGATAATCGTTACAGGCATAACGATGAGAAGGTTGTTGCTCACCGACAAAACCGCCGCAATCGCCATCGCGCCGAAGGCGACATGCGAAAGCCCGTCTCCGATGAACGAGTAACGCTTCAGAACGAGTGTCACACCCAGAAGGGAGGAGCATAGTGCCGCCAGAATCCCGGCGATAAACGCGTACCATACAAAGGAGTACGAGAAGTAGTCACTAATCATGTTTATTAAATTCATCTCTTACCGACCTCCTTGGTTTGATACTGATTCTTTCCGCGCGGCTGCAAAGCGGCTCGTCCACGAAGTTTGAAAGACGAAACCTGCCCTTCAGCGGAGTCTGCACATACTCTTCCTTGCTGCCGAAAAACTGCATGCTGCTTCCCATGTGAAGAATGTGGCTGGCGTATTTGACAGCGGCTTCGATGTCATGGGAAACCATCACGATGGTGATATCTTCGTCGTGATTGAGCTTTGCGATAATTTCGTACATTTCTGCGGAAGCCGCCGGGTCGAGTCCCGAAATCGGCTCGTCCAGAAAGAGCATCTGCGAGGTGGCGCAAAGTGCTCTGGCGAGCAGAACTCTTTGCTGCTGACCGCCGGAAAGGTTGCGGTAGCAGTGGTTTCTCTTATCGTAAATTCCGAGTTTTTTCATATTGTCAAGTGCGGCCTGTTTCTGCGCGCGCGAGTAAAACGGTTTAGCACCTAAGGATGCCAAAAATCCCGACAGGACGATTTCCTGCACGGATGCGGGAAAATCCTTCTGCACCGGTGTTTGCTGCGGCAGATAGCCGATTTGGGCGCGTGACAGTCCGCCTGAGAGGATGACTTCCCCGGAAAGCGGTTTTTGCAGGCCGAGAAGCGTTTTCATCAATGTGGATTTGCCGGAACCGTTTTCGCCGACAATGCACAGGTAGTCGCCTTTGTTGACCTGAAAATTGATGCCTTCGGACACGACGATGCCGTCATAGCCGAGCGATAAATTATTTACAATCAGTTGAGACATTCGGAAATGACCTCCTTGTTTTGTTTCATTGCGTTCAGATAGGTAAAGCCTCCGTCAATATCCTCGGAGGTTATGGACTGCAGAGAGTCAAGCTCGCAAATCCGTACATTCTGCTTTTCGGAAGCGCGGATGATGGTCTGTGCGAGATTTTTTTTGCTGTTTTTGAGAATCACGATGTGCGAAAGCTTGTCCGTAATCAAATCATCGGCAAGGTCGATAATCGTCTCGAAGCTTGCCTCGGTTTCCGCTGAGCAGCCCGGAAAGGCGGCGTGGCAGTGGATTCCGTAATCCTGTGAAAGGTACAGGAAAGGGAAACGGTCGGCGAACAGCAGCACATCCCCCGAAGCCTGGCTCACAGCCTGCTCAAACTCAGCGTCAAGCGCCTTAAGCTGCGCTTGGTAGCCCGACAGGTTCTTTTGGTATAAATCCTCGTTTGCGGGGTCAAGCTGCGAAACCGCATCTGCAATCTTTTCGCAGAACACAGGCGCCATCTTCAGCGAAAGCCAGATATGTTCGTCCGCTTCTTCGTCATGCTCGTGTCCGTGCAGATTCGCGTCCTCATCTTCATGTTCGTGCTCATGCCCGTGGTTGTGGTCGTGCTCTTCCTGCTCATATGCCGGGAAAAGCCCGGGATTCTCTTCAAAATACTCCATCAGCGAAAGCACGCTGATGCTGTCCTTCTTCGAGGAAGCGGTCGCCTTGTCAATCCAAAACTCCGAAATTCCGCCCGTATAAATCAAAAGGTCGCAGTCTGCAATCTGAACCATATCCGAGACGGAAGGCTGATAGCTGTGCATATCAACCCCACTGGTGTTAAGCAGACGAAGCTCGATTCCCGCCGGATTATCGCCCAAAACATTCCGTGTCCAGTCGTATTCAGAAAATCCCGCGCAGAGAATCACCCTGGAAGGATTCTTATTATATTGTCCATTTCTATCGCTCTGTGCGCAGCCGGATGTCAGAATCAGCGTGACAGTCAGGAGGAGCGAAAGCATAAGCTTGTATTTTTTTCTTTTCATAACTTATATATTATAACATTTCACAGGGAAAAATACAAGCCGCGCCGTGCAGGCTTTGCGCCTCATGCACTGGATGCGGAAG
>CAKQGQ010000015.1 GCA_934233735.1 uncultured Clostridia bacterium | reverse complement strand
TTCTTCGCGCAAAAACCACTGAAGAATTTTCGCGTACTGAATCTTGAATTTGTGGATGCGGATGAGGACGGTAATGTGCTGTTCCAAACCAAGAGCATGTATAAGCAAAAGGAGCTGATGCCGGATTGCCCGCTGGTCGTGCAGGGGGTATTTTACGGCAGCATCCCAAACTGGGGCGTTTCCTATGAGGACGAAACAGGAGAAGTCAGGACATATTCCGTATCGGTAAGCGGCATGGATGGCTCAATTGTGCTGAGTCCGATTTCGGTCACGAAATAAGCCGGCAGACATAAAAGCATAAAAGTATAAAAGCAGCGGGTCTCCCATATGGAGACTCGCTGCTTTTATCGGAGGCGGTGCGCCCCGTGCGGTTAAGGGCGCGCATCCTGTCGTTCTTTTTCTTTCATCATCATAGCGTAGGCCAGAAGCTCTTTGCGGGATTTAATCCCAAGCTTGCTGTAGATATTGGCGTTGTGGTATTTGAGCGTATTGGAAGTAATGGCGCAGATTTCCTGAATCTGCTTGCTGGTTTTGCCGTCAAGATACAGATTGAAGATATCCAGCTCTTTTCCGGTGAGATTTGCGAGGCAGTCCTTAAAATGCCGATATTCTTCTTCATTGATCTCCCTGTTCTGTGTTTGAACCAGACGATTGATTTCCTCCTGCAGCTGTTTGATTTCCTTCTCCGTTTCACCGTCCTTTTGGGCAAGGAAGTCCAAAAGGTCATCGATTTCAGCCATATTGATGCGAGGAGCTTGGAAATTGCCCTTTTGAATCTGCTCCAGACTTCGCAGCAGCGGCACTAAAAAGCGATGGGTGAAATAAATGCAGCCGATCACAGAAAGTACGATGAGCAGGAACAAAAGGATTCCAAGACGCAGAAGATTGTGCAGGGAATCTGCCGCAAAATCCTTCTCCGGAACCATGATGGCTGTGGTAAACGGATTGTCGCCATGAAGATCCTCATAGGTGCTGATCACACCGACATAGGAGTCCGTACCGTCCGAAAAACGGGAGAGACCCTTGCTGAAATCTGTGACGAAAAGATTTTCTTTCGGGAGATAGTAATAGCCGCCGGTTGTTCCGCAGCTGAAAAAGTCCGTAAGAACAGCCTGATCGGAGTCATAGCTGTTAGAAAGCACCGCGAGCATGTGTGAAAGCTTGGTCGGCTGCGCAAAGTTCTGCTTGAAATAGCTTTCGGAGACTTCAAAACCGCAGACACCGTAAAATGTCCCGTCCGTGCCTGTGATCGGAATCGCAATGTGCATCGCGCGTTCGGACATGCCGGGCAAGGTGATAAAATCCGTAAAGGAACAAGCATTGTCAAGCGGAAGCGAAGCTTTTTGGGCGGCAAGCGCGTAACCCCAAAAGACATCACTGTCAAGCTCTAACTTCCATTTTCGGTGCGGCATGACGCCATGCTGCTTTGCGACCTCGGAACTCCCGCGATAACAGAGAGCCTCGCGATGATCGATTTCATAACCGTTGATTTGAAGATAAAGTCCGCTTTTTGAGGACGCGGCATTCGGCGCGGAGGTATTGACCGTGGTATCGAGCATAAAAAAAGCGCCGGAACAGTCCGCCTGCATCAGATACTGGTGAACCGTGTCAAACAGGAAGTCTTCCAGAGATTCCATCTTCTTATGGAAATTCAAAAGCGAAGAGAAATCCGTATGCTGCTCGGAGAGCCAGCTCTCGATTCCGAAGGAAAGATCCTCCGAAAAGTGAATTCCCATCATAGACAAGTGATTGCGATGTATTTGAATATTCTTTTGGAAGAGAGTCTGCTGCCGCTCTTGAAGGAAGTCGTGCCAAAAAAAACGACGGCGTGCTTGAAAAAAGCAAGGACTATATTTTCGCGACAGACGGGCCGAACGGAAGCGGCTTTTATCTGACCTAGCAGCGCGAGGATGGCACAGAGGAACGGGCGCAGTATTTCATCCCGAACGATCGGAGATTCAGCACCGTCCTGACGATTATGGAGGAAATCGCCAACCCCATCGGCAGAGAAATCGTTTATTACGACCCGCCGGAGCTGAACGGCATCTACATGAAGAACCACAGCGGAATTTTCAGCAAAAAGAAACAGTATTCCTACCAGCTGACCTTTGACACCGCTCTGCCGGATGAGGAGCCGCTCACGCAGCCTCGATGGAGATTGAACGCCTATTACTATCAGGACGGCGTCGAGGAAGGGAAACACGCTCTCGTGACAGAGCAAATCTGGAAACCGGTGCAGAAAATCTGCGAGGAGCTGGAGCTGGATCAATGCCCTTCTGCCGCGTGGGACGACAAGGTCAATGTCACCTTATACTATACCGACGGCAAATATCAGATCGTCAGACCGGACAAGCAGACAATGGAAGCTTTGCGTGTCTACTTCGACGAACTGGTCAGAGATATCGGCGAGTAAGCGTTATCGCGGCCTTTTCTTTTTTGCTTGTTTCTTTGGACAGATTCCAGTATACTATAGATAACGGCGACAGCTGCGCGGCGCGAAATCGGCATGGCCGGTTTCCGGCGGCGCAGGGAAAGTGTGGATACGAGGACTGAGAAAGGAGCTGCGGTCTATGGATAAGCAGGAAAAATTAAAAAAAATCTCCATCGGCGTGGAGGATTTTAAAGAAATCATTGATAAAGACGGATATTTCGTCGATAAAACTTTGATGATAAAAAAGTTAATCGAAAGTAATGCGATGGTGACTTTGTTTACCCGCCCGCGGCGCTTCGGAAAGACACTCAATCAGTTTATGATCCGCCGTTTCTTCGAGGATGAAATTACGGAAAAAGGCGAGAAAGTCGATAACGGTTATCTCTTCGACGGGCTGAAAATAGCAGAGTGCGGCGAAGAAATCCTCAAACACCAGCAGCAGTATCCGGTGGTTTTTATGACCCTAAAGTCGGCGAAGCAGCCGAATTTTGAGATGGCGTATGGTGCTCTTGCCGATGAAATCTATAACGAATTTATGAGACATCGTTATGTTTTGCAGTCGGATGCGCTGCTTCCGATTGAAAAAGAACGCTATGAAAATCTGCTCAATCGCAGAGCAGATGAAAAAGAGGTTGCAAAAGCTTTTGCCTTCCTTTCAGAATGCCTTTTCAAATATCACGGAAAGAAAACCATCATCCTCATCGACGAGTACGATGTGCCGCTGGAAAATGCATACTTCAGAGGCTTCTACGATGAAATGATTGACTTCATACGCTCACTCTTTGAATCGGCATTAAAGACCAACCCATACCTTGAAAGAAGTGTAATCACAGGATGCCTGAGAATCAGCAAAGAAAGCATTTTCACGGGGCTGAACAATTTAAAAGTTGACAGCGTTCTGCGTACCGAATATGGCGACAGCTTCGGATTTACCGAAAGCGAAGTCGAGGAAATGCTTGCCTATTATAATCTGCAGGAAGAACTGCCGGAAGTAAAAGAGTGGTATGACGGTTATCTGTTCAATGACATCGAAATCTATAATCCGTGGAGCATCATTAACTATGTATATGACCGCGACCACAAGATTACGAAGTTTGCGCTGCCATACTGGTCGAACTCTTCCTCAAACAGCATCATCCGCGAAATGGTGGGCGAAGCCGATGCGGATGCGAAACGTGACCTGGAAACTTTGATTAACGGAGGCACGATAGAAAAGCAGGTGCATGAAGACATCACCTATGGTGACATACACCAGTCGCAGGATAACCTTTGGAACTTCCTGTTCTTTACGGGCTATCTGAAAAAGGTCGGGGAACAGAAAGAAGGCAATAATCTGAAACTGGAAATGAAGATTCCAAACATCGAGATTGCAACGATATATGAAAACTCCATTTCCTACTGGTTTGAGCAGAGAATAAAACAAACCGACCGCAGTCCACTCGTGCGGGCACTAGAGGAGGGCGACTGCGAAGCGGCGGAGGACTTCATTAACCGACAGCTTGCGGACACCATTAGCTTTTACGATTATGCCGAGAATTTCTACCACGGATTCATGGCGGGGCTTCTTGTGAACATCGGCGGCTACAGCGTAAAATCCAATCGTGAGAGCGGAAACGGAAGACCCGACATCGTGATGACCGAACTGAAATTCAGAGGCAGAGCGATGATTCTGGAACTCAAGGTTTCGGAAACGATTGGCGGCATGGAGAAAAAGTGTGAGGAAGGGCTTGCCCAGATTGAAAAAGGCAATTACACGCAGCCGCTTTCAGACGATGGGTATCAGCCAATACTCAAATATGCGGTATGCTTCTTTAAGAAAGGCTGCATGGTGAAAAAAGCGGAATAACGAAAACCCCATGAGAACAGGAAGAAATTAAAAATTGGAAGGTAAATTCAAATCAATCCGCACAAGGCAGCCGATCTTGTAAAATACGGAGTCTTTTTGTAATTCGCTTTGTCGTTTTTATGGCTTCGGAGGGGCTTCTTTGGATAAATGCATCTCAAGAATTGCATATCTTCCGCGCTGCAGTACCGGTTGTAGTCGTAACCTTCGCTCCGCCAAGAGATCCGTCTAACAGGTTGATGCCGTTGAAGTTCGTAGCTTCGGAAATACGATCTACTTCGTCGAGTAAGGAGTCGAGTTCCTTCTGCGGCCTGCACGAGATACCGTCGTTTGCGTTCTTCTGAGCGGTTTCCGGGCCATCCTTGTCCCGGGATTTTATTTTGTACGTCTTTCCCGTACACCTAATTTATCGACGGGGAGGTAACATAAGGGTAAATTGTAAATTTTTTTAAAATTTTTTCAAAAAGAAAACCCTTATAGTCCGAAAACGTTGGAAATGCAAGGGTTTAAAGGATTTTATTTTTTGAGGTCTAAAGTCTGATTTCGCCTTCCGCCAGGATGACAGCACTGCCGCCAACCTTAATGTAGCACTGGCGCTGCGTCGCGTCGGTTTCTTCACAGCCGTCGGCGGAGCATTCTACATCGAGGTGGCTGAGTATTACAGATGGGCGGTTCATCTTTTCGCCTTGAATGACTTTACAGTCGTCTCCGTTCTTGACGAAGCCGTTCAGGTAACCGTAGTAGGTCAGCGCACCGTTGGAAGTTCCGGTTGCGGCCTCTTCGTCGATGTCATACAGCGGTGCAAAGTTTCTCGCATGGCACAGAGCGTCATCTGCGTCAGAGGCTTTTGCGAGGGTGAAGGCGTGAACTCCGGTCACTTCGTATCTTTCGGACAGCGCAGATAAAGCAGGCATATTCGGAGCCAAAGCTTCCAAATCGTCTAAGCCCGTCACAGGCATCATAATGTCAGGGAGTCCGGTCGAAATGAGCTGCGGAATGAGGGTAAGCCCTTTCGCGAGCTGGTCGTCGTAGCTGATTCCCATGATTTTGTAAAGCTCATCGAGAGCAGGCTTCTCCGTAATTTCTGAAATTTTGACAGGAGATGCCATGTCCATGAGCACAAAGCCGTCTTTCACATCGATTTGCAGGTCGCCTGCCAGCGTGTGGTTGGTGTAGCTCGCGTTGTCCTCGATATATCCGCCGTAAAGCAAAGCCTTAAAGGAGGCAATCGTCGCATGCCCGCAAAGCTCAACCTCCGCAGCCGGAGTGAAGTAGCGGATTTTAAATTCTTTATCGCCAAGTCTTTGAATAAAAGCGGTTTCGGAGTAGCGAAGCTCCGCGGCGGTCTTTACCATCGTTTCGTCCGAAGGAAAATCCGTACCGTCCGGGAGAATGACAACTCCCGCAGGATTTCCTCCGAATAAGGTATCTGTAAAAGCATCTACAATGTAAAATTTCATTTTATTTCCTCCCGGCACCGCAAAAATTCTGCAGGAAGCAGGCGGTGTTCTTCCTCAATTATATCTATTTTTTTTCTTCTTATCAACAAAAATCACACATAAGATTCTATATGAATATTTTGAAGAAAAGAAATGTCGGAAAAGTAAACAAAGAAACCCTGTGTTTTCTTCCGATTATGGCGGCGGTGTTTTACCTGACCTTCGGCGCTCCGGGAAGCTTTTTTAAAGAAGTGCTTGCAGACGGAATCGACTGGTGGGTGCTGCGGCTGGAAAAAATGTTGATTTGGGCCGATGTAAACGAAACCTTGCGAACCCTTGTCATAGACGGAATCTGCAGGGGAATCGGAAGCGTGCTTTCGTTTCTTCCTGTTATCGGTCTGCTCTTTCTTTGTCTGTGTACACTTGAGGAGTGCGGATACATGGAGAAGGTTTCACAGGATATGGACAGGATTTTCAGACCGCTGGGCCTGCCGGGGCGCGCGATTGTGCCTCTGCTTTCGGGTTTTGGATGTTCGGCTGTCGCAATCCTTGCAGCAGGAGAACTTAGAGACCGCCGCGCAAGGCTGCGGACAATCTTTCTGATACCGTTTATGTCCTGCAGTGCGAAAATACCAATCTATGGAATGCTCGCAGCGGCTCTCTTTCCGCGCTCTGCGGCTGCGGTTATTGTGTTTCTCTATTCCTTCGGCATCGCAATGGCGGCGCTGCTTGCATTTGTCACACACAAGCAGCGTCGTGAGAAAAACGGAGGTATGGCAGGCAGGGGGAATTGCGCCGCCTGTTCTGGTTGCACTGGCTGTGGCGGGCCGTCAAGCAACACTCCCGCCCAAAGGCTTGAACGTCTCCATAACTATCATCGGGTCTCCCATGTGCTGCTGCGGACATGGGAGAACATGCGCGGATTTATGAAAAAGGCATTTACCGTCATTTTTCTTGCGTCTGCTATCATCTGGCTGCTCGAGAATTTCGACTGTACATTTCATCTTGCTATATCGCCGGACCGAAGCATTTTGGCGTCAATCGGCCGCCATGCGGCGCCGTTTTTCGCACCATTAGGCTTCGGAGACTGGCGGGCGGCGACGGCGCTGCTTGCAGGGCTTTCCGCGAAAGAAGCGGTGGTCAGCACGCTTACGGTTTTGAGCCTTACGGTGGGGACAGGAGGGATAGGAACAGGAGGAGCAGGAAGCGGCGCAGCAGCGGTTTCCGTACTGAGCGAGATTTTCACGCCGATTTCTGCCTTGTCATTTTTGATTTTCTGCCTGCTCTATGTCCCGTGTGCGGCGACTTTGGCGACGGTTTATAAAGTAACCGGGAGCCGAAAATATGCAGCAGGCATGGCAGTTTTTCAGACGGCGCTCGCTTGGCTTGCGGCGTTTGTGGTGTATCACATCGGAATTTTAGCAGGACTGAACTAAATTTCATATAACCCTTGATTTTCTCCCGTTCTTCATGGTATATTCAATTTTGTACAAAAGGAAAAGTACGAAAGAAGAGGGGCAGTTTAAAATGAAACAAGAGGCACCAAAGATACAAAAAAATACTTTGCAAATTTCATCGAAGAGTGCAGACGCTCTGCTGCTGCTCGTTGCAGTCATCTGGGGCGGAGGCTTTATCGCAGGTAAAGTAGGATTGGAAACGGCGTCTCCACTTTGGATTCTCTTTTTCCGCTTCGGCGTGGCTGCACTTTGCATGGGCTGTGTGTTCTTCAGACAGATATTCAGAACGGATAAAAAGACCATACGACGCGGCATGCTGCTGGGCTTTCTTCAGCTTACGGCACTGTTTATCCAGCTCTTTGCGCTGCAGTATACGACGACTGCCAAACAGTCCTTTTTAGCGGCGACCTATGTTCTCTTCACACCGTTTATCGCGCGGCTGATGCTGCATAAGAAAATTTTGCCGCAAAACTATATTGCGTCGGTTTTAGCGCTTGCGGGCATTGCGTTTCTGAGCCTGCGCGGCAGTGAGGAAATACAAATCGGAGATTTTATTACAATCGCATTTGCACTGATTTTTTCAATTCAAATCGTTTTAATCGGACAATATTCACAGACCAGTGAAATTATTCCGCTGACCTTTTATCAGCTTCTCAGCTCGGCAGTGCTTGCAGGGATTGCGGCGTTTTGTACGGGGCTGCCGGCAGAAACCATCAGCATGCGTTCGTGGATGGGCATTTTATATCTGGGCGTTGTCAATACGGCCGTTGCCTTTGGTGTGCAGAATTTTGCGCAGAAATATACATCCGAGTCGCACGCGGCGTTGCTTCTCAGTCTGGAATCCGTGTTCGGACTGCTGCTTTCCATCTGGTTTTATGATGCGGCGGTTACGATTTGGATGGGAATCGGCTGTGCATTGATTTTTGCGGCGCTTTTGGTCAGCAACCGCAGATAAAACTCTTCTATTTTATGCGGATTTATGGTACAATAAGATGTTAAAGGATATTTTGATTTAAGATGTGAATCAGACGCAGAAAGGAATCGCAATGGAAAGGATTTATGCCTATCGACTTTTAGGACTGCGGGAAGGGGCTTCGCAAAAACAAATCGATGCTGCATACGATGAAAGACGGCGAAAATACAAATCGCCGGATTATCAGGACGAGCCGGAATATGCCGCAAGGAAGATGCGGGAACTGCAGGAAGCCTATATCATGCTTGGCGGAAGCGCTCCGAAAGCTGCAGCCGCGGCTGCAGGAGGAAATGCAGCAGAAAAACTGCAGTCGCTTGCAGGAAAACTGGAGCTGCCGAAGGGCGGTCTCGAAAAGACATTTAAAAAAGCGAAAACGCAGAAGCGAAGCAAAGCCGATAACGAAGATGCGAAGAAGCTTGCGGGCTTTGTGTTTGCAGTGATTCTTATGATTATTTCGTTCCTTTTGAACGGATAGAGAAAACAGGGAAACAAATCGCGGATGACAACGAGTCGATTCGGATGATAATTGATTTTTAAGGAGAACGAAGATGACGGTTTTGGAGATTGCTCCGGTAAAGTTCGAGGACGGAAAAATGCTGATTCTCGACCAGACAAAACTGCCGGGAGAAGAAGTTTACATAGAAATGAAGACGAAGGAAGATGTATGGGATGCGATTTTTAAGCTGAAAGTCAGAGGCGCGCCGGCAATCGGCGTGGCGGCGGCTTACGGACTGTACATTTCGACGAAAGATTTTGCGGGGACTCAGGTCAAGGAATTCCGCGAATTTGTGAGAGAAACGAGCGCGTATTTAAACAGCGCAAGGCCGACGGCAGTCAACCTGTCATGGGCGTTGAAGCGCTGCGAGGATATGCTGGATAAATATATTCGGGCGTTCGACAATGCGGCGGACGGCTTCCTCTGCTCCTGCGGGCACTGTGCGGGAGACCAGGTGGACGATGCAAAACTTTTGCTCTTGGACGAAGCGGAAAAAATCCGCAAAGAAGATGAAGAGGCCTGCAGAAAGATGGGCGAGTACGGACTCAGCCTGCTCAAGCCGGGCATGGGAATCCTGACCCACTGCAATGCGGGAACAATTGCGACCGCGAAGTACGGAACCTGTCTGGCACCGATTTACCTCGGGCAGGAGCAGGGCTATGATTTTAAGGTCTTTGCCGATGAGACACGGCCGCTGCTTCAGGGTGCGCGTCTGACCTCATGGGAGCTTTCAAAAGCGGGCGTGGATGTTACGCTTATCTGTGACAACATGGCGTCTATCGTGATGAAGAACGGTTGGATTGATGCGGTGGTTGTTGGTTGCGACCGCATGGCTGCAAACGGAGACGGCGCGAATAAAATCGGAACGAGCGGGGTTGCGATTCTGGCGAAGGAGTACGGAATTCCTTTCTATATGTATGTGCCGACCTCGACAATCGACCTTGACACGGAGACAGGAGACGATATTCATATCGAGCTTCGCGACGGCAAGGAAATCTATCAGATGTGGTACGAAAAGGACATGGCACCTGTGGGCGTTAAGACCTATAACCCGTCTTTTGATGTGACGGATCATAAATACATTACGGCAGTCATTACGGAAAAGGGAATTGTCAGACCGCCGTATAAGGAGAACTTAAAGAAATTATTTGAAGATTAAAAAAGCAGAATTGCGAAATTAAGCGTAAAACAGAACGCAAAAAAATAAAAGAAAGGCGAGATGAGCGAGTTGAATCAAGTTAGTGAAAAGAAAAGTTTTATAGACAAATATGCGAAAATTTTAGTTGTTGTGGCAGTCCTTTTAGGGGCGACATCCGGAAATTTCGGTGTGCTGATATCGGCGCCGCCTACGGTAATCGGATTTTGGCGTCTAACCATTTCTCTGCCGTTTTTTGTGATTCCTGTTTTGTGTAATCAGGAGAAGAGAACTCAGCTAATGCAGATTTCCAAGAAAAATCTGTTGCTCAGCTTTGTCGCAGGGGCATTCCTTTTCGCGCACTATTTTTCATGGTATTCAGCCGTGAAGCTCACGAAAATTGCGAGTGCTGCAGTACTTGCGTCGTTTCACCCTCTGGTCGTAATCTTTATTTCGGTTTTTATTTACAAAAAAAATCCTTCGTGGAAATCCATCGTAGCAATCCTCGTAGCCCTCGGCGGAGGTGCTTTGATTATGTGTACGGATATTTCCGCGTTTACAGGCGGTAAGCTTTCCGGAAATCTGCTGGCGCTTACAGCGGGCATCTGCATGGGCGTGTATTTTGCGGTCGGAGGAAAGGTCAGAGAAGAAGTGGAAGGCAGCATTTATGTAATGCTTTTATTCTTCTCGTGCTGGTTCTGCTTCACTGTTTCCAATGTAGCAACAGCGACACCTGTTCTTGGTTACCCGGCAATGGACTATTTCTATATGCTCTGCCTGGCGGTTCTCTGCCAGATTTGCTCCCATGCGGTATTCAACCTCTGCATGGGTCGTGTAAGCTCGCTCTATGTGTCGGCGTGGGAAACGGGAGACCCGGTATTTTCAACACTTTTTGCGGTTATCATGATTCACCAGATTCCGACGGTCATAGAAATTATCGGCTGTATCATCGTCGTTGGGGCATTGCTGGCATACAACAAAGTGGAAGAGGAGTCAATATAAGGAATGTATAAAGTTAAACTGCAGTCTTTCGAGGGACCTTTCGATTTGCTGGTGTATTTGATTGAAAATGCGGAAATGAGCATTTATGACATCAAAATCAGCGAAATTACAACTCAATATCTGGCGTATATCAAAGCCATGGAGGAACGGGATGTGGCTTTGGCGGCGGAGTTCATGGTGCTTGCGTCGTCTTTGATTGAGATTAAGTCGAAGATGATTTTGCCGCGGATGACGGAGGACGGACAGGCTCTCGTGGAGGAGGATCCGAGAACCGAGCTGGTCGCAAGGCTCGTGGAATACAAGCAGTTCAAGGAAATCGCCGAAATGCTCGAGCAGCGTGAGGAGCGCAGCTTCAACATTTTCGAAAAGCCGCAGGAGGACATTTCGCAGTATCTGGACAATCCGGACGAGTATCTGAGCCTTGGGCTGAAGGATTTTGCTTCGGCGTTCAGTCTGTTTATTCAGAAAAAACAGCGCGTGGAAGCGGTAAGAAAGCACTATACGAGAATTGAGCGCGAGCGGGCGAGCATGGAAAAGCGGATTTCTTCCATTTTAAAGACAGTTCGCATGAAAATCGGACAGGTTTTCAGCTTCAAGGAGTTTATTCAGGATAAAAAGGACCGCTATGATGTGGTGGTGACTTTCATGTCACTGCTGGAAATGGCAAAGGCGCGCGCGGTGAAGGTCGAACAGCATGTGACCTACGGGGACATTGAAGTGAGTGCGGGTGAACGAGTACAGGAGGAATGGAAAGAGAATGACAGCAAATAAAGCAATTAAGTCGGCAATGGAGTCCATGATGTTTACATGGGGTGAGCCTCTGGAAGCGAAGATGGCTGCCGATGTGTTTAATATAAGCAAAGAAGACGCCTATGCATATTTCAAGGAGCTGCAGGCAGAGTACGAGCAGGAGGGCAGGGGCATCGTGATTCGCGAGGTCAACAAAGCGTTTCAGTTCGTGACGCGTGAGGAAAATGCGGACTATGTGCGCAGGCTCTGCACGCCGGTGAAGTCGAAGAAGCTTTCCCAGTCGGCGCTGGAGGTTTTGGCGATTATCGCCTATAAGCAGCCCGTGACAAAGGGCGAAATGGAAGCGATTCGCGGCATCAAGTGTGACCGCGTGGTTGAAGGGCTGATGAAAAAAGACCTGATTAAGGAAGTCGGCCGCTCGACGGCAATCGGAAGACCGCTCCTTTACGGAACGACGGATACGTTTCTTAAGAATTTCGGATTTACAAATCTGAAGGAGCTTCCGGACATTGAAGATATTGAAAGCGTGATTAACGATGACATCGAGGCAGAGACCGGCAGTGAGGAGCTGGATCCGGTTGCAGCGGGGCAGATGACGATAGAGTTTTAAAATTATGAATAAAAATTCCCATCAACAAGTAAACTGTTGATGGGAGTTTTTTTATGGAAAGAAAAAAGAAAAGCAAAATATATATTGCAGGAATAGTATGTCTGGCATTTTCCCTTGGGGTGCTTGGCGGTCTGGGAATTTCCGGTGGGAACTTTAGGGCCTCTGAGACGGTCAAAAGTTCTGAAACATGGAAGGTCTCGGCGGGCGCGCCGCCGTCTGTTTCAGCAGAAAGCGCTGCGCTCATCGACGAAAGCGGGCAGATTCTATATGAAAAGAATGCGAATGTGAAGGGCTATCCTGCGAGTACGACGAAGATTATGACTGCACTTGTGGTTCTGGAAAAATTAGACGAACTGGGCCTTGGCATGGACAGCGAGGTCATCATTCCCGAAGAGGCGGTTGGAATCGAAGGGTCTTCGATATATTTGAAAAAAGGGGAGAGAATAAGTATTGAGGAACTGCTTTACGGACTGATGCTGCAGTCGGGAAATGACAGCGCGACGGCGCTTGCGATGTGCGTAGGAGGAAGCCTTTCTTCCTTCGTATCGATGATGAACGAAAAGGCGGAGACGCTCGGCTGCAGCGGTACACATTTTACGAATCCGAGCGGACTTTATGAGGAAAATCACTATACGACAGCGGCGGATTTGGCGCGGATTGCGGGCGAAGCGATGAAGAGGGATGATTTTCGAAAAATTGTCAGCGCGAAGGACTGGCAGAATAAAGACGGAAGCCGAAGCTTTCACAACAAAAACAAAACCGTCTTTCAGTATGACGGTGCGACCGGCATCAAAATCGGATTTACCAAAGCTTCCGGCAGAACCCTCGTCGCCTCGGCTAAGAGAGATGATAAGGAAATGATTGCGGTAGTGCTGCGCGACGGAAACTGGTTTAACGATGCCTATGCGCTGATGGACTACGGATTTCAACAAGGAGGAAAATAGTATGGAGTATAAGTGTGTGGACAGGGGCTCTGTGAAATGTCCCTGTCATCTGACGACGGCGGGACAGTGCTACAGCTGCGGAATGCTGCGCACGGGCGAATGCGGGTGCAGCATACAGTGGAGCGGAACCTGTCCTTACGGCGAGCTTGCTATGAACGGCGGAAAACCGCAGCCATTGACGATGGCGATTCCGGCGGAGGTCGTACATCAGAAAAACTATTCGAAAAATCTTACAGTTGTGCGGCTGGAAGTGTCAGCGGGATTTGCACAGCAGTGCCATCGGCTGGGAACCTATATTCTGGCGGAAATCATGGGATACATGGTGCCGCTTTCGGTGCTCCGCTCATCCTATGCGATCGAAAAAAGGCGTTTTCTCATCGGGCCGAGACCCTATATCGAGGTAGCGGTGCAGCCTTTAGGAGTAAAGACGATGCAGCTTACGAACCCTTTGAATAAATTCTGGAGCATCAAGGGGCCTTTCTACGGAGGCCTCAAGACGGCTGGCAAAATCGACCACAGCAAACCTTTGCTGGTAATCGCAAAGGGCACGGCGCTTGCGCCTTTTTTGAATATTTCAACCTATCTGGCAGGCGAAAACCCTGCCAAAATCAATCTTTTCATCGACGATGACAAAATCACGGAGGAATTTATCGGCGACTATGTGAAAAGTGCAGGGGGCAAAAACGGTCAAATCCGTTACAATTACATTCACTTGGCATCGGAAATGGAGACGGTGATGGGGCTGCTTGATCTGTACGATCAGGTGATGTTTCTGGCGTCGCCGTATTATACGAATCAGGTCGTCCGAAAGCTCAGGGACAGCGGAAAACTTACCGCAAATCCGGTGCCGTCCGTGGAAGCCTCGGGGCGCTGCCTCATCGTTGCCAATCATGCGAACATCTGCTGCGGGCTGGGAATCTGCGGCTCCTGCAGTCATACGGATAAAGACGGGCAGACCGTCAAAGAATGCAAATGTGTGGGAGGAGGAAATTTACAATGAGCAAAATTGTTATAACGGGGGCAGGCTGGTCCGGCTGCGCAGCGGCAATCCGGGCGGTCAAGCAGGGGCATGAGGTGGTGCTGCTGGAAAAAACGGACCTGCTGCTCGGGCTTGGGAATGTCGGCGGAATCATGCGAAACAACGGACGGTTCACCGCCGCGGAGGAAAACATCGCACTCGGTGCTTCGGAGCTATTCGAGATTACCGACCGGCTCAGCACGCATAAAAATGTTGATTTTCCGGGGCATAACCATGCAAGCTTTTATGATGTGGCGCTCGTGGAACCTGAGGTACGCCGCCTTCTCGTGAAGCTCGGCGTCGAGCTACGCCTGATGTGCCGCGCTGTAGATGTCGTGACTGAAAAAACGGAAGACGGCGCTGCGCGTATCCGCTCTGTCACAGCGGTGCAGCTGAATCACGATGGAGAATACGAAACAGTGGAAATTGACGGCGATGTTTTCGTGGAGACCACAGGCTCGACGGGTCCGATGGGAAACTGCACGAAATACGGAAACGGCTGCTCAATGTGCGTGCTGCGCTGCCCCGCGTTCGGTCCGCGTGTCAGCTTGACGGAACGGGCGGGCTGCTACGATGTGCACGGCGAACGCCTGAATGGCAGACCCGGCGCCTTCAGCGGCTCCTGCAAGCTCGAAAAGCGCACGCTCAGCCCGAAACTCCAAAAAAAGCTGGATAAAGAAGGTTTCGCAGTCGTGCCGCTTCCGCCTGAGATGGTCAACAAAGACAAACTCAGCCAAAAGGTCTGCCAGCAGTACGCGCTTGACCCATTCGCAGAAAACATCATTCTGATTGACACCGGCCACGCAAAGTTAATGACTTCCTATTTTAACCTCTCAGACCTTCGGAAGGTCGAAGGCTTTGAGAACGCTCGCTTTGTCGATCCGTATGCAGGCGGCAAAGGCAATTCCATCCGTTATATGTCGGTCAGCCTTCGCGATGAATATCTGAAAGCCGACGAAATTGAGAATTTGTTCTTAGGCGGTGAAAAATCAGGCTTTTTCGTCGGCCATACCGAAGCCATTACAACAGGCTCGCTGGCAGGCTATAACGCGAGCCGGATGGCGGACGGAAAACCTTTGCTCGAGCTGCCGGAAGAGCTGGCGGTCGGCGACATCATCAGCTTCGCCAACTTCATGCTCGGTCAGGAGGACGGTTATAAGAAGCGTCTGACCTTCGCGGGTGGTACATATTTTCAGCGCATGAAAGACCGGCAGCTTTACACCACAGATGTCAAGGCAATCAGAAGGCGCGTGGAAGCGCAGGGGCTCGCGGGGATTTATAATCGGTAGGACGGCGTGCGGCGGGGTACGAGACTTTGAACCCACCGCTCCGTGCTGCTGTCCACACATGCCCTCTCTGTGCGGCCGTGCGCACGGCCCGGCTGTGCAGGCGGCTTGCATCAAGCGTGGCGCACGAGGTACGTCCCCCCCACCCCGGTGCTTTCGGTGTTTGGTGGCGAGAGCATAGAAGCTAAATGTATAAATGCATACCAAATTTTCTTTTCAGCATTCTTGGCGTGTATTTTTTTACATATAAAGGAAACTCAATTGAAGGGTCAAATGAATAATTAAATGCAACAAAAGATATTTTTTTAAAAACATTGAAATTTCAACGTTTTAGAGATTGCGTAAATTGAGCAGAATATGATACATAGAAATATCGAATGCAGAGACGGAAAATAATGTAAAAAAATACACGCAACATGGCTTGGATTTGGGGTTTGGAGTGCATTTATACATTTTCCCAACAATTTCCAAGCACCTAAGGCGCGCAAAATCAAAGGTTGTTTCTTTGTCCTAAATCAAGTATACTAATAAGCAGTAGATAAAAAGATGAGAGGGCAAAAAATGAGAATCAACAAATATATCGCACAGGCGGGGATTTGCAGCCGCAGGAAGGCGGACGAGCTCATCGCCAACGGCAATGTGAAGATAAACGGTGCGGTTTTAAAGGAACCGGGCTACGAAGTGACGGACGGCGACAAGGTCGAAGTGAACGGCACGCAAATCAGCGCAAAACAAAAGGCAGAATATGTTTTGATTAACAAGCCGCTTGGCATGGTGACGACGGTTTCCGATGACAAGGAGCGCCTTACCGTGATGGATGTCGTGGCGGATATCGACGCGCGCCTCTTTCCGGTCGGACGTTTGGATTACAATACGAGTGGCGCGCTCATTATGACAAATGACGGAGAAATGGCATACCGCCTGACGCATCCGAAGCATGAAGTGTATAAAACTTACAGGGCAAGGGTTGCAGGAATTCTGTCGAACGAAAAAGCGGCAAGGCTGCGGAAAGGCGTGGACATCGGAGGTTTTGTGACTTCTCCTGCGAAAGTCAACATTATTAAAGGCACGCAGCATTCGACGATTGTCGAAATTTCGATTCATGAAGGAAAGAACAGGCAGGTCAGAAAAATGTTTGCTGCAGTCGGAAATCCTGTGCAGGAACTGGAAAGAATCGCAATCGGCGAGATTCGCCTTGGCCATTTGAAACCCGGACACTATCGCAAGCTGACAAGAGAAGAAATAGAATACTTAAAGAACTGTTAACGGAGAAAAGAATGAGATTAAGAGATTTAAAGACTGGAGAAAGCGGCAGAATCACCGTTGTCGGAGGCCAAGGTGCGCTGCGGCAGCATTTCCTTGATATGGGAGTGGTGCCCGGAGCCGAAATCAAGCTTATGAAGCTTGCTCCGATGGGGGATCCGATGGAATTCCGAATCCACGGATACGAACTGACGCTCAGGCTCGCAGATGCAGAAAAAATAGAAATCGAACCGATAAACATTCCGGAGGAAAATACCGCAGAGGGAAAGTCTCCGGAAAAACCGAAGGCGAAACACCCCGGGCTCGGTGAGGGCGGAATCTACCATGTAAAAACGGATGGGAATCCTTTGCCCGACGGCACAACGATTACATTTGCACTTGCCGGAAATCAAAACTGCGGCAAAACGACCTTGTTTAATCAGCTTACCGGCTCGAATCAGCATGTGGGGAATTTCCCCGGAGTTACGGTTGACCGAAAAGACGGTGTAATCAAAGGTTATCCCAAAACACTGGTTACGGATCTTCCGGGAATTTACTCCATGTCGCCGTACACGAGTGAGGAAATCGTAACCAGACAGTTTCTTCTTGATGACAAGCCGAAGGGCATCATAAACATCGTGGATGCAACGAATATAGAGAGAAACCTTTATCTTACGATGCAGCTCATGGAACTTGATATTCCAATGGTTTTGGCATTAAATATGATGGATGAGGTCCGCGAAAACGGAGGAACTGTCCGCGTGAACGAGATGGAGGAAGCACTCGGAATTCCGGTAATACCGATTTCGGCAGCAAAGAACGAGGGCATCAGCGAGCTGATCAGCCACGCCGTTCATGTGGCGCAGTATCAGGAAAAACCGGGCCGCAGCGATTTTTGTGACCCGCAGGACCACGACGGAGCTGTACATAGATGCCTGCACGCAATTATGCATTTGATTGAAGACCATGCGGCGAATGCGGGAATCCCCGTTCGATTTGCGGCCAGCAAACTTGCGGAGGGCGACGAAGTGATGCTTTCGCACCTTAAGCTCGATCAGAACGAAAAAGAAACGCTGGAGCACATCATCTGCCAGATGGAGGAAGAAAGAGGCATGGACAGAGCGGCGGCAATCGCCGATATGCGGTTCTCCTTTATTCAGCAGGTCTGCGGCAAAACCGTTGTGAAGCCTAAGGAAAGCAAAGAACACGCACGCAGTGTCAAGATAGACAAAATCCTTACCGGCAAATACACCGCAATCCCGGCATTTATCGGAATAATGGCGCTTGTTTTCTGGCTGACGTTCGGAGTGATCGGCTCATGGCTTTCCGATATATTGGATTTGGGCATCGGTGCATTGACGGAGCTGACCGATGCAGGACTTACTGCGTACGGAATCAATCCGGTTGTGCACTCATTGGTCATTGACGGTATTTTCAAGGGTGTGGGAAGCGTGCTTGCGTTTCTTCCTATAATCGTAACTTTGTTTTTCTTTCTGTCGATTCTCGAAGACAGCGGATACATGGCAAGAGTTGCGTTTGTCATGGACAAGCTTCTCCGTAAAATCGGTCTTTCAGGGAGGAGTATTGTACCGATGCTGATTGGTTTCGGATGCACCGTGCCGGGGGTTATGGCAAGCCGTACGCTGCCGTCGGAACGCGACCGTAAGATGACAATCCTTTTGACTCCGTTTATGAGCTGTTCGGCAAAGCTGCCGATTTACGGATTTTTCAGTGCTGCGTTCTTTCCGGAACACGGAGCACTTGTAATGATTATTCTCTACTTCACAGGAATTCTTGTAGGTATTTTATTTGCACTTCTTGCGCGTGGTGTGGCATTCCGGGGCGAACCGGTGCCGTTTGTTATGGAACTTCCGAACTACAGACTGCCGGGCGCCAAAAATGTCGGCCAGCTGCTCTGGGAAAAGGCAAAGGATTTCCTTGAGAGGGCCTTCACGGTTATATTTGTTGCCACAATTGTAATTTGGTGCCTGCAGACATTTGATACGAGACTGAATGTTGTATCGGACTCGCAAAACAGTCTGCTTGCAATGCTTGCGGGTGTAATTGCGCCTGTATTTGCGCCGCTTGGCTTCGGCGACTGGAGAATTTCAACGGCACTCATTACCGGCTTCATGGCAAAGGAAAGCGTTGTTGCAACCCTGACCGTTCTGACGGATGGAATCAGCATTACGACACTTTTGACCCCGCTTGCGGCAGCGGCACTTCTCGTGTTCTGCCTGCTTTATACGCCTTGCGTTGCGGCCATTACCTCTATCAAGAGGGAACTCGGCGGCAAGTGGGCGGCACTTGTTGTTGTTCTGCAGTGCGTGATTGCATGGCTGTGTGCTTTTGCGGTCTATATTGTCGGCGGCATGCTGCTGTAAGTGCAGCGTGACCTCCGTGACTGAAGAGGTAAAATTATGAACTTTGCAACGATTGTTGTTTTAATCATGATAGGAGCCGCGCTTTGCGCGGCTGTCTTTTCCATGATCCGCGACCGACGGAAAGGAAGCTGCGGTGGGTGCTCAGGCTGTTGTTCGGGATGTCCGGACGGTTCGGGATGCCAGAACCGGGGAAAAAAGATATGAAAAAAGAGCCTGCATGAGCAAACTCTTCCTTCATAAAAGATGTATTAGTAATTATCGTGTTTTCTAAGTTTGTTATAATTTCCGACCGTCTTCGTCATTATAATTTCCGACCAAAGCGGAGGAAATTATTTTCTCTTCATTTCCTTCGGAGTAACGCAAGTTCCGGAAGCTCTTGCAACCACGATAGGTTCTTCTAAGAAATCAGCAGCGGAAGCGTTGATGTCTTTTCTGGAAACGATAACCTTTCTTGCTTCGAAAGTCATGTGTCTGGAAGTGTTACCGATTTTGTCGATTTCGCCGTAAGCTTCGATATAGTCGCCTGCATATGTAGGAGCTAAGAATTCTACGTTGTCATATGCGCAGAAAAGACCTTCGTCTCCGTCTAACTTGATTAATAATTCAGTAGCAACATCACCGAATAAGTGAACCATATGTGCTCCGTCAACTAATTCTCCACCGTAGTGCGCATCCTTTGCAGACATTCTTAATCTTAATGTTGAAGTAATTTTTTCCATTTCGTTTTCTCCTTTTTCATATCGATATTCTAAAGTTATTTTGAATAACTCAAAACTCACGCAAATATATATTGCAAAATGTGTGCCAATGGTTTATTATTGAAAATAGATAAAAAACGAACCGATTTGTGTTCACCAAAAAAGGAGCGAACCTTAAATGACTACGACTTACGGCATGAAACGCGTACTGGAACCACAGTATGTTTTACCTACCTCAGCATGGAAACTTGACAACGCCCGCGACATTTATCCGGATGAGATGAGAGTATCCATCAAAAGAATACACCTTGAGGGTACGAGTTTCAAGCAGATTTGCACAGAAACCAACAATAATGAGGAAAAAATCAGACAAAAAATCATAGATATTACAATTCGAAGAGGCAAGCTTCATAATCCGGTGACGGACACCGGAGGACTGGTCTGCGGCGTTGTGGAGGAAATCGGAAAAGAGTATGAAAATCCGAACGGATTAAAGCCCGGAGATACTGTAATTTGCAATGCTTCGCTGGCATCGCTGCCGATTTACATAGAGAACATAAACGAGATTGACTATACCTTTAATCAGATTGAAGCGACGGGTTATGTGATTGTGCATGACCGCATTCAGGTGGTACAGGTAGAGGAAAATGTCTTGTCGGCGCTTTTGCTTTTCGCGCTGGATCAGTCGGGTACGCTGCTCAGACTCAGCGATCTTGCCGAGGGAAAGAGCCGCTTTCTGATTGTTGGAAACAACATGATTACAAACCTTTTGTTCGGCTACGCAATTCGCCGGAAAATCGGTGAAAGCGGGGAAATTGTCTGCCTGCTGGATAAAAAAACAGGCATTTCGCTTTCGGGCGGCGGTATTGACAGCCTTCTTGCGAAAGTGTTCAATCAGATCCACTTTTTAGATATCTTAAAACCTGTAGAAGCGTTGGAAAAACTGAATGCAGACGCTTTGTTCGACCTTTCGGTAAACTGCGCGGAAATTCCGGGAGCGGAGACGATTAACATACTGGCAACGAAACCGAAGGGAACCGTGCTTTTTGCGAATCTGATTAACAACCTGAATATCGCGCTTTATATCACGGAATCTATTTCAAGGGACTTGGATGTAAGAAGTGCAGAGGGTTTTTTGACGGACTATGATAAATTTGATACGCAGCTTGTGGCAGAAGTTGCTCCGTACTTTGAAAATTCAACACTTACGAAGGTTAAGGAAAGACAGGAAGAAGAGTGGGAAATGAGCCCATACACGAAGTCCCTTGTTGAAAAAAGCCTGACTGAGGATTTTGTCTTTAAGTCGAGAGCAATGCAGATGGTCATGGAAGAAATCATGAGGGTGTCCAAATATGACTGTAATGTCATTATCTTCGGTTCGACCGGCGTCGGCAAAGAAAAGGTGGCGAATCTGATTCAGAAAAGCAGTGACCGAAAGATGCAGGCATTTGTAAAAATCAACTGCGGAGCGATTTCGCCGAACCTGATTGAATCAGAGTTTTTCGGCTATGAGAAGGGTGCGTTTACCGGAGCGAATGCAACCGGAAAGAAGGGATATTTCGAAACGGCAAACAATGGCGTTATGTTCCTTGATGAAATCGGCGAGCTGCCGCTGGAAATGCAGGCCAAACTACTTCGTGTCATTCAGGATGGTGAATTTTACAGGGTTGGCGGAACGACTCCGATTAAGACGAATGTCAGAATTATATCTGCAACCAATCGAGACCTTGAAAAATTCGTGGAAGAGGGACTTTTCAGGCGCGACCTGTATTACAGACTTAATGTTGTACCGATTCGCATTCCGGATCTGGCGGAAAGAACGGATGATATTCCGGCACTTGTGAACCTTTTCCTCTCGAAGTACGGAAAGAAATTCGGAACAAACCGGGGCATCACTGAAAGCGCAATGGATTACATGAAGCGTCAGCCGTGGCCGGGCAATGTCCGTGAGCTTGAAAATGCTGTACAGAGGCTTATGATTTCAGCACAGGGCGAGGATATTACCCTGATGGATGTGATGCGTGACAATCACGGAGAACTCTTTGAAGGCGGAAATTTTGGGAGAGAAGAACTTGACGGCGCTGAAAAAGAGCCGGAAATCGACTTGCAGCATGCAGTTGAAGAGTATGAAAAAGGTCTGATTAAGTATGCGTGCGAAAAGTATGGCTCGACACGAAAGACTGCAAAGGCGATCGGGGTCAGTCAGACGCAGCTTGTCAGGAAGAAAAAGAAGTACGAAATTGAATAAAAAACAGAAAAAAGATGGCGAACCGAATTGTGTTCGCTATTTTTCGTTATGAAACTAAAACGGTTCGGAAATTTGATGTATACAAAACAGATGGGAAAAGGAAAGGGGCTGAGGTCCGCATAAAAAGGGGACTTTGGAGCATAGAACAAAAGTGTCGAAAAAACAAGGGTGTTGGCATAAAATTTGCTTTAATTAATATTGGGTGAAAAGGTAGTAGTTTACTGCTGCGAAAGGTGAGCCATGTAAAATGTTCATCAAAAAAACATTTTTGCTATGGTAAATCCGGCCCTGATGTTATATAATTAACATAGTAAGTTATGCCCCTGCGTCGCAGCCACAACAGGTTAATCGCGAAACAGGCGCATAAAATAAAATCTATATTTTTTCTAGGAGGAAAATAAAATGAAAAAAGGATGCCCTTATGGTACACACCGTGTAATCTCTCCGAAGGGAGTATTACCGCAGCCGGCTGATGTTATTGATAACACAATGGAAATCTATGACAACGAAGTACTTATCGATGTTAAAACTTTAAATATCGACTCCGCTTCTTTCACAGAAATCGTTAGAAGAGTTTTAGACAAGAAGCCTGCAGAAGTTACAACTAAGGAAGAAATGGACAAGATCGGCGCTAAGATGATGGAAATCGTTGCTCACGCTGGTAAGCATAAAAACCCTTGGACAGGTTCCGGCGGAATGCTTCTTGGTACAGTTGAAGAAGTTGGCCCGAACTATGTTGGCGACTTAAAGGTTGGCGACAAGATTGCTACATTAGTATCCCTTTCCTTAACTCCGTTAAGAATCGATGAAATCATCGAAATGAGACCTGCTATCGACCAGGTTGACATCAAGGGTAAGGCTATCTTATTCCAGTCCGGTATCTACGGAATCATTCCGGATGATATGCCTGAAAAGACTGCATTATCTGCATTAGACGTTGCTGGAGCTCCTGCTCAGACTGCTAAGTTAGTACAGTCCGGTCAGAAAGTTCTTATCATCGGTGGCGGCGGAAAGTCCGGTCTCCTTTGCTTACACGAAGCTAAGAAGAGAGCTGGCGTTACTGGTTTAGTAGTATGTGCTGCTGGTTCCCAGAAGTCCGAAGACAGAGCTAAAGCTCTCAACCTTGCTGACGAATACTTCCACATGGACGCTACAGATGCTGTTGGATTCTACAACAAGTCCATGGAATTAACTAATGGCGAATTATTCGACGTAGTTATCAACTGCGTATCCATCGAAAATACAGAAATGGCTTCCATCCTTTCCTGTAAGGATGACGGCGTTGTTTACTTCTTCTCCATGGCTACTTCCTTCACGAAGGCAGCTCTCGGTGCTGAAGGCGTTGGCAAAGACGTTACAATGATCATCGGTAACGGCTACACTAAGGGTCACGCTGCAATCACTCTTCAGTGCTTAAGAGAAAACCCTGGTCTTAAGGCTTTATTCGAAGAAATGTACGCATAATTTCGAAATAAAAATAGCTCAAGATATTTATCAAAGGAATCCTGCGGGGCTTGCTTCCTGCAGGATTCCATTCCAAATGTTGAATTTGAAATTTAAAGGAGATTAAAAGATGGCTGTTAGAAATTGGAAAGACATTCCTCTTTTTAAGGATGTTACAGACGAACAGTGGAATGACTGGCATTGGCAGGTTGAACACAGACTTTCAACTGTAGAAGACATTGCGAAAGTTGTTAATTTAACTGAGCAGGAAAAAGCTGATATCGAAAAGGTTATGGGTGGATTCAGAGTAGGTATTACTCCTTACTATGCTTCCCTTATGGACCCGGACGATCCGAGATGCCCGATCAGAATGCAGGCTGTTCCTACACTGGCAGAAATGCACAGATCCGAAGCAGACGATATGGACCCGTTACATGAAGATGCTGACTCCCCGGCTCCTGGCTTAACTCACAGATATCCGGACAGAGTTTTATTCTTAATCACTGACCAGTGCTCCATGTACTGCAGACACTGCACAAGAAGAAGACTTGCAGGCGAAACTGACGGCGCAAGATCCAGAGAAGATATTGACGCTTGTATCGAATACATCAGAAAGACTCCTCAGGTTAGAGACGTCCTTCTTTCCGGCGGCGACGCACTTTGCGTAGAAGATGAAACATTAGAATACATCATCAGCGAATTAAGAAAGATTCCTCATGTTGAAATCGTAAGATTAGGTTCCAGAACTCCGGTTGTAATGCCTATGAGAATTACTGACAACCTTGTTAACATGCTGAAGAAATACCACCCAATCTGGTTAAACACTCACTTCAACCATCCGAAGGAAATGACTCCGACAGCTATGGAAGCTTTAAGAAAGCTGGCTGACGCAGGTATTCCTCTTGGCAACCAGTCCGTATTACTTCGTGGCGTAAACGATTGTAAGCACATCATGAGAGACTTAGTTCACCAGTTAGTAAAGAACAGAGTAAGACCTTACTACATCTACATCTGCGACCTTTCAATGGGTATCGAACACTTCAGAACTCCGGTTTCCAAGGGTATCGAGATCATGGAAGGTTTAAGAGGACACACTTCCGGCTATGCAGTTCCTACATTTGTAGTTGACGCTCCTGGTGGTGGCGGTAAGACTCCTGTAATGCCTCAGTATGTAATTTCTCAGACTCCGCACAAGGTAATCCTGAGAAACTACGAAGGTATCATTACTACATACACAGAACCGAGCCTTCCGGATCTTCCTTGCAAATGCGACTTCTGCACAGGCAAGAGAACTTACAAATATCAGGGTGTATCTGCACTCGGTGAAGGTCCTGAAATCAAGACGATCGAGCCTGCACACCTTGCAAGACACGAAAGAAACCAGCACTAATTCCGAACGCCGGAATTGTGCGGCTATAAAATTAAATGTATCTATAGGGGACCGGTTTCGGCCCCCTATAGGTGTGATAAAGGATATTACTGAAAAATGGGTATACTCTACGACTTATCAACGAAATATAAAACAATTTCCATTGTCGGAATGGCGAAAAACGCGGGAAAGACAACGGCGCTCAATTACCTGATTGAGGAAGCAATCGACGAGGGAGTTGTTTTGGGAATTACCTCGACGGGCAGAGACGGAGAGACGCAGGACCTTGTTACCGGAACGGAAAAACCGAGAGTTTATCTGGAAGAGGGGATGCTGGCTGCGGTGCCGGCACTTTTATACGAACTTGCGGATGCAGGTCTTGAAGTAATCAGAAAGACGAAATACTCCACTGCCATAGGCGAACTTCTGATTTGTAAAGTCAGAGAAGCCGGTTATGTGCAGATTGCAGGACCCGTTATTAATGCAGAGCAGAGACTCCTTTGCGAGGATATGCTCGGACTTGGCTGTCAGCTGATTTTGATTGACGGCGCAATCGACAGAAAAACCATTGCATCACCGGACACATCGGATGCAATCATACTTTCAACAGGAGCGGTTCTTTCCAGAACGATGAGCAAGGTTGTGGAAGAAACTGCACACATCGTAAATCTCTACAGAACGCCGGAGCTTGAAGAAGGCGCAATCAGAGATGCAATCGAAAACAATAACTTTGACGACAAGATTATGCTTGTTGATGAGGACGGAACGATTACGAAGCTCGACCTTGTTACAGGGCTGGGAGCAGCGAAGGAAATCAACGGAGCCATCAATGAGGATACAAGATATATATATATACCCGGAGCATTTACCAACAGCGTAATTTCAGACATCAATTTAAAGAATCTCAAGCAGGTGCGTTTCGTTCTCAAAGATCCGACGAAGATTTTTGTGAATGCGATGGACTGGGGGATTTTCCGCAAAAAAGGTTTCCGCCCATGCGTGCTTAAGAACATTGAAATTGCAGCGATTACCGTGAACCCGTGGGCTCCGGCGGGATACACCTTCGACAACAGAATTCTCTTAGAAGAGATGCAGAAGGCGATTCCGGACATTCCAATCATAGATGTGAGGATGTAAGAATGAAACAGGGAACAAACAGAAGACTGGCAAATGTAAAGACCAGAAAAGAGACGGGTCTTGATTACATTATGTTCAATCTGGATTTGAATACACCTTTTGGGAAGAAACAACTGAAAGAAATTCAGCCGTTCTATCCGGGCGAGGAAGCAGAGCTCAGAGCCGAGCTTGACCGTGTGGAGCACATGATACATTTCGTCAGACAGAATAAAGTCCTGACGGATAAAATGCAGGAAGTTTTCATGGAAATGAAAGATCCGACGCTGACCGTGCAGAGAAGCGGAAGCACGGCGCTTTCGACCGTGGAACTTTATGAGGTGAAGTCGCTGCTTTTGCAGATGAGACAGCTCAGAAAGCTGACGATTGAGCATGAAGTCGGCGATTATAAAGGCGCACACTGCGTTTCGGAGTGCAAACCTGCCGGAGACGGTGCAGAGGGTCTTGCTGCGGAAAACGGAGAAGAGAAAGACGCGCAGGTTGTAAATACCGTGCCGGAGGAATATTTCCTGACGGACACGGAGGATTTGCTCGACGAGCTGGATCCGACAGGCGACCGCATGAACACTTTCTACATATACAATGAGTTCAGTGCGAAACTGACCGAACTTCGCGGAAAGAAGCGCGAATATGAGATTCTGATTCGCAAGGAGCAGAAGCAAAAGCGAGAAGAACTCAGAAAAACACAAGGCGTGCAGCTTACACCGAAGTTTGACATCGTGCTGGCAAAGTCAAATCCGGATTTTGAGAGGATTCAGGCACTGCCGGAGCTCGAAATTGTCGACCAGGACTATATGAGCGTAACGCTGCAGCTGAAACCGACTGAAGAAATTTACAAATATGTCAATGAAATAGAAGAAATCAATGCGCAGATTGAGGAAGAAGAAGAAAGAGTGCGCGGCGTGCTTTCGAAGAAAATTTCGGAAAAAGCCGAGGTGCTTTTAGAAAACTGCGAAAAAATCGGTGCGCTTGATTTGGCACTCGCAAGAGCCGTTTATTCCATCCGTCATGACCTGACGAAGCCGGAAATCGTCGATGAACACATCATCGAGTTCGAGGACGGAAGAAACATTCAGGTTGAAGATGTGATTCGGGAAAAGGGCAAGACCTACTGCCCGATTTCATTGGAGCTGAAAGACGGCGTGACCTTGATTACCGGGGCAAACATGGGCGGAAAGACAATTTCGCTGAAACTTGCCGGACAGGTTCCGATTATGGCGCAGTATGGATTCTTCGTACCGGCTAAGAGTGCAAGGATTGGTCTGTCGAATTATATGCAGATTTTAATCGGCGATTCCCAGTCTGTGGAAAGAGGCTTATCCAGCTTTGGCTCTGAGATGGAAGAACTCAAGGAGATTTTGGACCGTGGACAGGAAAGAAGCTTAATCCTAATTGATGAAATTGCGTCGGGAACCAACCCGACCGAGGGTACGGCACTGACGAAGAGTCTGGTCGATTACCTGATTGAAAAACCGTATATTTCCCTGATTACGACGCATTTTGAGTCGGTCACGGAGCGCGAAGGCATTGTAAATATGCAGGTCAGAGGACTTTCTGACTGCAACTTTGACCTTTTGAACCGTGAAATCCAGTACGCAAACCGTCGTGACAGGATAAATATAATATCCAAGCATATGGACTATCGTCTGTACCGTGTGGATAATAAAACCCAAGTTCCAAAGGAAGCCCTCAGCATAGCTGCCATGTTGGGAATCAACAGGGAGATTATCGAGGGTGCGAAAAAATACATGTGATAAGGAGAATAAGGATGAAAAGCAAACTTAACATTGACCCAAAAGTTGTTGACAGCGCTCGCCAGCATGCCGCTAACATCGCGCATGACATGCAGGAATTCATCGAGCGTCATACAACAGTGTCAACCGAAAGAACAATTGTAAGACTTTTAGGTATTGACGGTGTTGACGAACTTGAAACACCGCTTCCGAATGTCGTTGTAGACCACATCAAAGAAGCAGGAGCACTTCCTACAGGCGCTGCTTACTGGATTGGAAACGCAATCGTTCAGACAGGCAAAGAACCTCAGGAAATTGCTGAGGAAATCGCAGCAGGAAAGCTTGAACTCACAAAGCTTCCGACTTGCTCACAGGCAGAAGCTGCTGAAGCATTAAAGCCGGCTATCAAGAAGACATTCGAAAGAATCGATATGCAGAAGGCTAAGAGAAAAGAATACCTTGATACAATCGGGGAAGGTCCGGAACCTTATCTCTATGTAATCGTAGCAACAGGAAATATCTACGAAGATGTTATCCAGGCACAGGCTGCTGCAAGACAGGGTGCTGATATCATCGCTGTTATCAGAACAACTGCACAGTCCCTGCTTGACTATGTACCTTATGGCCCGACAACAGAAGGTTTCGGCGGTACATACGCAACTCAGGAAAACTTCAGAATCATGAGAAAAGCTCTTGACGAAGTTGGTGAAGAAGTTGGCAGATACATCAGATTATGTAACTACTCCTCCGGCATGTGCATGCCTGAAATCGCTGCAATGGGTGCTCTTGAAAGACTTGACGTTATGCTTAACGACGCAATCTACGGCATCCTGTTCAGAGACATCAACATGCAGAGAACACTGGTTGACCAGTTCATGTCCAGAGTTATCATCGGATACTGCGGAATCATCTTCAACTCCGGCGAAGACAACTACCTTACAACTGACGACGCAATCGAAGCAGCTCACACAGTAACAGCTTCCCAGTTCATCAACGAACAGTTCGCTGTACTTGCTAACATTCCGGAAAATCAGATGGGTCTTGGTCACGCTTTCGAAATGGATCCTAATACAGAAGACGGCTTCCTTCTTGAATTATCACAGGCTATCATGGCAAGAGAAATCTTCCCGAACGCAAGATTAAAATACATGCCGCCTACAAAGTTCATGACAGGAAACATCTTCAAAGGCCACATCCAGGATGCTCTGTTCAACTTAGTAGCAATCTGGTCCGGTCAGTCCCTGCAGCTGTTAGGTATGCTTACAGAAGCTATCCACACACCGCATATGCAGGACAGATACCTCTCCATTGAAAACGCGAAGTACATCTTCAACAACTGCAAGCACATCGGTGACGAAGTTGAATTCAAGAAAGACGGTATCATTCAGAAGAGAGCACAGGAAGTTTTAGGCAAAGCTGATGCACTCCTTGCAGAAGTTGAAAAAGAGGGTCTTTTTGCAACTATCGAAAAAGGTATTTTCGGTGGCGTAAAGCGTCCGTTCGACGGTGGTCACGGTCTTGAAGGCGTTTGCACAAAGGGTGAAAACTACTTCAATCCGTTTATCGAACTGTTTATGGATCATGAATAAGGAGGTAGGAAACAATGGCAGATAACAAGACAGCAACAACTCAGGTTGATTTAACTTGCGTTAAGCCTTACGGTGACGCATTAAATGACGGTAAAGTTGAAATGGCATTCACGCTTCCGGTTCCTTATGGTGAAGAAGCAGAAGAATGTGCAAAACAATATGCAAAGAAAATGGGTTTTGAAGAACCTAACGTAACATATTACTGCGAGTTGACTCCGGGATACACTTTCTTCGTTGTATACGGAGCAGCTCAGGCAACTATCGACTTCACAGCAATCAAGGTTCCAAAGGTAGAAGGTACTGTTATGGACCGTGTTGAATGCGGTGAATGGATTGGCGAGCACATCGGCAGAGACATCGTTGTAGTTGGAGCTTCCATCGAATCCGATGCTCATACCGTAGGTATCGACGCAATCATCCAGATGAAGGGATTCCACGGACACTTCGGTCTTGAAAGATTTAAGAACGTAGTTCCTTACAACATGGGCTCCCAGGTTCCTTGTGAAGCATTAATCGCAAAGGCTAAGGAAGTAAATGCTGACGCCATTCTGGTATCCCAGACTGTAACTCAGAAGGATATCCACATCAAGCAGCTTACTCAGATGGAAGAACTCCTCGAAGCAGAAGGTCTTCGTGACAAGATTATCCTTACTTGCGGCGGTCCGAGAATCTCCCACGAGCTTGCTCAGGAATTAGGCTATGACGCTGGTTTCGGCCCTGGAAAGTATGCAGAACACGTAATGTCCTACATCATGCAGGAAGTTGAGAAGCGTGGATGGCAGGATAAGCCAAACATCGCAGACAGATAAGATAAGATTTTCATTTTGCCCGGCTGAAATATGCCGGGTATGTGAGTTTAATCTATACATCCCAACTTGACAAAGTTATAACAAAAGTGTAAGGTATAAGAGATGTATATTGTAATATTTAACAGGAAGGTGAAAACATGATTAACAAAATTAAAACTGCTCAGGAAGCAGTAGCCGGCGTACAAGACGGTATGACCATCATGGTAGGCGGATTCCTTGCGACAGGTTCCCCTGAAATCCTGATGGACGCTTTAGTAGAAAAAGGCGTTAAGCATCTGACGGTTATCGGTAACGACGGCGGTCTCGACGCAGGTCAGCCTGCAGGCGAATTCGCGGCAAAGACCGCAAGAGGTATCGGCAAACTCCTTGAACACCACATGGTAGATCACATTATCGCATCTCACCTCGGCGTAAACCCGAAACTGAATGAACAGTTCGCAGAAGGAACTTTAAAATACACACTGGTTCCTCAAGGAACATTAGCTGAAAAGATCAGAGCAGCAGCTTACGGTCTTGGCGGCGTACTTACTCCTACCGGTGTTGGTACACCGATGGAAACAGAGCTTGATGAACTCGGAAGAGAAAAGAAAGTCGTAGAAATCAATGGTAAGAAGTACTTATTCGAATTACCGCTGTATGCTGACTATTCATTCATCAGACCATCCGTTGCCGACAAATTCGGTAACTACTACTGCTCCAAAGCAACTAAGAACTTCAACTATGTAATGGCTGGTGCTTCCAAGCACACAATCATTGCTCCTGAAAAATTAGTTGAAATAGGCGAAATCGATCCTGATTACTTCGCAGTTGCGGGCGTGCTCGTAGATACTATTGTGGAAGGAGAAAAGAAATGGCAGATTTAAAAGTAAGAATCGCGAAAAGATGCGCGAAAGAATTTAAGGACGGCGAATTCGCTAACTTAGGTATCGGTCTTCCGACTATGGTTGCTGACTACATCCCGGATGATGTTACCGTTACCTTCCACTCTGAAAACGGTTTCGCAGGAATCGATGCAGTTGCAGATGCTTCCAATGTTGATGTTGACATCATCAACTCCGGTGGTACCTATGTAACCGCTGTTCCAAGAGTAAAATACTTCGATACAGCAGAATCCTTCGGTCTCGTAAGAGGCGGACATGTTAAGGCTACAGTTCTCGGTGCTATGGAAGTTGCTGAAAACGGAGATCTTGCTAACTGGATCGTACCTGGCAAGAAAGTTGCAGGTATGGGCGGTGCTATGGACCTTTGTGCAGGATGCCCGGAAGTTATCATCACAATGCTCCACACTCAGAAAGGCAACCACAAAATCTTAAAGAAATGCACACTTCCGCTTACGGCAGAAAGATGCGTAACTAAGATCATCACTGAAATGGCTGTTATGGAAGTCAGAGAAGACGGTATCTGGGTAACAGAACTTCACCCTGACTACACTTGGGAAGAATTACAGGCTGCAACAGGCTGTGAACTTCACAAGGATCCGAACATGAAGGCTATGGAAGAAGAGTAGAAACTTGTCTTTTTCGCCCACCGCGTTGTCAACTTCGATTTTCTCAGTGCTCACATACTTCAAGTATGCTCCGCACTTCGAAATCTTGTTTCCTAGCGGTGAACGAAAAATCCGGCGTTTCTAAGAATGCTTGCTAAAATCGCCTGTGGCACACGCTGCAGGCGATTTTTTTGCGTGGGGCAAGCGGATTGCTGTTAGAGATTTGCGTTCGCCGGCAAAAAAGTAAAAAATATAGGTTTACCGTTTACGTTTTCGGGTAAAAATGTATATTTACATACCAAATTGGCTTTTTTAGCTAATTGGCGTGTCTTTAATTACAGATAATGGGAATTGCTATGACGAATCCAAAACCGCCGGACATTACACTAAAAAAGATAAATTATAAAAGGTTGAAATTTCAATGTTTTATAGGCATGTAGTAACTTTGGTTAAAAAAGAAGGCTGGATACAGAAATTAACAATGGGAAAACATGTAAAAAAATACACGCCAACGAATCAAAACTTTGCTTTTGGAGTGTAAATATACATTTTACCGATAAATGCAAGCTCTGCGCCCACCATAGGTGATGAAAAATACCAAGCACATTGCGTCCTATGGCATAATATTTTTTCGCAAGATGGCGATAGAAACTACCAAAACAGCCAAAAATTTTGCGAAAAAAACACCTTGTTTTTGTGAAGCTCGCATGATATTATGGTGACAGAGTCGGTTGAAACGGCTTGAACTGAATAGGACATTGAGGGTAACTAACGGAAGTGGAGTGAGATTCTCCGGCTGTTTCTCAGCAACCGTGATGCGCCGGGCAGGCGACGAGTCGGGAGACGAGTTATTGCTTAGATGTATGAATTCTCTGAGGCAGAGTGAGCATCACTTAAAAAGGTAAACAAGGCATAAGGATATTCCTGTTAGAGCGGCAGGGACGTTCGCCGGTGGCACTTTTTAGACCGAAAGGCGGACTTCCGATTGAGGAAGGGCCTTTTTACAATGATAAACTCACAGACTGTCACAAGACAGTCTGTTTTTCTTTTCATCCAAACATACAGGCAGCATCGCAAGGAGGCGGTGCTGCCGGCGGTAAAGAGGCATGGGAGCATGCCAAGAAACCATGATAATAACCGAAAGGGTATTATATAAAAAAGCCCGGCACCGTGAACCCGGAAAATTGGCGGTGCCGAGCGGCTAACAACAATATGCCGGCCGTAAACGAGCGGCAGTTTTGCTGTCTTGAAAAAAGTATAACCAAAACAAAGACTCGTTTCAAGCATTATCGGCAAAATTGCACCGAGACCGGCAAAAATGCGATAAAATTGAAAGGAGAAAAAGGAATTGAAACTAACAAATAGAAGTTATTTCAAAAAGGCACTGGTTGTGTTCATGGCAATCGTGATGGTGTTTACCTACATGCCAAGCGGCATGGGAGTGGAAACCGCATGGGCAGATACAGCAATGCCTATTAATGATGCAGCAGGGTTTGCTGCTATGGATGCAGGTGGGAATTATAAACTGACCACGGACATTACCATTACTGCGCCATATGCAAACGTGTTTACAGGCACATTCGATGGCGGCGGACATACGGTGACGCTGGATGGAACCACGAATGGAGTTTTTGTATCAACCGCTGCGAGTGCGGTGATTCAAAATCTTGGAGTTAACGGAACTGTCTCCGGCGGAGAAAAGATTGCCGGAGTTGTCGGCATGAATGCAGGCACAATTAAAAACTGTAAGAATGCCGCGGACATCACATCCGATAGCAGATATGTTGGAGGGATTGCAGGACAAAACAAAGGAACAATCCAAAGCTGCTATAATATTGGAAGGATTACTTCATCAAGAACAAGATCTGTTAATCTTGGAGGCATTACAGGAAGCGTTGAGACAGCTGCGATAGTTAAAAATTGTTACAATGTAGGAAATATCTCAGTAGTGAGCACAAGTAATTTTGCAGCCATAGCAGGCTGGATTAGCGGAGGTAACGCAGAAAATTGTTATTATCTCCAAGCTGATAATTTAACGGGCACGAACGAATATGTATCAGGAGAAGGCAGCATAGATCGTGCAACGGCTAAAACCGCCGATGAAATGAAATCCGCAGAATTTGCAGGTCTTCTCGGCCCTGCCTTCATGTCCAAAGCAGGCGATTACCCTGCATTAAACTGGGAAACACCGACTGCAAGCGTGAGCTTTGATATTGCGCCGGCAAATGCAGTGCTGAGCATTAACGGAGCGACCTATACAGGAAGCTGCAATGTTGCACTTCCGGAAGGAACACACAGCTATACGGTAAGTTTGGACGGATATGCAGCGCAAAGCGAAACGGTTACAGTTAAGGAGAACGGAGGCGTTCTCACGGCAGTCCCGACAAGTGTAAAAGTAACTCTTGAGAAAGACAGCGAGCAGTGGACAGATGTGCGTTTCGCAGTCACACCGGACACAGCGACTTTTGAATTGAAAGACGGAGAAACGACCGTGCAGCCATCTGCAGAATCACAATTTACCTATTCTGTTTTAAAGAGCCATACCTATAGCTATACAGCAACTGCCGACGGCTATGAGGACGAAAGCGGAACATACAATGTTGAGACCGATGGTTCGAATAAAACAGTAAAACTTAAACAGGTAACAGCGATTTCGGTAAGCGGATATAAAACTGTCTATACACAGGGAGAACAGTTTGACGCGACAGATTTGGTTGTAACTGCCACTCTCAGTGACAACACGCAGAAGGAAGTTAGCGAAGGATATACAATTACGGGCTTTGACTCAAGCACACCAGTTGAAAAACAAACAATCACAGTTTCTTACAAAGGAATAAGCACGACTTTTGACATCAAGATTGAAGAAAAGCTTTTCCCAAGCCACGTTTTCAATGGACTGAAAGGCAAGGCAACGGTAGAATACAGTCATAACACTTCCTATAAGGGAGAAGACGGTAAGGAATTTGTCGACGATGTAACAGAAAATGCTTTAAAGTCAAACAGCGCAGGAATGGGCAGCTCACAGGTTACTGTGACAATTACACTGAATGAGGATGTCAAGGCATCTAAACTTT
Organism: uncultured Clostridia bacterium; assembly: GCA_934233735.1. Lineage (GTDB taxonomy): Bacteria > Bacillota > Clostridia > Peptostreptococcales > Anaerovoracaceae > CAG-238. The sequence goes on along the minus strand of CAKQGQ010000015.1, from coordinate 18,624 downwards.
ATTTTGACTATAAAGTAAGTTCAGAAACTTCCTACGGATATGTTTCCGATGGCTTGAAGATTAATGACTCGTACAGCAAAATCGGAACAACGGATGACTTTGTTGCATACTCGATGACTGTAAGCGGTGGCGATAAAGTGAAACTGACCTATGTGAAGGACTACAGCGGAGATGAAGGTTCCGACTGCGTTTGGCTCAAGAACTTCCGCCTTGCAGAACTTCATAAGCTTACCATTTCGACACAGGGAATAGTCGGTGCAACAATCGAATTAAAAGATTCGGATGGAAAAACGGTTGACTCTGCTGCCGGTTTCTATATGGTAGAGGATGGAACATACAGCTATACAATTTCGAAGTTTGGATACAAGACAAAAACCGGAACAATTACCGTCGCAGGCGAGGATAAAACAGAGTCTGTTACATTAGATGAGCTTGCTAAGAAGACAATTTCTTTTAACATCACTTTACCGGATGGCGTCAGCGGAGACTGCACTGTCGAAATCAAGTCAGACGGCAAGCAGGCAGCATCAGGAACCGGAAGAAGCTACAGCCTTCCGCAAGGTGAATACACTTATACAATCACACATCCAAACTGTGAGAGCGTGCAAGGCAGCTTTACGATTGCAGCTGAAGATGTTACAGAAACAATTCAAATGATTCGCAAATTGGTATTCAGCGATGTGTTTGCGGCAATGAGCGGAATTGAAGCGGTAAACAATACAGATGCTGACAAAGCGACGGAATATGGCTTTTCTCCTGTGAAAACCGGAGAAAACGTTATATTGCAATCTAATAACAAGGGGAAAGGATCTTCAATCGCTGCGATGAAAATCACAGCTAAAACTGCGCAGAAACTTTCATTCAGTTATAAAGTAAGCACGGAACAAACCTATGATAAATTTTTGATTTTGTTGAATGGAACAGAAGAGATTAAAAAGAGCGGGGAAATTGACTGGACCGACTACAACATCAAACTTTCCGCAAAAGACAGTGTAGTTCTTAAATATACGAAGGATTCCAGTGGTAATCGCAATGACGATACCGTGTATTTGAAAGACTTTTCTGCAGAAAATCTCTACAAACTCACCTTTGCAGGTGCGCCGGCAGGCACGACTTTCGTTGTAAAACAGGGCGAAACAGTAATCGAAGCAGAAGCAGATGGAAGCTATTTGCTTGCGAACGGCAGCTATACTTATACAGCATCGGCTTTCGGATATGAAGATGCAAACGGTAGCTTTACTGTGAATGGCGGTGATGTAAGCGAAACTGTCAGCATGAATAAGACAGCAGCTTATACGGTGAATTTCAAAATCACAAAGCCGTCAGGAATTACAGCAAAAGCGGCAGTTGTAGTTAAGAGCGGAAATACGATAATCGCTGCAGAGGAAGATGGAAAATACAATCTTCCGGCAGGTACATACAGCTACACGATAACCTGTGAAGGCTGCGAAACCGAAATCGGTGAATTTACGGTGGGTGCAGAAGCCAAACCGGTTGAAGTTACCCTCGAAAAGACATTGACTTTTGAGGACTTTTTCACAGAGCTTACAGGAAGAACAGATATTACAAATGACACTCGGAATGCATTTAAGCCGGTGAAAGAGGGTGCGGTAAAGTATTTGCAGTCTTCCAATAAAATAAATGGAACAGAGAGCAAGATTACATTTACTTTCCAAAAATCAACGAAGCTGAATTTTAAATATATGGTTTCCGAAAATGGGAGTGAATTCATAAGCGACAATTATGGATTGATAATAGAACGAAATAATCAGCGAATTGCCGAAATTGAGGAAGTTAGCGAAAATTGGAAGGACTATAGCATTTCAGCGAAGACCGGAGATGTCATTACATTGACATACAAATGTTATGTGAATACGAATGACATGTCAAGCCTTGACAAAAATTTTGTTCGGCTCAGGGATTTCACTGCTGCGCCGCTTACGAAAGTAAGTTTTGAAGGTATGCCGGCTAATGCGGCAATTTCGGTGAAGAATGGCGAAAAGGTAGTTGAGCCTGTAGACGGCAGCTATCTTTTGGAGGCCGGAAATTACAGCTATTCAATTACAGCTTTCGGATATATGCCGGCTACAAATCAGGCTTTGACAATTGTAGGAGAGGAAGAAACAAAGACAGTTACGGTTTCTATGACGGAGACTGCGCGTCATGCTGTTTCGTTCCAAGTTACACCGTCAGGTGCAGCAATTGTCGTAAAGAACGAGGCTGGAGAAACGATGTCGGCACTTGACGGAAATGCAAGCAGCTACAGCCTGCCGGCAAACGAAAAATATTCCTACGAGGTGAGTGCTGACGGATATGTAGGAAAGAGCGGATATTTCACAGCGGATGGAGCAAAGGAAATCAAAGTCGATCTTGTATCGGCAGGAACTGCGTGGGACGGTGCAGCTAAGAATGAACCGACCCTGAAAAACGGTATCTATCAGATAAGCAGTGCTGCGGAACTGGCATGGTTTGCAGGACAGGTTGCATCAAGCCCTGCAATGAACGCAATCCTGACTGCGAATATCAACTTGAATAATCAGACATGGACTTCCATGGGAAGCTACTCAAACCCATATACCGGAACTTTTGACGGTAATCGCAAGGTCATCAGCGGACTGAAAGGAACGCAGGGCTTGTTTGATACGGTTGGCGCGAGCGGTACTATCAAGAATCTTAATCTGGTTGTAGACATCAGTGGGAATGGACAACTTGGCGGTGTATGCCGCACGCTTAATGGAAGGATCGAGAACACTATTGTTTCCGGAAAAATTGCAAATGCAACAAGTTACGGGGCTACAGGCGGTATAGCGGGAACCATTCCAAAAGGTACGGCTACTTCAGGACGAATTACAGGATGCATTAATCAAGCGGAAATACAGAGCACCTATGCGGGGTATGCCGGCACTTTGAATATCGGCGGAATTGTAGGATATTCTTACGGAACTGTAGAAAACTGCTATAATATCGGAAGTGTCAAAGCAAAACTTCCGGTAAATTCAGGAGCGACACAAAACAAAGCCATTGGCGGAATTGCAGGGCAGCTATATGCTGGAGGAATCCTGAAAAACTCCTACACCATCGGTGCGGTAACCGGACCTGAGGCAGGTATCGGCAGCGTCATCGGCATCAACAGCGGCACAGTAGAAAACACCTATGTGCTTGGAAACATTTGTGCGAATACGATTGCGACAAACAACGCAAAGACCGGTGTCAACATTCAGGAAAAGACAGCTGATGAGATGCGTGAAGCTTTATTCGCTTACACTTTAGGTGCTGCATACAATCAGGACAGCAAAGGCGACATCAACAACGGCTTCCCGATTCTGACATGGCAAGGCGGAGATGCACCGGTTGTTCCGGAATTTGAGCAGAACGCTTTGGCGGACATGAATGCCATCGTCATCAAAGACAAGACGAGAGCTGACGCACTGGAAGCGGAAAAAGCAGAATTCACCTCAGATGATACGATAGAGGGCTGGCGGGAATTTTTCGAGGACAATACGCTTACCTGGGATGATATTTTCGCGAAAGTAGGCATTGACCTTACGAACGATGGGACTTTGACCCCGGACGCAGGCGGCATATATCGCCTGCCTGACAGCTGCGAGGCACTCGTTTTGCCGACCGCCGGTGAAAAAGGCAGCACCATTGCATGGAGCAGCGATGCTGAAAATATCACAATAAGCAGCGCTGCAGCCGTGGTTACGAGACCGACAGGCGAAAACAAGACGGTTACTTTAACCGCGACCGTTACAAACAACAACATAAGCAAAAACAGAACATTTAAGATTCTGCTTACATCGGCGGGCGGAGCAGCAGAAGAGACGCTCAAGCAAATTGCAGGCAAAATCGAGAATTCAAGAGCTTTCATCCAGCCGATGCAGATGTACGACCACACGAATATCGTGCAGGCTATGCAGCAGTATCTGGACAGAGAAGGCTATCCGGTGAAAGACTATGTCGGCCAGCAAGAAGGCATTGAGGTTTCTCTCGTTTCGGTCGGCGCAAAATCCATGCCGCAAGACGGCATAGACTATATCGGTGAAGACGGGACTATTACAAGCTATTATCAAGGGACTTCCGGATTCAGCACGACGGCGGCTATTTACAACGATGTGCATTTCAAACTCAGCCTTGACGGAAAAGAAGAAGAAGTGACGATGCGCGTGCATGTCGGCTGGGATGTTTTCCATGTAAAGGAGATGCTGGATAAAGTTCTCAAAGACATTACGTGGGATGCCATCAAGGGTGAGAATACGAATGCCGCCGAAGATAAAATGGTGGACGGATGGATGCATACAGCAGTATCCGGAACGATCAATCAAAACCTGATTCTTCCGAAGACCTTATCGAAGTATTCGTATGCGAAGATATCATGGACAACGGTTAAGACGGAAGACGCGCAGTATATTTATGCGGAAGACAACGGCGACGGTACGGCAACCGGTATTTTGCAGAGACCGCCGAAATCCGATACAGAGACTCCTAACGACAAAGGCATTACCTTACGCGCGACAGCAACCTTTAACTTCTGGGATGATTACACCGTAGCGCAGATGACTTCGCAAGGCAGTGCGACAGAACCGGCAGTAAGCTTCAAATTCTTTGATGTGACAATCGCGGAGGGCAGCGAGGAAGAAAAGATCGCGATGAAAGAGGCCTTGACCGCGAAATATCCGGGTCTTATCAGAGATTTTGTCAACAAAGCGCAAGCGGTTGACCTTACAAAGGTTACGAGTGATTTGCAGATGCCGAGACCTTCGATTCTTGAGGAGAACGGCATCATGTCGGACAGCTATAACCAGCGTGTGACCATGACAAGCAGCAATACAGATGTACTGCAGTTTAACGGCTATCATGCGGTGATTTATCGCCCGCTTCCGGGTGAAGAACCGGCGACTGTAAATTATACGGTCACGATTACAGATCGCAGGACGAAGAATGTCCTTGCGCAGAATACCTTTGAGATGACGATTCTTCCGCTCACGCAAAAGGAAATCGATGATGCGGCAGCATGGATGAAACAGGTATGCACAGAGGATGTTTACTGGAACGGCATCAAAGGCGAAAACACGGACAAGAATCATATAACCGGCAATTTAAAGCCGTTTGAAGAAATTTTGAAAAACGCGGATGGAAGCATAGAGTATATCCGCGGTGCTGTGAACATTACGTTTGGGGGCATCGATGTGGATGACCTTCCTGGCTATGACGCTATGCACAGTCAGCCATGGAGACAGTTCAGAACAAGCTATCAAAACGTAATCGCGTCCGAAACCTTGCAGGTTACGAAGCCTGAATATGACACACAGGTTACCATCGACAGCGTGTTTACCCACACCGAGATGAGTAAGTACTGGGAAAAATTCAAAGCAAACGAAAAATATGCGCAATTTGAGCAGTTCTACAAGCAGCCGGTATCCGTTACTGTTACAGTAAAAGGAGAAAATGGTGTGAATCCGAATCCGCAGCCGACGAGTATGTCAGTCACCGTTTCGGTAGACGGAAAGAACGTCAACGGTTTCAAATCAACAACGGGCATTGTAATCAGCGGACTTGGCTTGAATGCGACAGCATGGGACGCAGTCAGCGGCGCGTTGACGAAGGCCGGATACAAATATCAGAACTTCGGGGACTATATCAGCGGAGTTACCGACGCAAACGGTGTGACACTGACGGAAACAGACACAGCAAACAGCGGATGGCTTTATACCGTGAACGGAAAACTCCCGAATGTATATATGGGTTCATACTACCTGAGCGACAACGACAAGATAGTTCTGTACTATACCGCAGACTATACGAAGGATCCGGCAGCGGGTTCCTGGGGTGGGGAGACCAATCAAGATGTCATTACGATTGGTGCTTCCGGTTCTGCCACCACGACCGCGCCGACGGATGTTAAGGTAAGCGAAAAGACCAACGCGGACGGTACGAAGGAAAAAGTTGCTGATGTCAAGGTTTCCGCCGGCAACCAGAAGGAAATCCTGAAGCAGGCAAAAGCAAACAAATCGAAGGAAATCATCCTGAATGTTTCCAAAGATGCCGTCAAGGATGCGAATAAGGCTGATGTAACGCTCGATAAGAGCTTCATCGATTCCATCGTCAAAGACACCGACGCGAAGCTGACTATTAAGACTCCGTTCGGCGACAAGACTTATACACAGGACGAGCTGAAAGCGATGTCTGAAGCCGCAACAGGCTCCACCGTAACGATTGCAATGGAAAAGGCAGCAGAAGAGCCGACGGACGACACCGCGGCAAATATCGCAAAGGCAAAATCTATCACAGCGGATCTGAAACTCGCAGCCCGCTCAAGCAAGACGACTAAGAAGAACATCAAAGCAGTCCTCAAGAGCGACGCGAAGGTAAAAGCTTCTATACAGGAACTTAAAGACCTTGGCTTCACAGTGAAGTACCGCTTCTATCGCTCGACGAAGAAAGCAGCTTCCTATAAGTCTGCTGTGACGAAGAAGGCAGCAACTTATACCAACACAAGCGGTAAGAAAGGAACGAAATACTTCTACAAAGTTCAGGTAAGAGTTTACGATGAAAACGGCAAACTCATTGCAAAGACTGCACTGAAGCAGTGTAAGTACGCAAGCAGAACCTGGAGCAAGGCGAAGAAGTAGCGAACGCTTTGTTGAATTAGGGGGTAACCAAACTTTAATGGGGTCTGCCCGTGGGGGCTGATACCAATTAGTATGAAACAGTGGTCATTTTACGGCCACTGTTTTTTATGGTATGACGGGCATGCCGTTCGTCTGTGGTGAAAGTCCACAAGGGGCGCAGTTGCCAGCGAACCCAAAAGCGACTTGCAAGGTTCGCATCGCGAGGTGCGGGCGAGAAGAAGCAATAGCAAAATCGTAGCCTGACGAACAGAAACCTAATACAAAGGCTTGTATAGCGGATAAGTGAGCCATGAGTCACGAAGTCCAAAAGGCAACCGTAACCTATGCAGGTAGATTAGGCAGGTAGACGAGGAAAGATGGATGGCTTATCCCGCGAGGTCTCGCAGACGGAGAAATCCGCAGTAACAACGAACTGCGAGAAGTCAGCAGAAGCCATAGTAGTGAGGAAGTCTTTGTAATGGAGACAGAGCGAAGGGCTGAACAATTCAAAAGTCGATAGGACTTAGGAATGTAAGTGCATAGGCATGACGAGAATCGAAGTACCAAGGTCGTAACGGAGGGAACGGTTCACAGGAGGTAAGGCTCATATGCACGAAAGCAAAGCAAGAAATGGAGACAAATCATGACAGAACTAATGGAGAAAATCTTATCCAGAGAAAACATGATGCAAGCCTACAAAAAGGTAAAAGCCAAAAATGGGGCAAGCGGAGTGGACGGAATCAGAACCGAAGAAATTCGAGAGTATTTGATTGAGAACTGGGAAGAGATTCGAGAGAAAATCAAGAAACGAAAGTACAAACCGCAGCCAGTGCTCAGGGTAGAGATACCAAAGCCAAACGGGGGTACAAGAAACCTCGGCATACCGAGCGTGGTAGACCGTATCATTGAGCAGGCAATCGTGCAAGTCATTACGCCGATAGTGGAGCCGTACTTTAGTGAGTACAGCTATGGATTTCGACCGAAAAGAAGTGCACAACAGGCAGTATTGAAACTGCTTGAGTACTTCAACGACGGATACCTGTATGTGGTAGACATCGACCTTGAGAAGTTCTTTGATAATGTACCGCAGGATAAACTCATGACCTTAGTGGGAAAAATCATACAAGACCCAGACACGGAATCGCTGATAGCAAAATATTTAAAAGCAGGCGTTATGATAAAAGGAAGGTATGAAGAGACCACAAAAGGAACACCGCAAGGCGGAAACCTATCCCCACTGCTGTCCAATATCATGCTGAATGAACTGGATAAGGAGCTGGAAGCAAGGAACCTGCATTTTGTCCGCTATGCAGATGACTGCGTGATAGTGGTGAAAAGCAGTGCGGCGGCAAGCAGGGTCATGCATACAGTCACAAACTGGATAGAGCGAAAGCTCGGGCTGAAGGTAAACGCTTCCAAAACAAAGGTAACAAAACCAAGTCAACTGAAATATTTGGGCTTTGGTTTTGTGAAAATGGGAAACAAATGGGAAGCAAGACCGCACGCAGATTCCCTTGCAAAGTTCAAAAGAACACTGAAAAAGCTGACAAGTCGTTCTTGGGGAATCAGTATGGATGAGAGAATCCAAAGGCTGAACTGGGTAATCCGAGGATGGATAAACTATTTTCGAATTGGGAAAATGAAAACAAACATGCAGAAGATAGACGAACGCCTGAGGACAAGAATGCGGATTGTTATCTGGAAACAGTGGAAAACAAGTGCAAAGAGACATTGGGGACTGCGAAAACTCGGTGCACCTGAATGGATGGCAAAGCAAAGCGTGGGCTTTGCAAACCATTACCAAGCAGCAGCCAAAACCACAGGACTTCATAAAATCTCAAAAGAAATCCTCGCAAAGCGAGGACTCGTTAGTTGTCTTGATTATTATTTGAATTGAACCGCCGGGTGCCGAACGGCATGCCCGGTGGTGTGAGAGGGGCTACAAGTTAGCCCCTACTCGATTAAGCGATAGAAACTACCAAAACAGCCAAAAATTTTGCGAAAAAACACCTTGCTTTCATAAAGCTCGCATGATATTATGGTGAGAGGGTCGGTTGAAACGGCTTGAACTGAATAGAACTTGAGGGTAACTAACGGAATGGGCTGGAATGCCCGCTGTTTCTCAGCAACCGTAATGCGCCGGGAAGGCGACAAGTCGGGAGACGAGTTACCGCTCAGATGTATGAATTCTCTGAGGCAGAGTGAGCATCAAAGGTAGAGGCAAGTCAGGCGAGGAGGTATCCGTGTTAGAGCGGCACGGGTATTTGTCAGGCGGCACTTTTCACAGACGGAATCCATATTCCGTATTACATAGAAATTTCTCACAGACTGTCCGGAAAGGGCAGTCTTTTTTCATCCTTTTACATGGCGCGGCGTCTCAAGCGTGCAGACGCCGCTTGACGAGAATCAAAGGAGAAAGAAGAAGTTTTAATAGGAGATACAAGTTTTTACACACAGAAAGGAGACAGAAATGAAAACAAAAAACAGTTATTTCTCAAAAACACTCGTCATATTGATGGCAATTATGATGGTGTTTACAATGATGCCGAGCATGGCGTTTGCGGATGTGGGGACGGGAAATGAGATATCCGTTACTTTCACATATTCAAAAGAAAATGCATTGGTATATGGACCAATATCTTTGAATGTGCATGCCGGGCAAGCGGCTGAATATGGCATTGGAACAGCAAGTTCAAGTCCGACTGTATTAGACGCAGTTGTAGCAGCTCATAAAGCAAAATATGGAGATGCCTTTACTGCGGAGAGTGCAGAAAATTATGTGAATAATACATTGAGCAAGCTCTTTCAAGACGCTGGCTATGCTGGACATATTTTAAACGGGCGTTACAGTTCGGATTATGCTCCCCAAGCGGAATTAAAAAACGGAGATGTAGTAGATACATTTCTCTATCATAGTGCATGGGATGATAATTATGTTGCTTTTTACGAAAATGAAAATATTGTAAGAGAAATTCAGACAACAACATCGGACATGATAAAATTGACAGCAAAATCGTTTAATATCATGGGTGCTTACAGCGGCGAAACATGGGAAATCCGACCGGCACTTTCCTTAGGAACCACAGATGGAAACGGTAACTTTACATCAAAGGGAATTGCGACAGATGAAACTGGTAAGGCAACGCTCTCTTTTGATACAGAAGGAACTTATATTTTAACGGCAAATGGCGGAAACACTTCGATTGTACCTCCATGGTGTAAAATAACTGTGCTGAAAGGAATGACAGAGGAAGAACAGAGACAATGTGTTGCAGATGATAAAGCAGCATTGAATGTTACTTATACGGATGGAGACTCTGTCAACCTCCCAACAACCGGCGAAAGCGGAAAGACATCGATAACTTGGACTTCAAGCAATGAACAAATTGTGACGCCAAAAGGTGCTGTAATCAAAACGACAAATGCAGAATCAGTAACTCTCACAGCAACAATTAAGTGCGGTTCGGTGACTGAAACAAAAGAGTTTGTCTTAAATATCCCAGCTTTGGATGAAACAGGCATTACAGACAGATTAGAAAAAGGCAAAAGTGCTCTTTTACAGGTAAACGCTTTGGACCCTGTGGAGTATACTGGTTTATCAGGCGGAAGCTATCCATATGAGTCCGAAATAAAGGACACAAATATCGTTGCAAAAGCGCAGGAATTAGTAACAGCGGCAGCACCCGGCGTTACTGTATCCATTGTTGAGGTTGCAAGCGGAACAGAGTACATTGAATCAAATGGGGGCATAGTCTATGCTTCAAAAGATGGGACTGCAGAAGTTAAGTTTAAATTATCTCTCGGAAATCATTCTGATGATGTTTCGGTAGCTGGAATCAAAGTGCCAAAGCACAAAGAGTCCAAAACAGAAGCAGTAAAAAAACTGATGGATGAGACAACAGAAGAAGTTGTTTTGAACGGACAGAATGCAAAAGAAGTAAAAAGCACATTGAAGATGCCTGTCGGAAGTAAGTATGGACTGGGCATTACATGGACATCAGATAATGCTGCTATTGAAATCACGAGAGGTACGAGCAGTTCGACTGGGCAATTGCATAAGATAACAAGACCGGCATTAGGAGAGCCGGATGCAGAAGTTACACTTACTGCGACTTTTGATTATGCGGATATGGCAAAAACCTATGGCATGTGTGATGGTGGGCCGATGCCGCAGGATAATGTAAAAACTTTTAAAGTAACGGTTCCGGCTATCACACAAGACGAAGCCGATGCAATTAAAAAAGAAGTACAAGAAGCTGTTGAGTCTGTAGAGGCTAATGGAATTACAACTTATGATGCTGCAGGCAAGACTGACAGTAAACTCCCTGCAGATTTGCAAAAGGTAATTACAGATTTACATTTATATGATTTTGACTCAAAGAATACATATTGGAAGAACGGAGTAAGACTTTCATGGACTTCAACGAATCCGGCTATAGTTGTTAACAGTCTCCGCGGAAAAGTAACGCGGCCGGTTGGCAGTGAAAATGCAGAAGGCTTACTTACGGTAACTGCAACTAAAGAAGGTATTACCGCAAGCAAATCTTTTGATGTAGTAGTTTTGTCAACAGAAACAGCAACATTAAATGCAGACGCGTTGATTGCAATCGAAAAAATAACTGATCGGTATGCAAAGCAAAGCAAAGACTGGTGGGGTGATGCTTCTTATAATACGGGAACATGGTGGCAAACCGCTGTAATGGGAGCCTACAGAGAACAATTTGGTAAAGACAAGCTTAATGACGAACAGAAACAGGCACTTGTGGACAAAAGTATTGCTTCATTGGCAAAAAATATTGTAAATGTCGGAAAGAATGACGCATCAGAAGCAAAAACGGTGAACCAGCTTGCAAATGATGTTAATCTTCTGAGTTCATTGGGATACGATGTTGAGAATTTAACAACGATTAATCGTTCTCATATTAAGGCTGGCAGTGCAATAAATAAGCTCAATTTAGATGGAGCTAAGAAAGGGTACTTTTCGACAATTGCTCCATACGCATTGATTGCACTGCAGCAAGGAAACTACGGAGCAAAAACAGTCAAAGATAATTTGGTTTCCTATTTGCTTTCCTTGCAAAACAGTGAAGGTGGCTGGGGATACAGCGGCAGATTTGATGCAGATACAACGGCAATGATTCTCCAGGCACTTGCAACACAGCGTTCCAATCCTGAAGTTGAAAAAGCCGTACAAGCCGGAATTTCACAGCTTGCTCAGAATTACGCAACAAAAACAAAAAACACATATGGAAATGCGAACACAGATGCAGTTGTTATTTTAGCGCTCACCGCTTGCGGAATAGATCCGAGTCGAGATACAAGATTTGTAAAAGAAAGTGGGTCTTTAGTAGACGGAATATTGACATACTTAAATACTAATAAGGACGCATTTAAACTTGGAATAAAGGATAATGAAATGGCAACTCAGCAGGCTGTCCTTGCATTGCTTGCAGCAAATAAAATATGTGGAACAAATACTGTGGTAAATGTTGTCGACTTTTCAGGTGTAACGAAAGTTCCGGCAGTTGCTGTAAGTGCCGGAAGCACAACGACACCTTCAAGACCAACAGAGGGAACGGATATTCGAGTCACAGTTTCTATTAAAGATACCAAAGAATATTGGCTGAAGTCGAAGAGTGTAACTTTGAAAGAAGGTTCGACGGTTTCTCATGCATTGCAGGATGCAGTTTCAGGAACGAATCTTACACAAACAGGGGCAGAAAGCGGATATGTAAGTGCTATGAGCAAAGACGGAGTAAGCCTTGGCGAATTTGATGGAGGTCCGAATTCGGGTTGGTTATACAAAGTTAATAATGTTTTACCAGACATTTCTGTAAGTGCTTACGAGTTGAGAGATGGAGATTCGATATTATTCTATTATACAAATGACTGGAAAAAGGATCCGGATGCCGGGAAAAATTTTGGCAGTGACGGCACTGCAGGAGAAGTTAGCTCCGTAACCTCCGACACTAAGGCTGGAACGACAACCGCCCCGACTGAGGTTAAGGTAAGCGAAAAGACGAACGCAGACGGTACGAAGACTAAGGTTGCCGATGTCAAGGTTTCTGCTGATAATCAGAAAGAAATCCTGAAGCAGGCGAAGGCGAACAAAACAAAGGAAATCATCCTGAATGTTTCCAAGTCGGCGGTTGGAGATGCCGGCAAAGCTGATGTAACGCTCGATAAGAGCTTCATCGATTCCATCGTGAAAGACACCGATGCGAAGCTGACCATCAAAACTCCGTTCGGCGACAAGACTTATACACAGGACGAGCTGAAAGCGATGTCTCAAGCCGCAACTGGCTCCACGGTAACGATTGCAGTGGAAAAGGCAGCAGAAGAGCCGACGGATGACACCGCGGCAAATGTCGCAAAAGCAAAATCCATCACAGCGGATCTGAAGCTCGCAGCCCGCTCAAGCAAGACGGCTAAGAAGAACATCAAAGCAGTCCTGAAGAGCGACGCAAAGGTAAACGCTTCCATCAAGGAACTCAAAGACCTTGGCTTCACAGTGAAGTATCGCTTCTATCGCTCGACGAAGAAAGCAGCTTCCTATAAGTCTGCTGTGACGAAGAAGGCAGCAGCTTATACCAACACAAGCGGTAAGAAGGGAACGAAATACTTCTACAAAGTTCAGGTAAGAGTTTACGATGAAAACGGCAAGCTCGTTGCGAAGACGGCACTCAAGCAGTGCAAATACGCAAGCAGAACTTGGAGCAAATAGAATGTTTGTTAAAATCGCCTGCGGCATTCTGAAATGTACAGGAACAGGTGAGAAGCTTTTTTGAAAAATCAAACCCCCGATAGACGGTGAAAGCCGGATGTCGGGGGTCTGTGCGTTCTGGTATACAATTTTTTTAGAATGTGGTATAGTGGTTGTAGGAGGTGAAAGGGAATTGAAGCAGATATTCGATTTACATATACATACAAAGTGTTCTGATGGAGAATTAAGCGTTGAAGAGTTGATTGCTGAAATACGAAAATATGGAATAGAATTTTTTTCTATTACGGATCATGATACGACTGCGGCGTTAGAAGAGATTGAGAAAAATGATATTGGAGATTTAAAATTTATAAGAGGCATTGAATTTAGTTCTATATTAGATCAAAAATATAAAATGCATATTTTGGGATATAACATAGACGCAAATTGTAAAGATATAATTGATGCTACGAAGACGCTCAAAAAAGCTAGAAGCGACAGATTTTGCGAAATGGCGAGTGCCTTGCTCGAAAAATATAATTTCCAATTTGAGGAGGAAAGATTAAATGAAGTAATAAAAACAGTCAACATTCCCGGCAAACCTCATTTGGCAAAACTAATGGTTGAAAAGGGCTATGTTGAAAGCGTCGCGGAGGCTTTTGAAAAGTATTTAAATGATATTAAAACCACGATTTCAAACAGAATCGATGCTAAAACGGCAATAAATGCAATAAAAAAATCAGATGGAATTGCAATATGGGCACATCCGAAAAAGGTTGAAAAGCAATATAATATCGACTTTGAAGAAATCTTGCCTAGGCTGCTTGATTTAGGCTTGGACGGAATTGAAATTTATAATTCTCTACATTCACTGGCGGATTGCAAGAGATACGAAAATACAGCACGCAGTCGGAATTTAATTACCAGTGGCGGAAGTGATTTTCATGGTATAAGAACGAAACCAAATGTAAAATTAGGAGAAGTATTTAACAGCGGCGAAGAATACAAGATAAATGTAGATGATATTAGTGTCTTGAGCCTATTAAAATAGCAGAGGTTAGGAGACGGCAGGAATATTAAGGCCGCATAAAATTCCACGATTTTCCTCGAAAATATGCAATTTTATCCTTGTAAGTGCTTTGCAAAAATCGTATAATATGTGTAAGTGAAACTAGGCGGCATTTTGGATACCTGCCTTTCACAGACTTTGAGATTATGACATAGGAGAAAGGAAAACGAAAATGAAGAAGATTTTAGCTATTTTATTATCATTAGCTCTGGTCATCTGCATGCTGCCGGCATCAGCGGTGACGGCGTTTGCGGATACGGTTTCGTTGACGGACGATATGATTACTTTGTCACCGGCGAGCGGAACCTATACAGGGGCGACAATTGCAACGCCAACGGTAACGGTAAAAGGCGCGACTGCCGCAGATTTTGATGTGCAGTGTGACACTATTACAAAAGCAGGAGATTATACAGTTACAGTTACCGCGAAGACAAATTCAACTGTATTAAGTGGAAGTGCAAAGGCAACCTTTACAGTAGCGCCTCGTGATTTAGGCACTGCAGGTGTTAGTATTGTAGAAAAATCGAATGCACATTTAACAGCAGACCAATTGAATTCCATTGGAGGAATTACACCGGAAACGTATTTTGAAGTGCAATATAACGGAACCCCTATTACAGGTGAGTGCAACTTATCTGTAGAAAAAGGCGGCACAACTAGTGCACCGGCAGCAGTTGTTACTGCCACAGCAAAGACTGGTAATGTTACAAAAATGATTACCAGAAGCTTTACAATTAAAACTGATTTAAGCGGAGCTACAGTAAAACAGTCCGGAACGCTTACTTATAACGGAAAAGCACAGAAGCCATCCTTTACGGTAACGCTTAAATCTGCTGACGGAAAAACGACAACGATATTAAAACAGGATACGGATTTTGAAGTGGTTGATTACACAGCTACCGAAGCAACAACATCGACGGCAACCATCAGAGGTATCGGAAGCTATTACGGAGAAATTAAAGATGCTGAATACACAATTGGAGCGAAGTCTTTAAGCAGCAGCAATACTACGATTACGATTCCGAACATTACGATTGGCGGAAAGTTCAGCATTACGGTTCGTGATAAAGATTTAGATAAAGAATTAAATGGAAGTGACTATTACTTGTCACCGGAAACTCCGAGTGATTTCCAGAAGGCAGGAACCTATAACATCACGATTAATGGAACCGGCAACTATAAAGGAAGTATCTCTACCACCTATAGAGTTGTAAAAGAAGACAACTTGATTAAAAGTGACGATGTTACCTGCAAAGACAGAAATGTTTTATATACAGGAAGCAAGCAGGAAATCACAACGACGGTTGTTGTAGGTAATACGACACTTCGTAAAGGTACGGACTACACAATCGCATATTATGATATTTATGCGGACAATAAAGACAAAGACAAGGCAGTAGACCCTAAGAATGTATCGACATACTCAGTTTATTTACAGGGCAAAGGTGACTATGCAGTCAACAGCAGCGACAGCAAGGGATTATGGATTGCATCTTTTACAATTCAGCCAATCAGCCTTGACAGAATCACGGTAAACTTCAGCTCTTCGACGAAGTATGATTCCTCTTCAAGAGCTTATGTGCCGAAGGTTTCACTGAAAGCTTCCAACGGTGCAGTAATTCCGACAACGGACTATGATGTAAAATACTATGGATTTAACAGCTCCTATAAAACACAGTATGTAGTTGTTACACTGGTTGAAAAAGGAAAAAAGGGAATTGATCAGACAGAAGCTTCCACAGGCTCCCTTGCCAAGACAAGTAGAGGCAAGGACTCTATCGAAGAAGACTATAAGGGTGCAACGATCGACCAAAACAATACCAAGAACATCAGCGTAACTTTCGATAAGGCTTACTATAAAGACAGCTCCGAAAAAGATGGAAAAGCAAATGTAAAAATTAGCAGTGGAAATACGATTAACTATGTAGGAGAAAGAATCTACCTTGACCTTTCTGTATATGACAGCGACAGCAGAAGATATTTGGAATCCTACGAGTATACGGTTACATATAAGAACTCTTCGAACAGAACGGTTTCCTATATGTATGATGCGGATACTTATACCGTTATAATTGAAAGCACAAGCAACTATGAAAACAGATACAACAGAAACTTCAAGGTTGAAAAGACTTTCAAAATTACAGGAAATGATATCTCCGGTTACACAGTAACTTTGGATAAGAACAGTGTAAATGCAACAGGATATGCGATTACACTTCCGAAGGTAGCAAAAGTTGAGAAGGGTTCCACGAGACTTTCTACGAGCGAATACACGGTAACCTACAAGGATTCCGAAGACAAGACAGTTACAAGAATTACAGCTCCGGGAACTTATAAGGTTGTCGTTACAGGTGCAGGCAAATACTCCGGCACTACTTATGCAACCTTCAGAGTAATCGGTTTGGCTCAGTCCATCACAGGCGTAAAGAGTTCCTACAAGATGTATCCGAACGCCAATACACTTCAGCTTACGCCGTCCGCTACGGAAGGTTCCTTCACTTATACTTCCAGCGACAGCAGCATCGCATCCGTTTCTTCAACAGGTGTGGTAACTGCATACAAAGCAGGAAGAGCGAAGATTACAATTAAGACAACGGGCAATACGAAGTATGATCCGGCTACGATTTCCACGGTAATCAAGGTTTATCCGAAGAAAGCGGTTATGACTAAAAAGCCTTGGACAACAGCTAAGAAGGGTCAGATCAAGGTTCGTTGGAACAAACAGGATAATGTTACAAGATATGAAGTAAGATATTCCAGAGCAAAGAACTTTGCGAAGGGTACTTACATCACGAAGAAAGTAAACGCAGCGCAGAACGATTACACAACGCAGTCCACAACTATCAGCAAGCTTAAGAGCGGCTATAAATACTATGTAAAGGTTCGTGCGGTCAAAGAAGTTTACAACGACAACGGCAAGATGATTACTTACTACGGAACATGGTCCAACTGGAGATCAGTTGTAGTAAAATAGGCATCAGCCGAATAGAACGCAATCACACAGAGGACGGGTGACCCGTCCTCTTGTTGCATAATGGGGTATTACGGAGGCATTTACAGAGGCAGGTTCAAAACTGTACTCATAAAACAAATTAAATCTGTACTCTTGCATAACTACAGACGTTTAAAGATTGCCATAAACACATAACTGTACTTGTTAAAATAATAAAAACTGCATATTTTAATGTATATAGATTTGAGGTATGATAATAGCAGAAATACATGTATGAGAAAAATCTATATAAGCAAGCAGGAGAAGAAAAATGAGTACAAACAGCACAGTAATGACATCACAGGATAAAACAAAAGAACTTGTTATTGACGCGCTTTTTATCGCGCTGACTTTCGTGGCAACCATGTTTATCAACATCAGACTGCCGCTTATGGGCAATGGCGGACTGATTCACCTCGGCAATGTGCCGATGTTCTTAGGGGCATTCATATATGGCAAGCGCACCGGCGCGCTGGCAGGCGGTATCGGCATGGGTCTGTTCGATTTGATTTCGGGCTGGACGGCGTGGGCGCCGTTTACTTTGGTAATCGTAGGACTGATGGGTTATGTTTCGGGAACCATTTCCGACAAGCTGAAGGTTCGTCCGGTTGTGGCAAACACGATTGCGGTGATTGCAGCGCTGATTATCAAAATTGTCGGATACTATTTTGCAGAGGTAATCCTTTACGGAAACTGGGTAGCACCGCTTGGCTCGATTCCGGGAAATATCGTTCAGGTAGCAACTGCGGGAATCATCGTGATTCCTTTTGCTGGTAAACTGAAGGAAATCGCGGCAAGATACTAAACGCGGAAAAATTCAGATAAATTCAGAAAATTTATCCGCGAAATACAGATATAGATACAATCAGGAGGACGGAAGATGTATAAAATTATGACGGCGGGACCGACGCAGGTTCGTGAAAATGTAAGACAGGCGCGGGCTTTGGCGACGACGAATCCGGATTTGGATGAGGCGTTTTACGACTTTTATAAAGAGACTTGCGAAATGCTCGAGAAGCTTTTGCACGCTTCGGGAACGGCATATATCCTCGGAGGCGAGGGGATTTTAGGGCTGGAGGCAGCCTCTGCATCCCTGACGGAACCGGGAGACCGTGTTTTGGTAATAGATAATGGCATTTTCGGCAAAGGTTTTGCGGATTTCGTGAAGATGTACGGCGGCGAGCCGGTGCTTTATACATCCGACTATCACAACCCGGTGAATGTGGATGAATTGGCAGCTTTCATTGAG
>CAKQGQ010000014.1 GCA_934233735.1 uncultured Clostridia bacterium | reverse complement strand
ACTTCTCGTGAAAAGATTTATATCACAAGCGGTGCAGAGGTAAAAGGTGATACAGAAATTCACGTTGCGCCTAAGACCGGATATGTAGCAGCAGAAAATGCTTTCATAACTATTAACGGAGCAGCTACACAGGAAGCTTCCTCATACAAGTTTAAACTTACAGAGAACACTATAATCAGCTTGGACACTGTAAGAGAAAGCTACAAGGTCGAAGCTTCTGCAGAAACTTCGACAGAAGGAACTGCAGGCGGTAAGGTTGTAATTACAGCCGATGGAACTGAAGTAGAATCAGGCAATAACGTAGACGGCGGAAGCAAGGTTGTATTCAAGGCCATTGCAGACAGAGGTTATGTATTTGATCACTGGGAAATCGGCAATGAAACAAACGATACCGCAGATGAATATGTCATTGGCGAAATCGGCGAAGCAATTACGGTAAAAGCAGTATTTAGAGAAAACACAATGAATACCTTAACAGGAGTTGTTTCCCCTGAAAACCGCGGAAAACTGGTTTACACCTTATATGACATTTACGGCAATGTTCTTGAAGAAAACAAGGATTACGAAAAAGCTATTGAGATGTACAAGGGTGAATCCATCGACATCAAAGCTGCACCGGCAGCAGGCAGCATGGTTGAGCAGTGGATCATGAAGGAAGGTGCTGACGAAAAGAAATTCGTTTCTTCCTCCAAGAATTATCCCGGCGGCAGGATTACCATGGATGACAGTGCTCTGGAAATTCAGGCAGTAATGGTTTCCAGCACTTCATACGAGCTGTACTTCAACGCAGCTGATTCCAATGACGGTACAATGACAGTTACTTCTGATGGAACTGAGATTCAGACCGGAGACATAATCCCGGGTGGTGCAGACGTCGTATTCACAGCGGAACCGAAAGATGGCAAGATGGTCTATTACTGGACTATAACCAAGGGAGAAGCAAGCGTTACACCAACAGAAGAAAACACTGTTACGCTAACTGACGATGACGACGACATTATGGTTGACCCGGTATACCGCATTGATGGATACAAAGGAAACCTGACCGTAAGAGTTTACTTCAAGGATGTTGAACGGAAAAACATCACCGTTACAGGCAGCAATGCGACAGTAGATTTTATATACGCAACGCCAATCAAGAAAGACGATGAAACCAAGCCAACCGGAACATCAGTAGAGGCAAGAACAGGCGGAACTGTGAAACTGACCCTGACTCCTGACTCAAGTTATGCAACTTCGCTCAATGATGTTAAGGCAGCGTTCAGTGGATGCAGCGGTGCTGTAAAAGTAAGCTACGACAACGGAACTTACACCATCGTTCTTAAAAATATCACGGGCGAAAAGACCGTGGACGTTGACACCTTCGTTAACAAACTGGTGAAGGTTGAGGCAGTTGGCAAGAATTACACTGCAGGCACTATCAAAACAGACAAAAACGCCGATGGCGCAGCTGTTGGTTTTGTTAGAGCGGGCAGCAACGTAAGCTTCAAGCTGATACCTAACAGTGGATACCGGCCGGATGAAGAGAAACTGCAGGCGTGGATGGAGGACGTGAAGAGCAAGGGCGCATGCGATGACTTGAGCGTAAAGATAAACGACGACAAGTCTGTAGATGTTGAAATCAAGGGAATCAAGGCGGATGTTGCAACTGCTTTGGAATTGTTTAAAGCAATTCCGTCCGGCGGCGCAGGCGGCTACATTCCGACAGTACAGAATCCGGAGATCACCATCAACGGCTCCGGCAAGGCGGATCTCAGCGCAGACGGCAGAACAGCGATCATCACCGCGGCTGCGGGATACGAACTGGTATCCGTAGTCTTAAACGGTAAGGAAATGGGCAAGGTTGAGAAGCTCACAGGTCTTAAGACCGGCGACAGGGCGATCATCACTTTCCGGGAGAAATCCGGTGAAAAGGATGGAAAGGCAGAAATGGATAAGATGATTGCGCAAAAGGCTTCCAAGCTGACGCTGATGGCGCGTTCCGGTAAGACTGCGAAGAAGAACATCAAAGTTGTCGTGAAGGGCGATCTCAAGGCAATCATAGACGCGGGATATACCGTAAAATACAAATTCTACAGAAGCATAAAAAAATCCGCAGGCTACAAGGCGATGATGACAGGCAAGAGCGGAATCTATATCAACACCTACGGTAAGAAAGGCACGATGTACTACTACAAAGCTAAAGTTATGATCTATGACAAGGAAGGCAATTTCGTAGCACAGACCGCGCTGAAGCAGTGCAAATACGCAAGCAGACTCTGGACCAGATAGGGAAAGGATTTTGTAATCCAAAATAACTCAAACCGATTTGAATGCAAATTCAGATCAAAACGCGCAAGGCAGCCGATCTCCTCGGCTGCCTTGTGCGTGATACCCGTATTACAGGAAGGCAGAGCAACGTAAACGGTAAACCATCCTTTTACGACTTTAAAATGTATAAAGACATACCAAATGGACATTTTTGAGGCTGTCGCGTGTAAAAAGTGCCAAATAATGGGAAAATGCAAAAACGAGAAAGACAGGAGTGAATGCGGGCAATTGTGCGTAGAGCTGGAAACGTTGAAATTTCAATGTTTAAATTCTGCACGAAAGAAGCAATTTAGAAGATGTGCACTTGGCGAAGAAAATGCATGGGAATATGTGGGAAAAAATACACGCAGGGCAAGGCTTTTTGCGCACTTTGGTATGTAAATATACATTTTGGCGCACCCACAGTCGGACGGGCGCACAGGCTCAGTCGGACGGGCGCACAGGCTCAGCCGGACGGACGCACAGGCTCAGCCGCACAGTCAAAGGTTCAGCCGTGTCGCCACGAACGCAAAGGCTTGAACCAAAGCAGGCGCACAGGACAGGTGCGCGGGTAAAGGATCGAAGTACACCCAGTAGGCGTGCAGGACAGCTCGTACGCGCCGGCGAACGATCAAATGCATGGATATATGTGGGCACATTGCTGTGCGGTCAGACGCCTTTTCACACTTGACGCTTTACTATTTATATGCTATTATCTACCCAAAGAAAAGGGTTTGTTCTATTGTAGGCTATAAGGGGGAGAGATTGTATGAGCGGGAGTAAAAAAACAATTATTGTGATTGCAGCTGTTTTGCTTATAATCGGGTGCGTGTGCGGTGCATTGATATTTTTCGGGGAGAGGCAGGAGGCAAACCGTGAAGTTCTCTCGCAGGCATATGAAAAACTGCTTGAGGTCAGGAGTTTTGAGGGGGAAAGAGAATCAAACATCTGCTATGAATCGGAAGACGGTATAAAAGCAGAAGAAAATGTCTATGTACAGCAGACGGAGGCACCATTTGCGATTCTTGGCACCATGACTATGCAAACATGGGACGCTGCAAGTTCAACTGCAGGCCCAAGTCAGAAAGACTCAAAGGTATCAGAAGAAAAATCAAAAACTGAGATTGATTTCTTTTGCGAAGGTGACAGGGACAAATCGGTACATACATATATACGGGGCAAGAACAGTGAGTTGGGAGATGGATGGATTGACTTCGGGAAGACCGATATGCGCATCGAAACAGCTGTCGCCTCCTATTACAGAGAGCCTGCGTCTTGCGGAAATTTCGATATACTCGGCAATCTGAGACAGTGTATGAAAGCAGCCACGAAAAGTGAATCCATCAAGCGAAAAGCGAACGAATACAGCGTGGCGATACCGAACGACAGGGACTTAATTTGCGCGATTGCAGTGAATCAGGGATTGCAGAATATTTTGGCTTCAAACGGCATGGATTTTGATGATTTTCTGTCTGCAGATGAGAGTAAAATGGGCGAAATCGCTAAGAGCATTGAACTTGTAATTGAAATTAACGAAGAAACGATGCTGCCAAGCAGGTATAAATTGGACTTTACTAAGACGCTTGAGATTATACCGGATTTGTTTGAAACGGAATCCGACAATTTTGGGAGCCTTGTAATCAACGTTGCTACCACTAAGTACAATACATTTACGGAATTTGACTATGCGGACTACGGTGGAAAAGAGGCTTTCCGCAAAGCACTTGCGAATGCTAAGACGGAAAACGAAGTATATGAACAGCAGATAGAGAAACAGTATCACCTGAAGCTGGAAAGCTGGGATTTTCTTCTCAGCCAAAAAGACGGCGGCATTTCACAGGAAACATTGGACAGACTTGCAGAGATGTTTGAGCCGGAAATATCTATGGGAAATAGTGCATCGGTTTTTAATCCGAATACTTTGTTTTGTTATGTAAGCAGTGAGTACGACAGGCCGGAAGCGATGGACTTGGAACAGTTTTTGAGATATTACCCTGCATTTCCGGAATGTTATAGCTGGACGGAAGCAGAGGAAAAGAAGCTGCTTGCTTCGTCGGTATGGAAACAGACTTTTGGGGACATGAAGATAATAGACACGCCGACTCCGGTTCGGCTTTTTGACCCGCGGGAGCTGAATAAAGGACTCGAATATTATGCTGGCATTCATATTCAGGATATTCCAACATGGCAGGAGGGAAGATATGTGTCAGAGATTGACCGGTATCTGAACACCACAAGCGATGCTGGCGGAGCAGCGTTTATTCCGGTGGTGGGCAGCAAGGAAAACGGCAGGGTTGTTTTGCGAAGCGCACCTGACGGTGAGGGCAGCGTGAGTGTGCTTACTTTGAAGGAAAAGGATGGAAGATACCTGATTCTTTCACACCGCAGTGAAAAGGCAGAATGACAAAAAGAAGCAAAGGTGATAGAATAATATCTTGGAAATATCAAAAACTTTAAATAGTAATAAAACGCAGGAGGCTATTTCATGTATAAAAACATTGCAAAACAAGAGAAATTGCAGCTGAAGGACTTGGTTGAGTATCAGGAGGGTCAGGTTGTGAGCAAAACTTTGGTTCAGAATGACCTCATGGGGATGACGATTTTTTCTTTTGATAAGAACGAGGAAATTTCAACGCATGCAGCGGGTGGCGATGCGATGGTTACCGTGCTGGAGGGGACAGGACGCTTCACGGTAGGCGGAGAGGTTTTCGTGCTGAATGAGGGAGAAACTCTGATTATGCCGAAGGACATTCCGCATGCGGTATTCGGCTTGGAAAAATTTAAGATGCAGCTCATTGTATCTTTTTAAGGAAAAGTTTAAAGTCAAGTTTGAAATCAGCATTACAGGAAGGCAGAGCAATGATATGCATCTGCCTTTTTTGACGATAAAAGACTTCAAAATGCGGCGTAAATATGTTATACTTATCCTGTTAAACATTTTAAAGAAAGGCGGAATAGAATATGACATTTGCGAAGATTTGTTTGGCGGTTTTGGTCTGCATTCCGCTTACAGTTGTGATTTATTTTTGTTTGAAAAAACTGGTCGATGAAATCCGGTAGAGACAAAATACGCTGAAATAAAATTCGATTAAATTCCGATAAAGAAAAAGGAGCATTGCGATGAAGCCGAGAGATAAAGGCATTTTCATTTCTATAGAAGGACCGGACGGGTCGGGAAAATCCACGCAAATTGAAAATATTAAGGACTTTTTTAAGGCAAAGGGCATTGATTTTGTTTTTACGCGGGAGCCGGGCGGCACGGCAATCGGGGAGAGAATCCGAGAAATTATCTTAGACAAAAATTGCAAAGAAATGGATTATATGACAGAGGCAATGCTTTATGCGGCGGCGCGCGCGCAGGATGTGGCAGAGGTCATCAGGCCTTCGCTTGCGGAAGGAAAGATTGTGCTTTGCGACCGTTTTGTGGACTCGAGCATTGCGTATCAGGGATATGGGCGCAGGTTAGGCGAGTCTGTGACGATTATCAACGGCTACGCGATTGCAGACTGCATTCCGGATTTGACGCTTTTGCTGAAGCTGGATCCGAGAGTCGGCAAGCATAGAATCAAAGAAGAACTTCAGGACAGACTGGAGGCGGAAAAGGAAGCTTTCCATATGGAGGTCTACCGGGGATATTTGGAGCTTGAGAAAAAGCATCCCGAGAGGATTTTCGGAATCGACGCTTCGGGAAGCATTGAAGAAGTAAAAAAGGCGATTTACGAAAAGCTGGAGGAACTGCTGAAAGACCGACAGTTGTAAAATACGAAAGCAAGAGGGCAGGCACGTGGGTTTTGCGGAGCGAAAAGAGGACGAAAAGTTAATAAAACGCATTTCGGCAGCGATTCGCACAGGAAATGTCTCCCATGCGTACATCATTGAAGGCGATACGCAGAGCGATAAGATGGGATTCGCGAAGGATTTTTTGAAGGCGATAAACTGCAGGGAAAATCCGGGGATTGGCTGCGGAAAGTGTGTGTCCTGCCGCAAAATTGACCATGACAACTGTGAGGATCTTCACGTGGTACAGGCGGATGGACTTTCGGTTAAGGACAAGGATATTTCGTTTTTGCAGGAGCAGCTGAAGACCAAGCCGATTGGCGAACGCAATATGGCAATTATCGCCGACGCAGATACGATGACGGTTCGGGCGCAGAACAGGCTGCTGAAGACCTTGGAAGAGCCGCAGGGAAATACGATTCTTTTGCTTTTGAGCGATAATAAAGAAAATCTGCTTCCGACGATTCGGTCGCGCTGCATTGCTTACAGACTCAACGGCGGAGCGGAAGAAACGGAGAGCACGGAGGCCGCGAACGCGCTTGTGGAGGCTTTGCTGGAAAACGAAAAGTTTTTTTATCTCAAGCAGATTTTGACAAAATATATGAAAAACAGGGATGACGCTTATCGGATTTTAGATGGAATGGAAAAAATCTACCGTGATTTCCTTTTGGGAGGAGACCCGCGGGGGAAGCTCGTTAAGAGCGAAGATGTGTTTTCGTATATTGATTGGATTGAAGAAGCACGCAGAGATTTAATCGCGAATGTCAATTATAACTATGCGATAAAGGATATGATTATAAAAATTGGAGGAATATATGGTTAAAGTAACAGGGGTCAGATTTAAGACCGCAGGAAAGGTATATTATTTCGACCCGGATAATTTTGAGCTGAAGCTTGGCGATAATGTCATCGTTGAGACGGCTCGCGGAATGGAGTTCGGCACGGTTGCGATGGAGCCTTCGGAGGTTTGCGAAAAGGAAATCGTGGCACCGCTGAAAAAGATTGTGCGGATTGCGGATGGTGACGACTACAAGAGACATCTTGAAAATGTAAAAAAGAAAGAAAAGGCGATGCGGCTTTGTCAGGAAAAGGTTGACAAGCACGGACTGGTGATGAAGCTCATCGATGTAGAATATACCTTTGACAACAGTAAAATTATTTTCTATTTTACCGCTGACGGCCGAGTGGACTTCAGAGAACTGGTAAAGGATTTGGCGGCTGTTTTCAAAATGCGCATTGAGCTGCGTCAGATTGGTGTCAGAGACGAGGCGAAGATGATGGGCGGAATCGGAAGCTGCGGCAGAGCGCTTTGCTGTCACAGCTGGCTGTCAGACTTCGAGCCGGTATCCATCAAAATGGCAAAGGTGCAGAATCTGTCCTTGAATCCTGCGAAAATTTCGGGAATCTGCGGCAGACTGATGTGCTGTCTGAAATATGAAAACGATATTTATATGGAACTGCGCAGGGGCATTCCGGACATCGGTGAGAAAATCAAGACGCCGGACGGCATGGCAAGAGTTGTGGAGACAAATGTCCTCGAAAACAAGATCAGAGTCAGACTTTTCATGGAAAAGGATAAAAATGACGACGGCGAGGAAAAACTTACGCCGGACATCTATACCTATAAAAAAGAAGAAATCAAGCGCGTGGAGCGTCATAAGGACCGCAGGGATAAAAAGGAAAGCGCAAACATCTTCGAAGGCATGGATGCAGAAACCATGAAGGAAATGGAAGAACTTATTAAGGATTGACGGATGGCAGAGAGAATGGATGATATCGGCTTTGGCGGATTGAAGTTAATACAGGAACCGGAGGAATTTTGCTACGGGGTCGATGCTGTAATTTTAGCGGATTTCGCGGCGAAATATGCGTCGGGAAAACCGAAAAGCATTGTAGACCTCGGAACCGGAACCGGAATCATTCCGCTGATCCTGTCGCATAAGACGCAGGCAGACCTGATTGCAGGCGTTGAACTTCAGCAGGCATCTTATGAGAGAGCATGTCGGAATGCGGAAATGAACCAGCTGCAGGAACGCATTCACTTTTTTCACAGTGATGTGAAGGACGCTGCATACGGTAAGCTCGCCTTTTTAAAAGGCAGTGCGGATGTTGTTACGACGAATCCGCCGTATATGCCGAGTCTGGGCGGCTTGACGAATGCGAACAGCGCGAAGGCGATTGCAAGGCATGAGACGAGCGCAGGGCTGGAAGATTTTTTTGCATGCGCCGCTGCACTTTTAAAGCCGAGAGGCGACCTGTTCATGGTTCACAGGCCATCAAGGCTTGCGGATATCTGCTGCTTCGCGAGGCAGTACGGACTGGAGCCGAAGCACCTCTGCTTCGTAAGTCCGAATGCGAGAAAGGCGCCGAATATCATTCTGGTGCATTGCGTCAAAGGCGGCGGCAGGGAGCTGCGGCTTTTGGAGCCGCTTTATGTATACAAGGAAGACGGCAGCTATACAGAGGAACTGAGAAGCTGTTATCTTTAGAATACGACCGCTTCGTATTAAATATAATTGCAGATGACAAGTGAAACGATGATTCCGGTCATGTAGC
This sequence comes from uncultured Clostridia bacterium, assembly GCA_934233735.1. Classification (GTDB taxonomy): domain Bacteria; phylum Bacillota; class Clostridia; order Peptostreptococcales; family Anaerovoracaceae; genus CAG-238. The sequence continues at coordinate 50,921 of CAKQGQ010000014.1, read as the reverse complement.
CGATGAGACCGCCCGCAAGGGCGTGCCTCAATTTTTTTGCTTTGGTGACGCCGAAATACAGTGCTAAAACATAGATGACGGTTTCGCAGCCGCCGGACATGACACAGGCGACCCGCCCCGTGTAGGAATCGGGATTGGCAAGCTCCAAAATGTCCTGCACGATGATGAAGGAACCACTGCCCGAGATTGCTCTGAGGAACATCAGCGGCAGAAGCTCTACGGGAACGCCCAGAAAATCAAAGAGTGGGCGAAGCGCAACATAAATAAAATTTATCAGTCCGGAGGCGGTCAGACCGTTGACGGCAAGATAAATTCCAATCATAAAAGGAAGAATTTCGACGGCTGTTCTCAGCCCGTCTTTGGCTCCGTCTATAAAATAGTCGTACACAGGGGCCTTTTTTGCAAGGCCGTATGCTATGATTACGGCAGCCATCACCGGAAGAAAACCGACCGAGATTGCGGAAAAAACGGAACTCATCGTGAGGAACCCTTCCTTTCAAGTATTTTGCAGACAATGACGGATACGATAATCGTAACGATTGCGGTAATGATCGACGGCAAAACGATGGAATACGGGTCGGAGGAGCCGAGTTCTTCACGCATCTGGATCGTGACAACGGGAATCAGCGGTGCGAAAGCCATATTGACGACCGCAAAGGTACACATATCGTTACTCGCCGATTCACGATGGGAGTTCTGCTCATCGAGTTTCTCCATGGTTCGCAGGGCGAAAACGGTAGAACTGTTGCCGGCACCGAAGATGTTGGACATGAAGCTCATGATTATGTAAGACAGTGTTTCAGGATCTTTTTGCTTGGGAAAGAGCAGGGAAGTGAAGGGGAGAAGCACCCTTGAGAGTTTGTTGATCAAACCGGTTTCTTCGGCTATTTTCATCAGACCGCTCCACATTGCCATGATGCCTGCCAGACTTAATATGAAACTTACCGCGCCCTGAGAGCTCTCCATGAGAGCCGAACCGAATGTGGTCAGATTGCCGGAAATACAGGCATATCCAAACGAGGCGAGAAAGATTATCGCCCATATATAATTCATCATAAAACATCGCCTCCATGATATAAAAAAAATATATGCAAAAAATCAAAAAAGATGTTGCAGTTATTTCCATTTTTGGGCTATAATAAGAGTAAGGCAAAAAACAAGCCTGCACTTTAGAAAAAGGGAGGTATGTATGACGGTAACAATTACGCTGAAGGGAGCTTTGCTTACGATTCTTGCGCTGCTGGTCATGGTTCTTTTGATTTACATTATCGCTTTGGTAAGAAAGCTGATAGGAACACTGAAGCGGGTTGATGAGATTCTCGGGGATACGAAAACGATGACGGAAGTTGCATCGGAACGGGTGCAGCAGGTTGACGGAATTGTGGACGGGCTGGAGGACACGGTTACAGTGATGGTGGACGCAGTGAAAGGGAATCAAAGCATTGTGGAAGCCCTGACCCATATCGTGGACGCTACATCTTCGTTTATCGGCATTATCAGAGGCAAGCGCGAGGGAGGCGGCAGAAAGGCCGAAAAGAAAAAAGGCAAATAAAAAATTTAAAAATAAAAACAAAAAATAATTTGGAGGTATTGATTATGAAAGCAACAGGAATTGTAAGACCGGTAGATCCATTGGGAAGAGTTGTTATCCCGGTAGAACTCAGAAGAAACTTAAACATCAAGACGGATGACGCTCTTGAAGTTTATGTAGACGGCGATTACATCATGCTGAAAAAGTACGAGCCTGCATGTATCTTCTGCGGAGATGCGAAGGATGTCGTAAACATCAAAGGAAAGAATGTCTGCAAGGCTTGCCTGCAGGAAATGAAACAACTTTAAGCTGATGGAGGCTGGAATTGGCTAAATATATTGTAAAGCAGAGCGGACCGCTTCGTGGGGAAGTCTTCATAAGCGGTGCGAAGAATGCAGTACTGCCCTTGATGGCGGCAGCACTGCTGGCTGAAGAGGAATGCGTAATCCGGGATGTTCCGAAGCTGCGGGATGTGGCTTTTATGAAAGAAATTCTGACATCTCACGGTGCGCAGGTGACCGAGCTTGAAGAGAATATTTTGGCCATAAAAACCGAGGACATCGTATCTACGGAAGCGCGTTTTGAGCTCGTGAATAAAATGCGGGCATCCATTTTGATTATGGGACCGCTTCTGGCGAGAAAAGGCAGGGCGAAAATTCCTCTGCCGGGCGGATGCGCAATCGGTGCAAGACCCATCGACCTTCATCTGAAAGGTTTGGAGGCTTTGGGTGCTGTGATTACCGTCAATAACGACGAAGGATATGTGGAGGCAGTTGCCGGACCGCAGGGTCTGATCGGCGATACGATTTACCTCGACTTCCCGAGCGTGGGCGCAACCGAAAACATTATGATGGCAGCGGTTTTGGCACAGGGTGTCACTTATCTGGAAAATGCGGCTGAAGAGCCCGAAATCGTCGATTTGGCGAACTTTTTGAACAAAATGGGGGCGAAGATTAAGGGCGCAGGAACCGATACGATAAAAATTGAAGGCGTAGCCAGGCTGCACGGCGCCAAGCATACAGTAATTCCCGACAGAATTGAAGCGGGAACCTTTATGCTTGCGGCGGCGATTACAAGAGGTGCGCTGCACATTCAAAATGTGGTGCCCGATCATGTTAAGCCTATCATAGCGAAGCTCCGTGAATGCGGAGTAAGAATTGAAGTCGGAGATGAAGAGATGATTGTCAGAGGCGACCTCGGACCACATATGGCGACGGACATTAAGACGCTGCCGTATCCGGGATTCCCTACCGACATTCAATCGCCGTTTATGACCTATCTGACGACCGTGGAAGGTTCCAGTACGGTTATCGAGACTGTTTTCGAGAACCGTTTCATGCATGTGGCTCAGCTGAATAAAATGGGTGCAAGCATTGAAGCAGCGGGCAGCAAGGCTGTAATCAGAGGGAATGCCAAGCTTCGCGGCTGTGAAGTTATGGCAACTGACCTCAGAGCAGGCGCTGCGCTGGTACTGGCAGGTCTTGTGGCTGAGGGCGAAACCGAAATCTCGGAAATCTACCATATCGAGCGCGGCTATGAAAAGTTCATAGAAAAGTTTGAAAAGATAGGCGCAGTGATTACCAAAATTTAAAATCAAGTTAGCAGAAGTCTGAAAAGGCGGGGAATGATTCCCCGCCTTTTTGCATAGAATCTATGAAGGCGAAAGAAAGGATGACAAGAATGAAGATTTTGGTACAAACTGTGGCGCTATGCCTGACTTTTTTTATCTGTATACCGTTTGCGGCCGCGGTGCTGAGCGGAAATCTCGGAAGCGAAGGAGCTTTACAGCAGCAAGCAGAAAAATCTTACAGCAGCGGCGATGAAAAGAGCGGAAATTTTCTTTTCTCCTCCAAAGTTAAGACGCCTTCCAAGATAAAAGTCTGGAAGGAAAACGAGGGGAAGACCGTGAGTGTGGACTTCGAGGAATATGTGACCTGCGTTACGGCAAGCGAGATGCCCAATACCTTCGAGAGCGAGGCGCTGAAGGCGCAGTCGGTGGCAGCGCGGACCTTCGTGATGGCAAAACTTGAAAAATACGAGATAAAAAAGCCGCAGGCACATCCCGAAGCCCCAATCTGCTCAACCACGCACTGCCAGGTCTATAAAACGGAGAAAGAGCTTGAAGCATGTCATCCGGAAGGCTGGTATTCCTCCGATGAGGGTTTTCCGAAGATAAAGAAAGCCTGCGAGGCGACGAAGGGGGAACTTCTGTATTATGACGGAAAACTCGTCATGCAGCCTTTATTTTTCTCTTCAAGCGGCGGTCAGACCGAGAATTCCGAGGATGTTTTCGTCAGCGCTTTGCCGTATTTGGTGAGCGTTTCCAGTCCGTATGAGGAAAAAGCAACGCATCAGAACGAAGAAAAGTCGTTTACGATGAAGAAATTTAAAGAAAAAATCAAAAAAGCTTTTCCGGAAAAAGAATTTGGCAAAATCAGCAGGTCGAGCATCAAAATTCTTTCCAGAACGGCGGGCGGCAGAGTGGAAAAAATTCAGGTGGGCGATGCGAGTCTGAAAGGAACGGAAATCCGAAACGCTTTAGGACTGAGCTCTGCGCTTTTCAGCATAAGCTTTGAGGAGGGAAGCGGCATCAATGCTTCTTCGGACTCCAAACTGAAAATTGTCTTTACCTCCAGCGGCTCGGGACACGGCGTCGGCATGAGCCAGTACGGCGCCGACGGCATGGCGAAGGAAGGATACAGCTATAAGGAAATTTTGAAACATTACTATTCGGGAACCGATGTGTATTGATGATTCGAGGTAATTCGAAACGATTAGTGCTTGCTTTCGGGGCTTTGGCATTGTATTATAATAAAGGCAGAAGTTTACCCCTCACCATCGAGGACGCAATTTCATAGAATTATAGATAGGAAAGGGACCGTAATGGCAGATTTAAAGTATTTAAGAAGATTATCCAAGGATTACCCGAACATCATGGCAGCCTCCGCTGAAATTATCAATTTGAAGGCAATTTTGGCTTTGCCGAAGGGAACCGAATATTTCCTGAGCGATTTGCACGGGGAACATGAGGCGTTTATACATATGCTCAAGAGCGCGTCGGGCACAATCAAAGCAAAGATTGACGAGCACTACGGAAGCGTTTTGAGCGAAAGGGATCGGGAGGACCTTGCGGCGCTGATTTATAACGCGCAGGCAGAAATTGCAAGGCGCAAAAAAACCGAAGAAAACTTTAACGACTGGTGTGCGACGGCAATCTATCGTCTTATTACGATTTGCAAATCGGTATCCACGAAATACACCCGTTCCAGAGTGCGGGCGCGTCTGCCGAAATACATGGATTACAGCATTGACGAGCTTTTGCACGCTGACGATGAGGAAAACAAGGCGCATTACTACAGCCAGATTATCAGTTCGATTGTAGAATGCGGCGTAGCGGAAAAATATATCGTGCAGCTCACGGAGGCAATCAGCAGCCTTGCGGTGGACAAACTGCACATTATCGGCGACATCTTTGACAGAGGCGCGCACCCGGATGAAATCATGGACTTTTTGATGAATTACCATGATGTAGATTTCCAGTGGGGCAATCACGATATTGTCTGGATGGGAGCGGCAACGGGCAACTGGGCCTGCATGACGAACCTTTTGCGCATGAACATCAGCTATAATAACTTTGATATGCTGGAGGTCGGTTACGGAATCAATCTGAGACCGCTTGCGACCTTTGCGGAGAAGGTTTACGGCGATGACCCCTGCGAATTCTTCCGTCCGCATATTCTGGACACGAACAAGTTCGACCCGGTTGACGAGGATCTGGCGGCGCGGATGCATAAGGCAATCGCAATCTGTCAGTTTAAGGTAGAAGGACAGCGTATCAAAGCTCATCCGGAATATAAGATGGAAAAGCGTCTGCTTTTGGACAAAATTAACCTGGAAGAGGATACTGTCGAGGTTGAGGGCGTGACATGGCCGCTGCGGGATACGAATTTCCCGACACTTGACCCTGCACATCCTTACGATTTGACAGAGGATGAAAAGGAAATGCTGAAAGCGCTGGAGGCTTCCTTCCTCAACTCAGAAAAGCTGCACAGACATATCAAGTTCTTATACAGCCACGGGGCTTTGTATACCAAGGTCAACGGAAATCTTCTGTACCACGGCTGCATTCCGACGACGGAGGACGGCGAGTTTGAAGAGGTTGAGCTCAACGGCGTAAAGCATGCGGGCAAGGCTTTGATGGATTATCTGGACGACGAGGTGCGCAAGGCTTACTTCGCGCCGAATAAATCAGGAGAAATCGGAAGATCCGGAGATATTATGTGGTATTTGTGGCTGGGAAGCAGTTCCCCGCTCTTCGGCAAGGAAAAAATGACGACCTTCGAAAGACTGTTCATCGCGGACAAAACCACGCACAAGGAATTTACGAAACCATACTATAAATATATTAAAGAAAAATCTTATTGCGAAAAAATTATAAAGGAGTTCGGACTGAACCCGAGAACCTCCAAGATTTTGAACGGTCATGTGCCGGTAAAAATCAAGGACGGTGAGTCTCCGATTAAAGGCGGCGGATTACTTTACGTAATCGACGGCGGAATTTCCAAAGCATATCAGAAACAGACAGGCATCGCAGGTTATACATTCATCTTTAATTCCCGTTTCATGGCTTTGGCGGAGCATCAGCCGTACAGCCCTCTGCAGCCGGACGGAACGCAGGTGTTCCACTCGCCGGTAATGAAAACCGTTGAAACTATGCCGGAAAGGCTTTTAATCATCGATACGGATCAGGGAGCAGACTTTGTGGAGCGAATCGGCGACTTGAATGACTTGGTGGAAGCGTTCAAAGTGGGACGAATCAAAGAAATCTACTGATTTTAGGTATGCCCGGCGGTAAAGACAGGAATAATACCATTGAAACATAGAAAACTAACAGAAAGCAATTAGTTTTATAACATGCTTTATGCGTGGTAAATTCTGCAGTGTTTCTGTAGAATTTTCTATGAAGGATGGTAAAAAACGAATGTCGGTAGATTTTGGAAAAAGAGTAAAATTAGCCAGAAAAAAGGCAGGATATACGCAGAGTCAGCTCGCAGAGCTCATAGATGTTTCGGTTAATCACATTTCGGCGATTGAAAGAGGTGTTTATGAGACGCGGGTCGATACGCTGAAGGGAATGGCGGATGCGCTCGGAACGACAACGGACTATCTTGTGTATGGCGAGGAAGATGAGGACGGTCCTTTAGCGAAGGCGTTTATGAAGGCGAACCGACTGAGTGAAGACGACCAAGCATGGATTGCCGATTATATTGAGGCGATTCTCAGCGTGAAACAGGAAAGAAAATAAGACAAAACAGAATCATAAGTGAAACGAAAGCGGCTTCCGAAAGGTTGCCGTTTTTTGTACAAGAAAATCCAAAAATCATACCTTTACAAACTTTGTGAAGTAGTGTAGCATTTATATTAGGTTTTTATGCCTAATTCAGAAAGGAAATCGGCAGGGGTCGGGATAAGGAGATAAAATGGAGAAGAAAGAACGAAAAGAACAGGCAGCTTCGGGCGCTGCAAACGCACAGAACACGGAGCTTCTTGCGAAAATGAAGAAAAAGCGCGCGCGTAAATACGCTTTAATTGCGCTTGTATGCGTGATTGCTGTTTCAACGATTGTCGGATTAAGCATTGAAAATAAAGACGCGAAGCTTGCCGACGGGCAGGGAAACACGGTTATAGGCACAGGAGAAGATGTTTACGAGAATTTAGATGCCGATAAGGACGATGACGCTGAAGATGCGGATTCTGATTCCGGGGATAAGTCTTCGGATGGAAAAAAAGAAGATAAAAACGCCGAAAAAAACGATACGGGAATGAAAGAAACAAAGAAAGCTTCGGATTTAAAGTTTACAGAAGAGGAAAAAAAGAATCTCGATTCGAAGGACATCAAGGTTGACAACAGTGACGATTTTACCGCATCAAACGGCGGAAACGCGGCACTGAGACCGAAAAATCCGGAGCCGGTAACCGTTACGCTGGAAATTCGCTGTGACACGCTTTCAAATGATATGGACAGGTTAGAAAATCCTGCAATTAAGGATTATATACCGAAAGATGGAACAATTCTCGCTAAGACGACCTATAAGGGAACGACGGACAACACGGTTTTCGACGCGCTGAACACGCTTTGCAGAAACAATGACATTCAGCTCGAATTCAGCTACACGCCGCTGTATGCTTCCTACTACATTGAAGGAATCAATTATCTCTATGAGTTTGACGGCGGCCCGCAGAGCGGCTGGATGTATAAGGTAAACGAGTGGTTCCCGAACTACGGCTGTTCTTCCTACTACTTGAAAGACGGTGACACGATTGTCTGGTGCTACACCTGTGAAGGACTGGGCACAGATGTTGGTGCCGACGAGTGGATGGGATAAAAAAATAGAAAAGGCAGAAAAAGGAGACAGAAATGAAAAGAAAATCAAACAAAATTTTGAGCATGATGCTTATGCTGGCAGTCAGCTTCACGATGGTATTCGGAAGCATAGGTACTGCATCCGCAGCATCCTATGATAAGACAAAGGCTGCATTTGAAAAATGCGGAGACTATTTATACAACGAAAGCGAACCGCCAAGCTTCGGTTCCATCGGCGGTGAGTGGATTATCTACGGACTGGGACACGCAGGCTATGAAATGAGCGATTCCTATCTTGCAGCATACCGCGCGTCAGTGGAAAAAGCCTTAGAAGAAGGATACCGCGGCACGAAAGGCATCCTGCACGACAAGAAATTCACCGAGTATGAGCGAGTAATCGTTGCGATGAGTGCAGTCGGCATGGACGCAGCCAATGTAGGCGGCTATGACTTGACGGCACCGCTTGCGGACTTTGTCAACGTGAAATGGCAGGGTATGAACGGACCGATTTGGGCACTCCGAGCGTTTGACTCAGCAAACTACGATGTTCCGAAAAGAACCGATTCCTACGCATACGGAACCCTGACGCCGGAAGAAACTGACAGACAGAATTCGCGTCAGAGAATGATAAACTATATTTTGGATAACCAGTATAGTGACGGCGGCTGGAATCTTCAGCCGAAAAAAGAGGGCAGCACCGGCTATAATGCAGTGTCGGATGTGGATATAACCGGGATGGCAATGATTGCGCTCGCTCCATACATGACGAAGCAGCCCAAGGTAAAGAAAGCGATTGACCGCGCGATTACTTACCTTTCCAAACAGCAGAAACAAAACGGCGGATTCGGAAGCTGGGGCACGATTAACTCCGAAAGCTGTGCACAGGTGATTTGTGCACTTACAGCATGCGGCGTGAACCCGAATACCGATAAGAGATTCATCAAGAACGGCAAGAGCGTGATTGACGGTCTGATGACATTCTACGATGAGAAAGTCGGCGGGTTCCGCCATGTCAACGAAGCAAGCGGTGGTTATGAGCCGGTTGTAAACCAGATGGCAACCGAGCAGGCATATTATGCACTTGCATTTTTCTATAAATCGGTGCCAAGCCAGACGACGCTGACGAAGGCTGCGAAGGCCGGAAGCGGCAAGCTGAAGGCGACATGGAAGAAGGCTTCAATTAACACCGACTTTGTAACGAAAAAAAGCGGCAAGGCTGCGGATGTCAGCGGCTATCAGATTGTATGCTCGACCAGCAGCAAGTTCGCGAAGGATGTCGTAAAAACGACCGCAGGCAGCAAGACACTGAGCAAAACCGTGACAGGCCTCAAAAAAGGCAAAACCTACTATGTCAAAGTCCGCGCATATAAGACGGTAAACGGCAAGAAGATTTACGGCACATACAGCAAGGTACTGAAGTGCAGAGTTTAGAATAACACAAAGGATTAGAGAAAAAGCAAAGGAGAATCGATGGCATTTACGCATTTGCATGTACATACGGAATACAGTCTGCTGGACGGTGCAGCCAGAATCAAGGAGGTGGCAGCGCGTGCCAAAGAACTTGGCATGGACAGCCTCGCCATTACGGATCACGGCGTCATGTTCGGTGTGGTGGATTTCTATAAAGAGTGCAAGAAACAGGGCATCAAGCCGATTATCGGCTGTGAGGTCTATACTGCCGCACGCAAAATGACGGATAAGGACGCCGAAAAGGATAAGCGGCAGGGCCATTTGATTTTGCTGGTAAAGAACGAAACCGGGTATAAGAATCTGATTAAGATTGTATCCGAGGGATTTATCCGCGGATACTACTATAAACCTCGTATTGATAAGGATGTTCTGAGAGCGCACAGCGAAGGGCTGATTGCGCTTTCAGGATGTCTGGCAGGAGAAATCCAGCACAGACTCCTTTTGCGTGATTATGCAGGCGCCAAGGCAGAAGCCGAGGCGCTTCTTGAAATTTTCGGCGAAGGTAACTTTTATCTGGAGCTTCAGGATCAGGGACTGGAAGAAGAGCGGGCGATTTTGCCCGATATGAGGCGCTTGTCTGAGGAACTCGGGATTCCTCTTGTGGCAACCAACGATGCACATTATGTGAGACGCGAGGACGCGAAGGCACATGATGTGCTTTTGGCGATTCAGACAGCGACAACGCTTGACGACGAAAAGAGAATGCGCTTCCCGAATGATGAATTTTATCTGAAGAGCGAAGACGAAATGCGAAAAATTTTCGCATATTGCCCGGAAGCTTGCGATAACACGCAGAAAATTGCCGAGCAGTGCAATTACGACTTCCGGTTCGGTGAATATCATCTGCCGGAATTCAAAGCACCGGACGGAAAAGACAATACCGCATACCTTCGGGAACTTTGCCATGCGGGTCTCAGGGATCGGTACGGTGACGGGGATTACGGCGAACACACCCACCAAGAACTGGAAGACAGGCTGAACTATGAGCTTGGCACCATCGAAAGCATGGGATATGTGGAGTACTTCCTGATTGTATGGGACTTCATCAACTATGCAAAAAGCCACGGAATCATGGTGGGACCGGGCAGGGGCTCGGCGGCGGGTTCCATCGTCGCTTACTGTCTGAAGATTACGGACATCGATCCGATAAGGTATAACTTGATTTTTGAGAGATTTCTGAATCCGGAGCGTGTCAGCATGCCGGATATTGATATAGACTTCTGCTACGAGCGCAGGCAGGAAGTCATCGACTATGTGACGGAAAAATACGGCGAAGGCAGGGTTTCGCAGATTATAACCTTCGGAACGATGAAGGCAAAGCAGGCGGTGCGCGATGTCGGGAGAGCGCTTTCGGTCAGTTACGCAAAGACCGACCAGATTGCCAAGGCGATTCCGTTCGAATTGGGCATGACGATTGATAAGGCGCTTGCAACAAGCCCCGACCTGAAAAATCTCTATGAAAATGACGAAGAGACGCGGGAAGTCATCGATATGGCGAAAGCAATCGAAGGCATGCCGCGCCATGCTTCCACGCATGCGGCGGGAGTGGTGATTTCCAAAGCACCGATTGATGAATATGTACCTCTATATCTGTCCGAAAAAGGGCCCGCAACGCAGTTTACGATGACGACCATCGAGGAGCTGGGCCTTCTTAAGATGGACTTTTTGGGGCTGCGAAATCTCACGGTAATAAGAGATGCGCTCGAACTTATCAAGCATAATCATGGCGTGACGATTGATTTTGCGAGGATGGGTTACGATGATCCATCGGTTTACGAAATGATTTCCGCGGGTAATACGAGCGGCGTCTTCCAGCTCGAAAGCGGCGGCATGACGCAGTTTATGAAGAACCTCAGACCGACCTGCTTCGAAGACGTCGTGGCGGGGATTTCGCTTTACAGACCGGGCCCAATGGACTCCATCCCAAAATATATCGAAAACAAAAAGAACCCGCAAGGGATTCAATATGTGGACGAGTCGCTTGCACCGATTTTGGATGTAACCTACGGCTGCCTTGTGTATCAAGAGCAGGTTATGCAGATTGTGCGTGACCTTGGCGGCTACAGCTATGGGCGTTCGGACCTTGTGCGCCGCGCAATGTCCAAGAAGAAAAAAGATGTCATGCTCCAGGAAAAGGAGTATTTCATCAACGGAAAGCTCGACGAAAACGGCAATGTCGAAATCGCAGGCTGCATCAGAAACGGAATCAGCCGTCAGGCAGCAGAGGCGATTTTTGAAGACATGGAAACTTTCGCGCAGTACGCTTTCAACAAGTCCCACGCGGCGGCCTATGCGGTCGTGGCATATGAAACGGGCTATCTCAAGAAGCATTACCCGGTCGAATTCATGGCGGCGCTTATGACATCGGTAATGAGCGATGCGAAGATGATTGCAAGATATATCCGCAACTGCAGCGACATGGGCATAGAAGTTCTGCCGCCATCGGTCAACAAGAGCCGGAAGAAATTCAGCGTGGAGGACGGCAAAATCCGCTTTGGACTGCTGGGCGTTAAGAATGTCGGAGAAAATGTAATTGAGGCGATTTTGAAGGCACGCGAAGAAAAGGGCGAACCTTCGGATATTTTTACCTTTATTAATAATCTGGATATTTCCCAGGTAAATAAGCGTGCAATCGAGAGCTTGATTAAAGCGGGAGCCTGCGACTGTCTCGAAGGAAACAGAGCCGCAAAACTCGCGGTATACGAAACCTTGGTCGAGTCTGCACAGAATACTTCCAAGAAAAACCTTGAAGGTCAGATTTCCTTATTCCAAACGGCTTCGGATGCGATGAGCAGTGCAGGCACAGGAAAGCGCCTTCCGGACGTTCAGGCATTTCCTCTCAACATTGAACTTGCGATGGAAAAGGAAATGCTCGGAGTCTACTTGACCGGCCACCCGCTCGACGCATACAAAGAGAAAATGGAAAGAATTTCGTCCATAACAAGCGACGATTTAATGCAGATTGAAGAGGAAGCAGGAAGCGAACAGAATAACGCGATTCGTGACGGAATGTCCTGCATCATCAGCGGAATGATTGCGGGCAAGAAGACCCTGATTACGAAGAGCAATAAGATGATGGCGTTCGTCGATCTGGAAGATTTGTACGGAATTACAGAGGTTGTCATCTTCCCGAATGTGTACGAAAAATGTGCGGAAATCATTCAGGATGACCGCGTCGTGGCAATCAAAGGAACACTGAACTTTAAGGAAGATGAAGCCCCGAAGGTACTGGCGGATGAAGTGCTGGATATTGATACGGCAATCGAGCGCGGGTTTACGCAGCGCTCGCGCAATGGTTACAACGGCAGCCGTGGGAAGAACTATGGCACAAAATCGATAGCAGCTGCCATTCAGCAGAGAACTGAGACCTCGGAACCGACACGTCAGCCCGCGGGCATGGTGAAACTCCGCATACCTGCGGACATGGACGAGGCCATGACATTGGAAGAAATTAAGGTCAACCTAAAACGACATGAGGGTGACCATGAGGTTCTGATCTATCTTCCAAGCGGCAAGATGTTCCGGACAGAGGAATCTCTCTGGGTCAGCCCGTCGGAAGCATTACGGAAGCAGATGGCGGCGATTTTGCGAGTGGAAAATGTGAAAATGTAAAAAATGTCGTTTGAAAAATATTAAATATATCGGTTAAAGTCGCTTAAAAAAGTTTAAATATACCGAATAAAGTCCCTTGAAAAAGTTTATACTATGAGATAAAATGTACATATATTTTACAAAAGCGGTATAACCATCAGGGAGGAAGATAAAAATGGCATTGAGACGTAAAATTGAAGATACATTAATGGAGTGGAAAGAAAGACCTGACCATAAACCTTTGATTATCAAGGGCTGCAGACAATGCGGAAAAACATTTTCCGTAACTGAATTTGCCCGAAAAAATTATGAGCATGTTGTGTATTTGAATTTTTTTGAAAACCCTGACTATGCAGATGTATTTTCAGGTTCACTTGAAGTTGACAATATTGTTATGCTTCTTTCCGCTTTGCTTGGAAAAAATGCCGTTTTTGAACCTCATAAGACAGTGTTGATTCTTGACGAAATTCAGGAATGCCCTGACGCCAGAACGGCACTCAAATTTTTCCATACGGACGGTCGTTTTGATGTGATTGGAACGGGCTCGCTTTTGGGCGTGAAAGGGTATGGAAAAGATCCAAAGTCTATTCCTGTAGGTTCTGAAAATGTAGTCACCATGTATCCTCTGGACTTTGAAGAATTCCTGTGGGCGAACGGAATCAACCCTTCCATCATTAATCTTTTGCAGAAAAATTTGGACGAAGAAATCCCTGTGCCGGAGGCTCTGCACAATCGAATGCGGCAGCTGTTGCTTCAGTATGCTGTGGTCGGGGGTATGCCGGAAGCGGTAAATACATTTGTGGATACAAAACAAATGGAGCAGGTTTTGCAAATCCAAAAGGACATTGTTCAGTCTTATGAAGACGATATGATTAAATATGCAGAAAGAACGGATAAGGCAAGTATTCGTGAATGCTTTCGCTCCATACCGAGACAACTCAGCAAGGAAAACAAAAAGTTTCAATATTCCGTTGTAAAGAAGGGTACAACTGCGGCAAAGTATGCCGGCAGTTTGCAGTGGATTGAAGATGCAGGAATTATTACGCGATGTTACAATCTGAACATCCCTGAGCTGCCTTTGGACGGCAATGCAGATCCGGATACATTTAAGGTTTATATGTGTGACATGGGGTTGTTTGTAAGTATGCTGGAGGAAGGGACCCAATACGATATTTTGCGAGGAAATTTACTGATATATAAGGGTGCGATTTTTGAAAATTTAATTGCGGATATTTTTACAAAGATGGGAAGAAAACTTTACTATTTTCGAAAAGATTCAGGTCTGGAAATAGACTTCGTAATCCGATATAAGGGGAAATGTACGCTTGCAGAGGTGAAAGCAGCTACCGGAAATGCGAAGAGCGTCAAGACAATTCTTAGACACCCGGAAAAGTATCATGTATACGATGCTGTAAAATTAGGGAATTACAACATTGCAAGAGATGATAAAATTTTAGTTCTTCCGCTGTATATGGCTTTTTTACTGCGAAAGGATGTCTAAGAGAAAAGAGGACAGCAGATGGAAAAAACGATTGTAATTTATAAAAGCAAATATGGAGCCAGCGCGCAGTATGCGGCATGGATTGCCGAGGAACTCGGATGCCGGGCGGTTTCCATAGATGAATTTAAGAAAAATGAGCTGAAGAATTACGACAATGTAATCTATGGTGGCGGCGTGCAGGCAGGGGGCATCAAGGAACTAGACAAGTTTATGAAATGGATTAAGTCGGATTTAAAGCTTCTCGATATGTACCGCTCGGGAAAGATTACCGCAGAAGATCTTGAGAAATCGGGTGTGATCGACAGGCATTATGCGATTTTTGCGGTCGGAATCAACCTCGATGACATGGAAGCCAGACAGCAGCTGCGCGACATCAACTTCCCGAAGAGCTACATGAAGCAGCTTCCGTGCTTCTATCTGCCGGGCGAATATCATCCGGAGAATCTGAAAGGCGCCGATAAGATGATTATGAATCTGGCGCAGAAAATGATTAAAGGAAAGCGAGAGTCGGAGATTACGGACAATGACAAAATCATGATTTCCTATATGGAAAACGGCTGTAATCTGATTGACCGACAGAGAATCCGTCCGATTGTCGAGGAAATGACGAAAGGAAGAAGAGAATAGAAATTTGCGAGTTTGCAAGTCAGAAGACTTGCAAACTAAAAACGAAGAAACTGTATCGAAAGATTAGGCAAAAATAAGAGAAACAATTTTTTCAGGGAGGGGTTTTATGGAGGATATAATTTTGTATATCAGCATTATCGTAATTGGTGGAATTATCGGCATGAGACTCCGCAGATATGAGGAAAAGCTTGCATGGAGAGATGGGGTACAGACACTGGCAATTATGGCACTCGTCATTCTCATGGGCGCAAGAATGGGATGCAACGAGCAAGTCATCAATAATATAGGAACGATAGGTGTTACAGCACTGGTAATGACGCTGGCAATTATATTTTTCTCTGTTGTGTGTCTTTTTTTTGCCCGAAAAGCGGCAGGATTCCGCAAAGACGCTTCGCTGAACCATAAGCTGACAAAGCAGGAAGCCGAAATGAGCGCCGCGCTTGAAGCTGATACAGCAGAGACGATTGCGGAAATTGAGCAGGAGATGGAGTGCGAAAGTGAAACGTGCGTATTGAATAAAATGACGATTATTATTTTCGGTTCTGTTATTGTCGGGATGGCTCTTGGGTATTTTGCAGCGCGTCCGATATTCGGAAGCGAGATTGCGCAGTTTGATCATGCGGCAAGCCTTGGAATTAAAACCGGACTGTGCATACTCATGGTTTTCGTCGGATTGGATCTTGGACTGCAGGGCACGGTGTTTCAGATGATGAGAGACGCGGGACTGCGTATTTTGATTTTCCCATTTGTAACCATTGTGGGAACCTTCATCGGTGCTGCAATAGCCGGACCGCTGATGGGATTTTCGCTCAGAGAAGCTATGGCGGTAGGTGCCGGATTCGGTTGGTATTCGCTTGCGCCCGGAATTATTATGGATGCGGGTTTGATTGAAGCATCGGCAGTATCGTTTTTACATAATGTTCTGCGTGAGATTATCAGCATTTTGTTTTTGCCGTTTGTGGCGGAAAAGATTGGCTATATCGAAGCTGCCTGCATGGGAGGATCGCCGGCGATGGATGTCTGCCTACCGGTTATCAACAAAGAAACCAAAGGCAAGGCGGTAACTTATGGCTTCATAACAGGCGTCATTATGAGCTTTTTGGTTCCGTTTTCGGTTCCGCTGGCACTGAGTATCTTTTAAAATCAAATCTGTAAACAAAAATCCCTGCGGCTGCGTTCGGCTTGAACATAGTCGCAGGGTTTTTCTTCTCATTTTAAATTATTTCAAATCTTCTTCGAGCTTTGCAAGCGCGTCGGTCAGTTCCTTCGGCAGGTGGTCGAATTTCGCATACCAGCCTTTGATGCCTTCCAGCTCTTTCTTCCATGTTTCCTTGTCAACCGTAAGCAGCTCGTCTAAAGCTTCCTTGCTGATGTCGATGCCTGTGAGGTCTAAATCCTCAGGACGAGGCACGAAGCCGAGCGGAGTTTCGCTTGCGCCGACCGTATCTTCGCAGCGGTCGAGCGCCCAAAGCAGAGCTCTGAGGTTGTCGCCGAAGCCCGGCCAGATGAAGTTTCCTTCCTCATCGGTACGGAACCAGTTTACATTGAAGATTTTCGGCGGATTGGACATTTTCTTTCCCATGTCGAGCCAGTGCTGGAAATAGTCTCCCATGTGATATCCGCAGAACGGAAGCATTGCCATTGGGTCATATCTTACCACGCCGACATCACCGATGATTGCAGCGGTCGTTTCCGAAGACATCTTGGAACCGATAAATACGCCGTGTTCCCAGCTGCGGGACTGACAAATCAGCGGTTCGGATTTCGCGCGGCGGCCTCCGAAGATAATTGCGCTGATTGGAACGCCTTCGCCCGTGAAGAATTCAGGAGCGATAGAAGGACAGTTCTCCGCAGGGGCTGTGAATCTTGAATTCGGATGCGCGCCTTTGACGAATTCCTTGCCTTCGGCTTTCTTCGCCTGTTCTTCCTGACCGTTCCAAGGTCTTGCCTGCCAGTCGAGACCGTTTACCGGAGCCGGCTGATCGAGG
This sequence comes from uncultured Clostridia bacterium, assembly GCA_934233735.1. Classification (GTDB taxonomy): domain Bacteria; phylum Bacillota; class Clostridia; order Peptostreptococcales; family Anaerovoracaceae; genus CAG-238. Next base: position 33,849 of record CAKQGQ010000014.1, on the reverse strand, counting down.
CCTTCCCACCATACGGTATTGTCGTCCATATTTCTTGCGACATTCGTATAGATGGTATTCTTTTTCGTTGTCATCAAAGCGTTGTTGTTCGTTTTTGAATTGGTTCCCGGCGCAACGCCGAAGAAACCGTTTTCCGGATTTACCGCATAGAGTCTGCCGTCGTCGCCGATACGCAGCCATGCGATGTCATCACCGATTGTGTAAACCTTGTAGCCTTTTTCCTGCAAATGCTTCGGCGGAATCAGCATCGCAAGGTTTGTCTTGCCGCAAGCGCTTGGGAACGCTGCAGATATGTATTTCTTTTCGCCGTTCGGAGCTTCCACGCAGAGAATCAGCATATGTTCTGCCATCCAGCCCTCACGCTTTCCGAGTACGGAGCCGATACGGAGCGCGAAACATTTCTTTCCGAGCAGTACATTGCCGCCGTAAGCGGAGTTAATGCTCCAGATCGTGTTTTCTTCCGGAAACTGTGCGATGTATTTATTTTCCGCATCAACTTGAGCCTTGGAATGCAGACATTTTACGAAGTCTGCGCCTTTGTTCAACTCTTCGATAACCGGGTCACCGATACGCGTCATGATGTCCATGGAAAGGACAACATAGATGGAATCGGTAATTTCGATGCCGATTTTGGCGAATTCGCTGCCGACAACACCCATCGAGTAAGGAATTACATACATCGTGCGTCCTTTCATGGATCCGTCGAAAAGCTTTCTCATCTTTGCGTACATCTCGTCCTTCTGAACCCAGTTATTGGTCGGACCTGCGTCTTTTTCTTCAGTCGTGCAGATTACGGTTCTTTTCTCATCTCTTGCAACATCTTTCGGGTCTGTACGATAATAGTAACAGCCGGGAAGCTTTTCCTCGTTCAGCTTTGCCATTTCTCCGGTCTCAACTGCCAGTGCGCGGATTGCTTCGAGCTGCTCTTCGCTGCCGTCAATCCAAACAATTTCATCCGGGCAAGTCATAGCGGCACATTCTGCCACCCAGTCAATTACTTTCTTGTTTTGAACCTCAATCATTTCATTTCCTCTCTTAAAATATACTATTTAACGCTTGCTTCTAAAGCGAGTTTCATCATGTTTGTGAAAGAATTTTGTCTTTCCTCGACAGTGCTCTTGGCGCCCGTCACAAAGTTATCACTGATTGAAATAATGGAAAGCGCATTCACATGATTGTACGCAGCGTTCATATAGAGCGCGGCAGTTTCCATTTCGACCGCCTTGACGCCCATCTTTGCCCATTTTTTCCACCAGTCTCCGAATTCGTAGAAAACATCACAGGTGACAACATTGCCTGCTTTAAAGTCAATTCCTGTTTCCTCCGATGCGGCATAAACCTTTTTAATCAGCTCCCAGCTGCCGCTTGGGCTGTACTGACCCGGAATGTCAAAAGCGTGCTGATAGTTGGAATCCGTGGAGGCAGCCAGCGCAAGGAAAATATCGCCAAGCTCAAGCTCATCCGTGAAAGCGCCTGCGGTTCCAATCCGAATCAGATTCTGAACCCCGTATTCCGTGATGAGTTCCCACGAATAAATTCCCATGGACGGCATGCCCATGCCGCTTCCCTGAACGGAAACCGGAACGCCTTTGTAACGACCGGTAAATCCGTACATATTCCGAATGTCCGTGTACAGAACCGGTTCCGATAGAAAGTTTTCCGCAATAAATTTTGCTCTCAAAGGGTCGCCGGGCATCAGAACCGACTCGGCTATCTGACCTTTCGAGGCAGCAATATGTAGTGACATGATAGTCTCCTTTCAAAATGCAAAATTTGCGTAGTGTATCATTTATATTGTAACACCGCATGAGGGCTGTTTTCCAGTACTTTTTTGCCGATTTCCAAAGTATTCGGGCTAATTTTTACAGTTTCGAGCATCGGGCAGTCCGCAAAAGCTTCTTCGCCGATGGAAAGAAGGCTGTCCGAACCCTCAAAATGCACAATCGAGGAGCCTTTGAACGCTCCGTCTCTGATGCGGATGACGGACTCCGGAAGAATGACTTCTTTTACATACTGATTGTTTCTGAAGGCGGTTTTACCGATTTTTTCAACTGCCAGAACCCGTTTCACATCCGTTTCGTGCAGTTCATCTGTGACCTCCGCTTCAATACTGCTTGGAATTTCAACCTTTTCGTCCGTACCCAGATAAGTCTTAATCGACGCCGAGGTTTCAAAAATATAGTATTCGAAGTCGCCGTGAATTTCGAGTCTGAACTGCTTGTGGGCGATGCTCGAGCTCTCGTTGATATCCGTTCCGAACAGGCGGTCGATGCAGGCACCGAGGTTGACCGCATGCGAAGCCTTGAAAAGGATTAAATCCTCCGGTTTTCTTATGCGCAAAATTTCCGCCTCCAGTTCCTGGCGGCTGTCGAAAAACTTTGCTTCGATTCCAAGTCTGTTTGCTTCTTCAACAGTAAGGCGGATATTGATGCCGTAACCGAGCAAAAGATCCACCTTGTGCTTTGCGAGGACAGGGGCAATTTCACGGTGCGTTTCTTCGCTGATGTCACCGAGCGCAAGGATGTCGCCGAGCACTGCGATTCGTCTGCCGCCGTCCGCAACCGGAATGTCATCCATCGCGCTGAGCGTGTTTTCAATCGCGAGCAGAGAGCTGTTATAGCAGTCCGCAAAGATATTGTATCCGCAAGGGTGAATGATGTTCTGGCGCATGCCCGAAGGGCGATAGGCCGCGATGCCTTCAATGATTTCTTCGGTTTTCAGCTTGAGTGCTTTTCCGACTGCATAGGCGACAACGGCGTTGAGCACATTGTGCTCGCCCGGCACGAAAACTTCTGCTTCGTGCTCTTCGCCTGCCGGACGGTCGACGATGATAAAGCGGAGTCCTGCTTCTGCGGTTCTTTCAATATTTTTCGCGAAATACATAGCACTGTCATTTTTCAGGCTGTAGGTGATGACTTTCTGTGTGAACGGGTGTGCCATCAGAATTTCATCATCGCAGTTTACGAATGCCAGCCCGTTCGGCTTTCCGTAGGTGGAGAGGGAAAGCTTATCTTTCGTAAGCTCCTCGCGGCTGCCGTAGCTTTCTACATGAGAAACACCAATATTCGTGTAAACTACCATGTCCGCTTCGAGCTGTTTTGCCGAAATTTCGATTGTCCGCGGCGCAAAGGCTCCGACCTCCTGAAGATACACATTCGTCGGGCGTCTGAGCTTCTGGATGTTTCGCGTGATGGAAAACATCGAGTTGTTATTTCCCTTGGATACGAGCGGCTTTTTATAATGTGCGCGCAGAACTGACTCAATCATTTCCTTTGTCGAGGTTTTGCCAACGGAGCCGGTGAGCGCGATAACTTTCGCTTTATGGATGGAACGGATATAATGAGACGCACGGATGTAAGCATCGGTGATGACGCTATATCCGTCCTCGTTTGTGTCCGTAATCAGCAAAGAATTTTCAAAATCGCAAGGCTGGTTTGTGATGATGAACAGACAGCCTGTACTTACTGCGCGCTCCAGCGGATCTTCCGAATAACCGGAGGAGAGCGGGCCGACCTGCCAGTACATGAAAACCGAGTCCGGCGTCAGTCTGCGCGGGTCTGCGGTAAAATCGCTGACCGGGTGATCTGCAAGAACTTCAAATTTTTCAGGAAACGGAAGTTCTGCAATTTCAAAAAAGCGCTTGAGCGTAAGCTCGCGTTTCTCTTTATACGCTGCGATTGCCGCTTCCTTTTCCGCCTGCCTGCGAGCTGCTTTTTCTTCTTCGGTTTCAGTGGCTGGTGGCGTTGATTGTCCGCGCGCGGCTTTCTTGGACTGTGCGGTCTGGACAGTCTGGGAGGCCGGTGCGGTTGGTGTGGTTGGTGTGGTTGGTGTGGTTGGTGTGGTTGGTGTGGTTGGTTCGGACTTTTTTCCTTTTTTGCCAAATAAAAACATATGTTTTCCTTCTTTCTTTGTGTCAACTTTTGCATTGAATTTTTTCATATGAGAAAAAAACCATGGGAGACACATCCATGGTTTTTCGATTGCTCATGCTGTGCATTTAACTTATGCACGGGTGGGGACGGGTGAGACTTATTTTGCTGCCTTTGCAGCGTTGAATCTTTTCGTTAATCTGGAAACTTTTCTGGACGCAGCGTGCTTGGAGATAGTTCCCTTAGCAGCAGCCTGCATCAGTTTCTTTTCAGCAAGATGAAGCTTTTCAGCAGCAACTTCAAGGTTACCCTCAGCCATTGCAGCTTCGAAGTTCTTTAAAACAGCCTTAAGATGATTCTTAATTCTTCTGTTTCTTGCAGTTTTCTTGTCGATAACTCTGATTCTTTTCTTTGCGGATTTAATGTTTGCCATGTGTTTTTCACCCCACTTTATTAAAATTTTCATGCTTTCCGAATGCCGCGTATGACGCCCGGAAAAAGACATAAATTCGCAACTTGAATTATATACGAATAATGTTGAGATTGCAAGGGGAAAATAGGAAAAAGCGCAAAAGATTTTGGATGAGACCCGGCGGCATCTCGGCCTCGGGGCACGGCAGACTGCATGAGAGGATTGACGCCACCGCAGCTTCGGGGCGCGGCAAAAGAAAAGTTGGACATGGGGTGCGTGCTGGCCGGGGTGTGCAGTGCAGAAGAAAAGTTGGACAAAATAAGGCATTAAGCGAGAAATTACAACAAATGACGCTCACGATGTGGAGAACATGTGTCGAAATTTGTCGAAAGTTGGATTTTTCAGCTAAGCGGAAAAAAAGTCCAATAAAAATGACGTTTGAGAGACATATTTCTTGGACTTTTTTAAAAGAAGAATGATTTTGTACAACTTTTCGCAAAAATTACACATTATACATCTTGAAAGAGGTGAAAAGAAAGATTGCATGCAAAACGAGAGGAGAACACGAAGAAATGAACTACAGAACAGACCTTGCCGTCGAGCTTGATGAGATGCTCACGGCGGCACGCCGCGGAAGCAGCAGAGCAGAGGCGGGTGCGCCCGCCCACAACATAACCGGATATATCAAAAAACAGTCGCAGATCGATGAGGACATTTCTGTCATAGACATTGAAATCACGGATGAGGCGGGCGAGAAGGCGTTCGGCAAGCCGCGCGGCAGATATGCGACGCTTGAAGTGCAGGGAGTTATCGACCAGAGAGACGGAATCAAGGAGCGCGCCGCGGCCGCACTGTCGGATGTGCTGGGAAGCTTCGTGAAACATGACTATTATTTGAGAGCGCTTGTCATCGGTCTTGGAAATGAGAAGGTGACGCCCGACAGCCTCGGACCGCACACCGTTGACAAAGTGAAAATCACCTCGCATCTTTTCAAAATTTTCGAATGCGACGGGGACTGGGATTATTCAAATGTGTGCGGTTTCAACCCCTCCGTCACCGGCGTTACCGGGCTTGAAACCGCAGATTTGATACAGCAGGTGGTTTCCATGGCGAGGCCCGATGTGGTCCTCGCCATCGACGCCCTTGCCGCAAAGGACATCCACCGCCTCAGCACCACCATACAGATTTGCGACACGGGCATTATGCCCGGAGCGGGCATGGGAAACCACCGCAAGGAAATCAGCCAAAAGACCGTCGGCTGCCCGGTCATTTCCATCGGGGTACCGACCGTCATTGACTCGCGGACGCTGATTTTGGAGGCGGCGGAGAATATCAAGGGCTGGAACGGCGCGCAGGAAGATGGGAGCGGTCTGAACGCCCAGATTGGCGCGCCCGGCGGCCAATCTCAGGGCGGCGCAGTGGAGAAGTATCTGGAGAGCCGCGACTTTGATATGATTGTGACTTCTACGGACATCGACGAAATTATCAAAGATTTTTCCGACATAATCGCAAATGCCATAAATATAACTTTGCATCCCGGCATATATTCTAAGGTGAAATAAATGCCGGGCGCCGAACATCGGAGGCGTCGGAGCACGCCCGCCGCGAACGGCGAAACGAAGCAGGGGAGAGATTGACCGGATGAAAAAGCAGTTTGGAAAATTCCTTTTAGTGATATATCTTTGCAGCACGGTGCTGTCCTACGCATGGATTCCGAAGGAAAACATGGGCGATGGGCTGGCGGCGGCATGGTCGGAAAAAAAGAGCGAGCTGAATCCGACGAGCTTTGGGATTATGTGCATTTCGGCGGCCTATCCAAACCTTGATGTCGACCCGGCAGATTACGCGGAAAGCGGCGGAAGCAACGCAGAAAACGCGGACAGAAACAGCGATGAGGGCAGCAGTGTGAACGAGGACGGAAACGGCGGAGGCGAAGAAAAGAACGGCGCAACGCTCGTAAATACAACGAAAGACAATAAATCGTCTAAAGGCGATACGAAAGTGATTGCAACGAAAGCAGAGGACGAAGGTAAGCCGCGTGTCTTCGGAAAGGACCCGGTGGTTCTGATTGTCCATACCCATGCGACAGAGTCTTATCTTCCGTCATCCGAGGGCAACTATCACCGCAAGGGCAGACTGAATACGGTAAGGGATGCGGGGGATGTTTTAGCAGAAACGCTTGACAAGGAAGGAATCCCATGTGTGCACGATTCCACTCTCCACGACGAAAAATCCTACAACCAGGCATACAGCCGTTCCTATGAGACAACAGAGGCTCTGCTCAAAAAATATCCGAGCATCGAGTGCGTCATCGACCTGCACCGAGATGCGGTTCCGGGCAAGGTATCGGTTGCCACGGTCTCCATCGGCGGCAAAAAGTGTGCGAAATACTCCTATGTTGTGAGCAACGCCGTGGAAACATACGCAAGCAATCTGTCTTTCGTGCGCAAGATGAACGAGACTGCGACGAAAAATTATGACGGATTTACGGGAAACATTCTGGAGAGAGGTTACCGTTACAATCAGAACCTATCCTCCAAATACATGCTCCTTGAAATCGGCTATAATCGAAATGACATTGAAGAAGTGCGGTGCACGGCGGAGATGGTCGGCAAAATTTTGGCGGATACTTTGAAGAGCGAAAAGTAGGGGAGCAGTCCGAAGCAAACGAAAACGAACGAAAACAAAGGAAAAGGGAAAGCGAGGAAACTGAAATGAGGAATTTTTGGGAATGCGTGCTGATTGCGATGCTTTTTTTCGCGGCGACAACGGCACTTTTGCATGTGGATGAACAAGCGTCGAGAAGATGCGGATATGAAGAAGCATTTTCCGCAAAAAAAGTTGAAATTTTCCAACATATGCATTAAAATATACTATGAGTAAATATGCTCAAACGAAAAACATAAGAAAAAACAAAATTAAAGACAACAAAGGAAAACACGAGTATGGATTATCAGAAATATATAAGAAATTTCAGCATTATCGCGCATATCGACCACGGCAAATCGACGCTGGCGGACAGGCTTATCGAGAAGACCGGGCTGGTTGCCGAAAGAGATATGAAAGAGCAGTTTTTGGACAATATGGATCTTGAAAGGGAGAGAGGCATTACCATCAAGCTGCAGACGACTCGTCTTGTATACAAGGCAAAGGACGGCAATGAATACATTTACAACCTCATCGACACTCCGGGACATGTGGACTTTACATATGAGGTTTCGCGTTCGCTTGCAGCATGCGAGGGAGCGGTGCTTGTCGTGGATGCGACACAGGGCGTGGAAGCGCAGACGCTTGCAAATGTGTACCTGGCGCTGGACGAAAATCTGGAGATTTTGCCGGTTCTCAACAAAATCGACCTTGCATCGGCAAGACCGGATGAGTGCAAAGAAGAAATCGAGGAAATCATCGGGCTCGATGCAGTAGATGCGCCGCTGGTGTCCGCGAAGACCGGACTCGGTGTTGACGAGCTTTTAGAGCGCGTAATCGACGCAATCCCGGCACCGCAGGGTGACGAAAACGGAAAGCTCAAGGCGCTGATTTTTGACTCGAAATACGACAACTATCTGGGCGTGATTATTTACGCGCGAATCAAGGACGGAAGCGTGAAGAAGGGTGATGTCATCCGTCTGATGGCGACAAATAAAAAATATGAAGTAACGGAAGTGGGAATCTGCGCGCCGAACCTGATTCCGACTAAGCAGCTCAGAGCCGGTGAGGTTGGATATATCTGCGCGTCTATCAAACAGGTGGCGGATGCGAGAGTCGGCGATACCATCACGCTGGATGCAGACCCGGCGGATGAGCCGCTTCCGGGCTATAAAAAAGTACAGTCGATGGTTTACTGTGGTATTTATCCGGCGGAAGGCGAGAAATACGAAAGCGTAAAGGACGCGCTCGAAAAACTGCAGGTTAATGATGCGGCATTTAATTTCGAGCCGGAAACTTCGCAGGCGCTCGGATACGGGTTCCGCTGCGGTTTCCTGGGACTCCTTCACATGGAAATCATCGTTGAAAGACTCGAAAGAGAATTCAATCTCGGTGTCATTACAACTTCGCCGAGCGTTATCTATAAAGTAGTTAAGACGGACGGCACGGTTGAAATGCTGCAGAATCCGTCGAACCTGCCGACACCGCAGGAAATCGACCACATTGAGGAACCGATGGTTAAGGCAAATATCATGATTCCGAACGACTATGTGGGAAGCATTATGGAGCTTTGCCAGCAGAGAAGAGGCACGATGCTGCACATGGAATACATCACGCCGACGAGGGTGCAGCTTCACTATGACATGCCGCTTAATGAGGTTATTTACGACTTCTTTGACGCGCTGAAATCCAAGACGCGCGGCTACGGCTCACTCGAATACGAGTTTGACCGCTACGAAAAATCGCAGCTTGTGAAACTCGATATTATGCTGAACAAGGAACTTGTCGACGCATTCTCAATGATTGTGCATGAATCGGAGGCTTACAGCCGCGGCAGATTTGTCTGCGAAAAGCTCAAGGAAATCATTCCGATGCACCAGTTTGAGGTGCCGATTCAGGCGGCAATCGGACAGAAAGTCATCGCGCGTGAAACCGTAAGGGCATATCGTAAAGATGTAATCGCCAAGTGCTACGGCGGTGATATTTCCAGAAAGAAGAAGCTGCTCGAAAAGCAAAAAGAAGGTAAGAAGCGTATGCGCCAGTTTGGTACGGTTGAGGTACCGCAGGAAGCCTTCACGGCAGTTTTGAAGTACGACGATAATAAATAAAGCGAAGCAGGACGACGAACATGCTGCAGGGAAAAAACAGAGGAATTTACATTCATATACCGTTTTGCAGGAGCAAATGTCCGTACTGCGACTTTTACTCGACATCAAAACACACGCCCGCACTTCGGGAAGAATTCGTGCACGCGCTCGAAAATGAAATCGCATATTACGGAAAGGCATGGCGCACCTATAAGGACAAGCCTGTCGAAAGCGTCTATTTCGGCGGCGGAACGCCGAGCCTTCTTGACGAGACGCAGTTTGAACGCCTGATGGAGCGCATAAGGGAAAACTTTACGATAGAGGACGGAGCGGAAATCAGCATGGAAGCCAATCCGGCGACTGTGACGACGGAAAAGCTTGCGGCATATCGCAGGGCAGGGCTCAGCCGCCTGAGTATCGGCGCACAGTCCTTCGACAGTAAGGTTTTGAAAATTTTAGGAAGAATTCACAGCCCGTCGCAGATTGAGGAAGCCTTTCTTGCGGCGCGCGAGGTGGGCTTTGAAAATATCAGTCTGGATTTGATGTTCGGAATCGCGGGGCAGAGCCCGGAAAGCTGGGAGAACAGCGTCGAAAGCGTGATTCGTCTGGCACCGGAGCACGTGTCGCTGTACAGCCTTGAGATTATGGACAATACGCGTTTTGCGAAGGAGCATGAGGCGGGTATTTACCGGGAAACGGAAGAAATGGAAGACCGCAGGATGTACGAATGCGCGCTGGAAATGCTGGAAGAAGCGGGATATCTGCAGTACGAGATTTCCAATGCCGCAAAGCCGGGCTATGCCTGCAGGCACAATCTGCGCTACTGGGATATGGGAGAATATCTGGGGCTGGGACCCTCGGCACACTCGTTTATGAACGGGATTCGCTATGCAAACGCGGCGGATTTGGAAGCCTACATCGAGGCGATGACAGCAGCGGACGCAGCAGAAGCGGCGGAAACGACAGGGGCGGCAGCAGAAATAAATATGAAAATTCCGCTAAGCCCGGCCGTAGCTAATGCTTATGAAAATACAGAGCAAGACAATCTTTCGGAGTATCTTTTCACGGGGCTTCGTAAAAACGAAGGAATCAGCAAAAGTGCTTTCCGAAGAACCTTTGGCAGGAAGCTTTGGGAGTGCTTTCCGGAAGGAAAAAGAGAATTTGAAGCGTTTGTGTCAGCGGGTTTTGCGAAGGAGGATGCGCAAGGCATTCGCCTGACGCGGGCAGGCATGAACATTTCCAATAAAATAATGATGATTTTTGTTTAGAGTTTTGATAAAACTGGAAGGAGGCCGCATGGGGAAATACATAATGGCGCTGGATCAGGGAACGACGAGTTCGCGCTGTATTCTTTACGATAAAAAGGGCAGAATCATAAGCTCCGCCCAAAAAGAGTTCACGCAGATCTATCCGAAGGCGGGCTGGGTCGAGCACGATGCGATGGAAATCTGGTCCACACAGATGGGTGTGGCGCAGGAAGCGCTTTTGAAAATCAACGGCACCTACGAGGATATTGATGCCATCGGCATTACGAATCAAAGAGAAACGACGGTGGTCTGGGATAAAAAAACCGGTGTGCCGATTTACAATGCGATTGTGTGGCAGTGCCGCAGAACCGCAGAGTACTGTGACAGCTTGAAAGAGCAGGGTCTCAGCGAGAAGATTCGTGAAAAGACAGGGCTTCTGATTGACGCTTATTTCAGCGGAACGAAGCTCAAGTGGATTCTTGACAATGTACCGGGTGCAAGAGAAAAGGCAGAAAAAGGAGAGCTGCTTTTCGGTACGATTGAAACTTGGCTGATTTGGAAGCTGACGGACGGCAGGGTGCATGTAACCGATTATTCTAATGCGTCCAGAACCATGATGTTCAATATCAATACGCTGGAGTGGGATGAAGAAATCCTGAGGCTCCTTGCAGTACCAAAGCCGATGCTTCCGCAGCCAAGACCGTCCAGTGAGATTTACGGGGTAACAAGCGAAAAGATTTTCGGCGGTGCGATTCCGATTGGAGGCGCAGCGGGAGACCAGCAGGCAGCGCTTTTCGGACAGACCTGCTTCCGGCCGGGAGAAGGCAAAAATACCTATGGTACAGGCTGCTTCCTTCTGATGAATACGGGAGAAAAGCCTGTATTCTCAAATAATGGACTGGTTACAACCATCGCATGGGGCATTGATGATAAAGTCGAATATGCGCTCGAAGGCTCGGTATTTGTCTGCGGCGCAGCGATTCAGTGGCTTCGTGACGAGATGGATATTATAGAAAGTGCACCGGAATCGGAGAAGATGGCACTTGCGGTGCCGGATTCCAACGGTGTTTATGTTGTGCCCGCATTTGTAGGACTTGGCGCGCCGTACTGGGACCCTTATGCCAGAGGCGCGGTGCTGGGCATTACCCGGGGCGCGAATAAGTATCATCTGGTTCGCGCGACGCTGGAGTCGATGGCGTATCAGACCAAGGATTTGATTGACGCGATGGCAGAGGACATGGGCTTCGATATGCAGAGCCTTAAGGTTGACGGCGGTGCGTGTGCGAATAACTTCCTGATGCAGTTTCAAGCGGATATTCTGGGCTGTGAGGTCAAACGCCCACAGTGCATTGAAACGACATCGCTGGGAGCAGCTTATTTAGCGGGACTTGCGACAGGCTTCTGGAAGAATAAAGAAGATGTAATCGAAAACTGGCAGGTGGATCGGACGTTCCTGCCTGATATGAAAGAAGAAAAGAAAGGAGTGCTTTTGTCCGGCTGGAAGAAGGCTGTAGGCTGCGTAAGAGGCTGGGCGAAAGAATCGTGTATTTATGGGTGAACAGATAAAGCAAAGAGACTACATGTTCGACACATTCAGAGGTCTTCTGATGTGGTCGATTCCGCTGTCGCATTTTACGAGGGTGGCGGGAAACTTCCATCAGGACTCGCTGTCGGGCGTGATTTACATAACGATTAATGTTTTCGTTATGCAGGCGTTCGTATTCCTGTCCGGCTATTTTTCCAAGAAACCGGATCGTTCGAAGGAGACCTCGTTTCATACTTTCATGTGGCCTTATCTCTTAGGCATTCCGTTCTTCTATCTGGTGCGGCTGCTGATTTTCGGTCATGCGAACTGGAATCTTGACCAGCCGCCGTTTGCGCTGTGGTATTTATGGGCGCTGTTCTTCTACCGTTACTTCACGAAGGAATGGATGAAGATTCCGTACATATTAGAGCTGAGCATTGTTTTGTACCTCTTTGCGGGGCAGATTCCGTTTCTGACGGGTGTTTTAGGCCTTGGCAGAATGGTTTCCTATTTTCCGTTCTTCGTCATGGCATTTTACTGCACAGGGGATCAGCTTAAGAAACTTCAGTGCTTAAAGAAATGGCACTGCTGGCTGCTCGGGACGGTTCTTTTGGAAATTTCCTGCGTGCTGGCATTTTGCGTGCCGCAGCTTCCTGTTGGCTTCTATCTGCTGAAAACAACCGCGGCGAACCTCGGGATTCCGTGGTACTGGGATATTTTCGGCAGACTCATGGTGCTTTTCCTAGCGTGGGGCTGGATTATTTTGATGGTAAATATTTTGCCGAGCAAAAAGAATTATCTGGCATATGTAGGAATGAACACAATGCCGATATATATTCTTCACTTAATTGTGAGATACTTAATAAAGGTGCATGGAATCGGATTCGGCATGGTAGAGGCAGATAATCCGGTCGTGTACTATTTGCTTATTATAGGGCTTGCGTCGCTTTGCGCGGTAGTCTTTTCCTCAAAGCCGGTTGCGGCGGTTTATGATTTCGTCGTAGAAGGTACATGGAAAATCTTCCTTTGGGCGCTTGGCATGATTGAAAAACTTTTGGCGCTGGTTCACATTCCGGTGAACGCGGTCAAGGAATGGGCACTTAGGACAATCGGAGGAATCAAAGCGAATCCGCAGGCACAGGAAGAAATAAAAGAAAAATAAAGAAGAAAGAATGGAGGATTCGGTGAATGATTAAAAAACTCATAAAATATGTGGGCGAATACAAGAAGCCGACAATCTTAACTCCAATCTTCGTTTTGTTGGAATCAGTAATGGAAATACTGATTCCTCTTTTAATGGCAAAACTTATCGATGACGGTATCGATGTCGGAGATATGGGAGTGATTACAAAATATGGCGTATACTTGCTGGCGGCAGCGCTGCTCACGATGTTTTTCGGCTCGGCTGCCGGAATGACGGCGGCTCATGCGTCGGCAGGCTTCGCAAAAAACGTGAGAAAGGGTATGTACTACAAAATACAGGACTTTTCTTTCTCGAACATTGACAAATTTTCAACGGCAAGTCTGGTGACCCGCTTGACGACAGACATTTCCAATGTGCAGCAGGTCTTTCAGATGATGACGAGAATCTGTTTCCGCGCACCGGCGATTTTAATCTTCGCATTAATCGCTTCGTTCAGCGTGAACCGCGAGCTTTCGCTGGTATTCCTGCTGAGCATGCCGATTCTGGGGATAGGAATCTTCTTTTTAATCAGCCGTGTGCAGCCGATTTTCGAGCGCGTGTTCAAAACCTACGACAAGCTGAACAATGTCGTACAGGAGAACCTTTACGGAATGAGGGTTGTAAAATCGTTCAATCGTCAGGATTTTGAGACGAAAAAGTTTACCGATATTTCGGGCAGTATTTATAAAGATTTCTCAAAAGCAGAAAAGACGATGGCATTCGGTATGCCGCTCATGCAGTTCTGTATGTACGGCTGTATGCTCATCATCTGCTGGCTCGGCGCCAGAATGATTGTGGCGAGCGGAAACAACGAGCTTCTGGGCCTAACCTGCGGGCAGCTTCTGAGCATGATTACCTACTCCATGCAGCTTCTGATGAGCCTTATGATGATTTCGATGATTTTTGTTTTCATTACGATGTCAAAGGCTTCGGCAGAACGAATTGTTGAGGTTCTCGATGAGGAAAGCGATTTGCACAATCCGGAAAATCCGATTACCGAGGTTGCAAGCGGGGACATTGACTTTGAACATGTTGATTTCACATACAGAAAGGATTCCGACAAAAATGTCCTCGACGATATCAATCTTCACATCAAGGCCGGCTGGATGGTCGGTGTGCTGGGCGGAACGGGTTCATCGAAATCCAGTCTGGTGCAGCTGATTCCACGGCTTTACGATGTGGCTTCCGGCTCGGTAAAGGTCGGAGGCAGGGATGTACGGGAATACGACATCGAGAGCCTCCGCGCACAGGTTGCGATGGTACTGCAGAAAAATGTTTTGTTCTCAGGAACGATTAAGGAAAATCTGCGCTGGGGTGATGAAAACGCGACGGATGAAGAAATGATTCATGCCTGCAAGGTTGCCTGCGCGCATGACTTCATTATGGACTTTGAGGACGGATATGATACGCATATCGACCAGGGAGGCACCAATGTCTCCGGCGGACAGAAGCAGAGACTCTGTATCGCCAGAGCCCTGCTGAAAAAGCCGAAGATTCTGATCTTGGATGACTCGACGAGTGCGGTAGATATGAAGACGGATGCTTTGATTCGAAAGGCTTTCCGCGAGGAACTTCCGGACACGACGAAGATTATCATCGCGCAGCGAATTGCTTCTGTGCAGGATGCGGATATGATTATCGTTATGGACGACGGAAAAATCGACAGCGTCGGTACGCATGAGGAACTCATGAAGTCGAGTCTGATTTATCGTGAAGTTTACGAATCGCAGAACAAAGGAGGTGAGGGCGATGAGCAGACACAGCGAAAGTAGACCGATGCGCGGCGGCATGAGGCATGGCAGAGGCTTCGCGCCGGGCGGCAGCTTAAAGAACATGGATAAAACAGCTGTGAAGCGCCTTCTTTCCTACCTCGGAGCCTACAAGACAAGATTGATTTTCGTTGTCATCTGTATTTTGGTCAGTGCGGCGGCCAGTGTTGCATCTTCTCTGTTCTTACAGACTTTGATTGACAGATATATTCAGCCGCTTCTGCTTTCGCCGAATCCGGTGTATACGGGGCTGCTGAAAGCGATTATCGGCTTAGGCGTGATTTATCTGGCAGGCGTTTTAGCGGGACTGTTTTACAACCGTACGATGGCGGTGGTTTCGCAAAAAACACTGAAAGATATTCGTGACGAAATGTTTGCGCATATGCAGACTTTTCCGGTTTCCTACTTCGACCAAAGAACGCACGGCGAAGTAATGAGCTATTACACAAACGATACGGATACGCTCCGGCAGATGATTTCTCAGAGCCTGCCGCAGCTTTTCTCTTCGGTGGTGACGATGATTGCGGTGCTGGGCTCCATGCTTCACCTCAGCATCTGGCTGACGCTGATTGTACTGGTATTCACCGTATTGATTCTGTTTATCGTTAAGAAAATTGCCGGAAAGAGCGGCGGATATTTCATGTCGCAGCAAAAAAATCTGGCAGATGTGAACGGCTATATCGAAGAGATGATGAACGGGCAGAAGGTCGTAAAGGTTTTCTGCCATGAAGAAAAGGCATGCGAAGCCTTCGATGAGAAGAACGAACGCCTGAGGGAAAGCGGGGCAAATGCAAACGGCCTTGCCAATATGCTGCTGCCGCTGATGGGAGCACTCGGCTATGTGCTTTATATCATCATCGCGCTTGCGGGCGGTGCTATGGCGATTGCAGGGTTGGGAAATGTTTCTATTGGCGGTGAGCCGGTTCTGACGCTCGGAACCATCGCGGCGTTCCTGACGCTTTCGAGAAACTTTATCAACCCGATCGCACAGGTTTCGCAGCAGCTCAACTCGGTGGTAATGGCACTGGCAGGCGCGGCGAGAATCTTTGAATTTCTCGACCAACCGTCCGAAGAAGATCACGGAACCGTGACGCTGGTTAATGTCCATGAGGACGCAGACGGAAAGCTTACGGAATGTAAGGAGCATACCGGAATCTGGGCTTGGAAGGACGACGGGGAGCTGATCCGCATGCGAGGCAAAATCAACCTCAAGGATGTGGATTTCAGCTATGAAGAGGGCGTTCCTGTCCTGCATGATATTACCGTTTACGCAGAGCCGGGCCAGAAAATTGCGCTCGTAGGCGCGACCGGCGCAGGAAAGACGACGATTACCAATCTGATAAACCGTTTTTACGATATTGACGACGGAAAAATTCAGTACGACGGTATCAACATCAACCGGATTTGCAAAGAGGACCTGCGCCGCTCGCTTGGCGTGGTGCTTCAGGATGTAAACCTGTTTACGGGCAGTGTGATGGAAAACATCCGCTACGGCAGACTGGATGCGACGGACGAGGAATGTATACAGGCGGCAAAACTCGTGAATGCGGACGGATTCATCCGCATGCTGCCGAAGGGCTATGATACCGTGCTCGAAGGTGACGGAAGCGGTCTGTCGCAGGGACAGCGCCAGCTGATTTCCATCGCGCGTGCGGCGGTTGCCGACCCTCCGGTTATGATTCTGGATGAAGCAACTTCCTCGATTGATACGCGTACCGAAACCATCGTGCAGCGCGGCATGGATAATCTGATGAAGGGAAGAACCGTGTTTGTCATCGCGCACAGACTTTCAACTGTTCAAAACTCGGATGTCATCATGGTGATGGAAAACGGGCGGATTATCGAGAGAGGAAACCACGAACAGCTCATCGCCGAGAAGGGTAAATACTACCAGCTTTACAATGGAGCATTCGAGCTGGAATAATGAAAAATAAGGCGGCGCATAAACGGAATCTGACCGTAAATACACCGCCTTTTTTTATTGGAACAAACAACTTATCTCTTGTTATTTCTTATTTTTTTCGCTGCTCTTATAAAGCAAAAGTCCTGCAATCGTTACGCCTGCGAAGAAAATCAGGTAGAACAGGATTGGACAGGAGAACCCGCCTTCTGCGGCTGCCGCCTGATAAGGCTGCCAGCCGTGCGCGTAAAATGCCGCGAAAATCATGAATAAACTTCCGCAGATGCCGAGCGTCGGCGCAACATATCTTTTGACCGTGCTCAGACCTTCCGCCTTTTTCATAAACAAAATGAAAATCGGTATGTAAAGCGCGTAAATCGTTACAATCGGAAGCTCAGAAGAATCAAAGCCGAAAAGTCCGAACCAGTTGAAACTCGCTAGGTTGGAACTGTAAAAGAAGAAGAACCAGAACCCGCAAAGCAACAGTCCGAAGATGGACGCATTGTTCGGCATATTGGTTACATTATCAACCTGCGAATACATTTCCGGGTGAGGCCCAACTTTTCTGACTGCGATGGAATAAATACCGCGCGTGCAGCCGAGCATCAGTCCGTTCAGCGTACCCATGCAGGAAATTGCAACGAAAACATTCAGAATATTTCCGAACGCGGTTCCGAATACATTCGTGTAAGCAACGGTTGCCCCGTCATGAATCAAAGTTTCTACCGTAGCCCCGCCTGCGACACCGATATAGTAGAAGAGGTAGATTGCTACGATGATAATACCGCCTGTAATCAGTGCAATCGGAAGATTTTTCTTCGCGTCTTTCAGCTCTGCGTTGATGGAGGTTGCGATGATCCAGCCTTCATATGCGAACGAAGTAGCTACAACTGCGCCAAAAAGAGGGTTTCCGCTTGTTTCAGCACCGGCATAGGCGAGATTTTCTATCAAAACACCATTTTCGGAAACGAGTCCAACGATGATGCCGACTACAGCCATGAGTCCAAGAGGTATTAATTTGATAATTGTAGTTGCAACCTGGAAATGTCCGGCAATTTTCGGAGAGAGTGCGTTGATGGCATAAGCAGCGCAAAGAAAGAAAAGTGAGAGTGCCATGCATTCAGGTCCGATTACACAGCCGCCTTCTGAAGCGGGAATGACTAAGGTGAATGTATCAGGGAATGCGGATGTTAAAAAAACAAGTGTGTATCTGGCGGAAAGCCATGCCAGAACAGATGTAAGCGTCGGATAATAAATGATAGTTAAAAACCAGCCGACCACATAGCAGTACTTAGGACCTACCGTCGCTTCGGCGTAGTCAACGATGCCGTTTACTTTCTCATATTTCGTCGCCATAATTGAGAATGCCCAGATGCAGCAAAGCATAATAATGCCGCCGATCAGCCATGCCCAGATACCCATGACCATATTTCCCTCGGTTTTTTGAAGGATGGTCTGGGCCTTGAAGAATACGCCTGAACCTACAACAATACCGACTACCATGCAGATTGCGGTAATCAGGCCGTATCGTCTGTGAAGACCATTTTCCATATTAAGTTTCTCCTTACCTTTTATTTGTCCGAATAGTTCGGACTATAATTTTCACAACATTTTCTGAAAATTATTGAGCCACACAAACTTTGAAAGAAAATTTAATGTTTTTACAACATTTCTGAAAAAGTGTAGACTTATTCTACCATATTTTTAGCGCATAAACAAGGTTTTTTGTAAAAAAAAATAACAAATTGTGTCAAATAAGCGTTTTTGCATATGCTTTTTCTAAGATATATGTTATACTGTAAGCGGATTTGAAAATTATTTATTCATAGGAGGGTATGGCATATGAGATACCGCACATTGCTTGCATTGTGCATGATGTTTTTTTTAATGGTGGCATTTGTGCCTGTGGAAGCCTATGCGCTGACGGAGGTACCGGAGGTGGCATTTCCGTCTCAGGACGAAATCGTAGCTTACGCGCAGGAACATCCACCGGGGGAAACTTATTTTGACATTAACGGAAACCAACTAAAAGACTATAAAATCAACTATGCACAGGAGCCAAGCATTTCAAAGCCTTATCAGGAGGGCGAACTTGCTTTGGCAGAGCAGATTGCAGCGCTGAATACGGCAAGACTGATTCGATATATTGCGGGAATTTCGGACAGCATGTACTTGTTCGATCCTTATGCGGATATGGCGCAGTCGGCGGCGCTCATCAACTATGTAAACGGAAAGGCTTCACACAGCCCGAAGCGTCCTGCGGGAATGGACATCGGACTTTCGGCGATGGCGATGGAGGGAGCACAGAACTCCAACATCGATCATACTGCATGGCAGAACAACAGCTTGAAATCTTCAATTCTTTACGGATGGATGTATGACAGTGATTCGGCGAATATCAAGACTCTCGGACACCGCAGATGGATTTTGAACCCATCACTTGTGATGACAGGTTTTGGCTCTGTTACCGGTTCTAAGGGAACTTTTAATACAATGTATGTACGCAATGAAGGGAAAAATACGGAAAATATACGCGGCATTTGCTGGCCTGCGTATAATACACCGATTTCGTTTTTTGATCCGAACTCCGCATGGAGCATTTCACTTGGAGAAGAGGTGGACGCAAGCAGTGTTGTCGTTTCACTGATCCGCATTCGGGACTACAAAATCTGGACTTTCAGTTCGGCGTCCGCAGACGGAAACTTTTATGTGAATAATCAAAACTACGGACAGAAGGGCTGTATTATTTTCAAACCGAAGAATATAGGTGAGTTCCGTCCCGGCGACAGATTTTCGGTATATGTTTCGTATAATGATAAGAACATCGGCTATGAGGTTAATTTCTTTGATTTAGAGCACTATTACTCGACAGGACCGTCAGCAATTACTTCGCTGCGCATCAATCCGGTTGATAAACCGAGCATTGAGTGGAAAGAAGTGGACGGTGCTGAGGTGTATGATTTATACAGGAAGGCATACGGAGGAAAGTGGAAGCTGATTTCTGCGGACATGGACGAACCGTATTTTGATGATGCTTCGGCAGTGGAAGGAATCAAGTATAGCTACCGTGTGGTTGCCAAGCATATTGTAAACGGCACGGCCTACGAGAGTGAGCCTTCGAAGGTCAAAAGCATTACAATGAAGCTTTCTAAGGCGTCCTTGCGCTCAGCAAAGGTGTCCGCAGCGGGAAAGAATCTGCTGCAGTGGAAAAAGGTCAACAAGGCAACCGGCTATAGAATTTACCGCAGAGTGAGCGGAAAGAATACCTGGTCGTATATAGGAAGCACGAAATCGTTATCCTATACGGACGCTAAGGCGGCACGCGGGACGAAATATGAATACAGAATCCGCGCGTACCGAACCACATATAAAAACACGGTTTACGGGGACTATTCAGCGAAGCGGACCGTGCGAACCATTTAAGAATTAAGGCAAAAATAAGCGAAAAAACAAACCCGAGAGAATTAATCCTTCGGGTTCTTTTCTTTGAAATTCGTAAACATTAGAAACTTCTTTTATTCTCCGGTTATGCTTGAGATAAATGTCTGTGCATTGTCAGCTCCGATGCGGAAAGTGAACGCTTTTCCGGAAGACATCTTCACATACAGATAGCCGTTATCGCTGACACCAAAGTTGATTGTCGAACCGGTAGGGTTTGCAGTCGACTTGAACAATACATGTACATCTGCATTGGAATAAGCACTGTGACCGGAAAGCGATGCGCTCTCATCTGCGAACGCATAGTTATCAACCAATTCCCTGAGGTCACTGACGGTGAACCTGTGATAGGATGAATAACCGATATTCTCACCCTTACAGTAAACCGCTTTCGAATATGTTACGCTGGAATCCAGACCCGAATCTGAAATGAACTGTCCTAAAGTTTCCGGCTTATAGGATTCGTTGGTATAAAGCAGTGTTTCCTTAAATCCGTCGACATCGACCGCAACCATGAGGTTCGTCGAAACATTCTGAAGCTTCTTTACCTGCGCGGTTACCGTAGCTTCGTTCGTTGTCGAGGTTTCCGGAATCGTCAGGGAAACCGATTTGACTTCCGATGTCGTTGTAGTGGATGTTGAGGATGTATCTACTACATAATTGGAGCCGGAAATCGCAATGTGCGAAACGGATTCCTCTGCGAGAATTTCTCTGTTGAAGCTGACATCACCGGTTGTATTCTTTCCGATGGAAACTGTATTATCATCGGGAGCCGGAGCCGTGTGACCGTTGTTCTTGCGATCCGCACCGGAAGGTGTCTGTGCTTTATTGTCCGTTTTACCGGGGTTATTGCTGTCTTTCGAATCTGCAGTCTGCTTTTTACCATCTACAGAATCGTTTTTATCGGTTGTAGTTTTATCCGATCCCTTGACATCCATCTTGTCTCCGTCTTTATCATCCGGAACAGTTACAGCCGGATCATCCTGATGCGGAGTGGTTATGACATTGTCCGGGAGGACATTGTCAATCAGATTCTTGACATTCTGTGAATTTTCATTACCGAAAATGGTAACCGTCGATACCAGAATCAGAAAACCGGCAACTGCCGCCGTACCGTATTTTAAGATGGAATTACGGCCGGATGCGCGTTTCTTCGCAGGCATCCGCGACACCTTCGAAGCCGTTTCAAACGGCAGCATATTTTCAAAGCTTTCCGGGGAAGTTTCGTCAGCGGCAATCCTGGCAAGCAAAGAGGAAACAACCGCATCCGATGGGGTCATCTGCTCTCTCATGCTGTAGATTATGTCGCTTGATACGAAGTCATCCATGTTACGAAAAATTTCGTCAGCCATGATATTCTTCCTCCTTCAGTTTAGATTTCATCATTTCGCGGCCTCGCATAAGCTGAACCTTGACTGTGCTCACCTTTAAATTCAAGGCGCTGCTAATCGATTCTATGGACATGTCCGCAAAATAAAATAATTGGAGAACTGTTCTGTATTTCTCCGGAAGCTGCTGCAACGCTAAGTAAACAGCATTTTCTTCCTTAGTACGAAATTGAAATGAGCCTTCATCCATTTCGTTCCGGTCCATCGGAATCACGCGTTTATGGTAGGTGCTCTGCACAACCCGCAAAGAACAATTGATTGTTGTTCTGATTAACCAGGCTTTTCGGTGCTCCTCGTCGTTAAACTGAGGATTTACCTGATAGTAGATGAGGAAAACTTCCTGAAAGATGTCGTCCGCATCCGCCCGATTGCTTGTATATGACAGAGCCACGCCGTAAATTGTGCTCTTATAACGCTGGATTATGGTCTCAATACTTTCGTTCTGAACAAAAGTATCACTCATCCGTGAGGTTCTCCTTTCAATAGTAAATCAATCTTGCAGAGGAAAAGGTTACATTTTTCGCAAAATAATTGCAGCGAAAATGAAATTTTTGAAAGATTTTCGTAAGAATTTCGAGACTTTTCCATATGTAGCCTTACTATTATAGCAAATCTTTGCAAAAAAAACAAGGAGAGTTGATTATGAAACAGTGTTCCTTCATACTTTTTTAAGAAAAGGACAGTATATTATGTAGAAAGTATTTGATTTTTTTTGACAATGAGGGTATAATTTTGAAAGAGAATTATTTCGCAAAATACGAACAAATAACGGAGGGGGACAGAGCGATGATAATAATGGACATCAAAGCAGACAACTTGTTTGCTTTTAAGAACTTTCACATGAATATGTCCTATCCTAAAAAAATAGTAAATTCCACAATTGAAGGTGAATACTTAAAGGAACGGACAAATTTCCGTTATAAGAAAGTAAATATTATTATGGGGTCAAATGCTACGGGAAAGACTACCATTGGAAAGCTGCTTATGATATTTGCGAATTATTTTAATGATGGTGAAACAGGAAGATTCAAATCGTTCATCGACAATAAAAATGAAGAGGCATACCTCTTGATTGATTTTGTAACATCACAAAACAATTTATACCGTTTTAACTTACAGATGAGGCCAAAAGCAGATGATGAAAAACCCGATATAGAAGCAGAGGTGCATCTGTATTTTACAGCAATTAAACAGGATGATAGTTATGAAAATTGTGCAGGCAGGCTGGATAGAAATGAGGGGAAAGAAACTACACATGAAGAAGTAGACATAGATGGATGGAGCTTTTCATATCCGCAGGACGATAATAATGCCGTAAAATACAAGGCAATTTCGAATAGTGCATTGTATTTACCGATTTTGGAAGGGCTGTTGAAAACATTGGATCCCGATATAAAAAGCGTTGTCAAATTGACAGAAGTAGAGAATACATTTGCCATAAAAATGAAAAATCAAGCAGTTATTGTAAAAGATGGAATCATTGTAGGCAACAATATTCTTTCAAGCGGAACAAAGGCAGGACTTGAAATCGCTTATATTATAGCATCGTTGGCAGCAAATCTGCATGATTTATATTACTGCGATGAATTGTTTTCTTATGTGAACAGCGATATAGAAAAAGCCTGTTTATCTATAATTATAGATAAACTCACAGAACGCAAACAATTATTTTTTACTACACATAATCTTGAAATTTTAGATATGCAATTGCCTAAGCATTCTTTCGTTTTTCTTAAAAAAAATGTATTTGATGAAGAGCATCCGATTAAATGTATTAGTGCGTCGCAATATTTAAAGCGCAATACAGACTCGCTGAAGAGTGCTGTAGAAAATGACTTGTTTTGCACGGCACCGGATTTGAGCCTTCTTTTTGATATAATGAATGTTTAAATTTTATAACGGGGTGAAAGTGAATGGGGAAACAGATTTATCAATATTTTGTCGAAGGAGAAAATGAAAAGTGCTTCGTTGATGTGTTGAAAAGTGATTTGAGATGTATCGAAGCAGGGAAGGTAGAAATTTTTAATGCAGTGCAAAATTTTTTTACTGCGGCAAGAATTCGAACTTTAAAAAAGGATACGATTGTTGTATTAGTATATGATACGGATACTGACAGCTCGGAGATACTAAAGATGAACATTGGATATTTACAAAGTCAAAAAGCAATAAAGGAGGTTATTTGTATTCCACAAGTGGAGAACTTTGAGGATGTGTTAATACACGCGTGTGACATTAGCAAAGCGCAAGAGATAACGCATAGTAAAACAAAAAAAGACTTTAAAAGAGACTTGATAAGATGCAGTAATTTGGCAAGGCGACTTGAACAATGCCGATTCAACAAAGACAAACTTTGGACAAAGCTGCCGCAAAACAGCTTTAAACAGTTTGGAAATGGTTCAGCACGAATAAAAAAATAGAAATACATATATGGAGGAATCACATGGCTTTCGATGCAAAAAAAGTAAAAGACGATATTATAAAATGGATTAGAGACTGGTTTGAAATAAACGGAAAGGGCTGCAATGCGATTGTGGCAATCTCCGGCGGCAAGGACAGTTCGGTTGTGGCGGCACTTTGCGTAGAAGCGCTCGGAAAGGACAGGGTCATCGGCGTGCTTCTCCCGAAGGGAAAGCAGCTTGACATTGATGTGTCGCTGGCTCTCGTGGAACATTTGGGAATCAAGCATTATGTAATCAATATTGAGGACTGTTTTAACGATCTGATTTCAGAAATCAAGAAAGCAGCAGGAGAAGACGCGATTCAGACGCAGACGATTACCAACCTGCCGCCGCGCCTTCGGATGGCAGCAACCTATGCGGTTTCGCAGTCGTTTAACGGACGCGTGGCAAATACCTGCAACCTGTCGGAGGACTGGGTCGGTTATGCGACAAGGTACGGCGACGGTGCCGGAGACTTCAGCCCGCTCAGCAAGCTGACGGTGCAGGAAGTAAAAGCAATCGGAAGAGAGCTGGGTCTTCCTTCGATGTTTGTGGACAAGACCCCGATTGACGGTCTGCAGCCGAAGACAGACGAAGAAAATCTCGGCTTCACTTATGCGGTGCTCGACCGCTATATCCGTACAGGCGAAATCGACGATGAGCAGACGAAGGCAAGAATCGACCGCCTGCACGAACTTAATGCGTTCAAACTCAGATTCATGGACTGCTTCGAATTGTAATATTTTCGTAAGAAACTCGTGAGGGCATTTGTAATAAATGCCCTTTATAGTATAACGAGAAGGGGACGGAGAAAACAATGGATCAAAAGCAAATCAACATTCTGGTCTGCGACGACGATAAGGAAATCGCAGGCGCTATCGAAATTTATCTCAGAAACGAAGGCTATCGGGTCTTTAAGGCGTACGACGGGATTCAGGCTTTGGAAATCGCGAGAAAGGAAACGCTTCACCTGATTATCATGGACATCATGATGCCGAAAATGGACGGTGTGCAGGCGACCATGAAGCTCAGAGAGGAGCAGAACATTCCGATTATCATGCTTTCCGCGAAGTCCGAGGATTACGACAAAATCACGGGACTGAATGTGGGGGCGGACGATTATGTGACGAAGCCTTTTAACCCGCTGGAGCTGATTGCAAGGGTCAAATCGCAGCTCAGGCGCTATGTACGACTTGGCAGCCTTTCGGGACAGAACGAAAGCCGCAGCGACATCTACACCACAGGGGGACTGGTGATTGACGACGGGCAAAAATCCGTGACGCTGGACGGGGAGCAAATCCCGGTGACGCCGACCGAATACGGGATTCTGAAGTTTTTGACATCGAATGCCGGAAAGGTTTTCAGCATTGAGCAGATTTACGAGGCGGTCTGGAACGAGCCTGCATACAGTGCGGAGAACACCGTGGCGGTACATATCCGAAGAATCCGGGAAAAGATTGAAATTGATCCGAAAAATCCGCAGTATCTGAAAGTCGTTTGGGGGATCGGCTATAAAATTGAAAAGATTTAAAATCAGTAGGAGGGGTTTTGATGGACGAAAATATGGTTATCGAAGAAAGACTTGAGCCGGAAACAAAGAGAAACGGGCTAAAAATGTTTGACGGTTTTTTATGGGTGTTTACCGTAATCGTCGGCGTGGTGACAGGTATCGCCGGAAGCCTTGCGGTATCGGTTGCAAGCATGAATAATTATGCGACTTTGTATAATCAATGGATTGGAACGGATACGGAAATTACGAATGCCGAAGCAAAGGAAGCACTCGAATGGATTATGGTAAGCCCATGGACGGTGTATTTCCAGTCGCCGAAGGCGCAGGATGATTTTCTGAGCAGCATGATTTTGGTATTGACGGGACTTGGCATACTGTTTCTTGCGGGTACTGTGCTTCTGTGCGTTTTTTCCGGAAGATTCAGCCGCGAGGAGGATGGAACAATTCATCTGAACTGGTTTGACCGTATTTGGTCAGAAGTTCAACTTGCACTTTTCTGCTGCGCGGCAGCCGCTGCGGTTATGCTCGCTTATCCGATGGTAGAGATGTGGCCGGGAATTAAAATTTTACCGAGTCTGTATCTGCCGGTACGGGAAAACAATTACTGCTTCGGACCGAATAACACGACAATATTCGTTTTATGCATCGGCGGCATGGTTTTGGCGATTGCACTCGCATTAATCTGCTTCGTATCGCTGGTGAAGAAGCTGAAAGCACATAAATTCTGGGAAAAATCTTTAATCGGAAAGATCTTTCACGGGGTCGGTTCAGGCGTCAGCGCAGGAGCGGGAGCTGTTGTCAGCGCGGTTCGCACAACCGATAATTTCATGCTGAAATATATGGGACTGCTGCTCGGTATGGTATTCCTTGCGATGACATGGATTGGAGCAATTCTTGATTTAGTGCTGATTTTCATTTTCGTACCAAAGAAGGTCAAGAAGTTTCAGGAAATCCGCAGCGGCGTGGACAGAGTAAAAGCCGGCGAACTTTCCTATAAGATTCCGGTTGGAACTGGCGGAAGCGGAAAGCCGGAAACGGAGATGGATAGGCTCGCGGCGGATATCAACTGCATTTCGGATGCTTCGGAGGCGGCTGTACAGAATGAACTGAAAACGCAGAGAATGAAAACGGAACTGATTTCCAATGTTTCGCATGATTTGAAGACGCCGCTGACTTCGATGGTTTCCTATATTGACCTTTTGAAAAAAGAGGGTCTGGAAAGCCCGAATGCACCGGAATATTTGAAGATTCTCGATGAAAAGACGGAGCGCCTGAAGGTTCTGACAGAGGAACTCTTTGAGGCTGCGAAGGCTTCCAGCGGAGCGATTCCTGTCAATAAAGAAGCGATCGACCTCGGCTCTCTGGTAAGCCAGAGCCTCGGCGAAATGGACGCAAGGCTCAAAGCGCGCGGGCTGGATATCATTGTGAGCAATGCCTGCGCAGAAGCAAAGAACGCGGAGAAATCCGGGGCAGACGCAGAAGCAGGCAGTCTCGGCGGCGGACCGAAGGTTATCGCGGACGGACAGCTTTTATGGAGGGTGATTGAGAACCTGCTTGGAAATGTCTCTAAATATGCACTTGAAAACAGCCGTGTTTATGTGAATATCGACCGTAAAAATGACAGCGTGCTCTTAGAAGTAAAGAATATCTCAAAAGACGCGCTGAATATTTCCGAAGAAGAGCTGATGGAGCGCTTTACGCGCGGTGACGCGTCGAGAAACACCGAAGGAAGCGGACTGGGGCTTGCGATTGCAAGAGATTTAGTGCGCCTGATGGACGGGAAATTCGATATTACGATAGATGGAGATTTATTCAAGGCCTCGGTTCTTCTCAAAGAATCAGACGAAAAGAAATAAAATTTTAAGCTTGCGGATGAGCTTGTAAATTAAAAACGATTTAAACGAAAGACATATTGCGTAAAAGACCGTTTTGGTATATAATGTAAAATAACATTGAAATTTTACACAGGACGGAGGGCGTAATATGTCTTTTTCGGATTTTACGACAGATGACGAATTGCTTGCGAAAAGACTGAAGGAAGTAGAGGAAAGTGTGAAGAGCAAACCGCATGAAATGGATGCGCGGCTTGAGGGACGGTATCTTTCCTGCTGCGGAGAAGAAAGAAGCATGACGATGGAATTCCCGGTTTTAGAATGGGAAGCCAATTACGGAGGGATTCTGCACGGGGGCATCATCTGCACGATGCTTGACCATACGGCAGGCGTGACCGCGATTTGCTTCATGGGCGGCTGGACGCCGACGGTGGATTTGGACGTGCATTTTCTGCGTTCGGCGAAAGTTGGCGACACGCTTATCAGCAAGGCATATATTGAGTTTTGCGGAAGCAGGATTATTCACCTGCGTGCGGAGCTTGTTTCCAAAACAACGGGCAAACAGATCGCTTCGGCGCTTGCAACCTATATAAACCGCTAAATATTGTGATGAGAGTGCCAAATGCGGGCGGAAAAGATTGCGGTGCTCTGCGGTTTGGTATATAATAAAGAGAAGGCGTCTGCGTATGCTGCAGGCGGCTTTCAGATAACGGAAAGGCAAGAAGCTAAAATCGAATGAAAACAGTATATACGAAAGATTTAAGAAAAGACATGGAAGTCATCGACTTCTTCATGGTAAAAGCCAGTGCGATTAAGACCGGCTCCAACGGCAAACAGTACTGGGATTTAATGCTCGGAGATAAATACGGCGAAATGACAGGGAAAAAATGGGATGTCAGCGATCGTGAAATCGAGTCGATTTTGAATATAAAGGAAAAAGATATTGTAAAGGTAAAGGCGCTGATTACCGAATGGGCGGGCCAGCTTCAAATGCGTGTTATGCGGATTCGACTGGCAGAGGCAGGCGATGAAATCGAAATGCAGGATTTTGTGAAGGCAGCTCCGGAAGAACCACAGAAGATGTACGATTATATTCTCGCTGCTGCAGAGCAGTTTTCGGATAAGGATTTGAAGGCAATCTGCACGAAGGTTTTGACAGAAAACCGCGAAAAGCTGATGTATTATCCGGCAGCGCAGAAAAACCACCATGCAGAGCTTGGCGGACTCCTTTACCATACGAAGCGTATGCTGATGACGGGAGAACGCGTCTGCGAGGTTTATACGAATCTCAACCGTGATTTGGTTCTGGCGGGCGTGATTTTGCACGATATGGAAAAATTGAATGAAATCGTGGCGGAATCTGACGGAATCGCGACGGGCTATTCCTTCGAAGGACAGCTTTTGGGACATATCATTCAGGGCGTGAAGTCGATTGACAAGATGACGCTTGAGCTTAATTTTCCGAGGGAAAAGGCGATTATGCTGGAGCATATGATTCTGGCGCATCATTACGAGCCGGAGTTCGGAAGCCCGAAGAGACCGCTGTTCCCGGAGGCGGAGGTTTTGCACTATCTGGATATTCTGGACGCAAGGATGTTCGATATGGAGACAGCGCTCGAGGCGACGGAGCCGGGCGGTTTCAGCGATAAGGTCTGGACTTTGGATAACAGAAAACTCTACAAGCCGACAGACGGGACGGCAGATAAATCTGAAGAAATTTAAGGAGGAAGCAAATGATTAAAGTACCGAAGGAAGTCACGAAAGTATTAAAGACTTTGGGAGAAGCAGGTTTTGAGAGCTATGTGACGGGGGAATGCGTAATTGACTCCCTGATGGGTGCAAAGACCTACAGCTGGGATGTTTCAGCGAAGGCCGGCTATGAGGAATTGATTGAGTTATTCCCTGAGGCAAAGGTACTTAGCGAAAAATACAGCGTTCTGCGGCAGGAATTGATTGACGAGGTCTGCGATGAAAACGGCGAGGTTATCGGCGAAGAAGGAATGATCATCGATATTTCCACCTACAGAACGAGAAATGCGGGTGCTTCCGCAGAGAACGGAAAACCGCTGTTTACGGACAAAATTGAAGAGGATTTGGCAAGACGAGACTTTACGATTGATGCGATTGCGATGAATCCTTATCTGGCAGTAAATTCGATTGTTGACCCTTATGAGGGCAGGGAGGATGTCAAAAAGAAAATGGTTCGCACGATTGGAGACGCTGAGGAAGCTTTCCGTCAGGAACCGATCCGCATGATGAAGGCAGTCCGCTATGCGGCGCAGCTGGGCTTTGACTTACATAAGAGCGTATACGAAGCAATTTCCATGAACTACAAGCTGATCGAAAAGGCGACGCCGGAGAGAATCCGCGATGAGTTTACCGACATTATGGCGGCACCGTATGCCGGCAAAGGTCTGAACATGCTCATGGCTACCGGTCTGCTTCGCGTAATTTTAGGCGAGAAGGAGTTTGAGGGACTGACACGCAGGGAAAAGAGCGATTTGCTTCAGCTCTGCGAGGGGATTGAAAAGACGAAGCAGATTCCGGAGCGCAGGCTGGGGCTCTTCTATTCGTCCATCGGCAAAAAACGCGCGCTTCCTTCGATTGAGAAGCTGAATTTTGACGAGGAAACCCACCAACATCTGGTGGATGCGGTTTACGATATGGCGAAGCTGTATTTCACGGCACAGCCGCAGGATTTGAAGAAGTTTATCTATGACAGAAGCATGGAGCGCTACGAGTATTTGGCAAACCTTGAAAAGGCACAGAGAATCGCTTTCGGTTATGATTCCGAGACGAAAATCCGCAGTAAAATTTATATGCTCGGCGAAATTAAGCGAAAAGGTGAGGTTATCTTCATCGAGGATTTGGCAATAGACGCCAACGACTTGATTGAGGCCGGAATCTGCACGCCGGACAATGCAGATAAAATGCTGATGATGCTGACCGAATCCACACATGTCAGACCGAACCAAAATACGCGAGAGGAACTTCTGAAGCTCGCAAAGAAATATAAGAGAAACAAAATCGCCGCGTGGGGCAGAGGTGTAGCGTGGCTGAAGTAAACATAACAAAAATAAGTCAGGTCACCCCGGAGGTGACCTTGTTTTTACGCTCTTTAGGCTTTACCAACTATTATATCATCAAAATCTTTGATTTGGTCGGCGAGGCGGCGCAGGCTCTAACAGAGGACAATCCGTACTGGCTTTTGGAAGAATTCCCGCGTATGGGCTTCGCCAAAGTGGACGAGGTTGCACGAAAACTGGGAGTGGCGCCTGACAGCCGCTATCGGGCAGAGGCGGCAGTCGGGCTCTGCATGCGCTATTATGCGGGCGAGGGACATTCCTTCGCACCATATAAAGAACTGTGCCTAAAGGCTTCCGAAATGCTGGAAGTCAGCAGCGAGCTGATTGAGGATGTGCTGGAGGATATGGTTTTCGACGGACGGCTTCAGCTTGCGAATGTGGATGGCAGCCGCGTCGTGTATTTTTACGGTTACTATAAGGCAGAATGCAGCGTGGCGGGAAAGCTTGCTGCCATGGAAAATCCGCCGGGTGGACTCAAACAGGTTGGCGGCGACATCGAAGCCCTAATTGCGAAAGCAGAGGCAAGCGGTGGCATAGAGCTCTCTTCTCAGCAAAAGGACGCGGTGCGAAATGCTCTGCTCAGCGGAGTTTCAATTATTACGGGCGGCCCGGGAACCGGAAAAACGACAATTATCAATGCTTTGATTTCGATTATCGAGGGAAGCGGCATGAAGGTCGCGGTCGCAGCGCCTACGGGCCGCGCGGCAAAGCGTGTCATGGAAACGAGCAAGCATTTTGCCTGCACGGTTCACCGCCTGCTCGAGTATTTTTATGATGAGGAAAGCCACTATATGGCGTTCGGCAGGAACCACGAGCGCCCTTTGGAGCAGGATGTTATCATCATCGACGAAGCCTCTATGCTCGATTTGCTGCTGACAGAGGCTCTGTGCGAGGCGCTGCGTCCCGGCACACGCTTGGTGCTGGTCGGCGACGCCGACCAGCTTCCGTCTGTGGGCGCGGGAAATGTGCTGGCGGATCTGATTGCCGGCGAATATTTCTTCACGGCGCGCCTTGTGGAAATCTACCGTCAAAGTGCCCAAAGCACAATCGTTTTAAACGCCCACCGCATCAACGGCGGGCAGTATCCGGAATTTGACGATGATTTCAAACTCGTGCGCGCGGACAAGCAGCAGGACATTTTAGATAAAATTGTGGCACTGGCAAGCAAATTTCCGCTTGACCGCGTTCAGGTCCTGACGCCTGTGAAAAAGGGAATTGTCGGAAGCGTAAACCTGAACGCGCGCCTGCAGGAAGCCTTTAATCCGCCCGCACCGGACAAGCCCGAACTGAAATTCGGACAGGTCGTTTTTCGTGTGGGCGACCGCGTCATGCAGACGAAAAACGACTACCGCATGGAATACCGCACAGGCGGCGCGCCGGTCCCTGCGGGACCGGCGTCCGCCGGAGCCGCTGGCACTGCTGGCGCTGCGAGTGCCGTCCGCAACGACGCCAATGCTGTGGAAAGCCGAGCGACCGCCAATATGACTGTCAACGCAGCAGGCGCACGGACAGCCGAAAAGGTTCGCACTGCTGCCGGCCAGCCGACTGTGAGAACGGCGGCTCCGGCGGCTGCGCCCTCGGGCGCAGCACCGCGGGCTGCGGCAACCGCGGACAACAACGCGTTCGCAAACAAGACTGCCCGGCTCTCCGAGACAGCGGCAGCCGCGGGCAGACTGTACAAAACCCCGGACGGAAAACCCAACGGCAAAGGAGTTTTCAACGGCGAAATCGGGATTGTCACAGCAATCGACGGCGAGATGAAAACCGTCACCGTGGTTTATGACGGCTTTCGCTGGGTGGAATACCAGTACATCCAGCTTGATGAAATCGAGCCGGCATACGCAATCACAGTGCACAAGAGCCAGGGCAGCGAGTTTCCGATTGTCATCCTCCCGATGACATGGTTTCCGCCGATACTGGCGACACGCAGCCTTGTATACACGGCGGTAACCCGCGGCAAAGAAGCTGTATACATCGTCGGAAACCCTGCATACATGAACGCAATGGTCGACAACAACCGAAGCCGCAGCCGAAACTCCGGCCTTGGGAGCAGGCTGACCGGCATGTATATGGGAATCGGCTGAGGTACGGGTCGGGGCTGCTACGGGACGTGCCGACCGCGTGCCGGGGCACAGCTGGGGTGCTGTCGGTCTTTCGGGTGTGGGATGTGCCGACCGCGTGCCGGAGCGAAATGTACTGCCCGTGCACCGGGGCGAAATGTATATTTACATTCCAAATTGCAATTTTGGGGCAAGAGGCGTGTATTTTATTACAGATAATGGGAATGTATGTGTTTGACTAAATTTCGACATTTCGCGGAATAAAGTTAGAGGCTACAAGTGCATTGAAATTTCAACGGTTTCAGACATGATGAAATTTTGGTAAAAAAGGAGAATAAGCCGGGAAAAACGAAAATGTAAATATATGTGAAAAAATACACGCCAAACGGACAAATTTTACGAAATGGAGTGTAAATATACATTTTACAAATAAATGGAATCACCCCGAAAGGCAAGACACCAATAAATGGAATCACCCCAAAAGGCGCGAACTTCTAACAAATCTAAGCGCACAAGGTGGCAAAAATTCGCTGACTTACAAAGAAGCGGTGTCCGATGTGAATTTGTATTTCAAAGCATTGAAGTACGGATACGGTGCTTATGAGTATTTTGGCGGGGACACGCGCTTCAACAAGGCAAAGAAAGAAGTGCTGGGCAAGCTGGAAGGCAAGAAAAAGGTTTCCAGGGCAAGTCTTACGAAATATCTTCAAAACGCGATGCGCTTCGTAATTGACGGGCATTTTTCCGTGGAAGGAATGACAAACACTAACAAAGACAGCGTTGCGTACCAATACTATTACGATTATTCGCACGCGTTCAGCAAAGACGCAAAGGGCTATTACAAGGTCAAAAACGGCAAAAAGTGGTACTACAAATCCTGCACAACGAAATCCGTGAGCCTTCAGAAAACCCTGACTCCTTCAGGAAAAATCGTGTACAGCCCGGTTTTGTTCTGCAAAAAATCAAACAGCGTGAAGAAATCTACAATTACCTTGAAAAACGGAAAGAACACGAAAAAAGAACCCGTAAACTGGAAGGAACAGAAATCATTCAGTTTAACCGCTCCTTGCAGAGAACCGGATTTTAAGTATCTGGAGCAAAACGGGGCTGCATATATATCCGTAAGAAACTTTGATTGGGATTATGAAGAGGAATTGTCGAAATTTACAGAGAGCGGTGCTTCGGCTCAAAACGCTTCCATGATTATCTTTGACATACGCTCAAACGGCGGAGGTTCCGATAGTTTTTCAGAGCAATGGGTTAAGAATTTTACCGGTGAGAAGCCGGTTTTGAACCAGGCGTTCAGCAACCATCTGACGGCTCTCAACGGCTCTGACTATGGCAAAGAGGTAAACGACATAAATGTCAATACCGGGTATATGATAAAAAATAGTAGAATTTTTCTCTCTCGCACAAGATGAATAGAAGCCCGTTAAGGGATAGGAAAACGCCGAAAACC
>CAKQGQ010000013.1 GCA_934233735.1 uncultured Clostridia bacterium | reverse complement strand
AAAAAAAGATACTTCAAAAATCAACGAGAGCATTGGAATTCCAATGCTCTCTAAAATTCAGGTGTCAAACTCAGGATTATAAAGCAGAGTGGCAGAAACTGCAAGCATCCTGTTTTCCTTGCGTTCCCCCGCTGCTTTTGTTATACTGAGAAAAACGAAGGAGGATGAGACTTTATGAGCAGTTACACCAGTTTTTTTGATGTAATCGGTCCAAACATGATCGGACCGTCGAGTTCACATACAGCAGGAGCCGCTTCCATCGCGCTGATGGCAAAACAGCTCTTCCATGAAGAAATCGTACAGGTTGATTTTACACTGTACGGTTCTTTTGCGAATACCTATCGCGGCCATGGCACGGATCGCGCGCTTCTGGGCGGCATTTTAGGTTTTACCACCGATGATATCCGCATTCGTGACGCTTTCACACACGCACAAAACCGCGGTTTGAAATACAGTTTTACCGAAGACCACACGGCAACGGATCTGCACCCCAATACCGTCGATATCGTTATGCACAACGGGAAAGGCCGCACGCAGTTTGTACGCGGTGTTTCGATCGGCGGTGGGCGCATGAAAATCGTGCAGCTGAACCATGTTGAAGTTGACTTTACCGGAGAATACAGCACTCTGATTATCAAACAGGCGGACAAGCCGGGCGTGGTCGCACATATCGCAGGCTGTCTGGCACAGCAGCAGGTAAATATCGCATTTATGCGTCTGTACCGCGAAGCCAAAGGCGAAACCGCCTATACCATTATCGAGTCGGATCAGCACATCCCGTCTGAAATCCTCGACTCCATCAATCAGCACGAAAATATTTACAATTCTCTTGTAATTCAAGTATAAGGAGGTATCGAACTATGGATTTTACAAATGGCAGCACACTTCTGTCTTACTGCCAGTCAGAACAGATAAAAATTTCCGAATCCATGCTTCGCAGAGAAATATCGTTAGGTGAAACCACGAAAGAAGATGTATACGATAAAATGCGTCGTTCTATTGAGATCATGAAGGCCTCTACGCAAAACCCGATTCAAAATTCGGTTCCCTCCATGGGCGGACTTTTAAACGGGGAAGCAAAATCGGTCTGGCAGCATTCTTTTGAGGGAAATCCGCAGACGCTGTGCGGCCCGATTCTCTCAAAGGCAATCGCCTATGCGATGGCAGTTCTCGAAACAAATGCGTCGATGGGTCTTATTGTAGCAGCCCCTACTGCAGGCTCTTCCGGCGTAATTCCCGGGACGGTTCTTTCCATCTGCGAGAGCTATGACCTCGAAGAATCTGCGATTTACGACGGGCTTTTGAATGCCGGGGCGATTGGCTGGCTGATCATGCGAAACGCCTCCGTGTCCGGAGCAGAAGCAGGATGCCAGGCGGAAGTCGGCGCGGCTTCTGCCATGGCCGCATCTGCGGCAGTCGAGCTTTTGGGCGGCAGTCCTGATCAAAGCCTGACCGCCGCCGCAATTGCACTCTCCAACCTCTTGGGGCTGGTCTGCGACCCGATTGCAGGACTGGTCGAGTCGCCGTGTCAAAGCCGCAATGTCATCGGCGTTTCCAACGCATTCAGCAGTGCGCAGATTGCGCTGTCCGGCGTCCGCTTCCCGATTCCGTTCGATGAAATGACGGACGCGATGTATAAAGTCGGAAAAACTTTGCCGCCGGAGCTTCGCGAAACCGCACTCGGCGGATGCGCCGCCACCCCTTCCGGCTGCGCGCTTTGTGACAAATGTATAAGCAGTAAATAGGGCTTTTCCTATTCCGTACGCAGCCTCTCCGCAATGCTGTTTCGTCTCAGCATTGCGCTGCCTCCTCGGCAAGGTCAGGACGGTCCTGCTCTTATGACTTATCCCAGCAAAAGGTTGAGGAAGAATGACACTCCCGGCGTAATAAAGAGGGCCGGTATGTTCAATATGATAGCAATCAGCAGAATATAGTAACCATAGTTATATACAGTGTACCACCAGCCGTAGCGATCAAGATTAAAAAGCTGTGTAATCACGCCGAAGCCATCCAGCGGCGGAATCGGAATCAGGTTGAAAATCATCAGAACCAGATTAATATACACAATATAAATCAGCATCTGATAGATGATTGAGCCAAGCCCGCCGGATGCAAAGCTTGATACCGCCATGCCTTTCGCTAAAAATGCGAATACGGCAGCAATCAAAAAGTTAGCTGTCACACCTGCCAGAGAAACAATCAGTTCTCCTGCTCTGCGGTTTTTATAATAATCCGGATTGATCTGAACCGGAACACCCCAGCCGAAGCCGATAAAAAGCAGCGCGATAAAGCCTGCCGGATCAAAATGCTTCAGAGGATTTAAAGTCAGTCTTCCCTGAAATTTCGGCGTCGGATCCCCCAGCTTATAGGACGCAAATGCGTGTGCCGCCTCGTGAAAAGACAGCCCTATAATAATTCCCGGCAAAATCAAAAGCTTCGTATATGCCCACTCCCATATCGACATGTGGCTGCTTGTAATCGACTCCACAAGCATAATCGCCAGCAAAACCCAGATAATCGGATTTACATTTCTCAATCGTTCTCTCATTCTCCAGTTCCTTTCATACAATGCATGACCACTTGCGGTCAATTGAAAATTTTAGAATTATTTTATCACATTTTCCTTACTTTTGAAATATATATATTATAAATATTATGTCCCTTGAATTTCACACAACATTCACGGGATTTTCAGAAAGGTGGCTGAATATGAATAATTGCCTTTTTTGTATTGATGTTTACACAGTAAGCGAGGGAGACACGCTGTATTCGATTGCGGAGAAATACGACCTGCCGGTAAGCCTTTTGATGAAGGTAAACAGCATTGAAAATCCATACGACCTGCGCATCGGCACCAGACTCTGCATTCCGGGAACCGAAGACCAGCTCCCGCCTGCGCCGGAAAAATGCATGACTACACACACGGTAAAGGCCGGAGACACGCTTTACTTAATTGCCAAAATGCATAACATCAAGCTGGATGCTCTCATGCGCGCAAATCCAAGCATCGACCCGTACAATCTGCTCATCGGCACCGAGCTCTGCATCCCGGTATAGAGTTGCTTTCGGAGTCCGGACATCGTTGAACACAGAAAGAGCCGCAGGTTTTAAATTCTGCGGCTCGATATTCTATGTGCGATATCTAAGTCAATCAAATAATCAGAACCAAACGATCGTTCCCTTAGCTGTCAAAACAACTGCTATGACTGCAAGCAGAACGAGCAGGATGCAGATTATCATATCTCTTGTATTTTCAAAATATTTCTGTCCGGATTTTTTGCGATGATATAAATACATAATAGTACCCGGTGCGTACAGGATTGTCATCGCAAATATGTAAGTAAGACCCGATGCGTACAAGAGCCATACGCCGTATACAGAACCTAAGATTGCAATTAGCCAAGGAATAAATCGACTGTTTCCTTCGATTTCTTTATCTTCTCCTTTGCAAACTACTTTGAAGTAATAAAATGCAGAGAATACATACGGAACCATAATTGCCGATGTTGAGAGCGCATAGCACATCTGGAATGTCGCATCGTTGAAATATATTACCACGATGAAGAACTGTATAATAAGTGTGCTGGCAATTACCGACCAAGTAGGTGCTCCGAACTTATTCTTTCTGGACAGGAGTTCCGGAAAAGCTCCGTATGCGGACGGTCCAAAAGCACTGTCAACGCAGAGAATCGTATAAGAGAACATTGCTCCGCCAACGGAAA
The DNA here is from genome assembly GCA_934233735.1 of uncultured Clostridia bacterium. Lineage (GTDB taxonomy): Bacteria > Bacillota > Clostridia > Peptostreptococcales > Anaerovoracaceae > CAG-238. The sequence continues at coordinate 59,607 of CAKQGQ010000013.1, read as the reverse complement.
TCAGCAATGCGATATGTACCAACGTTGCACCCCAAGGTCCGACTACATATTCCAAAACTCCGCCCAATGAAGGATTTGGAAGTGCTGCAAGTTCTTCAGCAGGCAGTACACCCATGGAAAGGAACGAAATTAAGAGGTAAAGAATAAACAGCGAAGAAAAAGAGATAATGGTCGCTTGTCCTGAAATCTTGGTGGTTTTTCCCCTTCCCGAAATTACGACTGCTCCTTCGATTCCAATGAAAATCCATACCGTTACATATACCGTGCTTTTTACTTGCTCCAGCAGCGACATTTCTCCGGTTCCGGTAAAGTTTTGTGTGAAAACATCCCAGCTGAATGCTCCGCCCAGTACAATGGCAGCCACGACAGCCAGAATCGGCACAATTTTTGCGATTACAATAACAACATTAACGATTACCGCCTGGTTCACGCCACGCAGAACCAGCAGTGAAAGTCCCCAGATAATGATCGATGCCAGAACACACGAAAACAGATTGGTTCCGTTGCCGAAAACACTCGAATAATTGCTGAGAGTTTCAAAGAAAAGTGTAATGAATGCCAGCTGCGCCAAAATCGCACTCATCCAATATCCCCACGCAGAGTTAAAACCGATATATTCACCGAAACCGGTTCTTGCATATGTGTAAATACCACTTGTTAAATCTTTTTTTACGACTGAAAGTTTAAAGAAGCACATCGTCAATCCAAACATACCGATGCCGCAAATTGCCCAACCGATTAAAGTTGCCAGCGTATAAGCACCGCCTGCGGCGAAGTCTCCGGATAAACTGAAAACTCCGCTTGCCAGTGTTGTTCCGACGGCAAACATCGCCAGTGGCAGTACTCCCAGTGTCTTGTCATTCTGATTTTGATTCATAGGAAAACCTCCTTATTTAAACGCCCTGTAACTTCATAAGTGAGTTGGGTTTAGAAACGAAGTGACAAACAACTTAAACCACCATCAAGTTTTCTGTATTCGGATGTATCAACCAAAAGTGTCTTATATCCGAGGCTCTGAACAGCTGCAAGAACTGCAGGGTAACCCTCAGGAACAATTACAGTATCATTTACCCAAATACAGTTTGCCGCGTAAGCTTCTTCCTCCGGAATTTCAACCTTGTTATACTTTTCAAAGTCAGGTTTTGTTACGAATTCCCCGGAAACAAGCATATTATTGTTTTCAAGATAATTTACGCCGGTCTTAAGGTGAAGAACCTTTTCAAGCTTTACTTCGGAGCATGTCATTCCGTATTTTGCAAGGATTTCCGTTAACTGGCGAATTCCTTCTTCGTTCGTTCTTGCGGAACGTCCAACATAGAAATGGTCTCCTACCATCATAACATCTCCGCCTTCCAAAGTTCCCGGTGCCTTGATATACTCAATTCTGTCTTCCGGGAAGAATTTTCTTACTGCGTCCACGATTTCAAATTTTTCACCGTTTCTGGACTCTGCACCCGGATTTGTAATGATTGCACATTCTCTGGTAATCAATGCCGGATCTTCAACAAAACAGGAATCCGGATATCTTTCGTCTGCTTCCAGAACCGTCACATCAACATCACACTGTTTTAAAGCTTCAATGTATGCATCGTGTTCTTTTAAAGCCAGTTCATAATCCGGTTTTCCGAGTTCCGGTGCAGAAGTAATACCGTCTACCATTGCTCTGCAAGGTCTTCTTACGATCACATGATTAAATTTCTTCATCTTTTTACCTCCTAATACATGCACAATGTTAAATATATAATATATTGTATATTATATATCATTATTTTGTATTGTCAATAAATTAACCGTATTTTGTTAAAAAATTATTTCATTGACTATTTTTTTATTTTAAGCTATGATAGTTGGGTGAAAATTAGGAGGATGAAAGTAAATGGAACGATTTAAGTCTTTAAAGGATCATGTTTACGAATATATTGAAGAGCAAATCATCAAGGGGACTCTTCTGCCCGGCGAACGCATTAATGAGAACACGATTTGCGAGGAACTTGATATCAGCCGTACCCCTGTCAGGGAAGCTTTGATTCAGCTTACTGCCGAAGGGATTTTGGAAAGCAAGGCGAGAAAGGGTTTTATAATAAAAGCTGTTCAAGAAAAAGAAGTTGTTGAATATTATGCGGTTATTGGCGTTCTCGATGGTTTTGCCGCCCAGCTGGCTTGTCCTCTGTTAACAGAGAAAGACTTTGCCGATCTTGATTTTTATGTAGATGCCATGGATTTGGCAATTAAAAATGAGAATTTTGAAATGTACCGGAAGCAGCAGGCGCTTTTTCATCAAATTTATATCGACCTTTGCGGCAACAATGCTTTAATTAACACGCTTTCCAAAGTGAAAAGCAAGCTTTTTCAAAAGCCTTATAAAAATGATCCTGAAGGAAAGATGAAAGAAATTCTTTATGCCACAAACGAAGATCATCGTCAAATTGTTAAGTTGTTCCGCGTACGGGATGCGGAAGGTCTGTTCCGTTATCTTTCGCAAACACACTGGACACCCGTGTATGCACCTTATGATACTATAGTATAATTGTGATCGCACAAAGCCCCGGCGAACCCGCCGAGGCTTTGTTTTTTTTTATTTAAAATTATGGGTAACTTAACTATACAAGTCCGATATACGGTGCTGCCGAAATTATGATGATTGCAACGATGAGTATCGGCAGCAGCGTCTTAAGCCACTGTTTGAAGAATACATTGAACGGAACACCTGCCATTTCGCAGATACCCATGTTCGTTGATTCCGGATAAAGCGCACATACGAAGTTGATGCCGCATGTGAATGTGGAAAGCAGGATTGTCTGTCCGCCGACCGATCCCACGCTTGATGCTGCGAAAAGTGCGAATGCAACCGCTCCGAAGATTGGCATTGTGATACCTGCAACTCCGCTTGTCGACTGGAGGAACAGACCGATTGCAAAGTATGCAAGTACGCCTGCAACAACGAATGCCCAAAGCGGTACTCCGGAGAGAACTTTCTGAATCCAGTAAATGAATGTGATACTCATTCCGGATTCGCTGGTTCCCATGAAGAGTGAAATTCCTCTCGATGCAGCAAGTACGAATACAACCGTTACAAGGTCAGCTGCCCCCTGTGCGAATACGGAAACGAATTCTTTTTCCGGCATTTTGTTGATAAGTCCGATTACGATTGCTCCGATGAGCCAGATTACCGAGAATTCAATGAAATACCACCAGCCGAATTCGGTAAATTTATTCATGCCCAGAAGGTTTCCGATGAAGTGTCCCTGGCTTGCATACTGCGGCGCATTCACTACATCGAATGCCGTTCCGCTGCTTGCCGTGATGGAATCCCAAGGGATATATCCCATTACACAGAACAGAATTACAAGTCCGAAAACAACAAGAGACCAGATTCTTCTAGGTGTAAACTCCGCAAGTCCGACATTTTCCGTCTTGAAAAGATGATTTTCCTGACCGGCGATTAGGGATTTTTCAGGGTTTGCCTTAACCTTGTTTGCGTATCTTATGACAAAGAGTATGCCCATGGTAAGCATCACTACGAAAAGTACAAGTCTGAGCAGGATACCGGAGCCGAGAGATAATTCCGGGTTTCCGATTGCCGCTACAGCAGCTCCGATCGAGTAAGGGTTTACAACACTGGCCATATTACCGATGTTCGCTCCTATCAAAATTACCATCATTCCGGTAATCGCATCATAGCCCGCGGAGATAAACAGCGGAAGAATTACGATTGCATAAGCCGGAAGTTCTTCCCAGGAGCCATATACGGTTCCCATCAGTGCAAATACAATCATAAGGATTGCAATCAGGGTGCTTCCTTTAAATCTTCTGAGAAGCGCACCGATACCGGCATCCATTGCTCCGACATGATTCAGAATTGCAATCAGTCCGCCCGAAATAAGAATCGCAGTTGCAATATCCGCAGCATCGATGAAGCCTTCAATCGGCGCTGTGAAATAGTCCCACAGTCCTACCGGACTGGTTCCTGCATTTTCGATTATGTTTCCGTCTTCGTCAAATGCCGCATTGTAGATAATCTGGCTGTTTCCGGCTTCATCCGTAACAACTACAGAAGTCGGAACGACCCATGTAAGCAGTGCAACAATCGCAAGAAAAATCATAACGATTGTTATCGCCGTCGGCATTTGGAATTTTCTTTTTTTCTTTTCCATAATAGTTCCTCTCAAAATTATTTTGTACCAGTTTCGTTAAAAAGGAAATAAGTATACATCCGGTTTCCCAGCATGAAGCTTTCAAGTGAGATTTGTTCGTTCTCCATATGAGCGCAGTCGATGTCCTCCGGAAAGACAGGTCCCCATGTTACAAAGTTCGGCATTGTCTTAGCATATGTACAGCCGGAAGCTGCCATGAATTCACACTTCTTTCCATATGCTTCATATGCCTGCTTCATTCGGATCAGCCATGGTTTATTTTCATCGACGAAAATTGGCTCCAGATTTTCTTTGATAATGACATGATAATGATATTTTGATTGTTCCTTTTCAAAAGCCTCTATGACATTCTGACCCGGAATTTCAAAGGTCTGTCTGACATTGAAATTCAGCAGAATTTTGTCATCTTCCTGCATAAGAAGTGTAGGGACAATGGTGGTTGGCAATGATTTTTCATTTTGTATGCCTTCAGCCTTTTCTATGCAGAGCAGCGATTCATAATTGTCCTTCGGGAATTTGTCATGAAGGAATTTTGCAAAGTCCGGAGTTTCCCATCCTCCCTTGCAAAGCACTTCTGCCATATTCAGAATCGCATTTTCCCCAAGTTCCGGCGTGGAACTGTGAGCAGATTTCCCATGAAAGTCATATCGTTTTCCGCCTGCGATGAAAGACGCCGATGCAGGTACAACATTTTCCGAAACACCACCTTCAAAATGTTCGAAACTCTTCGGATTTGTGTTTCTAAAGTCAAGAACCACATCCATGTACCCGCTTTCTGCATTGAAAATCGGGAAGTTGCCATCCGGAGAATAACCGTAATCGGGTATCGGGAATTCTTCTTTGAAATGTTCCATGTCAATCCATTCCGTTTCCTCGCTGCTGCCGATGATAAGCCATATTCTCTTATTCCAGCTGCTCACATTTTCCTTTAAAAATTTAAGCGCGTACAGAGTTCCGATAACCGGACCTTTATCATCGATAATGCCTCGTCCCAGAAGCAGCCCGTCCTGTTGTGTCAGTGTAAACGGCTCACATTCCCAAAGCTCGCGTGCGCCTTCATCCACGACATCCACATGCGCCAAAATTCCCAAAGTCTCATCGCCTTTGCCGACTTCAACCACACACACATCGCCGTATTTACCCATTATCGCCTTCATACCGGCCTTTTCGGCGATGTCTGCCGCATAGCGCAAGGCTTCTTCACACAGCGTGCGGTCTTCGCTTTTGCTTTTGATTTTCATCAGACCTTCCAAGTCGCTGAGCAAAGCTTCCTGATTTGCCTGAAAGAAATCATTGATTTTCGCTTGCAGTTCGTTCATTTTTTTCACCTCCTTTAAATAATTTCCGTCAAAAAAATTGTAAACCTCGGGGTAACCCCGAGGTCAAGTTGTTTTGCATTTTATGTTTTATTTTTTGGATATCGGCGCATAAACTTTATATAAGCCCATCCGTTTTCCTTCCGGATAATAGTTTGTTTCCTCTCGTCCGTAGAAGTCGCCTGTCAGATTAATGTTTTCCTCCGCGGCATATGCAAGCATCGGTGCAAGCATTTCATCAACATTTTCGTTGAAAAGAACTTCCGCAATCAAACAGCATTCTGCCTTTTCCTCAATTCCCGCCGTAATGGCATTTTTAATCTTCAGCCTTGTGTCTCCAGGGAAAGAGAAATATCTGCGAAGGCCCTTTTCCGGTTCATGAAGATTATAATGAAAAGAAACCGAAAGGCAGATCCAATCCTCCTTATCCAAATCAAAGCATTCCCGAAGAGAATTTGCGATATGCTCAGGTTCATCAATATAGGAGTTTCGCCGGTATTCCGGCGGCATTTCCCCGATTTCATATTTACCCAGCATCTGAATTTCGCTTTCGTAGGATTCATCCCAGTAATCCAGCCGCTGCAGCATCTCTGCCGCTTCTTTAATGGTATTGGTCAGTTCTTTTCTTCGCGCGTCTATGACTTTTCCAATGGCTTCTACCGGAATTCCGTCCATGATTGTCTTGATTTCTTTTACCGAAAGTCCCGCAGAACGATAAAAAAGCACATCGGTGAGCCGCAGGAAATCTTCCGAAGAATACTCCCAATAATTGTTTTCCGCATTTTTTCGCGGTGTGATAATGCCGGCCTGAACATAATGACGGATTGTTTCCGTAGAAACGCCTAAAATTTTTGAAATTTCTCCAACGCTGAGGAACATGATTCGCTTCCTTTCCGGATTAATAATAGAATCCCGTATCCGGGCTGCTGTATTCCTTCACTCTGACTTCATAGGCCTCCATTGCCGCATCCTCAAAAGCGAGCACAGGCGCAGGCACGCCCATCTGCTTGAGCACCCACTTTGCCAAAGGCGGATTCAAAACCAAAATCGGCCCGATGATATAGGTCGCGATGAAATTATTTTGTCTGATTCCTTCGCCCGTTATATCAGGATTGAGTCCCGGTCCGCGTTCTGCCGCAAATGCCGCCTGAAAGTCCGGATATAAACAGTCCTTCGCGTTCTCATCCTTGTAAGAATGCGTAAACTGGCTCTTGTATCCCACAATCTTCATGTCTTCAAAATTCCCGAGCCAAAGCGAATTGTAACGATTCATCATGTCACGCTTTGCCATTGTCGGAAAGATGCCGAGACATTCGACTTCCGTTCCGTCTTTGTCCTTAATGGATTTGCCGAAGACCTCAAGTGCATTTCCGGTAATCAGAAACAGCGTTCCCTCGTCAATTCTTGCCTTCAAAGCCTCCTTATACGCACGGAGTTTTTCGATGACCAAAAGCTGCGCGCTCTCCGTCATGGTACCCATGTATACAAGATCCGGTTTTTCGCTGACGAACAGAGGCTCGTCAGTAAGATGTGTTTCCACTATCTCGATTTCCGGGCAGGATTTCTTTAGATAAGTTAGATTCTCAAGGTCGCCGTAAAGGTTGGCAACTTCAGGGTACAATACTTCAATCTTCATTACTGCCTGCCCTCCTTTTCCGCCTTCTCTGCCAGCATTTTCTGTACCATATCGCCGACTTTTTTCCCCAGAGCAATCGAATCGGTTCCATAAAGGACATAAATGTTGTCATTTTCAAAGAGTTTCAGCTTGTCCGGCGCATCGGTTTCTTTCTCTGCAAAAGAAAGTTTTTCTTCCGGCACGCCCGCCAGCAAAAGTCTCAGCTTATGGTCGAATCTCCGCGGCCCACAGAGAATGATATTCTTGATATTATCATGGTTTAAAAATTCAAAATCGCAGTCGTACAGCCAGCAGGTGTTTTCGGACCAGTGCTTCATGTCTCCCTGACAGCTGTTCATCAGAATGATTTCCTTATCTCCCGGAAGTCCTCCGATATAATCAAACACACGGGTAGTCGCAAATGCGTTTTTCTCCTTTGCAAGCAGCCGGTAGAGCGTACGGGAGCCGATTTTTTCCTCATCATATCTGCTTCCAACGATATTGAGTTTATCGAAAAAGCCTTCAATCTGCGCATGGCTGTAACCCATTTCGCGGAGAAGCGCAACCGCCGATACCACATTATAAATATTGAAAACGCTCTCATTCAGAAGCTTATAATGGCCCGTTCCTTCGGCATCCTTTACATCTATCGTCATATCTGCAACATTGACATTTTCGCCCGCATAGTCATATGCAGGTGCCTTGAAACCGCACACCGGGCAGTAAGCCTTGCCGATGTGGTTGTAGCGCAGATATTCATATTCCAGCCTGTTATGGCATTCCGGGCAAATCTGCAGATCGTTGATTAAATTAATGCATTTCTTTAAGTCCGTGTCCATCTTTTCGATTCCGAAGTAAACACGCGGATTTTCCGGTGCCACGCGGCAGGAAATCAGGTCGTCGGCGTTAAGTACCAGTTTCGTTTCTTTCGGGATGTATTTCGTGAGAATATCTGCAATGTATTCCGGATGTCCGTTTCTCATGATGGAATCGCGTGACAGGTTCGTAATCAGCATATATTCCGGCTTCATATATGGATAGACTCTGAGCGCGGAACGCTCGTCCACCTCGAACAGTCCGATTTCGTATTTGCATTTTCCGAAAAGATTCGCGCCGTAAATCAGCGAAGAAGCGATTCCGGAATTGATATTGGAGCCCATCTTATTATTCAGTACATGCTTGCCGTCCATCGTAAGCATATCGAGCAGCATATTCGAAACGGTAGTCTTCCCATTGGTGCCTGTAACCGCAATGATTTTTTTCGGCTTGTCCGCATATTTTAAGAACTGCGGGCAGAGCTTCAAAGCCAGTACTCCCGGAAAGTTTGTTCCATTATGCTTCGTTATCTTCAGCGCGACAATGGACAGTTTCGCCGCCCAAAGCGCAATGTAAAATCTGAGTTTTCCCATTCTCAAAAGTTCCTTTCGTATTAGTATTTAAATTCCGGTATAATTTTGTGAATGGTCGGCATAATTCCGATTCCTCCCGGTGTCTGTCCCGGAAGCTGCCAGAAATCATGCGCACAGTAGTTATTGCCCTCGATAATTGCAGGTCCTGTCGGCGTGATTGCCACATCCCATCCGATATAGCGCATCTGCGGCACGACGAGCGCAGCTTTTTTTACCATTTCAACGGCTTCCTTCATATAAGGAACCTTGTAGCCAAGCAGCGGCTGGTGTGTGTTCGGATGCTCAGTATAGTGCTTACCTGCGGTTGTATCTCCGGAATGCGCCGGATAAAGGAACTCTCCTGTTTCCAGGTCAACCGGACCATGCACCCCATAGTTATCTACAACTCTGCCGTCTCTTCCCATTTTAAATACCGCATAAATAAGATGAGGCTCGCCTTTTGCATCCACCATGGTAATCATCCGCATGGTATTTACCGAGTACGGGTACATTTTCGCAACATCCGGGTGGTTCTCGATTACATCCTCAATCGTTCCGAAGCCCTTTTCCCTAACATAAGCGACAAACTCGTCTGCATCCTTGAATTTTTCGGTTTCGAGGAGTTCCGCGCCGATGCCGCAGGTTAAATCCTTCATCTTCGCAAATATTTTTTTGCGGGTTTCGAAAAAATTCTTGATTTCCTCGTCCGTTGCAGTCCCAAGGTCAAGGCATTCTCTTCCGATAAAGTCCTTGAACACTTCATTAAATTCATTTTTATTGTCAAAAATATGCGCATAGTTATGATCGTTCATAAACATCATCAGCTTTTTGCTTCTGAAACGCGTCAGATAGGTGTCCCTCTGTTTTGCGTTCAAGTCCCAAAACTCGAAAATGACATAGTCGTTGTAGCCTGCGCCGTAACGCTTCATGCAGTTCAAAATATCGAAAAAGAGAAAGACTTTGTTTTTTCCCGAACGCTCATGCGCCGTATCGAGAACCTTGAAGAATTTTTCAAAGCTGGCTCCCTTAAAAACTCTCATATAATATTGCATTTTATTTTCCATCTGTTTTCCTCCCTCGTGCATTACAATATATCTGACAGAAGGCGTGAAATTGCCTCCTTGAATTTGATTACGACGCTACGCTTCTTATATGCTTCATAAGTAAGCTCGTGGCCGTAATTGGTTAAATCGTTTTCAAAAGCATCTTCCATCTTCTTCGCAAAATCGCTGTCGAACACAAAAGCGTTTGTCTCAAAGTTCAGACGAAAGCTTCGGTTATCGAAATTTGTCGAACCGACCGTTCCCACTTCGCCGTCAACCACTAAGGTTTTCGCATGAAGAAATCCGTTGTCGTAAATAAAAACTCTGCCTCCCGAGCGCAGAAGTTCTCCCACATAAGAGTATGTAGCCCAGTAAACGAAGATATGATCCGGCTTGCAGGGTATCATAACTCTGACATCCACACCCGACTGCGCCGCCATTTTCAGCGATTCGAAAATGCTCGGGTCAGGAACGAAGTATGGAGTCTGTAAAAACACCCTCTTTTCCGCATAGGTTATCATGCGCATCATCGCCCTTTTTACTTCAACGGACGGCGACTCCGGCCCGCAGGAAACAATCTGGATTCCCGTCTTGTTCTCGGTCTCTTCCACCTCAAAGTCCTTTGGTATAATATCGAGCTGCTCCTTCGTCGTAAAACGCCAGTCAAGCACGAATCTTGCACGCAAATCAATAACTGCGTTTCCCTCAATGCGGACATGCGAATCGCGCCAGTAGCCGAATCTTTTTTTTCTGCCTATATATTCCTTTGCGACATTATAACCGCCGGTGTAGCCGACTTTATCATCAATTACGACAATCTTTCTGTGATTTCGGTAGTTGAACTTCGGCGCAATGAACTTCAGTTTCGGTTTAAAGAAATATCCGACCTTTCCTCCTGCTTCCAAATACTCAGAAAGCACAACATCGTTGATATGTCTGCTTCCGAGCGCATCCACCAAAAGTCGGACTTCCAGTCCCTCTTTCGCTTTTTCCGTCAAGAGATGAATTAAATTCATGCCGACAAAGTCACTTTTAATAATGTAAAATTCAACATTTATGGTTTTTTTTGCATTTTTTATATCCTCGGCGAGTTTTTCCTGAAGCTCAATGCCGTCTGTAATCAGCTCAATCTGATTGTCCTCCGTATAGAAGGCGTGCCCGTACACCTGATTCAGCTTAATCAGATGTTTCCAGTGCTTCGTCGTCGGACAGGAAAATTCATACTCATCGCTGTCCATCTCCTCAATCTGCCGCTTCAGTCCCTTGCTGACCACATATTCTTCCCTATCCGTCAGCTTGTTGATCTTGCTTCGCGAAAAGTTCTGATTGAAGATGATGTAGAAAATAATCCCGACAATCGGAATGAAAGCAAGCACCATGACCCACGCGAGCGTTGCCGACGGGCTTTTTCGTTCGGCAAAGATTATACCCAGAATCAGCAGAAGGTTGATTGCGTAGATGATTGCCATCTGGGTCACTGAATTCGTAAAATTGTAAAATGTAACCATATTCCCCTGTTCCCCTAAATATCGTTTTTGCTCTTAAGAGCTTTTTGAATATATTATAGTATTTTATCACATTTTTCGCTTTCGTGCCATAAAAATTCCAAGAATACAAAAAAATGCAAAGATAAAAAAACAAATGTGCAGGGCTCTCATTAAAAGCGCAGGTTCTGCCTCCGTCAATGCCTTCTCCCCTGCGAAAATTCCCGTCACAAGCGTAACGACCGCCATGCTTGTCGTATGTCCGAGAGAGCGCATCGTCGAAAGCGCAGAAGATGCCGCACTGTAATCCTCTGCTTCTACAAAAGACATGACCGCATTGGTATTCGGAGAAGAAAACATCGAAAATCCCAGTCCCGAAAGTGCTAATGCCGCCAGAATAAAATATAAACTCGCCTCCTGCAGCAAAAATGCGAACATTCCAAGCGCTGCCGCGCAGATTCCCATCCCGAAAGCTGAAAGAAGAAACGGAGAGCGGCGGTCCGAAAGCCGTCCGAAAATCGGCGAAAAAACCGCCATCATCACCGCCGAAGTAATCAAGACGATTCCGGCGCTTTGGGATGACATCCCTTTGATAACCTGAAGGTAGACGGACAATAAATAAGTTATGGCAAAAGTCGCCCCGTAATTCAAAAGCGCTGCGAGATTGTTCAGCGTGTACGGAAGATTTTCGGAAAAAAGTTTTACGTTGACGACCGGACTTTCCGCTTTTCTTTCTGTTCTGATGAAAAGCAGAAATCCTAAGACGCCTGCCGCCAATATCCATGGCGCCGCCTCCCTGCTCTTTATGGAAGAAAGCCCGTACATGAACAAAGAAATGGACACAATAAAAAGAAGACTGCCGCAAAGGTCAAAGGTTTTGAATGGTGCCCGCTCTTTTTCGGATTTTGATTTACCGGGTATTTTAAATGCAGCAGCAAAGAATGCTGCTGCCGATACGCCTGCCGTCACAAGGAAAACTGCACGCCACCCGAAATGCTCGTTTAGAATTCCGCCGAGTACCGGGCCCATCGACAGCCCCGCATAGGTCGCGCAGGTCGCATAGCCGAGCACCCTTCCCCGCTTGTCCGCATCGAAGGCTGCCATCAAAATCGCCAGATTGGTTGAAAAAATCATCGAAGCGCCAATTCCTTGCAAAAAACGAAATGCAAGAAGCACCCACATTTCCCGTGAAAATACGGAGAACGCGGATGCTGCCGCAAATATAAGAATGCCTGTGCATAAAATAATTTTTCGGTCATAGATATCGGCTGTTTTTCCGAAAACGACTGCCAGAGCCGAGCAGGTGAGCATATAGATCGTAACGACCCAGCCGACGCTTTGCGCGCTTACCTGAAATTCAGCGCCGAGCGCCGGAATCGACAGGTTCAGCGCGCTTCCCATGAATGTCGTGATGAAAGCAGTCAGAACTGCTGTGAAAAAAGTATTTTTTTGGATTTTTGTGTATTTTTTCTTTTCATTCTTTCGTCTCTTCATACTGTATATTATGCGCGGTCGGTCATAATATAATGCAGATGAAATAATCTTTGCCCTCGTCGCTGATACGCTGCAGTGATTTTTGCACTTTGCCGCGAATGGAATCCGGGACATTGCTGAGTTTGCTTTCCATCTGTTCGGTAACCATTTCTTTCAGCGTCTTGCCGAAAAGGTTGGTCTCCCAGATGTCGTTTTCCTCGTTTCCGAACTGCTCGCTCAGATACTGTGCCAAGTCCGCTGACTGGCTCTGACTGCCGACAACCGGAGAGACTTCGGTCGTAATATCGGTCTTGATGATGTGAAGACACGGCGCCTTGGCTTTCATGCGGACTCCGTATTTATTTCCCTGTTTAAAAACTTCCGGTTTTTCGAGCAGCATTTCCGACAGCTTCGGAGCAACGATTCCATAACCGCTGCCCTCTGCCTGCGCCAGTGCACTTTTGACACCGTCGTAAGCGTTCTTTGCCTGCGCATATTCTTTTAAGAGAAGGAAAAGCTGGCTGTCATTCGTAACGGTCGTTCCCATGAGTTCCTCGATGACTTTGTAATAAAGCCCTTCCGCAAGACGCGGCTCTAAGACGACGATTCCGCTTGCCATATCCGCTTTTACGATTTTAATCTCACGGATAATATTTCCGTCTGCAATCATAGAACAGGTATTCAGCACCTGCCCCATCGTCTCGAAGCTTCCCATCCAGTTTCTAACGCTTTCAATCATCGTCTTCTTAATCCAGTGCTCGCTCGGGAGCGCATCCAGATAACCGGGGAGCTCAAAGTTGACCTCGCAGACCGGGAACTGATAAATCAGCTTGTCGAATAGATCGTCGATTTCGGCTTCACTCATCCGCTGGCAGTTTGTCAGGACTACGGGCACTTCATATTTTTCTTCCAGCTCCTGTGCAAGCTGCCTGCTTCTTTCATTCTGCGGTACTGCGGAATTTACGACAACGACGAACGGTTTTTCGAGTTCCTTGAGCTGTGCAACCGTCTTTTCTTCTGCTTCTATGTAATTCTGCCGCGGAATTTCACCGAACGAGCCGTCTGTCGTCACGACTACTCCCACAACCGAATGTTCTTCGATGACTTTTTCCGTCCCGATTTCAGCCGCCTGACTGAACGGAATTTTTTCTTCCTGCCACGGCGTGGAAACCATTCTTTCTTTTCCATCCTCTTTGTCACCAATCACGCCCGGCACCAGATAGCCCACGCAGTCGACCAGTCTCACATTCAGGTTTGCACCCCCTGCCGATGATACGGGCACCGCATCCGGCGGTATGAATTTCGGCTCGGTCGTCGTAATCGTCTTGCCCTCGCCGCTCTGCGGAAGTTCATCCATCACCCTTGTCTTTTCATACGGATTTGCCATGTTCGGAAAGACCATGACATCCATAAAACGCTTGATAAATGTGGATTTTCCGGTTCTCACAGGCCCCACGACACCGATATAAATATCTCCGCCTGCCCTTTTGCCAATTTCTTCATATATATTCCCCTTTATCATAAAAACCCCTCCGTAAAAGCCTGCTTTTTACCAAAAGTATATGAGCTTTTCCGAGGGGTTATGCCTGTTTCTGAAATTCTAAAATTTCGGAATTTTTAATTTTTTTTCTTTAAATCTCTGCTTCGCCTTCGAGGCTGAAGGTGTTCGCGTCCGTAATTCTCACATTTACAACTTTTCCGATCATATCCGGAGTGCCTTTGAAATTAACGAGCTTAAAGGTCTCCGTTCTTCCGCCGTAGGTCTTGGAGTTGCGTTTGGACGGCCCGTCCACCAGAACCTTCTCGACTCTGCCGATATATTCCGCATTTTTTTCTGCCGAAATCCGGTTGATGACATCGACAAGGCGATTGAATCGGTCATGCTTGACTTCTTCGGGAATCTGATTCTCAAATTTTTCCGCCGGAGTGCCTTTGCGCACGGAATACAGGAAGGTAAACGCCGAGTCATAGCGCACCTCTTCGCAAAGTGTGAGCGTCTCTTCAAATTCCTCTTCTGTCTCTCCCGGGAATCCAACGATAATATCCGTTGAAATCGCAATCTGTGGGTCAACTTCTCTGAGCTTTCTGACAATTTCCAGATATGCCTCTCTCGTATAGCGGCGGTTCATTTCCTTCAAAACCTTGCTCGAGCCTGACTGCACCGGAAGATGAATGTAATGGCAAAGCTTCTCACACTTGCCATACGCTTCAATCAGTTTGTCCGAAAGATCCTTCGGATGGCTGGTCATGAAACGGATTCTCTCGATTCCGTCCACTTCGTTGAGGAGATAAATCAAGTCGGTAAAGTCCGCTTTTTCTCCTGTAACCTTGCTGATTCCCTTATAGGAGTTTACATTCTGTCCCAAAAGCGTGATTTCCTTCACGCCGTCCTGCGCCAGATTGCGCACCTCTTCGACAATGTCCTCAGGCGTTCTGCTCCGCTCTCTTCCTCTTGTGTACGGCACGATGCAGTAAGTACAAAAATTATTACAGCCGTACATGATGTTCACGAAAGCTTTATGCTTGAAAAGCCTTTGTGCGGGAAGTCCCTCTACAATATCGCCGCCGTCTTCCCATACGGCAAGCTGCTTGTGTTTTTCCTTGTATAAATTATCCAAAAGCTCCGGAAGCTGGTGCAGATTATGCGTGCCGAAGATTACATCCACCCACGGATATTTGGACTTCAGCGTATCGATAATGTGCTGTTGCTGCATCATGCAGCCGCAGACGCACACCGTAAAGTTTTCCCTCTGCTCCATTTTTCTGCGTTTTAACTGTCCCAAAGTTCCGAAAAAGCGCTTGTCCGCATTCTCACGGATGCTGCAAGTGTTGAAAATTACAATGTTAGCATCCTTTCGCTCCGCCGCGGGAGTATAGCCCTTTTCCATCAGCATTCCTGCCAAAGTTTCCGAGTCGTGCTCGTTCATCTGGCAGCCGAAAGTTGTTATGTGAAATGTTTTCTGCTCTGACAATTTTCTTCCTCCGTCGTTTTGTCTGTGTTTTTCGTTTCTATATGTGCATTTCGTTTTTGCGTTTTCTTCCCATCAGAATCTCAACCGCATCCTGCGCCGAAATGCTTCCCTGTATCATGCCGTAAATGCACTGCGTAATCGGCATTTCAATCTGCAGCTTCTCTGCAATCGCATTCGCAGCCTCTGCTGTCGACAGCCCCTCTACGACCATTCCGACCTCTTCCACAGCGTCCGCCACGCTCTTTCCCTCGCCGATCAAAATGCCGCATCTGCGGTTTCTCGAATGCATGCTGGTACAGGTTACAATCAGGTCGCCAATCCCTGCAAGCCCCGAAAAAGTCTCTGAACGGGCGCCGATTGCCATTCCGAGTCTGGTCATTTCCGTAATGCCTCGCGTCATCATCGCTGCCTTCGCATTGTCGCCGAATTTTAAACCGTCTGAGATTCCTGCGCCGAGTGCAATAATGTTTTTCAATGCTCCGCCAAGCTCCACACCGATTAAATCCTCATTTGTATACACGCGGAAGCGATCCGTGCTGAAGCTTTCCTGAATCTCCACAGCTAAATCATGATCTTTTCCTGCGACCACTACCGTCGTCGGAAGCCTTCTTGCAACTTCCTCCGCGTGGGACGGTCCCGAAAGCGCAATGTAGCGCACATTTGGCCTGATTTCTTCCGCTACCTGAGAAAGGCGCAGAAGCGTTCCCTTTTCAATACCCTTCGCGACATTGACGATTGGAATATCCGCAGGCGCATACTGCATTGCTTCGGTGAAAACACCCCGAAAGGTCTGCGCCGGAACTGCAAAAAGCAGAATATCCCTGCCTTCTGCCGCCTCTTCCAGGCTTTCCGTAAAGCAAAGCTCCTCCGGCAGGCTCACGCCCGGAAGATAATGCGTATTTTCTCTTTTTTCCCGCATTTCTTTGATTTGTTCAGGCCTTCTCGCCCACACAGTCACATCATGTCCTTTATTTACAAGGGTTATCGCAAGTGCGGTGCCGAAGCTGCCTGCACCGATAACCCCAATTTTTTTTACTCTTTCACCCATCTTTTTCCCTGCTTGTGTTCTTCTTTTTATTTTTCGCTTTTTGCTTCTTTCGACTTGAAGATTCCCATCGGAGGCTCTTCGCCTTTAAAAAGCCGTATAATATTCGAGCGGTGCTTCAGCAGCACAATCAGCGCCATCACGCAGCCAATCCAAAAGAAGTCCGGCTCCATGAAATGGCAGGTAATCGGAAATGTTGCCGCACCCAGGAGCGAGCCGACTGACATTCTCTTGCTTATGAGCAGTCCGCAGGCAACGATTGCCAAAGCGGAGAGCGCAAGCATCCAGTTTATGGACAGAAGCGCGCCGAACGCCGTCGCCACACCTTTTCCACCTTTGAACTTGTAAAGGCATGGCCAGATATGCCCGCAGAATACCGCAAGTGCGCAAAGCGCCCCGGCCTCATATCCGCAGAGCATTCCCAGCTGAACGGCCAGAACACCTTTCAGTATATCTACCACCAGTGTAATCACCGCCGCTTTTTTTCCGAGGACACGAAGCGCATTCGTCGTTCCGGCATTGCCGCTTCCCTCTTTCTTTATATCGATACCGCTCATTTTCCCCAGAATAATTGCCGGGGAAATATTTCCGATTAAATAGGCCGAAATCACAGCGATTACATCATAAAAATCAAACTGCATCTTATTCCACCTTCTCGCCTTTTTCTCTGAACACGAATTTGATGGAAGTTCCCTCGAAACCGAAACCGTCACGAATCCGGTTTTCAAGGTATCTTGCGTATGAGAAATGCATCAGATCGCGTTTATTAATCTGAAAACTGAACAGCGGCGGTTTCACGCCTACCTGCGTTACATAGTAAATTTTCAGCCTGTGTCCTTTATCTGAAGGCGGCTGCTTCATCATAATCGCATCCTGAATCAGGCTGTTAAGCTGTCCTGTCGGCACACGCAGCGCCCGTTTTTCCGAGACAAACTCTGCCATTTCGATAACTTGATTGACTCTCTGCTTGTCCTTTACGGAAATAAAAACAGACGGCGCGTAGGACATGAACTGCATGTCCGCTTCCAGCAAACGCCTGAAATCACGCATTGTGTTTGTCTCTTTCTCGATTAAATCCCATTTGTTTACAACGATCACGATGCCTTTGCCCGCTTCATGCGCAACACCTGCAATCTTCTTATCCTGATCGGTCAATCCTTCGGAAGCATCAATCATCAGAAGACAGACATCGCAGCGCTCAATTGCCGCAACCGCACGAATCACACTGTATCTTTCAATATCCTCGTTTACCTTGGATTTTCTGCGGATTCCTGCCGTATCAATCAAAATATATTTTTTGCCGTCCTTCTCGAACGGTGTATCGATGGAATCTCTGGTTGTTCCCGCAATCGGCGATACGATCACTCGTTTTTCACCGAGCAGGCAGTTAATCAGAGAAGACTTTCCGACATTCGGTTTTCCGATGACTGCAATCTTCGTAATATCCTCATCGTCATCGTAAACTTCGTCAGGAAAGCTCTCAACGATTTCATCCAGAACATCACCGAAGTTCAGCATATTCGCTGCCGAAATCGGAATCGGCTCGCCGAGTCCAAGCTCATAGAAATCATAAAAATCATCCGGCAGATTCCACGGTGCGTCAATCTTATTGACTACCGGAATCACGCGTTTTCCGGTTCTCATCAGCATGGAAGCCACCTCACGGTCTGCATGCGTCAGACCGTCCTTGCCGTCAGTGATGAACAAAATAACATCTGCCATATCCATGGCAATCTGCGCCTGTTCTCTCATCTGAGAAAGGATGACATCTGCACTCGCAGGCTCAATTCCGCCCGTATCGATCAATGCAAAATGAACGCCGTTCCACTCCGCTTCCGCATAAATACGGTCGCGCGTTACACCGGGCGTATCTTCTACGATGGATACGCGCCTTCCCACTATTTTGTTAAAAAATGTTGATTTTCCAACATTCGGCCGCCCTACTACAGCGACAATCGGTTTACTCATCGAAAATTCCTCCTATGAAACGCGCAGGTTCGAATTCTTCCAGATCTTCAATCCCTTCGCCCACGCCGATAAACTTAATCGGCAAATCGTATTCTTCGGCAATCGTAATGGCAATTCCGCCTTTGGCAGTGCCATCCAGCTTCGTCAGAACGATTCCCGTGATATCCGCAACCTGACTGAATTCCTGCGCCTGCGAAACTGCATTCTTTCCTGTGGTCGCATCCAGAACAAGCAACGTTTCCCTGTGTGCTTCCGGATACTCCCTTGAAATAACCTTATTCATCTTCTCAAGCTCATTCATCAGATTTTTCTTATTCTGCAGCCTGCCTGCCGTATCGCAGATCAGTACATCAATCTTCTTCGCCTTCGCCGACTGCACTGCGTCGTAAATAACCGCAGACGGGTCTGCGCCCTCCTGATGGCGGATGACGTTGACTCCGTTTCTCTCGCCCCAGATTACAAGCTGTTCTGCCGCGGCCGCACGGAACGTATCCGCTGCCGCCAGCATTACGGTTTTCCCCTCCTGCCTGCATTTATGCGCCAGCTTTCCGATGGTCGTGGTCTTTCCCCCGCCATTGATGCCAATCATCAGAATTATGAGCGGTGTTTCCTGGCAAAGCTTCTGCGCCTTGCCTTTGTCAACCATGAGCGTCATGATTTTCTGCAAACCTTTTTTTACATTTTCAGGTTTCGTCACATATTCTTCCTTCACGAAGTCGCGAAGCTTGTCCATAATTTTTACAGTCGTGTCCATTCCGATGTCAGAAGTAATCAGGACTTCCTCCAGTTCGTCCATAAGCTCCTCGTCAACTTCGCCTCTTGCCATGATGACATCGCTTATCTTCTCGGACAGTCTTCCGAAAAATGATTTTTTCTCTTTAAATAAAGACATTGCGTCCCCTTTCTTATGCTATTATCGTTAAATGATTAAATGTCAAAATCGTCTCCCAGTCTGAGGGAAAGAACTTTGGAAATTCCCTGTTCCGGCATTGTAACGCCGTAGAGCACATCCGCGTGTTCCATCGTCGCCTTCTGGTGGGTTACAATCGCAAACTGAATGTCGTGGAAATTCCGCAGGTAACGCGCGAAGCGGTCGATATTGCTGTCATCCAGCGCCGCTTCTACCTCATCCAGAATGCAGAACGGCGTCGGCTTGGTTTTCAGCACCGCAAACATCAGCGCAATCGCGGTCATCGTCTTTTCACCGCCGGACATCAGATTGATGTTCTGCAGTTTCTTTCCCGGCGGCTGAGCGATAATCTCAATGCCCGACTCCAGCGGATTATCTTCGTTGTCAAGCGTCAGCTCCGCATGTCCGCCTCCGAAAAGTTCCTTGAAAATCTCCTCAAAATTCACAACGACCTGATCGAAGTTTTCCTTGAATTTCGTCTTGATGGTTTTATCCATATCATCGATAATCGCCTGCAGCTCGCCCATTGCCTCAAGAATGTCCGCCCGCTGCTCGGTCAGAAAGTCATAACGCTCGCGAATCTGTTCGTATTCCTTAATCGCGCCGACATTGACATCTCCGAGTTCCTTCATACGGTTCTTAATCTCACGGCTTTCCTTGGTTGCCGCAGACAGCACGAAGTCGTTCTTCTTGAAAGAAATCGCCTGCGCATAGGAAATTTCAAACTCTTCCCAAAGCTTTTCCTTCAGCGTATCAAGCTGCGTCTCATTCTTCGCCAGCTTGATTTCAAGCTGATATTTCTGATCCTGACAAGCATTGAGCCTGTCGCTGATTTCTGTAAACTCGGTTGTCATTTCACCAAGTTTTGCAGAAAGCTGCGCTTTTTCCTCCGTAATCTCGGCTATGTATTCTTCCAGTCTTGTCTTTTCTTCCTGCTTTTCTCTGTAGCTTTCTTCTGCGTCCTCGCTTCCGAACAAAATACCGTTCTTTTCTTTTTCAAGCGTTTCCATACGCTCTTTCTTTACAGCAATCTGCTCTTCCACTTCGTTCTTGGAAGCCTCGACTCTTTCCGCCATACGGCATGCCGCCTCGTATTTGTTTTCGCGGTCAGTCTTTGCGATACGCGCCTGCGTGATTTCCTCGTTTGCCTGCGCGGTCTGTTCCTTTACGCTTTCAAACGCTTCCATCGCCTCCGCGGCGCTGTCCTCCAGCTTTCCGATTTCGCTCTCGGCATCTTCTGCTTCCTTTAAAAGGTTTTCCTCCGTCTGCTTCAGATTTGCAAAATCATTTGCAATGCTTTCGAGTTCCCGTTCCTTCTTCGCGTCGTTTTCACTAAGGTCGCGAAAACTGCCTTCCAAAGTGTCCAAACGGTTCTTTATATTCAAGACGGAAATTTCAAGCTCTTTTACCTGTTCCTCCGTCGTCGCACACTCTGCAATCAGCGTCTCTGCCTGCTCCTTCTTCGCCGCGTGCGCTTCCTGATTCACGCGGTAGCTTCTTTTCAGCTCATTGATTTCCTGCTCAAGTGTATTGATTTCACTCTTTCTTGCCAAAAGATTTGCAGTCGCATTTTTATATTTACCGCCCGTAATCGCGCCGCTCGCATTGATAATTTCGCCCTCCGTCGTTACGAAACGGATTCCGCCTCCCGCAGACTTGGAAAGATTTACCGCAATATCCATATCGTCAACCACAGCAACTCTTCCTAACAGATATTTAAAAATTCCGTCGTAAGCGCTGTCATACGAAATCAAATCGCAGGCAAGGCCTCGGAATCCCGGATTGCTGCGCATTGCCGCGGGTATATTTACCGCATTTCCCTTTACGCTTTCCATCGGAAGGAAGGTCAGTCTTCCCGCCTTATTTTTCTTTAGTTCCACGATTGCAAGCTTCGCATCGTCATCCTTTTGGCAGACGATATTCTGCATCGCGCCGCCGAGCGCGGTTTCCACCGCCACCTCAAGGCCTGCCGGAACCTTCATCAGATCCGCAACCACGCCTTTGATGCCGCTTGCCGCATTTTTCATGATGAAGCGCACAGCGCCGTTATAGCCTTCGTAATTGTTTTCCATCTCCTCGATGGTCTTTTTTCTGGCCCCTGCCTGTCCCGCGCGGATGCGAAGGTCTTCATTTTCTTTCGCAAGTGCATTCATTTCGGAGTTCAAATTCCCGAGCGTTGTTCTTGCTTCGGAAAGCCTTGTTCTCGCAGTTTCCAGAGCTTTTTCCGTCTCGTCCTTTTCCCTGCGTGCTTCCGCTTTTTCTGCCTCACAGTTTCTCAGATTTTCTTCAAAAAGCTGACCCTCGCTCAGCAGTCGATTCTTTCTGTCCTGCAGCGACTGTCTGTAGCTTTCCAGACTTCTTGCTTCCGAGCGTTTGGAAGTCGCCGTATTCTGCAGCGCAATCATACGGTTCTTCGCATTTTCGATTTCCTCGGAAAGCTCAGAAGCCTGACGCGCAATTTCGCTGTGCGCTGCAATCTTTTCCTGAAGATTTTCCTCTTCTTCCTGCCGCTCCTGCCTGATTTTTTCCCGATTTTCCTCAAGCTCTTTCAGATTATTCAGCTCTCTCAAAAGCTTTTCATCAAGTTCTGCGATTTCCGCATGGAGTCTTTCGTTGTCGCGCTCAATTGTAGCAAGGCGCTCCTTATCGAGCTGGCTTTTGTTCGACAACGCATTGATTTCTTCGACCTTGGCTAAAAGTTTGTCGCGCGCTTCATTTCCGAGTGTCTCCAGATTTTCGTTTTTCTGACGGCTCTCATTCAAAGTTTCACTCAAAGAGCCTTTTTTCTGCGTCAATTCTTCAATATCGCCGCCAAGTTCCTGCACATCATCCTTGAGCGTTTCCGTCACTAAATCCAGTTTTTCTATATTCTTTAAAGTGATATTGATTTCCAGTTCTTTGTATTTCTCACGAAGTTCAAGATACTCCTTTGCCTTCTTGCTGTCCTCGGCAAGTCCGTCGATTCTGCCCTCGATTTCGCCTACAATATCATTGACACGCTCCAGATTCGCATTCGTGCTCTGCAGCTTGCGCTCCGCCTCTGCCTTTTTGCTCTTATACATCACAACTCCGGCAGCTTCTTCGAAGATTTCCCGTCTGCTTTCCGGCTTGTTGCTCACGATGTCGGCAATCTTACCCTGTCCGATAATGGAATAGCCGTCCACGCCGATGCCCGTATCCATAATCAGTTCTTTTATATCACGCAGTCTGCACTGATTGTTATTGATTAAATATTCACTTTCGCCCGAGCGATACATACGCCGGGTAATCGCAACCTCGCTGTAGTCAATCGGCAAAATTCCCGTAGAATTGTCGATTACGAGCGTAACCTCCGCCATGCCGCGGGACTTTCTGCTCGCCGTACCTGCGAAAATGACTTCTTCCATCTTGCCGCCTCGCAGCATCTTCGGGCTTTGTTCCCCTAAAACCCAGCGAATTGCGTCACTGATGTTGCTTTTGCCGCTTCCGTTCGGGCCGACGATACAGGTCACACCCTCGTGAAACTCGATTACAACAGGCTCGGCAAAAGATTTGAAGCCGTGCATTTCTATTCTTTTAAAGTACATCCATTTATCTCCTCTCGAGGATTTCTAAGCTTGCTTTTGCAGCATTCTGTTCTGCTTCCTTCTTCGTCTTGCCTTTGCCGCTTCCATATTTTTTCCCATCGCACTCCATGTGCAGATAGAAAGTTTTGTCGTGCGCAGGGCCCTCTTCCTTGTCCAGCACATAATTGATATTGACGGTCTTGCCTCCGCTTTGCAAAACCTCCTGAATCTCCGATTTGTAGTCAGAAAAAATCCTGCCCGCCATCGCGCCTTCAATCATCTTCTCAAATGCGCTTACGGTAAACTTCTGTGCAGCATCATAACCGCCGTCCATATAAATCGCTCCGATGACCGCTTCCAGCGCATCCGCCAGAATGGAATCCTTATTCCTTCCTCCGGTGCCCGCTTCGCCGTGTCCCATCAAAATATATTTTCCGAGATTAAATTCCCTGGCGACCTCTGCCAGAGCCTTTTCACACACAATCAGCGCCCTCGTTTTCGTGAGCGTGCCCTCCGTAACGCTGTTCATCCTCACAAAGAGTTCCGCGCCCACGATGGCGTCCAAAAACGCATCGCCCAGAAACTCCAGCCGTTCATTATCCTTATGTTTGGTGTTCTTTTCACGGTTATAGGAGCTGTGCGTCAGCGCCCTTTCCAGATAGACTCTGTCCTGAAAGCGATATTTGATTCGTTTTTCCAGTTCTTCGATATTCCTCATTTTTCGCTTCTTTCTTATTCGTTTTTCTGCTTATTCGCTAAGCGTAATTTCTTCGATTTCAAGAACGGAATTCTGAATTGTAGCAACTACATTTTCCTCCACATATGGGATTCCCTTCAAAATCGTATTTTTCACCGCATTGGCATTGGAAGAACCGTGCATTTTTACAATCGGACCTTTTACGCCCAAAATCGGCGCACCGCCGTATTCGGAATAGTCAAATTCCTGTTTCAGGCTTTTCAGCTTATCGATTAAAAGCGCCGCCCCAAGCTTTGCTTTCACGCCGTCGGTGAATTTTCTTTTGATTACCTGCAAAATATTCCATGCAAGCCCTTCGGTGAGCTTCAAAATTACATTCCCGGTAAATCCATCCGTCACGATAACATCGCAGGCGCCCTTCGGAACTTCTCTTGCCTCGACATTTCCGATAAAGTTCATATCGCTCTGCTCCAAAAGCTCGTAAGCCGCCTTTGTCAGCGTCGAGCCTTTCTTGGATTCGCTTCCGATATTGACAAGTCCGACTCTTGGATTTTCCCTGCCAATAACTTTTTCCATATATAGATTGCCCATAATTCCGAATTCCAAAAGGTTGTTCGGCTTGCATTCGGAGTTTGCTCCGGCATCGACCAAAAGTGAGGCTCTTCCGCCCACAATCGGATAGATGCAGGCAAGTGCCGGGCGGTCGATTCCCTGGATTCTGCCGAGAATGAAAAGTCCTCCCGAAAGAAGCGCTCCCGTGCTTCCCGCAGAAATAAAGATGTCACCCTCGCCGTTTTTAACCATATTGATTCCCTTTACAATCGAGGAATCCTTTTTTGAGCGCACCGCTCTGACAGGCGCCTCATCATTGCTGATAACCTCTCTGGCATCCACAATGGAAACCTGCGCTTCGTTATATTTATATTTTTTCAGTTCTTCGCGAATTACTTCTTCCTGTCCCACAAACACAATCTCATGCGGCATTTCCTTCATCGCAAGCACTGCGCCTTCCACTACCGCTGCCGGAGCGTTGTCTCCGCCCATTCCGTCCAAGATAATTCTCATCTCATCATCCTCCTGTTCGACGCGCATATTATCTGCACATACTCATACATATTAAACTATACCATAAAAACCGAAAAAAGCCAACAAAAAAGGAAGCTGCTTTCAAAAGTCTTTACGGCTTTTTATTACAGTTTCCTGTTTTGTTCTCTTATATGCTTTCTGCCACTGCCTGCCACGCCTCCGTCAGCCTTTCAAGCGACCACGCCGCGTTCGCAGGCGAAGTAGACGGCAGGCAAATTGCCTCGCGCCCGATAACGGGCTCCGTATATTTTTTATAATATTTTTCCGCGGTTTTTCCGTTGACGTAAATTTTTCGTATGTCCGCGGCTTCAAGAATCTGCCTTAAATCATTTGCGACTACGTTTTTAATGGAGCTGTCGGAACTTCCCGTAATTTCGCAGGACGCAATCACATCCCACAATGCAATCCCATTTGAAAGCAGAAACCTGCGCTTCTCTTCAATAGTCTGCGGCACGGCGCAGGAAAAAACTCCCGCAAGCACACGCCAGAACCGATTCTGCGGATGTCCGTAAAAGAACATCTGCTCCCGCGACTTAACCGATGGAAAGCTTCCTAAAATCAGCACTCTCGAATTTTCATCATACAGCGGCGGAAACGGGTGCTTCACAGGCTTTTGTTTGTTTTTCGCTTCATTCATCACGCTCACGATAGGCCTACCTCACCCTGAACTTGACGCCCAGCTTTTCTGCAATTCTGCGGCAGTCTTCGATGTCCGGCTGCGGAATTGAAAATCCGACTACCGACATCGTCACATCCGGCACATACTGCTTTATTTCCTCCGTAAAGCGCAGAATTTCATCAAAGGATGCAAGTCCGAATTTCGGTCTGCAAAGCTCCTTATATTTTTCGGCAGTCGGCGCATTCAAGCTGATGGATACCGCATCCAGCCTCCCCTCAAAATCCTTCGCAGTCGGTCTTTCGTTGACGAAATCCGACAGACCGTTGGTGTTCAGTCTTGTCTTGAGCCTGCCTTTCAGGTTCGGGTCACTTTTCACAAAATCGCAGACAGCAAGCAGGCAGTCAAGACGCTCGGTCGGCTCCCCGTATCCGCAGAAAACAATCTCGTCATAAGCCGCAAGATTCTGCTCCCCGAGCATTATCAAAAGCTCTTCCCTGCTTGGCTCGCGCTTCAGCCAAAGGCTGTCCGCATCGCCTAAAGAATCTGCCATGTCGCGAATGCAAAAATCGCAGTGGCACGGGCAGCGATTGGTCATATTCACATAAAGACCTCCGCCGTAATCATAGAAAACATCGCCGATATATTCCATTACTCTTCGCCTCTTTTCAAAATCTCTTATTTCCTCTATCGTACCATAAGCTCCGCCGAATTACAACGCAAAAACGGGTGTGGTAATCTGTCCGGCATAATTTACTCTTCATAAAATAGTTTTAAAATTCCGTATTTTTTGGCTCTTTTGCGGCTTTAAGAACTGGATTTTTCCGGATTTTTTCGGCTTTAAGGCAGGAGTTAGCCGTTTTTTTGCGATTTTAGATGTTTCTACGCAAAATCAACTTCCTGTTCTAAAATTCAGCCGCGAATTTAGATATATAGCGCAAAAATGGAGTTTGTGTTCTAAAGTTTCGGTGGCGAATTGTGTCGAAGAATGTCGAACTGTGTCGAATCTTTCTTTTAGTACATTTTTCTTAAAACCCATAAAAGGGATATTTTTCTTTAGATAGTATAAAATAGATATATTTCAAGGTACTTCTGGAAATTATTTAGAACACAAACTCACTTTTCTTCTTCAATATCTAAAATCCCAATAAAAATTTAGAACACAAACTCAAAAAAGCCTTTCTACATCTAAATCGAGATAGATAACCGGGCTTTCTGCCAAAGAGGTCGAAAAATTGTAGATATATTAGTATCGCCCATTCATTCACCATCCTTCGCCCATTCCTCCTTTTTATATTGACTTTCGAAAACCGCAAGTATAAAATAAAGGTATCCAAATTAAGATTTAAACTACGATTACGAAAGCGAGGATTGAATATGGAAAAAGTTTATGAATTTTTGAAAAACGCAGGCGTATATTATCTTGCAACCGTTGACGGCGACCAGCCGCATGTAAGACCGTTCGGCACGGTAAATATCTTTGACGGCAAGCTTTATATCCAGACAGGCAAATCCAAGGATGTTTCCAAGCAGATTGAGGCAAACGGAAAAGTAGAGATTTCCGCAATGGTTGGAAGTGACCGCTGGATCAGACTTACAGGCACGCTTGTGGAAGACGACAGAATCGAAGCGCGTATCTCCATGCTCGACGCATATCCGAGCCTTCAGGCAATGTATAAAGCAGATGACGGCAACACAGTTGTATACTATCTGAAAGACGCGAAAGCGGCATTCTGCTCCTTCACGGAAGCTCCGGAAGTTGTAACATGGTAAGGTACCTCGTACTTCTAAAAAATGATTACAAAAAAACTGCCTGTCGATACACTTGTTTTCAAGTCAACGATGGGCAGCTTTTTTATTGTTTCAATCGCGATTATTTATATTCTTCTCTGAGCTTTTTAATCACTTCATCGATTCTGTGAACAACCTTTACGAAATCTTCTTCTTTATAGCCTCTGGTCGTCATCGGAGCTGTTCCGATTCTTACGCCGGAAGTTTCCTTCGGTGTACGTTTTTCACAAGGAACGCAGTTTTTATTCAAAGTAATTCCAACCTTGTCGCATTCTTCCTGCAGAACTCTTCCGCTGAACGGTTCGTCGGAAAGGTCAAGAAGAATCAGATGGTTGTCGGTTCCTCCGGTTACAACCTTGTAGCCGAGTCTGATGAATTCATCAGACAGAGCCTTGCAGTTCTTTACAACCTGATGTACATATTCCTTGTATTCCGGTCTGAGTGCTTCTTCTGCACATACTGCCTTGCCTGCGATGATGTGTTCCAATGGGCCGCCCTGTGCATACGGAAATACAGCGCTGTCAACTTTCTTTGCTAAGTCTTTTCTCGCGAAGATAAGACCGCCGCGAGGTCCTCTTAAAGTCTTGTGTGTCGTTGTCGTAATGATGTCAGCATATCCGAACGGTGACGGATGAGCACCGCCTGCTACCAGACCTGCGATGTGAGCCATATCTACCATGAAATATGCTCCGACTTCCTTTGCGATTTCAGCGAATGCCGGGAAGTCGATTGTTCTGGAATATGCGGACGCGCCTGTAAGAATGAGCTGCGGTCTGCACGCAAGCGCTTTCTTTCTGACATCTTCCATATCGATGTAGCCTCTTTCGTCTACATCATAAAATACCATATTGTATAATTTTCCGCTGAAGTTTACAGACGAACCGTGGGTCAGGTGACCGCCGTTGTCCAGGCTCAGGGAAAGAATTGTATCTCCCGGCTGAAGAATCGCTTTATATGCAGCGAAGTTTGCCTGAGAACCGCTGTGCGGCTGTACATTTACATGGTAATCCGTGTCAAATACCTTTCTCCATACATCGCAGCAGTATTCTTCAAGCTGATCAACAAACTCAGTTCCTCCGTAATAACGGCTTGTATTTCCGGAAGTACGAACATAAGGATAGCCTTCTGCGTATTTCCATGACAGACAACTTCCACATGCTGCAAGAACTGCTTCAGAGCAGTAGTTTTCGGAAGCGATCAGCTCCACGTTATTCTTCTGACGGTTATATTCCTGTTCAATAAATCCGCCAACTGTCGGTGATGTTTTTTTAATGAATTCAAAATTGTCAACATTGTATGTACTGTTGTCTTTTCCGTTAACATCGAACATATTGTTTTTCCTCCGTTTATAATAAATGTCTTAATTTTCATTTTAGCACAAAATCCATTTCACTGCAAGCAAAATGGATTTCGTTAATTTAATATCATATTTTTCAAAATTCTTCCGTCTCTGCTTCCTCCAGCTTCACGACTGAAACCTCGAAGGCTTTGCGCATTTCCGCAGTGCCGTCCTCAAGCTTTTTCTTATACTCGCGGCTCTGAATGCGTCCTTCGATTACCAGCTTCGTACCGACGCCGAGTTTTTCGGCATAGCCCGCGTTTCTGCCCCAGGCAATGCACGGTATGTAATCCGATTTATTGTACATTCGGTTGACGGCAAGCATCAGGTCGCAGATTTCACGCCCCAGAGGCGATGTACGCTTCAAAGGCGCTTTGCAAAGAAAACCCTCTAAATAAATATAATTTTCATTGTATCCAAAGTTCTCGCTCAGATAGATTTCTTTGGCAAAAACGACAACATTCAGTTTATTTTTGTCGTCGATAATCTCGTTGTAAGTCCGCACCTGCCCTTTTATTTCCACGAAATCGCCTTCGCGCGGTGGATTTTCAAAGATTAAACGCTCCGAAACCATGATATTGATTTCGTCGATATACCCACTTCTGCGTTCAATCCCAAGCACGAATGTATAGAAGATTTCTCCGTATGTTTTATGGCTGAATTTCAAATCTGAAAGTACCACGCCGCAAAGTTCCGCTACATTGCTCTCCATCTTTTCCTCCTAAAGTTTTTTCTGTTTATACAGTTTATTACCAAAGAGGAAAAGTATGCCGATTTCTTATTTATTCGCTGCGAAGCGCGTCAATCGGGTTCAGTCTGCTCGCCTTTCTTGCAGGAGCCCAGCCGAAAATAATGCCGACTGCCAGTGAGAAGCCAAAGCCGAGCGTAACCGCCGAAACATTGATTGCAAAGTCCGTTCCGATTGCGTCAAGCGCGATATAGGAAAGAAGCTCGCCTATGATAATTCCTATGATTCCACCAATCAGCGACAAAATCACAGACTCAATCAGAAACTGAAGCTGAATAATCTTCGGTTCTGCACCGAGTGCTTTTCGCAGCCCGATTTCCCGTGTCCGCTCCGTCACGCTGACCAGCATCATATTCATAATGCCGATGCCGCCGACCATAAGCGAAATCGATGCTATACCTGCCAGGAGCTTCGTCATCATGTCGTACATCGTATCCATCATTTTCATGAGACTTTCCATGTTAATCAGGCTGTAGGCATTGTCTGCATTGTTGAAGGTGTTGTCAAGATATGCTTCCAGTCTGTCCACTAAATCATCCGTCTCATCCGTATTATCAATGTAAACCTCCAGATTGTTCACGCTGCTTCTTCCGTTCATGTTCAAAGCATTTTTATATGGAATATAAATCGTTCCATCGCTTTCCTTCACGCCGATCATCATGGTTGTCATCGTGTCATCGGGATCGCAAAGCCCAACCACCGTATAGGTGATTCCTCCGACTCTGATTGTCTTTCCCAAAGGATCTTCACCTAAAAAGAAAGTCTTGGCAAGCTCATCATCGATCAGGCAGACCTTCACGGTGCCATCCATGTCCTGCGCGGTAAGAGCTCTTCCGTATGTAACCATTTCATCATTTTTTTGGAAGTATGTTTCGTTTTTCCCCGTGACCGTGACATCATCGCTGACATAATCATTTCGGACAATCTTGGCGATTACACTTACGGACGGTGCAATTCCCTTGACATTTTCCATTTCTTCGATTTCCGTCAAATCATTTTCCGTCAGCCCGTATTTTAAAGGGGTTCCCGGTGCGGTAATCGTCAGTGTTCCCGCACCGAGACTGGAAAACTCGTTCATCATGTAATCGGAAACGGCGGAAACCGTCGTCACCATCGCAATAACGGCGGCTACACCGATGATAATGCCCAGCGTGGTCAAAAATGTACGCATTTTATTGCTGACGATATTCTGCACCGACATGATGACGCTTTGTTTCAACATTCCGAATTTAAGCATCTTCCAGACCTCCCTCGCTGAGATTTCCGTCGAGAATCCGTACAATGCGTTTAGCATGTTTTGCGATTTTCGCGTCATGCGTAATCATAATAATCGTTCTGCCCTCCGCGTTCAGCTCATTGAAAATGTCCATAACCTGCGCTCCTGTTTTCTGGTCGAGTGCTCCGGTCGGTTCATCCGCAAGCAAGATCGTCGGGTTGGTTGAAATTGCCCTTGCAATCGCAACTCTCTGCTGCTGACCTCCCGACATTTGGTTCGGGAAGTGATACATTTTATCTCCAAGCCCAACGCGTTCCAGCATGGATTTTGCGCGCTGCTCTCGCTCTTTTGCTCCCATTCCCGCATAAATCAGAGGAAGGATGACATTATCCAGCGCGGTCTGTCTTTGGAGAAGATAGAAAGACTGAAAAATAAAGCCGATTTCTTTGCTTCGAATCTGCGCAAGCGTCTTTTCGTCCTGATTAAATATATGCCTGCCGGAAAGATAATAATCGCCCGAAGTCGGCGTGTCCAGACATCCGATAATGTTCATCAGCGTGGATTTTCCGCTGCCGGACGGACCGAGAACCGCTAAAAACTCGCCCTCGTTGACGCTTAGATTGATGCCTTTCAAGACTGTGGAAATCTCATCGCCCATCGCATATTGCTTTACGATGTTCTTCATTCTCAAAATTTCTTTTCCTGCCATCGTTATTCACCCAGCATCATTGAGTTTCTTGCTTCGCGCATGGAGTCCATATCTTTCATGCTAAAGATAAACTTCTTCGGATAGAAAATTTTGTCTCCTTCACTCAATCCTTCCGTAATTTGAACATATATGCCGTCCGATGCGCCCAGCTCTAAAGTCTTTTCGACCATCTTTCCGTTTTCATCTTTCACATAGATGTACGCGGTATTGTCATCATGGTACTGCAGGCTGTTCTGCGACAGACTCACCACATCCTTTTCATCCACACGCGTGAGTTTCACTTCCACGCTCATGCCGCTTTTTACAGCTTCATCCGGCGTAAAGCTGACCTTTGCGTTAAAATAGGAAACGCCGCCTTCCACAGTCGCAGTTCTGTCGACTTCAATCAAAGTGCCTTCATAATCCTTTTCCAAAGCGTCGATATAAATCTTCACCGGGCTTCCAACCGAAACATTCTTGATAGCATACTCATCTACCTTGATGGAAACCTGCATCGTATCCAGATTTGCGATTGTTGCGATTGGCATTCCCATCGTCACCATATCTCCTTTTTCAATGAGAAGATCGGTTACCGTTCCGCTTATCGGTGCTGTAATTACATAGTCTTTTCTCGTGCTCTTGAGACTGGCAAGCTGGATTTCCGCTGCGCTGACATCGCTGAGTGCTTTTGTCTTTTCAAGCGTCGCCTCGAAGCCTTCAAGCTGCTGGTTTACCTGAAGCTGAATGACATCGAAGCTCTTTTTTGCGTTGTCATAGCTTATCTGCGCATTTTCAATCGTATCCTCCAGTTTGTCCAAAATATTCTTTTTCGCATTGTCGAACGCTTTGCAGGCGTCATCATAAGAGCCCTTTGCGCTGTCAACAGAGCGTTCGGCAGAGTTCATCTGCGCTTCGGCTGACTGCATGGCGGTTTTCAGCGAAGCTGCCATGGACTCCAGTGAAGCTTTCGCAGGATCGTCTGCAGGTGTCACATCTGCCGCATTCTGCGCATCACGGTAAGCTCTCCATGCATCGTTGTAATAAGAGCGTGCATCGGAAGCTGCATCTCTGGCAATATCATATGCACGGTATGCCTGCTCACGCTGCAGATATACGCTTTGAATGCTTTCATAGCTTCCGTCTTCAATCGAAGCCTTTGCTTTATCATATTCTTTCTGTGCGTCGTTCACGCCCTTTTCCGCAGTTTCCATCTGCATCCTTGCGCTTTCCAGACTGCTGTTGAGACCTTTGTCGATGGTCTCTTTATAGTTTTCATATCCGCGTTTTGCGTCGGAAATATTATACTTATTGCTCTTCTTCGTCGTTTTCAGGGTCGCTTCCTGAAGGCGGATATTGTAATCGATATTCGTCGTATCAAGCCGCGCGATTACCTGTCCTGCCTTTACCTTGTCACCTTTTTCAACGAGAACCTGCACAGCTTCCTCGGATGCCTGTGCGACCAGATTAAAATCGGACGCAGGCTCTACATTTCCCACAAAACTGTTATATGTAACAATATCTCTTTTCTCTGCGGTTTCCTCTTCATATCCCGCTGTTTCGTCTTTGAAGAAAACTCCTTTTACGAGCAGAGCGCATATCGCTGCCAGCAAAAGAACCACGATGATTTTATGTTTCTTTATCCAAGCTCTCATCTAAGGACCTCCTTAAAACCGATCTCATTTACGAATCCGGATATAAAAATTGTTTGCAATCGCAACGCATACGAAGCCGAGTGCAATCGCCAGCGCGATAACCGCCGCTTTCGTTCCGCTGTCCGCAAAGAGCTGTTCGTCCTGCTCGACCAGTCCGAGCATTGTATAATACAGGCTGCCTCCCGGAATCAGCGGAACCGCACCCGTCGTCAGAAAAATCGTTGCCGGAGCGCGGTTGACGCGCGCCATGACTTCCGCATAAATACCGACAAAAATCGACGCTAAAAGATTCGGAAGGAACACGCCGCCCAATGTGCTTTCCAGCAAAAGGTACAGTGCCCATGTAATTCCGCCGCCGATGCCTGCCAGAACAATCTGTTTTCCCTTCATTTTAAGAAAGACCGCAAAACCGAAGGAGCCTATCAATGCGGCTGTAATCTGTGTTGTCATATCAGTCCTCCTCTCGTAAGAAAGAGTGAAAGCGCAAATCCGCACGCAATCGCGATTGCAAGCATTACCGCATTCACCACCCTCAGCATTCCCGTAACAAGATCGCCCGTCAGCATATCCCGCACTCCGTTTGTCAAAGCGATTCCCGGAATCAAAAGCATGATGACACCAATCATAATTTTATCGGTATGTACGCCGATTCCCAGATAAACCGTCAATACAGAGAGCAGGCCCGCTGCAAAAGATACCGAAAAGATATTGGCGAGCGAGTTTTGTCCAAGCCTCTCAATTACCCGATTCAGAGCGACAGTCGCAAGTCCTGTCAATGCCGCCGCAATGCCGTCCATGAGATTTCCGCCGAAAAATACGGCGAAGCTGCCGCCGATTGCCATGCCGCTGAGCAGGCTGAACGCAAAAGGCTGCTGTTTTCTTGCCATAACCTCGTCAAACTTTTTTCTGAGTTCTTCCACCGGCGGAAGGTTTGCACAGATAAATCTTGAAAGGTTATTCAGATAATCCAGCCTGTCGAAGTTGACATCGCTGCGCGTTACGCGGCGAATCTGGGTGATAATCTGCCCATTTGGGTCTTCCATTGTAACCTGAATATTTGAAGTGATTACGAAGACATTCACCCGATTGCAGCCGTACGCATCGCACATACGCTTTACGCTGTCCTCTACGCGGCTTGCTTCTGCGCCTGCAATCAGCATTTCCTCCGCAATATCGAGAATTGCCTGTAAAAGTTTATCGTAATTCATCTTTAACTGCTTCTTCTTTCCTGAATATTTTCTTTCTTATTTTAAGTCCAGTTTCATAATTTCCGGATGGCATTCCGTCCCGTACTGCGGGCAGTATTTACATTCGAAGAAGTTCGGTGCATTGTCCGCAGGTATTGTTTCAAAGCCCAGCCGTCTGAAAAATTCGGGCGCTCTGGCAACCAGATAGAGTGCATCTCCGCCGCGGCTTAAAACTTCTTCCTTCGCCTTATTTATCAAAAGCCGTCCAAGTCCGAATTTTCGCATGGCAGGGTCTACGGCAATTCCGTCTATGATATATTTACCCTCTCTCATCGCCAATACACATCCCGCAGCAATAAAATCTTTGCCGTCTCCGGCATCCGTCTTGATATGCTTGAGGTCATCTCCTTCCGCTTGGGATATCTTCCAGCACTTAACGATGTCTGTATCGACTTCTTCATCGCCGTCGAACTCCAGCTTATTCTCTACGAAAAACTTGACGAGTCTATCATATTCGTCTGTCGATCGCAAAATAAATTTCATGTTTTTTCCTCCCGAGTTCCTATGCTTGCTTATTTTCTCTCCACTTTCGGATTAAAGTGCGGATTTCACCTATCAGATACAGCGAGCCTGCGAAAAGGATTACATCATATTCGCCTGCGCTTTCCGCACTGCCGTCCTGAGAACTGCAGGCAGCCAGCCGGAACGCTTCTTCATACTCTTCTGCCGCTTTTACACTGCCGCCCAAAGCCTCTATTTTCGCTTTCAGATCTTCTTTCGACATTTTGCGGGGATTTACCGGCTCCGTCACAATAAAATCGCCTGTAATCTGCGTAAATTCTTTCAATATAGTATCGGTATCTTTATCCGCGAGCATACCGGTAACCATGAGAATTTTTTTGCCGGAGCAAAAAGTCGTCATGGTCCTGCGGAGCGCGAGTGCGCCGTCCGGATTGTGTGCGCCGTCTATGATAATCAGCGGCGATTCAGCGGTAGACGTCATAATTTCAAATCTGCCGTTTTGCTTTGCCTTTTTCAGTCCTGCATACAGTGCATCTGTCGGGATTTTCACATCGCCGTTTTCTTCCAAAATGCAAAGGGCAGCGATTGCCGCCACCGCATTTTTTACCTGATGAGCGCCGAGCATGGAAATTTCTATATCGTGAAAAGTCACGCCCTGCATATCTAAATCAAAGCGGCAGCCTCCGAAAGTCTCCGCTGTGATTTTACAAGGCAGATTGCGGGTTTCAAAGTACATGGAGCCGTGCTTAGCCGCAGTCTTCTCAATAACAGCAAGCGCTTCTTCTGCTTCGGCGCTTGTGACAACCGGACAGCCGTCCTTGATGATTCCGGCTTTTTCCGAGGCAATTTCCGCAAGGGTATTGCCAAGGCGGTCCGTGTGGTCATAGGATATGGATGTGATTACCGAAATAAGCGGTTTTTTGCATACATTAGTAGAGTCTCCTCTTCCGCCCAGACCCACTTCCAGTACTACATAGTCTGCTTTTTTTTCTTTAAAATACAGAAAAGCGATTGCGGTAATCACCTCAAATTCCGTCGGTGACTGCAGCCCTGCGTCTGTCATCTGTTTAACAGCAGTAAGCACCCTGTCCGTGTACTGCGCCAAATCGCTGTCGCTGATATACGCGCCGTCCAGCTCGATTCTCTCATTGAAAATCTCAAGGAAAGGTGATGTATATAACCCCACCTTATAACCACATTCCTGAAGGACACTGTAAATATATTTGCAAGTTGAGCCTTTGCCGTTGGTTCCGGCAACATGAATGACCTTCAGTTCATCCTGCGGATTTCCGAGAATCTCAAGCAGTTCTGTCATTCTCTCCAGTCCCAGAATCGACCCAAATTTTTCAAATTCATGGATTTTGCCGATTGCACCTTCGGCTGCGTAGGCTTCGCCTTTTAAATTTGCCATTTTTCACCTCATATGTCCTGCGCACAAGACGTCTACTGTAATTTTGCCTTGACCGACGCAAGCTGCGCGCTGACCTTTGCGAGCATATCTTCGTACACAGCAAGCTTTTCTTTTTCCGCCTGAATCTTCGCTTCCGGAGCTTTATTTACGAATCCCGGATTGCTTAACATTCCGTTCGAACGCTTAACCTCTCCTTCGAGACGCTTCTGCTCTTTTTCCAGTCTTGCCAGTTCTTCCGCGAAATCTACCAGATCATCAAGCGGAATATAGATTTCCGCGCCGTCGATGACTGCCGATACTGCGTCTTCCGGAACGTCCTTCTTGGAATCCGTGAAGAGAATTTCCGTGATGTTTGCAAGGTTTCTAAGATATGCTTCACCTGCTTTGGCAGTTTCTGCCTTTTCGCCTTCCGCAAGGATGATTGCCTTAATCTTCTTGGAAGGTGCAACATTTTTCTCCGCCTTGATGTTACGGATTGCCTTGATTGCTTCCATTGCCATTTCAACGGTTTTTTCTGCCTTCGGATAGATATAAGAAGTGCTTGTCTTCGGCCATTCTGCAGCAATCAGATAGCCCTGCTCGTCGTCGCCGTGCGGCAGGAATCCCCAGATTTCCTCCGTGATAAACGGCATGAACGGGTGCAGGAGCTTCAGCATATTCTTCAGGCACATTACCAATACGAAGCGAACCACCTTCTTGTCTTCTTCATCGTCGCCCCAAATTCTCGGTTTTACAAGCTCGATGTACCAGTCGCAGTATTCGTTCCAAATCAGGTCGTAAACCCTCTGTCCCGCAAGTGCAAGGTCGTATCTTTCCATCGCGTTGTCGATATACTCGATGGCGTCGTTTACTTTTTTAATCATCCACTTATCTTCATCCTTAAGCGGAATATTCGCAAAATTCGTCGTGTTTGCACATGCGCCGCCGCAGCAGTCGTCGCAGCATTTTGCAAGCGGCTTGAATTCGCCTTCTTCATCCTGAAGGTTCATAATTACGAATCTGGACGCATTCCAAAGCTTATTCGCAAAGTTCCTGGAATTTTCCAGTCTGTCTTCGGTGAAACGCATGTCGTTGCCCGGCGTGATACCTGTGGAAAGCATGAATCTGAGGGCGTCCGCACCATATTTGTCGATAATTTCAAGCGGGTCGATTCCGTTTCCGAGCGACTTGGACATTTTGCGGCCCTGCGCGTCTCTTACCAGCCCATGGATGTATACATCATGGAACGGAATCTCTCCCATATATTCCAGTCCGGAGAATACCATTCTTACTACCCAAAAGAAGATGATGTCATAACCTGTTACGAGTACATCCGTCGGGTAGAAATAGTCGAGCTCCGGAGTCTTTTCCGGCCAGCCGAGCGTCGAGAACGGCCAAAGCGCAGAAGAGAACCATGTATCCAGTACATCCTCATCCTGCTTGAGATGCGTGCAGCCGCATTTCGGGCATTTTTCCGGTGCATCGTAAGAAACAACGGTTTCTCCGCATTCTTCGCAGTAGTATGCCGGGATTCTGTGACCCCACCAAAGCTGTCTGGAAATACACCAGTCCTTGATTCCTTCCAGCCAGTGCAGATAAATCTTTTCAAATCTTTCCGGTATATGTCTCAACTTACCGCTTTTCGCAACTTCGATTGCCGGTTTTGCCAGTTCTTCCATCTTTACGAACCACTGGTCGGATACCATATCTTCGATAACCGTATGGCATCTGTAGCAGGTCCCCATCGGAATTACCTTTTCTTCGGTCTTAACCAGATATCCTGCGGCCTCAAGGTCTGCAACCCAGTTCTTACGGCATTCGTAGCGGTCCTGACCTTCGTACTTGCCCGCCAGTTCGTTCATCGTTGCGTCTTTGTTAATGCAGGAAACAACCGGAAGTCCTGCACGCTGCCCTACTTCAAAGTCGTTCGGGTCGTGTGCCGGGGTAATCTTAACTGCTCCGGTACCCTTCTCCGGGTCAGGATAAATGTCCGCAATAATCGGGATTTCCTTGCCTACGAGCGGAAGGATAACCTTCCTGCCGATAACTGCCTGATATCTTTCATCGTCCGGATGAACGGCAATCGCTTCATCGGAGAACATGGTTTCCGGTCTTGATGTTGCAACTACGATTCCGTCAAAATCATCAGTCGGCTCTGCAGCAGGATATTTGAAATACCAATACTTGCCGTTCTTGTCCTCGTGTTCGACTTCCGCATCGGAGAGCGAAGTTCCGCACTGCGGACACCAGTTTACAAGACGGTTTCCTTTGTAAATCAGGCCTTTTTCGTAAAGCTTGATGAATGCAGCCTTTACCGCGTGGTTGCAGCCTTCATCCATCGTAAATCTTTCTCTTGACCAGTCGCAGGAGTCGCCGAGTTTGCGGCACTGACGCGTAATTCTTCCGCCGTATTCTTCCTTCCATGCCCATGCGCGCTTCAGGAATTCTTCTCTTCCGAGGTCTTCCTTTTCGAGTCCTTCTTCGGCTCTGATTTTTTCAACGACCTTAACCTCCGTTGCGATACTCGCATGGTCGGAGCCCGGAAGCCAAAGTGCGCTGTAGCCTTGCATTCTCTTCCATCTTGTGAGCACATCCTGCAGAGTCTGGTCGAGCGCATGTCCCATGTGAAGCTGTCCTGTGATGTTAGGCGGCGGCATAACGATTGTAAAAGGCTTTTTATCCTTATCTACTTCTGCTCTGAATGCGCCGTTTGTTTCCCACATCTCATAGATTCTGTCTTCGAAATCTTTCGGATTATAGGTTTTTGCTAAGTTTTTTTCCATCTTTTCGATTTTCCTTTCTCTTTTTCGTCTGCGGCGTGCATGAGAATAAAAAAAGTCCTCTGCAAGCCAATGCTTACAAAGGACGAAATATCATTCCGCGGTACCACCTTTGTTCCTGCCTTCCGCCTTGGAAAACAGACCCTCATTATGATTAAAACTCGGAAGCAACCTTCAAAAAACGCCTTCTTCCGGGGCTCTCAGCCGCGTCCCCGATTCTCTGTAAAGGGCAGGTCCTTTTCTACTCCTCTTCGTCATCGTTTCTATTGAATTTTCAATAGATTTATTTTATATCGCGGCGGGGTAAATGTCAAGGTGAAACCACTTTACATATGCTTGTTTTTTTGCAAATTTCTGCAGGCTTATTCAAGGCTGCGCAGTGCATCTGCAACTCGCCCGTATTCGCGCTGAACATTTGCAAACAGAGTTTCCGTATCGTCGAAGGATTTTCCTCTGAGTTTTTCCGTCAAATCATACGCCTGCTTATATAACGCATCAAATCCCAGATTGATTGCAACCCCTTTCAGCGTATGCGCCGCGCGGAATGCTTTTTCAACCTCATGCTCTGCAAATGCGCTTTCCAGTTCTTCGAAGCTCGGATCGTTTAAAAATTTAAGTGCGAACTTTCGAATCAGTTCTTCGCTGCCGAGTCTTCTTGCTGTCTCCTCATAATCGGAGCCGATTTCCTTATAAAATTCCTGTATTCTCATCTTTATTTCTTCCCTTCTGCATGTATTTAGCCACAAGTTCCAAAAGTTTTTGTGACTGCAGCGGCTTGGATAAATACTCATTCATTCCTGCTTCCATGCACATCTTTATATCTTCAGCAAACAAATTTGCCGTCATTGCGAAAATAGGAATAGTTTTTGCGTCACTGCGTTCAAGAGCCCTGATGTTTTTAGTACATTCCAATCCATTCATAACCGGCATCATCATATCCATTAAAATAATATCAAACTCGCCCGGCTGCGAAGCTTTAAATTTTTCAAACCCTTCCAGACCATTAAACGCTTTCGTCACCCCGGCTCCATTTTCTTTAAGTATAAACTCCGCAATTTCTGCATTAAGCTCATTATCTTCAATCAAAAGCACGCTGACGCCCCGGATATCGGATTGTTCTGTCGGTTCGTCTTCAATCCTCGCTGACTCCAGTGGCTTTATTTTGAAAGTTATTTCAATCTTAGTACCTTTATCCTTTTTACTTTCGACAAAGATGTTTCCTTCCATCTTATCAACAAGCTTTTTAACGACGGAAAGCCCGAGTCCGATGCCTCCATAAATTGTTTGCATTTCATCTGCTTCCTGCAAAAACGGCTCAAACATGTGCTCCTGAAATTCTTTGCTCATACCGATTCCGTTGTCTTCACATATGAAGCAGATTTCTGAAAGGTTTTCATCCTGAATCTTTTCTGAAAAGCTGACTTTTATGCTTCCGCCTTTTTTGCTGTATTTTACTGCATTGTTTAAAATATTTAAAATAATTTGTCCCAGGTGAAGTGAATTTCCTTCGAATATATCATGCTGCATCTGCATATCGGGTGTTTGAAGTGTCACCCCGCGATTTTCTGCTTGAACTTCGATTATCGAACAAACTTTCGCAACTTCCTCCTGCAGACTGAATGGTTCACATTCTTCAATTTCTTTCCCGGACTCCAGCTTGTTAATCGTCAAAACGTCATTGACAATTTCGAGCAAAAACTGTGCTGCCTCACGAGTTTTGGCGCGGCAATAACTTATCTTCTCAAAATTATCTCTCGGAGTCTTTTCGCTGATTTCCAGCATGCCAAGAATCACATTGATCGGCGTACGAATGTCATGGCTCATCCTTCGGAGGAAGTCCGTCTTGGCATTGTTGGCCTCAACTGCTTTTTTCGTTGTTTCTTCGAGCTTTTTCTCATATTCTGCATGCGTGCGATTCCTGGAAAGCACAGCAATCAGCAGCACGATAACATAAATACCGACAGAAATAATTACAATCACCATTCCCGTTGAAAATATACTGGATACCGGGTAAGCGACATAAAGCATGTAGTTTTGAGTTGCTGCACATGCCCCGTAATAGGATGTCCCTTCATCGCTGATTCGTACCAATTTTCTGTTTTTCCCGCTTGCGTCAAGCTTTGTAATGATTGGACAATCCGTGACTTCTGTGCCGTGAACTTTTTCAACATTGCTTCCGACAATTTTTTTACCGTCCGTGATGAATAAAATACCGTCAAGTATCGTTTCATATCCTGCCAGAAGCTTTTCCAGGGAAGCTCTGTATTCGTCCGTTTGACTTCCTTTCTGTATACGCAAGCAGATGATGATGCCTTTACTGTCACTTCGTACTGCAGCTGCAATATCAAAAATCCTTCCGTTTACCGTTGTCCGCTGCGCATAAATTTTTTTCGGATGTGTCAAAATAGCACTTATGCTGCTGTTTTCCGCAAGTGGTTTTATATCGTCAAAAGAAAAATCTGCTCCGTAGTATTCATATGCAGGTGACAATTTATCATTTAAAACAACGATTCCCGACAACCTATGCCTCTGTGCATATTGCTTCAAATATGCATCGCTGCGCAGCCTTGCATTTATTTGCAAATCATCACTAATCTCAATGACTTGTTCTGTAAGACGAATTAAACTTTTTACTTCATCGAAGGTCATCACTTCGTCATAACTTACGCATTGTTTTTTCATATAGTTGAAGGTTCTCTCCAGTGCATCTTCTGCCTTGCTCTTGCTTGTCACAAAACCGATAGACAAAGAAAGTACTAAAATCAGACAGCCTGCAAAACACAGCATATAATAAAAAGGAATGCTTTTTTTTGCGTTCTTTTCATGTCTCATATTTTTACCCCGCTAAAGCTGTTTCGGCCTCCAGTCCATATTTTTCAAGTATCTCGGCAATCGTTCCGTCTTTCTTCATCTCAGACAAAACCTCGGAGAGTTTTTCAACCGTTTCATAATTACGCTCTTTCGAAAAAGCAACTCCCAAGTCTGTCTTAATTAAGCATTCATCCAAAAAACGATAATTTCCGTTTGTACTGCCGATAAGCCTGCTGCATGCCGTTTCATGCCCTGCGCATGCATCCACGTATCCTTTTCTCAATGCCGCAAAAACTTCATTCATGGAATTAAAGCAGTAAACATTTTTTATCGAATCCACACCGGAAACAGCATTGCTGAGAAATAATTCTTCCGGCTTTGAGGCATTTTGAACTGCAATACTTTTACCGTTCAAATCGCTGAATTTCCAAATATTGCTGTCAGCTTGTACCATCACAATTTGCCTGCTGTGCATATATGGACCCGCCCATGTATAGCGTTCCTCTCTTCCGTTCATGGAAAAACATCCCCATAAGCAGTCAACTTGTCCGCTGCTCAAATACCGGTCTTTGTTTTGCCAGGAAATTTGTTTAAAAACAGGCCTTCGACCTATCCTTGCACAAGCCTCCTGCGCAATTTCAACATCGATTCCTTCAAATTCACCATCATCGTCTAAATAAAAAAATGGAGGATAATTGTCGCTGCCGATAATCAATGTCGGGAGATTTTCCTCCTTTTTTTCTTCTGATGTTGAAATACAGCTGCAAAGCCCTAAACAGAGAAAGATGCCTACAAGTAAAGTAACAATCCTT
Organism: uncultured Clostridia bacterium; assembly: GCA_934233735.1. Classification (GTDB taxonomy): domain Bacteria; phylum Bacillota; class Clostridia; order Peptostreptococcales; family Anaerovoracaceae; genus CAG-238. The sequence goes on along the minus strand of CAKQGQ010000013.1, from coordinate 17,359 downwards.
TTTCGTTTCTTAAACATCTTTTTCCCTCATTTCTTTTTCACGAAGCTGTTGTGCAAGCATAGAAATCAGTTTTCTCTGCTTGGTATACAGCATAATGATATTCAGTACTCGCCTATAGACAACCTTTGAATCAAACGGACGTGCGATATAATCTGAGATTCCTAAGCTATATGCGCGTTCAATATTTGCATCCGACGAATCGCTGGAAATCATAATAACAGGAATCTCCTCGATTCGATGTGTTCTATTCATGTATGCCAAAACTTCAAAGCCATCCTTAACCGGCATGATAATGTCCAAAAGCACAAGAGAAATTCCCGTCCCATACTGCTCAATAAGATTCAATGCTTCCTGCCCGTTTTTTGCCTCTAAAATTCTATAATCATTCTGAAGAATGTGGGTCAAAATCAATCGATTTGTTTCTGAATCGTCAACAATTAATATTTGTTGTCTTTTCTTTAGACTTTGTACATAGAGAGCTTCTTCGTTCTCTCCGTCAACACAGTCTTGTTCCGTTATGACCATATTTTTGCTGCATTTTGCACGATACATTAATTGATCTGCACGATACACTGCATGTTCAACAGTCTCGTCTGCTTCTATCACTCCTCCTATGCTTACAGATAATCGTATTTGCTCATGTCCTTGGATTTGCGTACTGTAGACGCACTCTTGAATATCGCGTAAAAGGTTCTTCAGTTCTTTTTCAGAAATATCCGGTAAAATCAGCAGAAATTCATCTCCTCCGTAACGAATTGCAATATCTTCCTCATGTGTAACTTCTTTTATAATTTCCCCAACTTTTACAAGAATCGCGTCACCGACATTATGTCCATATGCATCATTGTATAATTTGAAATCGTCAATATCAATAACGGCAATTCCTGCACGCATGACAGTGTCTTTTATATTCGCTTCGTAAAAATTGCGATTATAAATTCCTGTTAATGTATCCCGATCATTTTCTTCCTTTATTTTTCGTATTTGCGTCTCGTATCTTTGCACTACATTGCTGATATCCATGCGTGAAATTGTAATCAATTTTTTTTGGCTGTCAAAATAGGAATATAATACTCGCTTATACTTAAATCCCTCTTTTTCATCATAGATAGTCATAAAAAGCGTGTAGTCTTCCTGTTCCTTTAAAACATCCTTTACATGTTCCAAGCTCATGTTTTTAAGCAGTACCTGTTTTTCTGCCTCAACAACATAGTGTTCTATATAACGCTTAATTCGCTTTTCATAGTTAAATCCATCAATTTCACTGTCTTCCGGATCTGTTGAGTAACTGATAAAGTAGCTTCCGGTATTCGTATCTATATTTAAAATGCTGTCAAAGGATTTCCGAAATGATTTATGCAGAGATCGTGCATTGATTTCTTCAAACAGATTCTTACCCGTAACCATTAAGTTGTCTTTATCAATCTTTTCGATTTGTATGGAATAATACTTCTGTTCTTCGTCACGCACATGAAAAGCAATCTGGAAATTGTCGTTTTGCTTTTTTTCTTCAAAAAAAGTTCTCAGGTAGTTTTCATTCAGATAATCCTGCCATATCCCGTCTTCGGCTTCAAATTCAAACTTTTCCTTATAGCTTGCAATTAATTCCTTTACAGGATATCGTTTCCCCTCAAAGCTTTCTGCGATTTTATCACAGTAAATATAAATACTGTCACTGCTGTATTCGTATCCCCATATGGTGTCGCAATAAGATTTCAGTAGCTGCATTAACAGTTTCTTCTCAACCATGTCTTTCTTCCTTTTTGAGTTTTCTTTCTGTAATATGTAAATATATCATGTTTTAAGTCAAAAAGCAAGGCACGGTCAAAGCCTTCACTTTAAGCAAAATAAAAACGGACTTGGAATCTGATATTGATATGCTCCTTGTCCGTCTTAATTTCTATAATTTAGAGTTTTTCAATTACATAGTCAGCAAACGCCTTGCAGGTATCGCCGTCCTTCATTCCGGTAACGACAACATTCTTTTCCGTGTCGCAGCAGATGTGAAGCGCTTCTGCAAGCTTGTCGGCTTTTTCTGCAAAGCCGATGTGTCTAAGCATCATTTCCGCTGCCTTGAAAATGCTCGAAGGATTCGCATAGTCCGCAAGGCCTTCTTCAATCATTCGAGGCGCCGAGCCGTGAATTGCTTCAAACATCGCATAGCGGTCTCCAATGTTGGCACTGCCTGCCGTTCCGACTCCGCCCTGGATTTCGGCTGCTTCGTCGGTTATGATGTCACCGTACAGATTCGGCATTACAAAAACCTGAAAGCGATTTCGGATTGCCTTGTTCACAAGGTTTGCGGTCATAATGTCGATATACCAGTCTTCTGCTTCGATTCCCGGATAGTCCGCAGCAACCTCGCGGCAGATAGCCGAAAAATTTCCGTCGGTCTTCTTCATAATGTTGGCTTTCGTTACGATTGCGACATTGGTCTTGCCGTTGTTCTTCGCATAGTCAAAAGCGGCCCTTGCGATTCGCTTCGTTCCCTCTTCGGTTGTAACCTTAAAGTCAACTGCCAGAGTTTCCGGAATTTCGATGCCTTTGCTTCCAAGCACATATTCGCCTTCCGTGTTTTCTCTGTAGAACATCCAGTCGATGCCTTCGTCCGGTACGCATACCGGGCGGACATTCGCATAGAGGTCAAGTTCGCTTCTGAGCGTTACATTCGCGCTTCCCATGCTTCCGCCCTTCGGAGTCGTCGTCGGGCCTTTTAGGATTACATCGCAGGCTTTAATTTCTTCCATCACGTCATCGGGAACCGCTTTTCCGACAGCCATGCGTTTTTCAAGCGTAAGTCCTTCAATTTTTCTCAGGACAACTTTGCCGGATGCAAGTTCCTCTGCAAGAAGTTTTGTAAGCAGTCTTTCTGCCTCTGCCATGATAATCGGGCCAATCCCGTCGCCGCCGCAAAGACCGATTGTAATCTGCGGCAAAGCCGCGAAGTCTTTTGCGCCTGCCGCGTTCTTCATGTCTTCCGCGCGTTTTATCTGCTCTCTGAGCAGAGCTTCGAATTTTTCCGAAGCCTCTTTTATATATTTTTCTTTATCCATTGTCTGACTCATCTTAGTTTCCGCCCTTTCCGACATATTTTAAAAGACCGCCGTTCTTCAAAATCGCTCTCTGTCTGTCTGTGAAGCTGCATACAAGCTGAATCTTTTCGCCGTTTGTGAGGTCTTCCAGTGTCATTTCGCCGGATTCCATTCCGGCAAAAACACCCGTAATGCGGATTTCGTCTTCCTGATTGATTTTTTCGTAATCCTCCGGATTTGCAAAGGTCAGCGGCATAATTCCCGCGTTGATAAGGTTTGCCGCATGAATTCTTGCAAAGCTCTTGGTAACGACTGCTTTCACGCCCAGATAAAGCGGTACGAGTGCCGCATGCTCTCTGGAAGAGCCTTGTCCGTAGTTGCTGCCTCCCACGATGATGCTGCTTCCCATCGCCTTGGCTCTTTCCGGGAATTCCTTGTCGCATACTTCAAAACAGTACTGTGACAGGTGCGGAATGTTGGAACGATACGGGAGTATCTTTGCGCCTGCAGGCATGATATGGTCGGTCGTGATGTTATCGCCTGCTTTCAGAGATACGCCTGCTTTCAGCTCGTCTTCCTGCGGACAGCTATCCGGGAACGGCTTGATGTTCGGTCCTCTGAGAATTTCTACCGATGCAGATTCCGCTTCCGGTGCAGGAGGCAGAACTGCGCTGTCGTCTATCTTGAACGCTTCCGGCATCGTAACCTTCGGCATCTGTCCGAGAAGCATCGGGTCTGTGATTTCACCTGTAAGTGCCGCAGCGACAGCGGTTTCCGGAGATACTAAGTATACCTTTGCGTCTTTTGTGCCCGAACGCCCTTCAAAGTTCCGATTAAAAGTACGAAGAGAAACTCCGCCGGAGTTCGGTGAGAATCCCATGCCGATACATGGTCCGCATGCACATTCCAGCACTCTCGCGCCGCTTGCAAGTATATCCGTCAAAGCCCCGCATTCCGCAAGCATTGCAAGCACTTGCTTGGAACCCGGTGAAATGGAAAGACTTACATCCGGGCTGATTGTCTTTCCTTTTAAAAGTGCTGCAACCTTCAGCATATCATATAAGGAAGAGTTCGTGCAGGAACCGATGCAGACCTGATCCACCTTCGTTCCTTTCAGGCTCTCAACCGTCACCACATTGTCCGGGCTGTGCGGACAAGCAATCAGCGGTTTCAATTCGGAAAGGTTGATGTCGATTACCTTATCATAAACGGCATCCGCATCGCTTGTAAGCGGTGTGAAATCCGCTTCTCTTCCTTCTGCCTTTAAGAATTCTCTTGTAACTTCATCGGATGGGAAAATGGAAGTCGTTGCGCCAAGTTCCGCGCCCATATTGGTGATTGTTGCTCTCTCCGGAACGGAAAGGGTCTTTACGCCTTCGCCGCCCCATTCGATAATCGCGCCTACGCCGCCCTTAACGCTCAGGATTCTGAGAATTTCGAGGCTGACATCCTTTGCAGTTACGAAATCTCTAAGCTTTCCTGTCAGATTGACTTTATACATTTTCGGCATCGTGATATAGTATGCGCCGCCGCCCATCGCAACCGCAACGTCGAGCCCTCCGGCGCCCATCGCAAGCATACCGATGCCGCCGCCTGTCGGTGTATGGCTGTCGGAGCCTATCAAGGTCTTACCCGGCTTGCCGAAGCGTTCCAGATGTACCTGATGGCAGATTCCGTTTCCCGGTCTGCTGAAATACAATCCGTGCTTTTTCGCCATTGACTGGATGAATCTATGGTCGTCAGCATTTTCAAAGCCTGACTGAAGCGTGTTGTGGTCGATATATGCAACCGAAAGCTCCGTCTTTACGCGCGGAACCCCCATCGTCTCGAATTCCAGATATGCCATCGTTCCCGTTGCGTCCTGCGTTAAAGTCTGATCTATTCTGATTGCGATTTCATTTCCTACGGTCATTTCACCGCTGATTAAATGTTCTTTGATAATCTTTTGTGCCAGCGTAAGTCCCATCTTACATACCTCCCATAATATTTTTACACGCATTGTTTACGTGTTCTGCCATCAACTCTTTTGCCTTTTTCGCGTCGCCCGCTTCGATTGCTTCAAAAAGCTGCTTGTGTTCCTCCACCGACTGCGTGCTTCTGTCGCTGAACTGAAGGGAAACCTTACGAAAACGCATCAGTTTGTGGTGCAGCGGGGAAAGAATGGATTCCAGCGTCGGACTGGCACTCTCGCTATAGATAATATCGTGAAATTCTGTGTCCAGATCTTTAATTTTTTCAGCATTGCTCTTTGTCACATAAAACTCCTGCTGTTCTAAAATTTCCCTGAGCTTTTCAAGACCTTCCGCGGACATATTCTTTACAGCAAGTTCTGTCGCATAAGGCTCCATCGCCTTCTTTACGGCGTACATTTCTTCCACGTCTTTTTTAGAAATGCCTACAACGATCATTCCGCTTGAAGTCTGCTTAATCAATCTCTCCGCTTCCAGTCTTGTGATCGCTTCTCTGATTGGAGTTCTGCTCACGCCCAGTTCTGCGGAAAGGCGCGGTTCGCTGATTGGCTCGCCTGCCGGATAGACACCTGTCAAAATATTCTTTTCAATCGCTGCGAATACCTGATTCGCAAGGGATGTATTCTTATAATCGATCATTGAGCAGTTTCCTCCATTCTTCCGATTTTTTCAGTTCTTCCTCGATTTCTCCGGTGGAAAGGCTTGTCGTTCTGCCTCCGGCATACATTTCGTCAACCCACCCTTTTAATTCACATACCAGCGGATGATCTTTGGAGACAGCATTTTCTCCTTCGAGATGGAAGTGTTCGTTAATCCAGTACGCGATTCCCGCAAGTCCCGAAGTGTTGCTGATAGCAACCCCCGGCGCTCTCTTCAAAAGCTTCTTGGTATTGAAAATATTATAGATTTCTTCATCCTTCATGAGTCCGTCCGCGTGAATTCCCGCCTTGGTCACATTGAAGTTTTCTCCGATAAACGGCGTCATAGGCGGGATGTCATATCCCATTTCCCTGCGGAAATATTCTGCAATTTCAGTAATTACAGTCGTATCCATGCCGTCGAGGGAACCTCTGAGCGAAGCATATTCAAAAACCATCGCCTCAAGCGGAATGTTTCCGGTTCTTTCTCCGATTCCCAAAAGCGAGCAGTTTACCGCGCTCGCTCCATAAAGCCATGCAGTCGTCGCATTTGCTACCGCCTTATAAAAGTCATTGTGACCGTGCCATTCAATCATATCGCTCGGCACGCCTGCATAATGCTGCAGACCATAGATGATTCCGGCAACGCTTCGCGGAAGTGCGACTTCCGTATATGGCACGCCGTAGCCCATCGTGTCGCAAGCCCTAATCTTTACAGGCATTCCGACCTCTTCGGAAAGCTCCATAATCTCATTTACGAAAGGAACGACGAAGCCGTAGAAGTCTGCTCTTGTGATGTCTTCCAAATGGCATCTCGGCACGATCCCCGCATCAAAGGCATCCTTAATCGTTTCCAGGTAAAAATCGATTGCCTGTCTTCTGTTCATGCCCATCTTTTTGAAGATATGGTAATCACTGCAGGAAACTAAAATGCCCGTTTCTTCGATTTCCAGTTCTTTTACTCGTTTAAAGTCCTCTTTCTTTGCACGAATCCAAGTTGTAATCGCCGGGAACTTGTAGCCCAGTTCCATACATTTTTCAATTGCTTCCTGATCCTGCTTTGTATAAATAAAAAACTCTGACTGCCTGATGATTCCGTATGGCCCGCCAAGTCTTGCAAGATACTTATATAAGTCCACCCTCTGCTTAACCGTATATGGAGCCATCGACTGCATTCCGTCGCGGAACGAGGTATCGGTTATCCAGATATCCGTAGGCATATTCATCGGCACTCTTCTGTGGTTGAATGCGATTTTCGGAACCTCCTCGTAATTGAACATTTCACGGTAAAGGTTCGGATCCTCTACATCCTGAAGCGAATATTTATAAATACTCTGTTCTAAAAGATTGGTTTTATTGGAAATCTCAAGCATAGTTTACCTCCTGTTTGTACATTTTTTAAACCTGTATACAAGTATAACACTTTAGCTCATTAGAGTCAAGAGGTGTATACATGTATTTTATCATGTGCACATTTTCTTAGCAAAAGAAAACGATCTGAGCAGCATTACTTCTGTCTCAGACCGTCTTGTTTACCGATGTTTGGCTTATTTATTTTTTTCTTCGTCAGCCACAGCATTTGCAGCCTGTACCACATGGTGCATGAGAAGTGCTGTCGTAACCGTTCCGACGCCTCCCGGAACCGGAGTAATCGCTGCTACATTTTCTTTGATGTCTTCAAAGTCCGCATCTCCGCACATTTTGTCGTTTTCGTCAAAATTAATTCCAACATCTATAATGACTTGTTTTTCGTTCACATGTTCGTTCGTCAGCGTGTGGCGTCTTCCTGTCGCGCAGATGATGATATCGGCATTTTGACAGAATTCTTTCAAATCTTCCGGTGCCGTTTTACTGTGGCAGACAGTAACCGTCGCATTCTGCTCCATCAGCATCATGGCAACGGGCTTTCCTATCACAAGGCTGCGTCCGACTACCACTACTCGTTTTCCTTTCGGATCAATTTCATAGTATTTCAAAATCGCCATTGCAGCCTCTGCTGTACATGGCGGAAATCCAAGCTGGTTTCCCGTAAAAATGCCTCCTAAAACTTTCTCTGTTATGCCGTCGATGTCCTTTTCTGACTTTACATGATTGCAAATTCTTTCTTCGTCCACGGATTCCGGCAGCGGGCGAAGCATCAGCAGACCGTGAATATTTGCAGAATCGTTGATGAATTTTACGATATCCATGATATCCGACTCGTCTGCCTTTGCGTCCATGATAAATTTTTCAATGTGAATGCCTAAGGACTGCGCTTTCTTCGTTGCGCTGTTTTCATATGCGATATCGCTCTCTTTGCTTCCCACGCGAAGAATCGCAAGCGTCGGAACGATGCCCTCATCTTCTGTCAAGCGCATAGCCTCTGCCTTCGTTCTTTCGTCAATCCACTCCGCTACGGGTTTTCCCTTCAATAGTTCCATATATTTCTGTCTCCTGTCCCTTTATTCTAAATGTCTTCGTTATTCTTCTGTCTCTTCATCAAAATCTTCTTTTTCGTAATCATACCATGAAACGCGTGCGGTTTCTTCGAATTTAAGCGCATTCTCGAAAGCGCTCTGCATATCCTTGCCGCAGACTGCCATTCCGTGATGCGCCATTACGACCGCACTGCCCGCCCCAAGCGCTGAAGCGGTATTGACTGCAAGTGTATGTGTCCCCGGAAGCGCGTATTCAGCGATTGGAATCGTTGCTCCGAAAAGCTCTCTTGCGTCTTTTTCCTTGGAGGCTATCGGAATACCCTTGCACGCGCACGCAAAAACGCTCGCATATTGGGAATGCGCATGTACGACCGCTCCCGCATCTTCCCGCGCCTTATAAATTTCCGCATGAAGCTCAAGCTCTGAGGTTGGCTTGTTCACGCCTTCTGCTTTCAAGGTATGGATGTTTACCTTAACCATATCGCCTGCTTCCAGCAGCGCATAGTCGATGCCGGATGGTGTAACAAGCATCGTTTCACTGTCAAGTCTTACCGAAAGGTTGCCCCATGTTCCCTGCACGAGCTTCTTTTCCGTAAGCTTGTTTCCGTATGCCACAAGCTGTTCGCGAAGCTCCGCTTCTTCCGGTGGAAAGTCAGTTGGAACTGCTTCCGCTTTCGTCTGCTGCGAATAATTTTTCTCATAATTCTGCCGCATAACTTTTACTTCTTTTTTATCCAGAGGCTTGCTTCCGCCAAGGCGCTCTGACTTCCATTCCGCTTCAGCGGCTTTTTCCATTACGGTAAGCGCCGTCGCTGCTTCGTGAAGCGTTCTGCCGATGGTAATGCTGTATCCGATGCCTTTACCCTTTCCATCGACTGCGCGAAGAACCAGACAGCCGTTGCTTCTCTTTAATGCTTTCTTTAAGCTTTTTCCCGATGAGCGGTCTGCGGTTCGCCCGTCCGCTACATATACGGCAGGCCCGATAATCTGCGCCATGTCGTCCAAAGACGCTGCAAACGGTACTGCCTCCGCCAGACACTTCTGACAATAAAAGGTCTGGGAAAAAATCATCGCTTTTTTCCCTTTGCGTGACAGCGGAAGGCGTTTCATTTCAACTTCTTCAATGTCACTTTCTTTTAGATTTGCAATGTCCGCTCCGATTTTCGTTCCGAAGACCTTTTCGTCCACCTCAAAAAGAATTCGTGTTCCTTCGGCTTTCGCAAAGCCGTTTGCGTTCAAAATATTCGCACAGTCTTTAAACTGCTGAAAAATTTCTTTCGTAATGTTCTCCATTTTCTAACCTCGTTCCCTAATGTGCATTTATATATTGTATCATAAAGCGCACATGAAAAAAAGCCCTTCTTTGTCGCAGAAGGGCTTTGCTTGCTTTCGATTCTCGTCAAATTATCTTGGAAGAGCATATTTTGCTTCGTATTTATGCATCTTCTCATCAAAATTATCATGTCCGTACAGTTTTAGGTCGTCCAGATAGTGGTGCATGTCGAAATTGCCTTTTTCAGTTTCAATCACGCAGACCGCCAAATTCGAACAATGGTCTGCCACACGCTCCAGATTCGTGCCGAGGTCGGAAAGAATAAATCCGAGTTCAATCGTGCAGGTTCCCTCTTTCAAACGTCTGATATGTCTGCTCTTTACCTCCGCATGAATTGCGTCGATAACATCCTCCAATGGCTCAACTTCTGCTGCAGTAATCGGATCATCATTTTCAAACGCATCGATTGCCAGCGTCACAACTTCCTTAACAGCATCCATAAAGACAGCCACTTCTGCCTGTGCGCTCTGCGAAAAGCTGAGATTTTTCTTATGCAGTTCCTCTGCTGTCTCTGCAATATTTCTTGCATGGTCGGTGATTCTCTCTAAATCCCCGAGGTTATGCAGAATCATCGTCAGCGTTTTGCTGTCCTCTTCGCTGATGTCGAGCCTGGATAGTCTTACAATATATGCGCCCAAGGCGTCTTCATAGCGGTCGATTTTTTCTTCTATCAGATAAACATAATCGCATTTGTCCCTGTCAAATTCCTTCATCAGCTTCATAGCGGTGAAGATACAGTCCCTTGCGTGATCTGCCATCTTGGTTGCAACGGCTTTGCACTGCGTAACCGCAAAGCTTGGAGTTGCCAAAAATCTTTCTTCCAAAAGATTTAATGTTTCGTCCTGACTCTTTGCTTCCGGTGCGTCTTTTACTACCAGATTTGCCAGTTTTTCTAAAGCCTTGGTGAAAGGCAGCAGCAGCAAGGTACAGCCGATGTTGAAGATGCTGTGGATAACTGCGACATTCGCCGGATTTACGACATTGCCAAGGAAGTCGAAATGCACGAGTGCATTCGCAGTATAAAATACCGCCAGGAATACGATGGTTCCTATAATGTTAAAGGAGAGGTGTACCGCCGCAACTCTCTTAGCTCCACGGTTTGCGCCGATGGAGGAAAGAATTGCTGTCACACAGGTTCCGATATTCTGTCCCATGATAATCGGAATGGTTGTTCCATATGTAACCGCTCCGGTTTTACAAAGTGCCTGCAAAATGCCGACCGAAGCGGATGAACTTTGGATTGCTGCGGTAAAAACAGCTCCTGCCGCAACACCGAGAACCGGATTGCTGAACATCGTCAGAACACTGATGAATTCCGGCACATCCGCCAGCGGCTTTACTGCCGAACTCATAATATCCATACCGTACATTAACACCGCAAAACCGATTAAAATCAATCCAATGTCATATTTCTTTTCGCTCTTCATAAACATCATAAAGACGATTGCCACCGCCGCCAGAATCGGTGAAAATGACATTGGCTTCAGCATCTGAATGAGGAAGCTGTCACCTTCAATTCCGGAAAGGCTGAGAAGCCAGGCCGTAGCCGTTGTTCCTATATTCGCGCCCATGATGACCGGAATCGCCTGTCTGAGCGACATAATTCCTGAGTTTACGAAACCCACCAGCATGACAGTCGTCGCTGACGAGCTTTGAATGACCGCCGTTACCGCAGTTCCCAAGAGCACTCCCTTGGGCACATTCGATGTCAGGCGGCTCAAAATTTCTTCAAGTTTGCTTCCGGACGCTTTCTTGAGTCCGTCTCCCATTGTCTCCATACCGAACAGGAACAGGCAGAGCCCGCCGATCAGCTGAAGAATCCCAAAAAAATCCATTATTGTTCTCCTCTAACTTTTCTTTAACATTTCTTTCTCACATTATCGTCCAGTTCTATTTTACCTGAAATTTTCGTAAAGAAAAGTTAAATGTATGTAAAATAATACGGGTGAAGAATACGCTCTCCGCCCGCATTTGTTTATTTGTTTTTCTTTGTTACCACCGCGGATGCAACCCGGTGTTCCTTGACATTCTCGACTTTTATCATCAGCCTGTCTGTTTCCAATTCGAAAGCGGTCCCGTCCGGCGGTATGTTTCCCATTTCTCCCAGAATATATCCTCCGAAAGTATCGTATTCCTCCATCGGCAGCGCGATGTCCAGCTCTTCCGCCACATCTTCGATGTCCGCAAACCCTTGAATTTTCCACTTATTTTCGCCCAACGGCTCGATTTCCGCAGGCCTTGGCGTTTCTCCTTCCTCAAACAATTCACCGATTAGCAATTCCACAAGGTCATGCATGGTTGCAATACCGCTCATCCCGCCATATTCATCGATTGCCACCGCAAAATGCACGCCAGTTTCCTTCATCCTTTTGCAAAGCACATCCGCTTTCATGTTTTCCGGCACAAAATATGCTTTACGCAGGCATTTTTCCAAAACAGTTTCTTTCGTCAAGCCCTCTGACCATTCCATTCTGAAAAAATCACGAACATCCATAACGCCGATGATGTCATCGCTGTCTTCGCCGCATACAGGCATGTAATTATGCCTGCTGTTTGTAATCGTTTCCTTCCAGTCAGCCAGCGAATCTTCCGTGTAGAGCATCACAACATCGGTTCTGTGCGTGCAAAGCTCCTCAACCGAAATATCGTTGAAATCAAGCACATTTTGAATCATTTCGTTTTCTTCGGAATCGATTACACCTTTTTCGCTTCCTGCCGTAACCATCATGCGTATTTCTTCTTCGGTTACGGTCTCGTCCTCTTCCGGATTGATGCCGATAAGTCTGAGAACAAGGTTCGTGGAAGTCGTTAAAAGCCACACCAGCGGCTTAAACACAATCGATACGACAGACAAAATACCGGAAACCGACAATGCAATCTGCTCGGTTTTGTTCATTGCAATCCGCTTTGGAATCAGTTCGCCGAACACGATGCTGAAGTATGCAATGATAATGGTAATTACAAAAACACAAACGGAATTCAATACTGCCGGGGATGCAGATACTCCCATTTCAATCAGTTTTTTGACCAGAGGTTCTGCGAAATTGTCCGCAGCATAAGCACTTCCCAAAAATCCCGCCAAAGTAATTGCCACCTGTATTGTTGCAAGGAATCTGGCAGGCTGCGCTGTCAAGTCCACAAGCTTCTTTGCCTTTTTGTTTCCCTTCCTTGCCATATTTTCAAGTTTCGTGTCATTCATTGAAATTACCGCGATTTCGGCACTTGCAAAGATCGCATTCAAGAATATCAGCACGACTTGCAGAATAATTGCTCCTAACATTTTTTTCCTTTCAATCTTTTTTTTAACACAAAAAGGCATGACCATGCTCTGTGGTCACACCCTTTTATTTCTTGTATAATTCAGTTTCTATATGTAAGCTATGCTTTTTACTGACAGGCCCGCTGTCGTCCATGCGTTTTCACCGCCTTTTCCAAATTATGAAAAGATTCTACACGAAAATGCACTTGCTGTCAAGCGGTGCTATATTCAGAAATTGCTAAGTATTTTCTTGCCTTAGAACAAACCTGTAATTACGCCGTTTTCGTCGATATCAATCTTTTCTGCGGACGGAACTTTTGGAAGTCCCGGAAGCGTCATGATGTCGCCTGTCTTTACAACGACGAAGCCTGCTCCTGCACATACCTTAACATCCTTGATGGAAATCTTGAATCCTCTCGGTGCACCGAGAAGAGAAGCATTGTCGGAGAAGCTGAATTGTGTCTTCGCCATACATACAGGGAGAGCTCCGAATCCGAGTCCTTCGATTGTAGCAAGCTGCTTCTTTGCGGCTGCCGTAAATTCAACGCCGTCTGCTCTGTAAATCTTCTCTGCAATCGTTTCAACCTTCTGCTGAATGCTGAGTCCATCTTCATATACGAAGTGGAAGTTGTTTTCACCTTCCACAAGTCTGAGAACTTCTTCCGCAAGCTCGATTCCGCCTTCGCTGCCTTTTCCCCATACTTCGGAGAGTGCAACATTAACACCGAGTTCTTTGCACTTTTCTCTGACAAGTTCCAGTTCTTTTTCTGTGTCGGTCGGGAATCTGTTGATTGCAACCACGCATGGGAGTCCGTAATTCTGCGTTACGTTTTCCACGTGCTGCAGAAGGTTCGGAATACCCTTTTCGAGTGCTTCGAGGTTTTCGTTATTGAGGTCAGCCTTTGCAACGCCGCCGTGATATTTCAATGCTCTTACGGTTGCAACAACAACTGCCGCATCCGGTCTGAGGCCTGCTTTTCTGCACTTGATGTCGACGAATTTTTCCGCTCCGAGGTCAGCAGCGAATCCTGCTTCCGTGATAACGATATCTCCGAGTTTTAATGCCATCTTTGTGGCCATAACGGAGTTGCATCCGTGTGCAATATTCGCAAAAGGTCCGCCGTGTATGAACGCCGGAGTATGCTCCAGTGTCTGTACAAGGTTTGGTTTCAGCGCGTCCTTAAGAACAGCTGCAACCGCGCCCTGAATCTTAAGGTCCGCAACGGTTACAGGCTTGTCATCATAAGTGTAACCCACAATAATCTGTGCGACTTTTGCCTTTAAGTCCGCAATGTCATTGGCGAGGCAGAGGATTGCCATGATTTCACTTGCAACCGTGATTTCAAATCCGTCTTCACGCGGTACGCCCTGCATTCTGCCGCCGAGTCCGTCAACGATGTTTCTGAGCTGCCTGTCGTTCATGTCGACAACTCTCTTCCAGGTGATTTTCTTAACGTCGATGCCAAGCTGATTACCCTGCTGAATGTGGTTGTCGAGGCATGCTGCAACAAGGTTGTTTGCAATACCGATTGCGTGCATATCGCCTGTGAAGTGGAGGTTGATGTCCTCCATCGGAACAACCTGTGCATATCCGCCGCCTGCTGCACCGCCCTTTACTCCGAATACAGGACCAAGGGAAGGTTCTCTTAATGCCGCAAATACATTCTTGCCGAGTTTGTGAAGCGCATCTGCAAGACCTACTGTAGTGGTTGTCTTTCCTTCGCCCGCAGGTGTCGGAGAGATGGCGGTTACGAGTACCAGTTTGCCATTCGGAGCATCCGCCTTATCTTTTAAAAGACTGTAATCAATCTTTGCTTTATACTTACCATATTGTTCGATGTATTTCTCATCGATTCCTGCATCGGCTGCAATCTTGCTGATGTTTGTCATAACAGACTCTTGTGCAATCTGAATGTCGCTTTTGAATTCCATTTTGTCTCCTCCTGCTTATATATTTTTTAAAAAAGTTTTTCTATGAATCGGCGTTATGCCGTATTTCGCAATTCCGTCGTAATGCGCCCGGGTTCCATACCCCTTATTGCTCTCAAACGCATAGTGCGGATATTCTTCCGCAAATTCGACCATCATGCGGTCTCTGGTAACCTTTGCAATAATCGAAGCTGCCGCAATCGAAAGGCTTTTCGCATCGCCCTTTATCAGCCCTGTCTGCGGGATTTTGACGGTTTTCAAAGTAAGTGCATCAATCAGCAAATGATCAATTCCGCTTCCCGTTTTCTTCCGCAACATCTCATCCGCTTTACTGACTGCCTCTGCCATCGCTTCTTTGGTCGCTTCTAAAATATTGATTTCATCAATTCGATTGTTGTCACGCATTCCGATTCCGCACGCGAGTGCCTCTGCTAAAATAGCATCGTACAGCTCTTCTCGTTTTTTTTCGGAAAGCTTCTTTGAGTCATCCACACCCAGCACACTAAACTTATCAGGAAGAACCACGCATGCCGTCACAACAGGTCCCGCCAAGGGTCCTCTTCCGACTTCATCCACGCCGCCGATATAGTATGCGCCGTCTGCACGGAGCTGCCTTTCGTACTGCTGCATGGTCTCAAGCTTTTCTGCAAGCATCTTTTCTCTTTCTGCCTTTGTCATTCCGCGGCCTCCGATGTCTGCTCCAGTGTAATGTTTCCGATTTTGCCGCTTCTGAATTCGTCAAGAACGGTCTTTCCGCATCTCTCGTAGTCGATTCGCTTGCCCGGAAGAATAAAGCCCCTCTTGAGCGCGATATTTTCCATGTTGGTGAGCGCATCTTCTTCTATTTCATCGAGTTTATATCTATCCTTTAAAAGCTGTGGGTAATCTCTCTGAAGCACTTTGATAAGCTCCAGCGCAAGCGTCGCCACATCTAAAATTTCGTCTTTAATCGAACCGCAAAACGCAAGGTTTAAGCCTACTTCAGGATCCTCAAACTTCGGCCACAGGATTCCCGGAGTGTCGAGAAGCTGCATTCCGTTTTCAAGTCCGAGCCACTGCTTTCCCTTCGTAACACCCGGACGGTCACCTGTCTTGGCACTCTTTTTTCCGGTCATGCGGTTGATAAGCGAGGACTTTCCGACATTCGGCACGCCCACAATCATCATTCTGAGCGGTTTTTTGCGGATCTGCCCTTCGTTTTTTTCGTCCTGCAGGCGGTTTAATATCTTGTATAATTGATTGACTCCGCCGCCCGACATGCAGTTCATGGCAAGCACCATGCTGCCTTGTTTCTTGAAATAGTCCGACCACTGAGCGTTGGCTTTGCCGTCCGAAAGATCGCTTTTATTTAAAATTATGATTCGTTTTTTTGTTTTTACCAGCTCGTCGATAATCGGATTTCTGCTGGATACGGGGATTCTGGCATCTATGACTTCGATTACGATGTCAACCATCTTTAAGTTTTCTGCAATCAGCTCCCTCGTCTTTTTCATATGGCCGGGATACCAGTTAATATTTTCAATCATCGGTGCCTGTTCCTCCTTTCAGCGCTTTATTTAGCAAAAAGGGGAATCTTCGCGATTCCCCATGGTAAACTAGTCTCTAGTTTTAATTTTTGCAGCCTTACCTGTTCTTTCACGCATATAGTTGAGTTTTGCTCTTCTTACTGCGCCTCTTCTTGTCACTTCGATCTTTTCAATCTTCGGTGAATGAAGCGGGAATGTCTTTTCCACGCCTACGCCTGAAGAAATCTTTCTAACTGTGAAAGTTTCGCTGATGCCGCCGTTCTGTCTCTTAAGCACGAAGCCTTCGAAAACCTGAACTCTTTCTCTGTTTCCTTCTTTAATTTTGATGTGTACTCTTACTGTATCGCCAACACCAAAAGCAGGGATCTCAGTCTTTTCGTATTCCTGAGTGATTGATTTCATTAAATCCATTGTAATTCCTCCTTCCCTCCAAGACGTTCGTGGCTCCGTCACCGCAATTTCCCTGCGGGACGCGAGTTCGCCCAGAGGACCGCCCGTAATAACTGTTATATTTTAGCACAGCTTGGACGGTTTGGCAAGCGTTTTTTTAGAATTATGCGAATTTTCCGGATTTAAGAGTTCTCGTTTAATCTCCACAGTGCGGCTGCCAGATAGAAATCGTAGGTAGCCGGCATCATAGTGAAATTTGTGTTCGTAATCTGTTTTATCTTATTAAGTCTGTATGTCACAGTGTTTCTGTGTAAAAACAAGGTGGCTGCGGTGTTGTTGAGCTGCGAATCGCAGTCAATTAAGTATACAGCCAAAGTTTCCATCAGGTTGTCACTATCGTCCTTTAAGGCTTCGATTATTGATTTAATATGGTCATTTCGATTGCCCCTATTTATAGCTATGTTCGTAATTTCTTGTGAAAATATAACATCATACATATCACGATATTTCCGATGGATAAAAATCTTACTCATTGCTGCCGAATTTGCGCAGAAGTCCGAGTATATTTTCCTCATTGAAGTCAGGTTTTTACTCGTATCTAGGAAAAACGAGGCTCCCATGCACTCGTTTATGCATTTCTCTATTTCCGAAACTATAATACCATCGAACTTTTGAGAAACAGTTAGGGAAGTTAGAATTACGAGCCTGTCATCAATAATATCCTTAACAAAGAACCTTCCGTTTTCCCTTAAAATGCCTTCAATCTGCCGGAGTATATCAGTTAAATTGTCTTCTTCCGAATCAACTACAAGAATTGTTGAGAGTTCTGAAAAAGGTATATCACTTGCTGCAAGGAATTTTTCTC
>CAKQGQ010000012.1 GCA_934233735.1 uncultured Clostridia bacterium | reverse complement strand
AGCCCTGTATCAGTACAAGTTGGTTCAACGGCCGGGTCGATAACTTCTGTATGTCCGGTCGGCGGAATTGCTGTTAACCCTGACATAGTCTTTTCGCAAATTTCGCACTTCGTTCCGGCTTCATATCCCGGCTCCGTACATGTCGCTGCTTTCGCTTCCACATCAACTTCTTTATGCTTCCATAAAATTGTTTCTCCGGTTGCTGCACCTTTGGTCTCTATATAACATTCTTTCTTTTCAGTGCCGGTCTTGCCGTTATCCCCATTATGAAGTTTTGCAGGTGTAATCGGTATTGTCGTTTCTTTATTATTGCTATTTCCGGGATACTGGTAGGTTACTGTTTCTGTTCCTACAGAACCTTGCTGAACATATTGACCTTTTCCGTTGCTGCTGCATATATCCGCGCCTCCGGCAGTTGTGTACACATTTCCTCCCGCTGTCAATATACCGTTAACATCTATTTTCGCATCCTGAAGATCTGCATCTGTTCTTTTATATGCTTTGCCGGGAGCATATGCCACGGATTTGAATTTACATGGTCCCCAAACAAAATTATCGCTGTTCCATTCATCCGCATCATATACATATACTATTTTGTTGTTTTCAACCGTAAGCCCCGCGCCCTCTGCAATATTTATTTCAGTGCCTGCCAAAAGTGCTGCGTCCTGATTAACAGTAATATTTCCACTGTTAACATTAAGAGTCACATTGTTCGTAATCGGCAGTACATAACTTGCCGAGTTAACGCTCATTCCTGCAAGTTTAAGCGAAAGAGTATTAAGCTCTGCTTCACCTGCAACAGAAAAAACAAGTCTGTCTTTCTTTTCATCATAATCCTTTGTTATGCTTCCGGAAACGACTTTAAACATCCCGCGATCGCCAATAAAATTAATAGTTGTTGTGTATGTAGTGCTCATCGCATATACTCCGGTATGCACTTTCTCTATCGCACCTGCATTCAAAGTCAGCGGAACTTCAATGTTTTGGACGAAATACTGCGAAAATGGAAAGACTTTATTTTCCATAGCACTCGAAGCGCTTCCTCCACGGAAATCTGCAATCTGATAAAATTCATAAACTGTAGCGCCGGACTCTGCTGTGATATGGCCATCGCCGGAAACAAAACCCCATGCATAAAGATTTCCTCCATTTTTAATTTTAATGTGACTTCCGCTCTGCATTTTAATATAACCGTAGTCCCCAACGCATCTTCCCTGCTGGCCTCCACCTGCAGCAAAATACTGTCCACCTACGCTTATAGCTCCTTCTACCGTAATGGAAGAGCCTTCACTCATTGTCAGTGTTCTGAAAGGTTTTGAAGCAGGAGTATTTCTTATTGTCGCAGGGGACACCGTATACAATGTCCCCGCCGCGTCAAATGGTATGAGGAGCGTTTTTCCTGTGGGAATCGTATAGTTACCTGATATACTTCCATCGCTTTTCAGGGTTATTTTATCCTGATTATTTCTTTGTGCATATTCAACCGCCTCGTTTAAATCACCAAACGGCTGTCCACCTGTCTCAAAAATTGCAACATCTTTAGCTACAAACTTTGCTGTAATGGTGCAGTCACTTTCGACATTAATTTTGGTCTCTTTATCCGTGTTTATATATTTCCCACTTGTTTTATTAACCGCATACCAGCCAAGAAACTGATATCCATTCGCCGGGGTCGCAACAAGCTGATATGCAGTTTGGGAACTCTGTGTTTTCGAATATTCCGTTGTAACAGTATTGCCATCAACTGTATAACTCCCGTTCTCTGTCGGTTGGAAAGTCGTGGTCGCATTTGTATTCGCCACAAGCTTTATATTGGTTATCATTATTTTTGTTGCAGCAGTAGTGCTGCCTGATTTGATATATACAGTAACATTTCCCTCCGGCGCAATTTCCTTACTGAAATTGCCATTGGCCGTTACCTCCTTTCCATCAACCTTAATAGTTCCACTATTCTGTTCAGTTGCATAATTAAACGATAAGGTTGCCTTTCTGGTCTTTTTATTAGTAATGGTAAGCGTAGATTTATATGAAGTGTCTCCGCATGTACCACCTTCACTTATCGCGCTCCCCGTAATCATGGTTCCGCTCGCAGTCCACGCATCATCTGCAGTTCCGCTAAAACTCAGCCCTATACTTTCATCGCTCAGACCCGTAACAGTTCCGCTGGTCGCTGCATATACCGTAAGTTCAATCGGCGGCATAAATGTCAGTATCAAAGCAATTGTAAGGCATAATGCCAAAAATCGTCTTAATATATGTTTGATTTCCATTATTACCTTCTCCTTCTTCCTTGGTTGTTTTTTCTTTTATCTTCTGTCACCTTAATTTCGATATAGATGCTCAGTCCTATAATCAAACAAAGCAAGGCCCAAAAATGAGGCGGATGTATAATTGTCGAATTGCTCCTTGCTCTGAAAAATTCATCGAAAAACCGAAATATTCCATATGCAATCATATATACCGGATAAATTTCCCCTTTTGTTCCGCTTTTTAAAACTTTTTTACTTAAGACTGCAATCAGAACTACATAAAAAAGTATTTCTGCTTCCCTTGTCGGGTAGTGGATATCCATTCCCAGAATCAGCCGTCCTTGACAGCATCCGCTGATGATGCACCCCACTCTTGCGCACATAAGAGTAAAAATGATGCATATCGCAAAAATATCAAAAATCTGTGCGGCTTTGCATTTGAGTATCTTGGTCAAAAAATAATAATATATCGGCATGAAGTATATTCCGCCAAAGAGACTAAGCTTCCCGCCCTCACTCAATCCTGCAAGAACTTCAATTTCTGCAAACAATCTCACACTTAAAACACCAAATATTGTATGAAATATTGAAAGCAAAATAATAGCTATATTCGATATCTGAAGCTGCTCTTTAAATTTCTTCAGCCAAAATATATTAAAAAGGGTTCCGATTGCAAGCAGCCAATACAGAGGATTACCTTGCATCCATTGAATAACGCTACTTAATACCCACACTGCATTTTCCTCCCACTATTCAATTACTTGTTCACATAGTTTTCACTTCAATTTTATCTATTTGGTATAGATTTGTCAATAGTAATAACTAATTAAAATAGACACCCTAAAGGAATAATATGGTAAAATTATTAGAACAAAGATTTCATGCAATTTTTATATCAATAATCGGTGTATGCAGTTTAGACAAAGCAGTAAAGGTTGTAAGATGGACAGACGAAAGAAGTTTTCTCAGAGACTCAGCGAACTGAGAATTGAAAAGGGTGTATCCTCGCGTGATATGAGTTTGTCGCTCGGCCTCAGTCCGGCGTATATAAACAATATCGAAAACAATGTTTCCATGCCGTCCATGGATGCTTTTTTTCTCATATGCGATTATCTGGAGATTTCGCCGCATGATTTCTTTGATTTTGAGCGGCGGCCTTCGCAGGCTTTGCTTGAACTTTTTTGCAAAGAAGAAATGCTGACATTGAAGCAAGTTGAATTAATATCTGCCCTTGTGGATGAGATTATAAAGTAGCATTTCAGAAGCCATGTTCTGTTGTGGTCAATCTTTTTTGTAACACTTTTGGCTAAAAAAATATCATAAATCAGTTATACTGCATTTCGTGCCTCAAATGGAGTTCGATAATCATTGTAACTATGGGGACGCACATGATTGTAGTCAACATATGCGAATTCTTCTACGATCCGATAAAGTGATTCTTCCATTGCAAATTCGTAAAAGTTTGTACATTCATTTTTCAATGTGTTGAAGTATCGCTCCATCGGCGCATTGTCATACGGATAGCCTGCTTTGCTCATGCTTTGTGCCACATTTACAGATTTACAGAACTCGGTAAATTCTTTCGATGTATATTGTGTTCCTTGATCAGAATGCAGGATTAGTCCATCTTTGACAGAAGCTTGAGATTCTAACGCCTTTTTCAGCGTACGGATAGCAAGTGGTAAATCTCCAAGATTTGCGCCTGTCCCTTTGATTTTTGAGCATGATAAGCCTCTAATCGATTTCTTTCATGATTTCTGCTTCATTCACAGCAGCAGGGGATTGAGCGCTTTGGGCTTGGCATTCTTGCTGAAATTCATTGCCCCACCTGCGGAGAGTCTCTTTTCCTGTTACAACTATAGTTTATCACAACAATGCATGGTTTTACTTATACAAAAAGAACGCCTTCGGTTAGCACTGCAACCTTAGGCGTTCATTGTCATCAGAATGTTTTTAAATTGTCAGCAGTTCTTAGTATCTCTGCATCCTTTTATGCACCCTTAATCTCAAGCAATACATGCGAAGTTGCAAGCTGCTCCGGCGTCGGGTCGAAATAGATGTAGTTCGTCAGGCCTGTGTAAGTCCACTTGTTGGTATTTCTGTTCCACTTGTTGCTGTTGCCCGGCGTTGCATCGACGGTAATCCAGCGTCCGTCCACATAGCACTCATTCCACCAGTGGTCAAGCTCCGTAATATTCTTTTCGGTTGACCATGTGTTGAAACCGCTGTTATTCAGACTGATATGATGACCGTTTACGATTCTGGTCGGAATGCCCTGTGCTCTGGCAAGCGCACATACTGCAGCCGAATAGCCCACGCAGGTTGTTGCAACCTTGCCGCCCTGGCTGTTTGCACTCTTCTTTTTATTTCTCATATTATAGAGGTTGCGGTACGGATCGACATACTGCTTCGTTCCGCTGGAAAAAGCAATATCATCATAGTAGAAATTCTCTGCTACATACTCATAAATCTTCAAAAGCTTTTCGTAGTCCGTGCTTGCTCCCTTTACAACCTGATTTGAAACAGTCTTAAAGTATTTCACCTTTTTCGTTGTCACGGAGGCAACTTTTTTCGTCACCGGATCACGGAAACAAATGGATTTCACATCGCTCATATTGGTTTTTTTAAAGTTAGAAACCTTTTTCTTGTTTGCTTTCGTATCCAGTCTTGCATTTTCTTTGATGATTTTATCGTACTGCAAAATCGAGAACTGTCCGTTTGTTACACGGAAAGCGCAGTTTTTATAGAAAACATCACTTGTGCCGTTTCCTTTTTGCATCGTGATAATCAGCACATAGTCACCGCTGAGCGCTCCGCCTGCTCTCGGTACATAGTTCGGCAGACTGAATTCAAAGCGATAATAGTCGCCGGCATTTGTTGGGTAAACGCGGGTATACCATGCACTCGAGCCGCCGGACTGCACTTTTCTGACGGATACATTGAACTCCGACGCCTGAATCGGAGTTTCCACTTCCACATACAAGGAAGTTCCGTTTGCCGTCGCATTCACAAAATTATGCTCTAAATTTTCGCTCGAAGTCAGGCTCTGCACGGTTGCCGGTGTTCCTGCACTTTTAACAACCGCAGATGCCTGCAGCGGAACCATGGAAATTACCAAAGAAAGTGCTAAGAGCAAAACCAAGCTTTTCTTTTTTTTCATTTTTGTTTTTCCCCCTTTTTTTGTGAGTTTCTTTGCTGATTGTATGTCGTCTGAATCTTGACATACGGGTAGCAATTATATATAATGATTATATCCTGCACATCGGTGTGCAAGTCAAGTGTTTTATGAAAAATTTTCAAAAAAATTTATAAATACCAACGGGGTGGGGACAAAATGCATAATGAAACTAAAAATCTTTTTCAAATGGGCGAAGTAACAAGAGCTTTGGGGATTACACGCCGAATGCTTATAAATTACGAAGATCTGGGCTTAGTGAAGCCTGCATTCAAGGACGGCAACCGCGGCTTCCGTTACTATAGTGCCGACAACATCGTACACATTCGCCTGATTCGCACGCTTCAGAATTTAGGCTTGTCACTCACTGAAATTCGAAACTATTTTGATGATACAACGCATCTGAACGAGCAAATCGATCGTCTCGTTCGTCTCCGGAGCCAGCTTGACCAGTATATCGCTCAGCTTCAGCTTCGTCAGACGCATGCAAGTATTGAGGAAATGGAGGTCTGCAATGTAACGCTTCCGGCCTTCACAGGATTTTCCCGTGAATTCCACGATGCAGATTTGGCACAGAAAACCGCAGAACTTCGTCAGGCTTATATTGATACCATGCACCAATATCGTTTGGATAACGAGCATAAAATGTGCATTCAGGTATCTGCGGACTCTGATTCTGACGGTCTGTACATCATTCCGGTCGCATCGGACAGCGTCGGTCCTTGCATCCGTAAATTCCCGCAGACCTCTGCAATCTGCATCTATTATCGCGGCGCTTACGAGAACTTTCCGCAGGTGCACAAGCGCCTTTTGAATTACGCTGCCGAAAACGGCTTGACACCGCACGGCTACTTCCGCAATATTTATATGGAAGGTCCGCCGACGCACGGCGCCAATAAAGATGCTTATGTTACGCAGATTGCTTTGCCGATTAAGTTCGCGAAAACAGAATAATCGAATGTACTAACTGAGGCAGTTCGCATGGAACTGCCTCTTTTTTCAACATTTTATATTCTATTTAATGGTTCTCCAAGCTTTGTTTGACCACTGTGTATAGTACTTCTGTCCGTCGATTACACGAACGCCGCGAACTTTATAGTAGTAAGTATTTCCTGCTTTGAGTTCTTTATTATTCAAGTACTTCGACCAGCTGCCGTCTGTCGTCGTGAAGAATGCCTTCGTGCCGTAGCCGCTGTATCTCTTTACAGAGCGGTAGAATTCGAAATAGTCTACCTTGTAGCCCTTCGACTTCGTCCATGTCAGAAGCACATTTCCGTTCTTGGTCAGCTTTGACTTCAGCACGATGCTCGTGTTGCCAATGCCTTCGATGATTTTCGCATTGTCATCTGCAGCCGGTTCTTCTTTCTTAGCGGTTGTAATTTCAACTTTATCGCCTGTTTTGAGACCTGTAAGTTCTGTTACCGTTCCCTGGGAAACGCCGTTTAACAAAACATCTGAAAGTTCATATCCGTCTTTCGCAGTAATGGAAAGCTTCGTGCCGTTGAAAGTCAGCAGCGTGTCCGCGCCTTCATCCGCAATGATTGTCGGTCTATGCGTGTAGGAATGTCCACCGCCTGAAGCCGGCTTTTCGCTGATTGTCAAAGTTCCTTCTCCAAATTTAATACCTGCATAGTTGTTGGATACAGTAAGTCCGGAAACCGTAACCTTATATGTACCTGCCTTGCTCATATCCGGTGCGTTCAGTTTCTCACCATAAGTGCCATCAGCATTCTTAAGCTGATATTTGAAGACTGCCTGTCCACCAAGCTTATCACTTGCACAAAGTGTGCCTATTATAAATGTAGGCACCGGAACTTTATCACCGACATATGCAGTCTTGTTGTCTACTGTTACTCTAACAGTACCTGCAGGCGCGATGCTCCATTCGATTGTTGCCGGATCTGTTGACCCATCGCTCCATTTATATCCTGTGTTTAATTTTGCCGTTGCTGTGTAATCTCCGGCATCTGTTGCTTCAGTTTGTCCTTCTAAAGTGTAACCTGTGCCTGCCACAACGCCTGTTTGCGGTTTTCCAGTATATTTAAGTCCGGTCTTTGCGGCAGGTTTCGTAGCAATATTTTCTTCCGGCGTGCCTTCCGTTGCAGCATTAAGGTTAATCGTTGCATTAGCTGACGGTGTGCCGTAAACCGTTATCTGCGTTGCACTGTCGCGGCGAACCATGATTCCGTTTACAGTTGTAACTGCGTAATCTTTCGGGAAATGGTATCCTGGGTTTGCAGTGTAAACTACCGGGGTCATGCCTTTGTTAAGGTTTAGCTGTGACTCGCTTCCTGAATTTTCGTCTCTCGTCATGCCTTCGCCCGGGGTTACTTTGACATCATATGCAGTCTCACTTGTGACGGCATCAAGCTTATTCTCGTCATAGGTATTATAGCCTCTTATACCATCCGCCGAGGCGTATTTTACAATTCCATCCTGTACGCTGATTGCGCATACCAAATGATCCGGATAATATTTGCCCCATAATGTCCATATATATACATAATAATACTTGTTCTCATTAAGAGGAATGTCAGTATCGTCTAAGTTCAATACCTCTGTAAGTCTGCCTTCTTTGTATGATTTTATTTCAGAGCTTTTGATTAATCCAAAAACTCCTGTGGCTTCATCATGCTCTTTTATATCTTCATAACTTTTAAAATTGAAGTTTCTTCCATAATACCCAAGATTGGTAAAGTCTCCATAGCTACTATAGCTCTCACCACCATTAAGTTTTTTCTCCATCAGTACAAGTTGTACTTCAACATCTGTCGCACCGCCCCAGCCAAAGCTTGCCTCAATGGATTTCAATGCACCATTAGCATAATAAGTTGCATTGTCTACCGTTATGTTGCTAGGACCTGCTGCCCATGCTGTCTCAGCCTGAAATACCCCCCCGGGTATCATCGTAAAGACCATGCACAGCGCAATCGCTATTGTGAATAGTTTTTTCTTCATTTATATATCCTCCTTGCATTTGTTTGTGGATTCCTTCTCAGTTTAGCACAATGACTATGAATGTTCAATCTTTGCGGAACGAAGGAGCAAATAGCGCGCTAAAAAATCAAATTTTGCCGAAAATGTTGACAGGAGGGATTGCGGACTGATAAAATATCAATAGACAAACCATATGGCAGAAAGGCAGACAGACATCATGACAAAACTCGAACGGGAAGCGATTCAACTGACACAGGAATGCCTGCATCAATTTTGGCAGCAGCAAAGCGCGGACTTCGTACTCTCACATTTGGCGGAGGACATCGTCTGGATTGGCGCGCAAAAAGACGAATTTCTCGTCGGACGCGAAAAGACGGAAAATGACTTACGCGAAGCGATTAAGCAAGTACCGCCTTGCGTGATTTTGAATGCGGAATTCTTTGCTTCGGGCAGCGGCGCCGGGTTTTGCACAGTCTCGGCGAGATATGTGACCTCTACTGCCGCCTCGGCGGATTACTTCCTGCAGGGTCAGCAACGCTGCACCTTCGTTTGGGAAAAGACGCCGCAGGGTATGCAGATTCGCCACATTCATGTTTCAAATCCGATGGGAGAACTGAAGCTGGCTGAAGGTGAGGTTGTTCCGACAACGATGGGCCGACTCGCGCAAAGCTACCTTCAAAATCAAGTTAAGCGACTGACCGACAGGCGTCGACTGAATGTCATCGGAGACAGCGGTTCCATGCATTCCGTTCCTTTTGCGGAAATCATCTATGTGACCGCATTCGGAAAGGACGCGATTTTAGTCTGCAGCGAGAAGGAGATTGTTGCCAAGTCCGGTATCGCCGAAATCGCAAAAAACGCGAAGGATATTTTGATTCCTGTGCATCGCAGCTATCTGATTAATCCTGACTACATTGCATCCATTGAGCGTTACGAGCTTTCTCTGCTCAACGGGGACAAAATCCCGATTCCCAAGAAAAAGTACAACGAAATCCGAGAGCTTCTCTTGCATCGTTATGATGACGAGGAAGACGCAAATTAAAAAAACTTCCAAATACAAGTACAGCAGGAGTGGACATTCGCATCCACTCCTGCTTTTTTACATATTTTTACACACTTTGTTGTTTAATTATTTGACGGTTCTCCATGCTTTGTTCGACCACTGCGTGTAGGATTTCTTGCCGTCGATGACGCGAACGCCGCGAACCTTGTAGTAGTAGGTCTTGCCTGCCTTGAGTTCCTTCGTGTTCAGGTACTTCGACCAGCTTCCGTCCTTTGTGGTGAAGAATGCTGCCTTGCCGTAGCCGCTGCTCTTCTTTACGGAACGATAGACTTCAAACTTGTCAACTTTGTAGCCCTTCGACTTCGTCCAAGCCAAAAGCACTTTTCCGTTCTTTGTCAGTTTTGACTTCAGCACGATTGTTGTGTTTTCAACGCCCTTGACGATTTTCGCATTTTTGTCTGTGCTCGGGTTCGTCGGTTCGGTTGGATCAGACGGTTCTGCTTTCTTAGCTGTCTTAACTTCGACTTTATCACCTGTCTTAAGACCTGTAAGCTCTGTAACTGCACCCTTGGAAACGCCGTTTACCAAAACATCTGTGATTTCGTAACCGTCTTTTGCGGTGATTGTAAGCTTGCTGCCGTTATAGTTGAGCGATGCATTTCCACCTTCATCCGTTACGATTGTCGGTCTTTGGATGTAGGAACCGCCGCCGGAAGAAGATGACTTCTTGGTGATGGTCAGTTTTGCAGTTTCAAACTTCAAGTTGTAATTTTCTGAAGTAATTTCTTCTGCATTCTTAACGCGAATAATGTATTCACCTGCTGTCTTACTGTCGCTCAGCGCTGTTCCATCATCTTTTAAAAGTTCAAATTGCATTGTGCCTGTAACAGCGGTTTCAGCTTTGTCACCGCCTTTCAGCTTATTGTAGTATACTTCAAAGTTGGTCGGAAGTTCATCACCTTCCTGAATGCTAATGTCCTTAGGCTGGATGATAAGATCAGCTTTTGTGATATTCCAAAGCAGATTTACGTCCTCGCGATTATCGGATAACTTGTAATTTGCTTTCGGAGTTGCTGTAATCATATAGGAACCATCCACATATGCGTCTTTTGCACTGGTTGCGCCTACAAGCGTAAACTTGTCCGGCTTTTCCTTGAATTCAGGTGTAATGGTTTCGCCGCTATAGACAAACATGCTTTTTATTAATTCAGGATCTGCAATCTGCTGTTTTTGAATTACAAACTGATATGTCTTGTCGCCACTCGTTCTATCAGTCCAGACTGTGTTCTGCTTATCGTTCAAAGATACCGTGATTGTGTATCCATCTTCGTTTGCATTCGTCTGAATGGTGTTGCCACTTATTGTATAATACTCCGCATCTGCCATATTACCAAAAGTATAGGTCTTTTCAGTTCCGTCGTATACATATTTCGTCGAGTCTGCGGTAGGAGCCGTAATTGCCTTTCGCGCGATTATAAACTTGTATGTCTTGTCTCCACTCGTTCCGTCAGTCCATTCGGTGTTCTCCGGCTCATCCAAAGATACCGTAATTGTGTATCCATCTTCGTTTGCATTCGTCTGAGGGGTGTTGCCTGTTATTGTATAATACCAACTATCTTGCGTATTAGTGAACTTATAGTTCTTTTCAGTCCCGTCGTATACATATTTCGTCGAGTCTTCCGTAGGAGCAATAATTTGCAATTTCGCTACATTTATAGTATAACTTGCTGTAGCCTCAGCATAGTTTGCTGTTTCGGCTGCTGTAGCAGTGATAACTGCAGTGCCTGCTCCTTTGATTGTAACTTCGCCTGTTTCCGAATCCACTACTGCAATGTTTTTGTTGCTGCTGGAATATGTAATCTTCGGGGTTTCCTTTAAGTCGTTTCTTGTCAGCGTCTCATTCGTAAATGCTTCTGCTCCATATGTCTTTCCAACTGTATTTTCGCTGTACGCAAAACCTACTTGCGGAGTCTTCGCAAAATATTTAAACTTTATAGCGTTAGCTTCAAAAACAGGGCGGATGCGGCTGCTGTCAACATCGGAGATAAAGCAGTTTTTGAATTTCTCAAGTTCACCAAACATTATGTTTGAACCATCAGCTCCTTTTGCAATCGTCACTGCATCGCTGTCCTCTGTAGGTCTTATACGTGTTGTCACACCAATTGTTGATTCAGTGGATGCGGTATTGCTAATTGCAATATTGTCGTTATTCGCTAAATATACATTGTTTGCAATCTTTTCAGTGCCTGTGATTTTATAATTTCCGGTGATTGTGACCTTACCTCCAATGATAAATGAATTGGAGGCGTTAACCCAAACTCCACCGCCGGTTTGTTCGGTGGTATTATTGGTAATGGTTCCGCCGTACATATAAAATCCGTGGTTTGGGTATGCTGTCACGCCACCGCCGTAATATTCGCTGCTGTTGTTTTGGATTATACCACTATACATATTAAATTTTCCAGCACTGTCTGTAAGATATACACCTCCGTTGGTAAAGCCTTCAATAGTTATCGCATACATATTAAAGATGGATTTGTAGTTAGGGTATCCTGAATAGGTAATATCAATCCCTCTTATATTTGACACGCTTCCTTCATTTATAACTTTACCTGTACCTCTGCAATTTGTCAGGGTCAAATTTGATTTGTCCACATTAATCAGTCTATTATACTGATAGTATCCATCAGCTTTCGTGGAAATTTTGTGTCCGTTCAAGCATAAGATAACTTCACCCTCAGCACCATCTATGTTCCATGTCCAGTCAAGGGTGACATCCTTTTTCAAGTAGTAGTAACCTGGTGAAGACGGAAGGCTATTGGTCTTATCCCAAGCTTCGAATGTAATTGTCCTTTTGCTAGTATGGTCGCCAACGCTTTCATGCTCTGCACCACAGATGCAGTGATTGTGCTTTTGCGTGAATTTCAGGTATTTATATTCTGAAATTTCTGATACAAGATAGCCTGTGGCAGGGTCACCACTTTTGTCTTTGCTTGCTATAATGTTGAAATTGCTATATTCGCAGGTTGGTACTATGCCCATTGCCTGCTCGTCGGCACTGATTGTCAAAGTTCCGCCATTAATACTTATTTTTCCTGAGCTACTATCATTTCTGTTGGAAATACCATTTTTACCAATAACACTTATTGTTGGATCTCCTTCAATTGTGATGTCTTTCCATACCCAAATACCGGTTGCACCACCACTAACAGTAAGTTTTCCCTCTCCTTTAATTGTCAAGGATGGGCCATTTGTAAATCCAAAATCGCCTGCGATTCCTGTACTTGTTTTACTTGTGATTGTATTGTTGCTTCCACTAGGAATATCAATTGTTAAATCATAGACAATATAATTACTTGCGTTTCCTTCCACTCCCCACTGAATGCCTTTTACACCAGTTTCTGTTGCATTTACATTCAGATTATATAGGGTTAAGGTGCCACTTTCTGGATCTAATATTGCATTTGCTCCGTTAGCAACATTGTCAACCTTTGCATCTTCATCCTCTGTAGCATTATGATAGCAAAATCCAGCTGTGCTGCTTAATTCCTTACCGCCAATGTATATTTTTTCTACCGGCTTTGATGTTCCGCTGCTGCTCGTCGTATCTGCCCATGCGGTCTCAATCTGAAATACCCCCCCCAGGTATCATCGTGAAGACCATGCACAGCGCAATTGCTATAGTGAATAGTTTTTTCTTCATTTTGAATATAACCTCCTTGTTTTGGTTATTCGCATACGTTTCTTACCGAAAGTTTATCACAACCATCTCGGTGCTTCAATATCTGCGGAACGAAGGGGCAAATAGCGCGCCCAAAAGTCAACTTTCGATAAAATGTCCATAAATTATGTAAATATCATGCATCGCACATCAGTGTACAAGTCAAGCGATTGATAAAAATTTTATGAAAATAGATTGGGCAGATGATTTACGAAAAAAACATAAGTGTCAAACCATGCGCCGCCGGGCGTACAAAGGCAACAGGAGTGGATTCCCGAGTATCAAGGGTTCCACTCCTGCTTTTTATTTACATATTTTTACACACTTTGCTGCCTAATTATTTGATGGTTCTCCAAGCTTTGTTTGACCACTGCGTGTAGTATTTCTGTCCGTCAATGGTGCGAACGCCACGAACCTTATAATAGTAGGTCTTTCCTGCTTTCAGGTTCTTCGTGTTCAGGTACTTCGACCAGCTTCCGTCCTTCGTCGTGAAGAAGGCTGCCTTGCCATAGCCGCTGCTCTTTTTTACGGAACGATAGATTTCAAAACGGTCAACCTTATAACCCTTCGACTTCGTCCAAGTCAGAATCACCTTTCCGTTCTTCATCAGTTTGGACTTCAAAACGATGGTCGTGTTTCCAACGCCCTTGACGATTTTTGCGTTCTTGTCTGCTGCCGGATCGGTTGGTTCGGTCGGGTCAGTCGGTTCGGTTGTGCCTGCACTCGTCGGGTCAATTGTTACCGTATTACCTGTCGCTTCTGCAGCAAGTTTCTTCAGTTCGTCCTGCGTGAAAGTCTTTTCACCGTCCGGTGTCTGAATCGTCAGCTTCGCATCAGTGTCATTGATGATGGACTCGATGAAAGATTTCTCGAGGTTCAGCTCAAGTTTTGCTCCGTTCTTGACTTCGTTCTGCGAAATTTTGATGATAATTTCGCCGGATTTGTTTGCCTTCGCCTGGCTCAAAATTTCTCTCTGATTAGCTGTGGAAACCGTAACCGTTGCAGTTGTCACGCTGTTTCCGTTTGCGTCCGTCTTCGTCTCATTCTTGACTTCTGTCGGCGAGCTTGTTACCTTGCTGTCCGTGCTTCCGGTTGTTATAACTTCGCTTCTCGCAGAGAAACCGCCGCTGCTGCCGCCGGATGATTTTTGAATGATAGTCAAAGTGCCCGGCTTATCAGTGACATCATAATTATCTGCATTCGCAAGTGTAAGCCCCGAAATCTTAATTGTGTAAGTTCCTGCTTGTTCCAAATTCGGTGTCACCGTTTCGCCTTCCGCATTTTTGTACTCATATTTTATATTTGTCTCATCAAATTTATCGCCATTTACCAGGCCCTCTGCCTTATAGCTGTTAGCCGGAAGCGTTCCATTGATGTATGCGTTTTGGTTGTTCACTGTGACTGTAACAGGTGCTTTGGAAACCGTAAGCTTAGCAATTTCGCTTGTTGCTGTTGCCGATTCTTGATTGTCCGTACGGGTTGCCGTTACTACGCAGTAATAATAGTAGTTGCCAACTGGTGTATCGGTTGGAACGCTGTAAGTCGCTGATGTTGCTCCTTCAATTTTAGTTCCGCCTGTATTGCTGTTTGTTGTATTCTTGTACCACTGATATTGTAAAGGCTTATATGCCGTATCGGTTGCGGCCGTCGCCTTAACTGTAAAGTTTCCGGTTTTGCCGTATGTAATTGTAAGGTCACTCGGTTGTGACGAAATCGTCGGTGCTGTTGCAGGCGCAGGGTTATAGTCCACCGCCAGCTTCAGACCACCTTTTCCATCATTAATCAGCTTATAACCGCTCATGTCACTTGTAAAAACATTCGTGTTCGTCGAGCCTTGCACCAAAGTTGCCTCATTATCTGTTAATGTTGCAATACCAATGCGGGCGGAATCGGAAAGAGAACTATCTGCTGTCAGTGACTTGCCCACTCTCAGGTGCACATTATTAGCATTTCCATATTTATCCGTATTTCCTGTAATTGTAGTGGCACCGCCGACTGTCATAACAATGTCATCAAAAACTCCCATCCAAGCTCCACCACCGGTTCCATTTGCTGTATTTCCTGTGATGGTGACACCACTCAAAGTAATGTTTTTGCTATAGAATACACCACCGCCATTGCTTGTTGCAGTATTTCCTTGAATCATTCCTCCGTTCAACTGGGCTTGACCGGCTCCATGGTGGAGGCCACCTCCAAATCCTGCGCTGTTTGCATCGTCTGTATTTGATCCACCAATAGTACCGCCGTTCATGGTGAAGGTACCGTAATTAAATACGCCCCCACCGTAACAATCTCTATCAGTCACCCTATTGCCGGAAATCTCAGCGGTATTCGATATGGTGAAAGTACCAAAATTGTAAACTCCACCGCCACCATCGCCTTTGCTAGAACTTGCAGCTACTACCTTGTTTTTAGTGATGGTTCCGGCTGTCATGGTGAATGTAGCATTATAGGCATTGTACACACCGCCGCCCTTGTTATCAGCTTCGTTGCCGATAATCGCGCCGCCATTAAAATTGAATGTGCCTTTAGAGGCATTGTACACACCGCCGCCGCTGGTTGATGCTTCCTCGTTCTCCTTAATGGCTTGATTATTGCTGATAGTGCCGCCGTTCATAATAAAATCACCTTGATTATACACACCGCCGCCCTTGTAGCTAGCTTGGTTTCCGGAAATGGTTCCACCGTACATCGTAAACACGGTTCTCTTATCTGTACTCTCTGTTACTGAATTATATACACCGGCACCATTTACATCCTTATTTCCGGTGATACTTCCTCCATACATTGTGAATGTTGCGCCAATGTGATTCTGCACACCGCCACCGCTGAAACTATCGCTTCTATTATCATTATCGGCGATATTACCTCCGTACAGGTAAAATGTTCCATAATTATCCACACCACGACCAATAGAATCACCATAGTGGGTAACCTTGCCTATATTGTTTCCGTCTATATTCTTTGAGCAATCGGTCAAAGTAAAATCAACCCCGGATTTTACACTAATAGCAGAAATCGGTGTCTCCTTTGTTCCTTGAGTACAACTAATGCTATGTCCGTTTAGACACAACACTGTGTCATCTGCAGGCTCCCATGGTACTGAAATGTATACATCCCGCATGAGACAATAATACCCTGCAGTCTTAGGCAATTCATTCGGGACTTCCCAGTTTCTGAAAGCCAATTCCTCTTCGTTTTCGTGCGTGCCAACTTTATTATGCGTTTTTCCGCAGACGCAATGGGAATGCCAACATACAATATCTACAAATTTAGGGTTGCCTGCATTTTCAAATTCTTTGGAAGTAGACTTTGTGTATGTACGGTTTGTTTCTGTTGTTGCCCATTCATATACTCCGCTGATGGTAGGTACAATATTGTAAGCACTCTTTTCTGTTCCCATCGTCTTCGCTCTCACATCACTTTTAGCGATGGTAATGCTTCCATGCGCACCCGCACCATTATCAAAGTAGCCGCCCTGAATTGCGTATGTTTTTCCATAACTCTGAATATGCGAGTTCTCAATTCTTACATTATTTGAAGCAACAATTCCTACATCTGCATAGGATTCAGCAATGATATTAGCATTTTCAATTGTAATTGATTCGTTGTATGGTGAGCTATGATCCTCAAACGCAAAGATTGCATTTCCATTATATGCCTTTATATACAACTTATCCTCGTCCTGGTTTTCACCGCGTATCCGCAGATCACCTTCTGTCCAAACACCATAACTGTTTTTCCAATCAGAGTCATTGATGCCCTTCGCTTCTATTGAATTATGACCCTGCAAAACAATATTCAAATCGCAATCCGCATAAATGCCATTCTGAGTTCCCGTATAGTTAAAGTTATTTAATGTCAATGTATTGGTCTTTTTATCATACATTGCATTATAGTCGGTTGCTGTCCCGGGCGTACCGACCTCGCTACTGCTAAACTTATAGTAAGTCACATCGGTACCCACCATCTCTACACCGCCAACTTTTACGCTGGCTGGCGTATCTCCGCTAGTTGCCCATGCGGTCTCAATCTGAAATACCCCCACGGGTATCATCGTAAAGACCATGCATAGCGCAATCGCTATTGTGAATAGTTTTTTCTTCATTTGAATATAACCTCCTTAATGCTGTTTTGGTTATTTGCATGTGTTTCTTTTCGCAAGTCTATCACAAGCGTCTCGGCACTTCAATATTTGCGGAACGAAGGCGCAAATAGCGCGCCCAAAAGTCAACTTTTGATAAATATGCTCAATACTTATGCAAACAGCATACATCGTACATCCATGTTCATGTCAAGTAATTTATGAAAAGTTTATAAAAATAAGTCGAATTTTGGGGATTGTATGGCTGTTCTGCCGACAATGGCCGACAAAAAAAGCGACAAAATGAATAAGCGCGCATAAAGAAAGTCCCTTGAAAATAGCTTTTTAGATGTTTTTGAAAAAAATGCACTTTATGTTCTAAATTTTCGCAGGTGATTTTAGATGTTAAACTTAAAAAGAGAGTTTGTGTTCTAAATCGCACCGCTCCAGTTTATGTCATTTAATGTATATATTTCTTTTTTTGTATCTTTTTTCGTAATGCGATTCCACTTATGGGAATAAGTTCCTTTTCGTATGGTGAAATCTTGAATTTTTTACATATTAATGTATATATTTTCATAAGAAAAATCGCATAATTATCCACCAAGCACGAAAATTTAGAACACAAACTTAATTTTAGCAAAAATGTTCTAAAAAATGCCCATTCGAATTAGAACATAAAGTCAAAAACGCATGCATTGTTCTAAATTCCGCAATTCGGGTCATAGGGCTTTGGATTTTCTAGCTCATTTCGCAATTCGGGCCATGGAAGGCCGTCAAACTCCCAGCTCCCTGAGTGCCAAGTGCCTGCCCTCCAGCGCCCTCAATCATAGGCAAGCGAGCTTTCGGAAGGGATAGTGAAAGTTCATGCCATGCATGTATTCATTTCGAGTTTCGGTCTCACCCCCTTGACAAATTCAACGGAGTTTTGTATGATTATTATATCGTGTACATCAATGTATACTTATGTGTGTGTAGAAAGGGACTGTTATGAAAAAGAATTCGAACATCAAACAAAAGATTCTGCCGAATACAGAAGATGATACAAAACTTTTTAAAATCGGTGAGGTTGCCGATGCGCTCGGACTGACGCGAAGAATTTTGATAAATTATGAGGATCTTGGTTTGGTTACGCCGACCGTGCGCAACGAGGGAAAGGGGTTTCGCTACTACTCGGCAGACAATGTTGTTCACATTCGCCTGATTCGCGCTTTGCAGAATCTCGGGCTTTCACTCCCGGAAATTCGTAGCTACATCGAAGATAATGGACATTTAGGCGACCAAATCGAACATATGATGCTTCTGAGGGATCAGCTTGATCGTTATATCGCCCAGCTCAGACTTCGTCAGGCGAGCACAAGCAAATTTGAAGTCGTTTCGGCGACGCTCCCCGGGTTTACGGCGTTTTGCAGAGATTTTAAGAGTGCGGATGTCGCAGAAAAGACGGTTCAGCTTAGGCAGACTTATATCGATGCGCTGAAGCATTATCCGGTTGACAGTGCCAATAAAATGTGTACACAGATTCCAATTCAGTCTGCTTGTCTGGCCGCACACGGCAGTCAAAATGCAGCAAATGGCGATAGTGGCTGCGCCAGAGAATCTGCCAAAGAAAGCGGCACCTTTATCGTTCCCGTAACGCCAACCTGCACAGGAGACGATATTCGTCAGTTCCCGTCGGTTGCAGCGATTTGTATTTATTACCGCGGTCCGTATGAAAACTTCCCGGAAATCCATGAGCAGCTTTCGGAGTACGCGCAGAGCCATGACCTGACACCGCAGGGCTTCTTCCGCAATATCTATATGGAGGGTCCTCCTACGCATGGTGCCAACAAAGATGCATACATAACGCAGGTTGCTATGCCGATTAAGTTTGCTTCGGTATAGCGTGTAAATGTAAAACGGGCGCGGAGTTCTCGGATTCATCCGAGTTTTCCGCGTCCGTGCAATATTTTTGTCATTTTTCGTCAAGCGATTTCGAGTTTTGTCGGCCGCAGCCGGATGCTCGCATGTCCTGCCGGCATCCGCCGGTCTTAGCCGGATGCTCGCGGACTTTACCAGGCTCCGCCGCCTCCGCCGCCGAAGCCGCCGCCGCTGAAACCGCCTCCGCCGGAACTGAAACCGCCGCCGCCCGAGTCAATCGAGTCGGTGCTGATTTGGATGTTCTTGGCAACTGCAGTGCTGCAGTTTCGCATCATGGATGAGTAGAACCATGCATCCATGAACATTCCGTCTGCGGTATTGCCATAGTACCATGAAGGCGGCTGAATATTGATCTTCTCAAAATTCTTTGCCCATTTGTCGGTAACGCCGAGCACATACGCATACGGAAGAATGTTGTAGTAATAGCTTGGGTCCTGCTCGACGAGCGCATTGATTCTGTCAGCCTCGGCCGTTTCGATGAAGTTTCTGAGACCGAGGATTTTGCCCATGAGCTCAACGCTGTAGTCCGTACGCTTGCCCATCATGCATGCCGAAAGTTCGCACGCCGCCATGCATACCGCAAAAATTACAGCGCAGGCAATGCTTGTTGTATCAAGATAAATCATGAATGCACAAACGAGCACCATCGCAAGGTTGATTACCCCGAAGATGATAAAGCGTCTTATTTTCTTTGCTTTGCTGTACACATACTCTTTGTCTTTTGTCGAAAGAATCATGATAAGCGTTACGAGTATCACAGGGGTTCCGAGTGCGCCTCCGACGATCAGCGAATAAAAGTCACCGTTGTAGAGTCCCGCAAAAGTCCCGATAACAGCCGGCATAGCCACGGAAATCACCAACGCAATGATACGGCAAACGGTTGAAGAAAGCGTCGTCTGACGATTCTTTGATTTTCGGTACATTGCCGAAAGAGCCGTGTAAGCCGCCAAGTAGGCCTCGCCGAATTCTTCACCAAGGTCATCCATCTCCACATAATCGCGGTTTTCGAAGATTCCGTCATACAAAATCTTTGCAAATTTTTTCTCGGAGCTGTCAATATCGTTTGCCTTGCGGAAAGCAAATTTTTTCTTGCCGGTCTGCTCGATAGTGAGATACCCCTTATCTGCAAAATAGATAATCAGCGATACCAGGTCGCTCTTGTCGAGCGTTCCGTCCGCAATCAGACCGACTTCCGCAGGGGTAAGTCCTGCCGGCGGATAAAATTCAACCGTCGGAACGATCCCTTTATCTCTGCCGAAGATCATCCACAGTGCAAGGAGCACAGCCGCAAGCACGATGCAGATAATCGGAATCAGGGTAAGGACGCTGTCGTAATTGAGCTGATCCTGCCAGTAGCCTTCCGGAAGTTCCGCAAAAATCGTAATGCCCTGCCCTTTTGCAAGGTTTTTGCCTGTGATTGTAATGTTTTGACCGGTCTCGTCGCAGTCCCAGCTGACATTCGAAACCATCTCATTTGAGCCGTAGGTATCAGCATAAACCTGAATCTTCGATGTATCCACGGCTTTTGGCATCGTCACATGAATCGTGGTGCTCTTGATTGCCGTTTCCCATCCTGTCGGGAGCAGGTCCAGGTACATGAAGTCCTTCGTCGTATCACGGTCGTCGATGATTGTCATGCGATATCCGAATTCAAAAATCTGGCGTCCGGTAACGGTTTCATCCGCATCTCCGATCTGGAAGACTTTGTTTCCGTTTTCGCTGTAAACTTCATAGTTCCAGTCTTTCACCCATTCGTTATCGATTTCGGGGTCACGCTGGTCCGGAATTTTGAAGTCCGGAAGGTCGATTCCTTCTATACCTGCCTCCGGTATGTATACATAAATTCCGTGCTGCTGCTTATCAAAATTGACTTTGACCTTTTCGCTCACCTCGTAGCTGTTGTTTTCCGCAACCACAACATCAACATCAAATGCCTCCGTCGTGTATGCGAAAGCGGACGCGGTGCTCATTATCACCAAAGCCAAAGAAAATACCAATACCGGTGTTTTCCTCGCAAATTTATTCCAAAAATCAGAACTTAACCTGAACATTCTGTCTCTCCTCTGCGCTTTCCACTTCAAACATAGGTTTTCTTTCGAAATGGAACATAGACGCGATGATGTTCGACGGGAACATTTCGCACTTCGTATTGAACTGCTTAACAACCGCATTGTAATATTTTCTCGAGTTTGCAATCTCACCTTCCATAGTCTTCAGCTGATTCTGAAGATCCATGAAATTCCCATTTGCTTTTAAATCCGGATAATTTTCCGCAACCGCAAAGAGAGTTTTCAAAGTCCCTTGCAGCATGTTTTCACCCGCGATTTTATCTTCAACCGTTTTCGCGCCCTGCGCCATATTTCTTGCAGCGATTACCTTTTCTAAAGTGTCCTTTTCGTGCGACGCATAGCCCTTTACCGTTTCAACAAGGTTCGGGATGAGGTCATATCTCTTCTTCAGATAAACATCCATCGTGGAGAAAGCCTCTTCACATTTGTTCTTCAGTTTAATAAAACCGTTGTAAGATGAAATCACAAAGATTACCAGAATCGCAACGATTACGCCAATAATAATTCCTACCATGTTTTCCTCCTTAAAAATTACATTTGTTTATATTTCTGAAACAGAAGCCCAGTTAATCGGTTCCTGATTTTCCAGATCTAAAAAACGATTTGCACGGCTGAAATACTGCCCGCCGAAAAAGCCCGTATGTGCCGCAAGCGGACTTGGATGTGAACCCGTTAAAATCAAATGCCGGTTATTCGTAAGCAGCACCTCCTTGGCTTTCGCATTCGCGCCCCACAGGATAAACACCATCGGTTTTTCCCGCTCGTTCAGCTTTTTTATCACCGCGTCGGTAAAAATCTCCCAGCCCCTGCCCTTATGTGAGTTTGGCTGGCTGTCTCTGACCGTCAGCACCGCATTGAGGAGCAAAACACCCTGCTGCGCCCACGACGCCAGATAACCGTGCTGCGGCGGCTGTATGCCGAGGTCTGCCTGAAGTTCTTTATAGATATTCCCCAAAGACGGCGGAATTTTCACGCCTTTATTTACTGAAAAGCAAAGTCCGTGCGCCTGCCCTTCCTGATGATAAGGATCCTGCCCTAAAATTACGACCTTCGTGTCCGCATAGGAAGAATAGCGGAGCGCATTGAAAACATCCGGCTGCGGTGGATAGATGCGCTGCGTCTCATATTCTTCTGTCAAAAAAGTCCGCAGCTTCCCGTAGTATTCCTTTTCAAATTCCGCGGCAAGTATGCTGTCCCAGTCGTTTCCGATTCCATTCATAAATGCAGGTTCCGCCTTTCTGCTTTTGCCTTTTTACATTATTTTAACATAAATGCTCCCTTAATGCCACAGAAAATACCGGAAAAAGTAAAAAAGGCACTTTCTCTCCTGCGCTTGCCCCTTTTGGGGTTTTCGTGTATAATAGATGTAATTTTTACAAGCAAGGATTCACCACTATGAAAAAGCACGCGATTATTCCGGTGTTCATTTCGCATCGCGGCTGCCCGAATGACTGTGTTTTCTGCAATCAGAAGCGTATTACCGCAAGGAACGGTGATGTTACGGTCAGCGGCGCAAGGCGCACGATTGAAGAGCACCTCAGCACATTGGAAAAAATGCATCTCGAAACGATTGAGCTTGCCTTTTTCGGCGGTTCCTTTACAGGAATTCCGCTTGAAGAGCAGTGCGCCTTTCTTTCGCTTGCAAAGGAATACAAGGACGCGGGCAGGATCGATAAAATTCACCTTTCTACGCGTCCCGACTATATCAATGAAGAAATTTTGGATAATCTGAAGGCTTACGGGGCGGATGTCATCGAGCTTGGCGTGCAGTCGTTTGACGAGGAGGTCTTAACCCTTTCCGGACGCGGTCACAATGCAGCCGTCGTCTATGAAAGTGCGAAGATGATTCAGGACTATGGCTTTACGCTCGGCATTCAGCTTATGATTGGGCTTCCCGGTGACACGATGGAAAAATGCATTTTTTCGGCGCGCCAGACGGTCCGCATCGCACCTGCCATTGCGCGCATCTATCCTACGGTTGTGCTTCGTGACACGGTGCTGCATGACCGGATGCTCGCAGGTCTCTACACCCCGCTTTCAGAGGAGGAGGCCGTGCTTCGTTCAAAGGCGATATACGAAATTCTCGACGATGCCGGTATCAACATCATCCGCGTGGGGCTGAAATCCAGCGATATTATGTCAAACGAAACCGCTTTTCACCCGGCGTTCCGTCAGCTTGTCGAAGGCAGAATTGCCAGAGAGCGAATGGAAAAGCAGCTTGTGGAGTTTTTGCAAAAAAACAAGGGTTTTTCTTCCTGTGTGCTTTTCATGTCAAACGAAAAATGCTATAATAATATGTTCGGACACGGCGCTGCAAACCGCAGGTATTTTGAGGAGAAATATCCGCAGCTTACGCTTGGCTATGCCGTCAATCCGGCTTTGAGGGATAATGAATATTTATTGAAAAAAGGAGATATAAAATGAAAGCAGTAGTAACAGTAATCGGTAAAGACATGGTCGGCATTCTCGCCCGCGTGTCAACCGCCTGCGCGGACAAATACGCAAATGTTTTAGAAGTGACGCAGTCGATTCTGGACGGTTATTTTTGCATGGTAATGGTCATCGACATCAGCAAAATGACCTGCGAAATCGAGGCACTTCAAAAGAGCCTGAAAGAATCCGTTCCCGACATGGTAGTACACGTTATGCATGAGGATATTTTCAATTCCATGCACAGAATTTAGCACCGCCGAGGATACCTTAAAACAAACAAAACAGAAAACGGAGGCTTTTAAATGTTAAATTTTAACGATATTATGGAAACAATCACGATGATTCAGGAGGAAAACCTGGATATTCGTACAATCACAATGGGAATTTCACTTTTGGACTGTGCCGACAGTGACATCGACCGCTCCTGCGAGAAGATTTACAACAAAATTTACTCGCACGCGAAAGATTTGGTTGCAACAGGTGAGTTCATCGAAAAGAAATACGGAATTCCGATTGTAAATAAGAGAATCAGCGTAACGCCGATTTCCATGCTCGTTGCAGTCAGCGGCGGCGACCCGGTGAAATATGCGAAAACGCTGGATCGCGCTGCCAAAGCGGTCGGCGTAAACTTTATCGGCGGCTTCAGTGCGCTCGTACAGAAAGGCTTCAGCGCAGGCGACCGCGAACTGATCGAAGCAATTCCGCGCGCACTTGCCGAAACGGAATTCGTATGTTCGTCGGTCAACATCGGCTCTACGAAAGCCGGAATCAATATGGACGCGGTTGCAATGATGGGCGAAGTTGTCAGAAAAGCATCGGAACTGACGAAGGACAACCAGTGCATCGGCGCAGCGAAGCTCGTCGTATTCTGCAACGCGCCGGAGGACAATCCTTTCATGGCAGGTGCTTTCCATGGCGTCGGCGAACCGGATGTCGTGCTCAATGTCGGCGTTTCCGGACCGGGCGTTGTGCGTGCGGCTCTAGCGAAGCTTCCGGACGATGCACCTCTGCATGAAGTGGCGGAACTGATTAAAAAGACCGCATTTAAGATTACCCGCATGGGACAGCTTGTCGGAACGGAAGCCTCACACATGCTCGGCGTTCCTTTCGGCATCATCGATTTATCTCTGGCTCCAACCCCTGCGGTCGGTGATTCGGTTGCATACATTCTCGAAGAAATCGGTCTCGAGCAGTGCGGAACGCACGGCACGACCGCTGCTCTGGCAATGCTCAACGACGCAGTGAAAAAAGGCGGCGTGATGGCTTCTTCTTCCGTCGGCGGATTATCCGGCGCTTTCATTCCGGTTACCGAGGATGCAGGCATGATAAACGCTGCAAGAACCGGATGCCTGGGTATCGAGAAGCTCGAAGCGATGACCGCTGTATGCTCGGTTGGTCTTGATATGATTGTCATTCCGGGCGAAACTCCGGCGGAAACCATTTCTGCAATCATCGCGGACGAAGCAGCAATCGGCATGGTGAACTCCAAGACGACCGCTGTCCGCGTGATTCCCGCGATTGGACTGGAAGAAGGTCAGGAACTCGACTTCGGCGGACTGCTCGGAAACGGTCCGGTTATGAAGCTCCACACGCAGTCCTCTGCGAAAATGATTCACCGCGGCGGCAGAATCCCGGCCCCGATGCAGAGCCTGAAAAACTAAAACTAAAATGGAAAATAAATCCCCCGATATGCCCGTCTTCCTCAATCGAAGCCGCAGCGCATCGGGGATTTTTCTTTATTTATCTATTACTTATTATGTTGTTTTTTCTTTATCGAAGACCTGTTACTCAAAAATCTCTTCAAACTCGGTAATATCCACCTCTTCTCCGGCATATCTTCTCGCCAGTGCTTCCTTGACGCGATTGAAAACCTCCTTCGTCAGATTGGATTTGCGAATAATGAAAGCGACTAAAATCATGGCAGCGCCCGGAATTACGGCGAAAGCATTCTGTACCCATTCAAGGGCAAGCGATGTCTGCACCGCGCTTTCATTGTTAAATCCCGCAAGCTGCAGCACGATGCCGAGCATCTGCAGTCCGACCGCAATCGAGATGGATTCCGACAAAGCCTGCAGCGAAATGACCGCTCCGGAGTGCTTGATGCCGGACAGTAGTTCCTCCACTTCGCATACATCATAAATCATAGACGGCATGAGCTGCCAGTAGGTCGCATTTGCCGCTGCATAAAGCATACAGACGAAAATCATCATGCCCCATGACTCAATCCCGATGACTCTTGCCGCAATCATCAGAATTCCGCAAACTGCCATAACGGTTTTAAACAGGTCTTTTTTATCAACCTTCGTTCCGATTTTCGCTATAAACGGCACGGTTGCAACGCCCGCGGCCGTAATCAGAAGCAGCACCGCGGAAATCTGCGACTCACTCATCCCCATGTTGAAAGTCATAAAG
Organism: uncultured Clostridia bacterium; assembly: GCA_934233735.1. GTDB lineage: Bacteria > Bacillota > Clostridia > Peptostreptococcales > Anaerovoracaceae > CAG-238. Next base: position 41,050 of record CAKQGQ010000012.1, on the reverse strand, counting down.
AATACTCGGTCGGATGAGAATGTGATGTTTGCAATCAGATACGCAAGGCTGGAGCCGATGATAATCTGTACCGGCTTCATTTTCAAAAGCTGCAGATATTCGCGGAACATCGTTCCATAAGCCGCAAACAGGTTTTCGCGTTTTTTCTCCGGCTTCACGAAATCCTTTTTATCGTCATTTTTGATGGACCACGCGCAGATGAAAAGCGCGGCTGCCCCACAGATTCCAACGACAAGGCCGACCAGCGTCCATGAGAAGGAAAGGCTTTTGCCCTTTTGCGCACATAGATCCACCAGTACAGGCGGCAGTACCATGCCGACACACATGCCGAGCTGGTTAAAGATATAGGAAAACGAACGCAGAACCGTCCGCTCGTTGTAGTCATCCGTCAGTTCCGACCCCCATGCCATATATGGCACGAAGAACGAGGAAAAGCAGGTCCAGTATGCCAAAACCATAACCAGATAATATACCACCTTCACCGCAGGCGGTGCGTCAAAACTCGTAAATAAAAGCGTCGTAATCACCACAACCGGTATCGTCGCTCCGAGCAGGAACGGTTTACGCTTTCCGTAGCGCGTGATTGCATGGTCAGACTCGAATCCGACAATCGGCGCGCAGAGTGCTTCCCAGATGGAACCGGCTCCACAGATTGCGCCTGCCACCGCCGGACTTAATCCCGCTACCGTCGTCAGGTAGAGCAGCAGATAAGTGCCCGCCAGCATATATAACGCGTTATCGCAGGTTCCTCCGATTCCGTAACACAGTTTCGTTCTAAACGGGAGTTTCATTTTATTCACCTCTTTCTTCTAAGACAATTATAAAGTATACGGTAGCCGTATAGTCAAGAGGCAAAATGGATTTTTTTCGTTTATTTGGAAATTGTGCTGCAATTTCTCCAGATGCCCATATTCTTAGCAGCCTCTATCAGTTCATCTAATGTCATTCTTTCATTTATGCATTATTTTTAGAACATTCCCATGCTTTTTAATGCAAAAATCCATAGAAACATTGTGAAGCACGCTGCTCCCGATGAGAAAACGACCGCATCGCCCGTAAGTTCGTAATCGCTGTCCATCTCCTGCGCCATCGGAAACGATGAAACTGCCGTCGGCGATGCAAAAATCGCAATCAGCGTTACGAGCGCAATGCCTCTGAATCCCAGGAGAATCCCCGCGGTCAGTCCGATTGCCGGTACAGCGATAAGCCTGCCGGCTACACAGATAAAGATGTCCCTCTCGCGTTTCATCGCACTGCGAAGATCAAAAAATGCACCAAGCGTGAGCAGTGCAAGCGGAGTTGCCACACCTGCCATAGAGGAAGCCACATTTTCGAGAACGCCCGGCAATTTCAGACCTGTCAGCACGGCAACGATTCCCGCAAGTGCTCCCAGAATCAGCGGATTTTTTGCAAGCTGCTTCAAGATATGCAATAATTCCGGTTTCCCGCCACGAAAAACTTCCAACGTTATAACGGCAAGCACATTGTAAAGCGGCACGATGACCGTCACCATCACCGCCGTCATTGCAAGGTTTTCATCCCCGAATATATTTGTAACAATCGGAATGCCCATGATTACAAAATTGCTCCGGTAAATTGCCTGTATCATCGCTCCCTGGGTCTTTCGCTCCTTCGTAATATGTACAACGAAACAGACCGTAAGCGCATAAACCGCCAAAACACCGACGACGCCGAAAGCCATCAGCCGAATGTCCACCGCATCGCTTATGTCCTTACCGTAGAGGTTCGTAAACATCAGCAGCGGAAAAAACACAACAAAATTGAGTTTGTTTATCTTTTTAACTTCTGCTTCGTTCACAATCCCCGCATGCCGTACCAGCATGCCGATTCCCATGATTATGAAAATGGGCAGCACGGCTCGTGCTGCCACAAAAAAATTACTCGCCAATGTATTCATCATAGGTACACACCTTATCCGTAATTGTTCCGTCCGGATGAATTTCGATAATCCGGTCGGCGATGGTCTGAATGAATTCATGGTCGTGCGAAGCGAAAAGAATGCCGCCCTTGAAAGCAATCAGTCCCTCGTTGACTGCCGTAATGGACTCAAGGTCCAAGTGGTTCGTCGGCTGGTCGAGCACCAACATATTCGAGCCGAACAGCATCATGCGGGAAAGCATGCAGCGCACTTTTTCGCCTCCGGAAAGCACCTTGACCGGCTTGTAAACCTCATCCCCGGAGAAAAGCATTTTCCCGAGAAAGCCTCTCAGGAAAGTTTCGCTCGTTTCAGTCGAATACTGCGAAAGCCACTCCACGAGGTTCAAATCGCATCCGTTGAAAAATTCGGAATTGTCGAGTGGGAAGTAGGAAGTTGCAATCGTCACGCCCCACTTGAAGCTGCCCTCGTCAGGCTCCATCTCGCCCATGAGAATTTTAAACAGCGTCGTGTTCGCGATTTCATTTTCTCCGACAAAAGCGATTTTATCGCCGTTATTGACGCGGAAAGAAATATTATCTAAAATCTTAACTCCGTCAATCGTCTTGGAAATTCCCTCAACCTGCAGAATTTCCTTGCCCGGCTCGCGATCCATCTTAAAGCCCACGAACGGATAGCGTCTCGAAGACGCCGGCATTTCCTCCACGCTCAGCTTATCGAGCAGCTTTCTTCTGGAAGTTGCCTGCTTGGACTTAGATTTATTCGCAGAGAATCGCTGAATAAATGCCTGCAGTTCTTTGATTTTTTCTTCGTTCTTTTTGTTCTGGTCCTTTATCATCTTCTGAACCATCTGGCTGGATTCGTACCAGAATTCGTAGTTGCCGACATACATCTTGATTTTGCCGTAGTCGACATCGACGATGTTCGTGCAGACCGTGTTCAGGAAATGTCGGTCATGCGATACAACGATGACCGTGCCTTCGTACTCCATCAAAAAGTCTTCCAGCCAAGCAATTGCCTTGACATCGAGATGGTTTGTCGGCTCATCTAGCAGGATAATTCCCGGATTTCCAAACAAAGCCTGTGCCAGAAGCACCTTTACCTTTTCCTTCGCAGTCAGGGATGCCATCTGCGTATACAGAATATCCGCAGAGAGTCCCAGCCCCTGTATCAGGCGGCTGACATCGGATTCGGCTTCCCAGCCGTTCATTTCCGCAAATTCCGCCTCCAGTTCCGCCGCACGCATACCGTCCTCGTCGCCGAAATCCTCTTTCATGTAAATGGCGTCTTTTTCTTTCATCACATCGTAGAGTCTGCGATTTCCCATAATCACGGTATCCAGTACCGTGTACTCGTCAAATTCAAAGTGGTCCTGCTTGAGCACCGACATTCGAACGCCCGGTTTCAGCGAAACATCGCCGGTTGTCGGCTCCAAGTCTCCGGAAAGAATCCGCAGAAAGGTTGATTTTCCGGCTCCGTTCGCGCCGATAATGCCGTAGCAGTTGCCCGGCGTAAACTTAAGATCCACATCTTTAAACAGCGGCTGCCCGCTGAAATTCATACTTACATTGTTGACTGTTAACATGCATTACTCCTTTTATCTTTATATTAATTTTCAGCTAATTTCTATAAAGGCGGTTATACTGCACTATTTTTTTCCCTGTGCTGATAATTTTTTTCTCTTTAAATAATAACGTATATTTCGGTTGATTTCGTGTATAGTCTCTGTCTTCTTTCGGAAAAAAAGATTTGCAGTAATATCGTCCTGATTCTTCTTTCTGTGCAATAAATATGTAAATTTCATTGTCTTCATGCGGTGTTGACAACAGGAAATCTGCCTGTATCGAAGAAAAAATGTTTTTATTTGCATTATATCGAAAAATCAGTTCATTGTTATCCATCAGCTGTTCTATAGATGTCAGCGGCTCAAAGCGGTTTTCTATTTGCGAAGCATAACGGCTTTTACTGATGTCATGGTCCGAAAGAGTTCCAGTCAAAATAGCATTAAAAACTTGAGACCTATTTTGTCTGGCAATTCGCAAATCTTTCAGCTTTCCAAGACCCATAAGATGGTGAAAGTCTTTATCTAAAAATTCGATATAAAGTTCTTCTGTCTTTCCTTTTCTTCCAATAACTATATGATATTGGAAATTCAGCAATTTTTCAAATGCAGCTGCACATTGGTAAATTTTATCCATAAAATATCCTTTTGGTTAGAAAAACCGCCTTGAAAATCAAGGCGGTTTTGAGCATTTTCTTTCGGTTTTACCCTACTCCGGCTTGGGGTTATTACACAACCCCTACTGAAAGCTCCGCATAACAAGGCTCGCCGGTACGCTGATATGCTTCATCGCTTTGACAGGCACACGCCGTTGTCTGTCCTTACTATTATGATACGGAATTCTTCCGATTATGTCAAGCTTTTCTCATATTTTATCAACCACTTTTTTTCGACAAAATCCGACTCCTAACTGAAAATTTCTTTGAACTTTTCCTTGAAGCTGCTCTTCTTCTGATAGCAGTCATCCGTCAGTTCCTTCGCCATATCCTCAATCGCCTTTTTCTGCTTGTGATTGAGTTTAGTCGGCACTTCAATATTTACCTTTACATAAAGGTCGCCTTTTGTCTCGCGCTTCAGGTATTTTACGCCCTTGTCCTTTAGACGGAATGTGGTTCCCGGCTGCGTTCCCGCAGGAACCTTGTAGGAAACCTTGCCGTCCAGCGTCGGTACGATAATCTCCGCGCCGAGAGCTGCCTGATCGAAACTGATCGGCATTTCCAGATAAAGGTCAGCACCCCTGCGCTTGAAAACCTTGTGCGGTTTTACATTCAGCACGATATACAGGTCACCCGCAGGTCCGCCGTTGATTCCCGGCTCGCCCTGTCCTCTGATAGGAATTACGCTCTCATTGTCAACGCCTGCCGGAATGTCAACGGAAATCGTAACATTCTTCTTGACCTTTCCCTGTCCCTTGCAGTCCGGACAAGGCTCTTCAATGATCTTGCCGCTGCCGCCGCACTGGTCGCAGGTTGTAACCGTCTGGAACTGTCCAAACGGCGTTCTCTGCGCCTGACTGATCTGACCGCTGCCGCCGCATTTCGGACAAGTTTTCTTCGTTGTTCCCGGTTTTGCACCTTCACCTTTACAGGTCGGGCACTGTACATATTTGCTCAGTTCGATTTTTTTGCTCGTGCCGAATGCTGCTTCTTCAAAAGTGATTGTAATCGCCTTCTGAAGATCTTTGCCCTTTCTCGGCTGATTGCTTCTTCTCTGCTGTCCGCCGCCGAAGCCGCCGCCGAACGCACTGCCGAACATATCGAATATATCTTCAAAGCCACCGAAGCCGCCCGCTCCGCCGAAACCGCCAAAGCCTGCGCCTCCCATGCCGTTCGGGTCTACGCCGGCATGGCCGAATCTGTCATATTTGCTCTTTTTATCGGGGTCAGACAGAACGCTGTATGCTTCGTTGACTTCCTTAAATTTTTCTTCCGCTTCCTTGTTTCCGGGGTTCTTGTCGGGATGATACTTCATCGCCATCTTTCGGAAAGCTTTCTTGATTTCATCCTCGCTTGCTCCCTTTTGTAAGCCAAGCACTTCGTAATAATCGCGTTTTTCTGCCATAATAAACCTCTCCGTTACACCCGAAACGCCGGAGCAGTTTCGCTCCGGCACCCGGGTTTACATATTTTTCATATTATTTATTGTCGTCATCAACTACCGTGTAATCTGCGTCAACTACATTGTCATCTGCAGGGCCTGCCTGGCTGCCTGCGTCTGCGGCTCCTGCTGTTTCAGCACCTGCGCCGCCCATTCCCGCTGCACCTGCTGCCTGAGCCGCCTGTGCCTGTTCATAGAGCTTTGTTGAGATGATGTGGAATTTTTCAGTTAAAGCTTCTGTCTTTTCCTTAATCTGGTCAACCGTACCGTTGTTCAGAACAGCCTGAAGCTGGTCTTTTGCGTCGGTAATCTGAGTCTTTTCATCTTCGGAAATCTTTCCTTCGAGTTCCTTCAGAGATTTTTCTGTCTCGTAGATTAAGGACTCTGCTCTGTTTCTGATTTCAACTTCTTCTTTTCTCTTCTTGTCTTCTTCCGCGTATTGTTCCGCTTCTTTTACCTTCTTGTTGATTTCGTCTTCGGAAAGGTTTGTGGAGGAAGTGATTGTAATTCTCTGTTCCTTGCCTGTTCCCATATCCTTAGCGCTTACATTTACAATACCGTTTGCGTCGATATCGAATGTAACTTCAATCTGCGGAATTCCACGAGGAGCCGGTGCGATGCCTGTCAGCTGGAATCTGCCTAATGTGGTGTTGCCTGCTGCCATTTCTCTTTCACCCTGCATTACATGAATGTCAACAGCTGTCTGGTTATCAGCAGCAGTTGAGAAGATCTGGCTCTTCTTTGTAGGAATTGTTGTATTTCTTTCGATTAACTTCGTTGCAACGCCGCCCAGTGTTTCGATGGAAAGTGAAAGCGGTGTAACATCAAGAAGAAGTACGTCGTGAACTTCGCCTGTAAGAACGCCTGCCTGAATTGCAGCACCGATTGCTACGCATTCATCCGGGTTGATGCCCTTGAACGGTTCTTTGCCGGTTACTTTCTTAACCGCTTCCTGAACTGCCGGGATTCTTGTGGAACCGCCGACCAAGATAACCTTTGCAATGTCTGCGTTTGTAACGCCTGCATCTTTCATTGCCTTGTTCATAGGTTCAATGGTTCTCTGTACAAGGTGCTCTGTGAGCTGATCGAATTTTGCTCTTGTGATGTCTTCGTTCATGTGAAGCGGACCGTCAGCCGTTACCGTGATGAACGGAAGGTTGATGTTTGCAGTCTGAGAGCCGGAAAGTTCTTTCTTTGCCTTTTCTGCTGCTTCTTTTAATCTCTGGAGTGCCATCTTGTCAGCTCTGAGGTCTACGCCGTGTTCCTTTGCGAACTTGTCTGCAAGGTAGTTCATAAGAACTTCGTCGAAGTCATCGCCGCCGAGATGTGTATCACCGTTTGTTGCAAGAACTTCGAATACGCCGTCGCCGAGTTCGAGGATGGATACATCGAATGTACCGCCGCCGAGGTCGTATACCAGAATCTTGTGGGAGCCTTCTTCTTTATCAAGACCGTATGCAAGGGATGCTGCCGTAGGCTCGTTGATGATTCTCTTTACATCAAGACCTGCGATTCTGCCGGCATCCTTGGTTGCCTGTTTCTGTGCATCTGAGAAGTAAGCAGGAACTGTGATAACCGCTTCTGTTACTTTTTCTCCCAGATAAGCCTCTGCATCATTCTTTAACTTTGTAAGAATCATCGCGGAAATATCCTGCGGTGTGTAATCCTTACCGTCAATTGTTACCTTGTAGTTTTCACCCATATGTCTCTTGATGGATGAAATGGTTCTGTCCGGATTTGTAACTGCCTGTCTCTTTGCAGTTTCTCCTACCAGTCTTTCTCCGTCTTTCTTAAAACCGACTACGGATGGAGTCGTTCTCATACCTTCTGCATTGGCGATAACCGTAGGTTCGCCGCCTTCTAATACTGCTACGCAGCTGTTTGTTGTTCCTAAATCGATACCAATTACCTTTGCCATTTTATTTTCCTCCTTGATTTTCAAGTTTAAATTTCATTTTCGGTGCGCCGGAAATTTTTCGTTATGCAAGGCGCCGGGCGCGGAACGAAGCGGAATGTACAAAGCGTACATGAGCATCGGATTCGCGGCTGGCAACACTGCAGAACGGAAAATTAACAAGCACTAATTTGCTACTTTGACCATTGCCGGTCTAACTACTCTGCTGTTTAAAATATACCCCTTCTGCAAGACCTCGGTAACTTTGCCGCTTTCATATTCGGTGCTGTCCTCGGTCATCACAGCGTTGTGGAAGTTCGGGTCAAAATCTTCGCCCAAACATTTAATTTCAGAGACGCCTGCTCTTTCAAGTACACTGAGAAGCTGTTTCAGAATCATCTCCATCCCTTCGAGGAACTTGTCGCCGTCGTTTCCGGCTGCAAGAGCCCTCTCAAAATTATCTATTACATCAAGCAGTTCTTTGACGATTTTCTCGTTTGCGAACGCATAAATGTCACTTTTTTCTTTTTCGGTTCTGCGCTTGAAGTTCTGGAAGTCCGCCATCAAACGCATGTACTTCGTGTTCAAAGCCTCTTCTTCGGGATCCTTTGCGGTTTGCGCCTCCGCTCCGGCTGCTTCACCCTCCTCGGCTTTCTCAGCCTCCCCGGACTCCTCGCATTCCTGCTCCGGCTTTAAATCTTCTTCGGTTTCGGGCAAGTCTCTGTCAGTCTCACCCTGTGCGCATTTCTTTTCTTCACTCGTCATCCTCATTACCTCCGCTTTCCAGTTTAAATGTATCGTTTAAGTTGTCTGTCAAATATTCGATGATCGATGTTACCTCGCCGTACTTCATTCGCGTCGGTCCGATGACTCCGATTTTGCCGACCAGCTTGCCGTCCACATGATAGCTTGCGGTTATCAAGGAACAGTCCTGCATGATGTCGTCGGAATTTTCTTCTCCGATTGTTACCATGATGCCGTCGTCTCTTTCGATCAGCTTCTTGGTAAGCTCCTCCTTCTGGCTGAGCATTTCGATGAAACTCTTCGCCTTCGAAAGGTCATTGTACTCCGGAATATCGAAAATGTTCGTAAGTCCTTCCATGTACAGGTTGACATTCAGCATATCCTCCAAAGTTTTCAGGAAGTTCGGCATTACATCTTCCGCAAGCCCGCTCATCGCCACGATGTCCGTTTCGACATTCGCGATGATGTTGTTCGTGAGCGCCTGACTGATGGTCTTTCCTTTATAATTGTATGTCATCGTCTTGGAGAGAAGCTGCAGGTTGTCTTCCGTGTAAGGCACGCTCATATGCACCGCCTTATTAGAAACCTTGCCACTCTCACTGACGATCATCAAAACCACAGTATGTTCATCCACCGGAAGCAGGTTGATATATTTCAGAACATCTTCATCCTTACTGGGTGTCAGCGCAAAAGATGTCAGATTCGTTATCTCCGAAAGCACACTCGCAGCATGCTCTATCGTCTTCTCAAAATCGTTCACCCTGCCGCGCAGCCTGTCTGCGATAATGTTCTTCTCCTCTCGGGTGAGTTCTTTTTTCTCCATCAAAGCGTTTACATATAATCTGTAGGCTTTATCTGAAGGAACTCTGCCCGCCGATGTGTGCGGGTGTGTCAGGTAACCCATCTCTTCGAGGTCTGCCATTTCGTTTCGTATGGTGGCCGGACTGTAATCAAGCTCCGGTTTCTTCGAAAGCGTTCTGGAGCCGACCGGCTCAGCCGTTCTCACATAATCTGAAATAATTGCCTGCAAAACCTTCAGCTTTCGTTCACTTAATTCCATCTTCGGAGACCTCCTTTCTTTCCCGGTTCATTCCAAAGTTCTTTTGCCTTGGAATTTTATCTGTGGGATTTACTTGTTAGCACTCACTCTGCCGGAGTGCTAACTTCATGTTATTAATATACCCCGTTTTTTGATTTTAGTCAATGTTTTTGAAAAATTTTTTTGTGTATTTTTGGTGAAGAGAGTTTGGAAAATGCAGATGGGACTCTCCGCATTTTATTTTTTAAAAAAAGTTCTTGACTATACGGTTACCGTATACTTTATGATAATCACAAGATAAGGAGTGATTTTTATGACATTACAAAACAAACAATCAATCAGAAGCAATTTTATTCAATACGTCCTCCCCTCCGTGGCAGCGATGTGGGTGTATACAATTTACACGATGGTAGACGGCATCTTCGTTGCCAGAGGAGTCGGTGAGCAGGCTTTAGCAGCGGTCAATCTCTGCATGCCGTTGATTAACGGAGCTTTTGCGGTCGGCATCCTGTTTGCGGTCGGGGCGAGCACCCGTGCTTCAATCTGTAAAGGCCGCAGCGAAACAAAGGAGTCCAATCGTATATTTACAATGGGCGCAATGACGGTTTGTATCGTCGCTGTGTTCGCTACGATTCTTATCATGCTCCTGCTTTCTCCGATTGCACGGCTTTTAGGCGCGGATGCGCAGACGCTCCCGTATGTAAAAGGCTATCTGGGTGTCATCGTGCTCTTTCTTCCTTTTTATATGACTTCCTATTATTTAGAGGTTTTAGTAAAAGCGGACGGTTTTCCAAAGTTAGCAATCAAAACCGGTGTCGCAGGCGCACTGACCAATATTTTGCTCGATGCTCTCTTCGTCCTGGTCTTCGATTGGGGAATCGAAGGTGCGGCGGTTGCGACCGGTCTTTCGCAGGCGCTGACTTTCAGCATTTATCTGCGCCACTTTCTGTTTGGTAAAGCAGGTTTTTCCTTCGTTCGCATCCGGCCGCAGCTGCGCGCGATTGCTTCCTTCGTAAAGTTAGGCGCTGCGGACTGCATGACGGAACTTTCAATTGGACTTTGCATCTTCGTCTTTAATCGAACCCTGCTCACCGTTTCAGGTAACGACGGCGTTGTCATTTATACCGTTATTTCCTATTTTTCGCAGCTCGTTCTGATGACGATGATGGGAATTAATCAGGGTTCACAGCCGCTTATCAGTTATTATCACGGTCAAGGGAAAACGGATACCTGCCGCTATATCTTCCGTCTGGCACTGTGTTATGCTGCCGTATGCGCAGCAGTCGCTTTTGCGATTGGCATTTTGTTTCCGTCGCCGATTGTTAACATTTACATCGACCGCATTGCAAATCCGGAGCTTTTCGAGCGCGGCATGACGGCGTTCCGTCTCTATGCCCCGGCATTTCTACCGCTTGGTATCGTAATTCCGATGATGGGATATTTCACATCGCTGGAACTGCCAAAGCAGGCGATGAGCATCTCCCTGGGTCGCGGTATGCTATTTGCCGTATGCGCCCTTCTGCTCCTTGCCTTCCTGCTTGGCGAAACCGGAGTGTGGATTTCCGCTGCGGTTTCCGAAACCGTTGCACTAACATTGGCTCTGCTGCTTTATCGCAGACATCAAAAAAGAGCGCAGGCATAATCGACACAAGGGGCGGCTCGTCTGAGCCGCCCCCGTGGGTTTGTGTCTTATGAACATCCGTGAGGTTCGCGGGTAATCAAACTCGCTATTTCACAGTTCTCCAGGCTTTGTTTGACCACTGCGTGTAGTATTTCTTGCCGTCGATGATGCGAACGCCGCGGAGCTTGTAGTAGTAGGTCTTGCCTTTCTTCAAGTTCTTCGTGTTCAGGTACTTCACCGTGCTGCCGTCCTTTGTTGTGAAGAAAGGCTTCTTGCCGTAGCCGCTGTTCTTCTTGGTTGAACGATAGACTTCCAGATAGTCAAGCTTGTAGTCCTTGGACTTCGTCCATGTCAGACGGATTTTGCCACTCTTTGTCAGTTTAGACTTCAGAACGATGGTCGTGTTCCGGACGCCTTTTGCAAGTTTGGACTGTGCCGGGGTCAAAGTGCCTAACGGGTCTGAGGTTTTGTCTTTGAAAGTAATTTCCACCTTGTCGCCTGTCTTGAGGCCCTTGATTTCCGTAACTGCACCCAGATCCTTGCCGTTGAGGAGAACTTTTTCTACCTCTTTACCTTCGTCCGGTGTGATCGTAAGAGTTGTGCCGTCCGGGCTGAGCGTTGTTTTTCCGCCGTCAGCCGGTGCAATTGTCGGATTTTCAACAACCGGGATTACCGGAACAAATCCGCCTGCTCCGCCACCTGAAGATTTCGCCCAAAGGATGATTGTGCCAGTGAGTGTTTCATAGTTTGCACTTTCCGGAGTAAAACTCCATTCGTAAGCCACGCCCTGCTTCACTTCCTCGGTGTCAGCAAGTGTCCATTTAAGCGTTCCCGGTACAGAGAAGCTGCCTCCCTCTGTTGTCAGCTTCGCATCGGCAAGGGTCTTGCCGCCTACAGAAATTTTCTCGTACTTCGGTTCGCCGGTCGGTTTTGTCTGCTTAACAACGATAGTCGCTGCTCCCGTAACCTCTTTATATTTTTCCGAATCCTTCGGCGTAAAAATCCAGTTTGCAGTGTATGCGTTGTTTGCATCCGGTGCATTGTTCGGGTTCTGCCAAGCAAAAGTTCCTTCCACCGGAGTCTCTCCGTCTTTCATCTTTCCGGAAATTTCGATGGTGCTGAGTTTATCGCCGTAAATGATTTCTTTCGTGCTCAGCGTGAGTTCTCCGTCCAGCTGAGGAGTGATTCTATTCGTCGCGCTGACATTGACCGTCAAGCTAATGTCCTCATAGTTAGCTGTTTCAACCGTTACGGTCACTGTGCCGATTTCGCCGGTAAAATCTGTTGCGTTTGCTTTGATCGGCAGGGTCAGAATGCCGTTTTCAACCTCCATCCCGGATTCATAGTAACCTGTATTATTGCCAAAATTAACAACAGCACTATACTTCGTATTGCCATATTCACAGCCTTCACCAAGTGCAGGCAATGCAGGCAGTTCCACCTCATAGGTTTTTGCTACACCGTTTGTAATCGTCAACGATACAGCTTGCGGATTGGTTACCGTATTTTTGCTTATGCTGCCGGTAGTTGTGAAACTTTTATTTGCGAGGATGTAGTTTCGCGTAGTTTCGATTGCTATTTGCGGGTATTTCAGCTCTACCGTTCCGGTGATTGTCTTATTATCTCCCGCAGCTCCATTTTCATAATTTGCAGTTACGGTATAGTCGCCATCATTCAAATGTATCCAGTTTTTTTCATAGTTGAAGGTCACTTTCACATCTGCATTGTTCGTTCCGTTGTATGTTTTCGGCGAAGCTGTAACAGTATAGGTAAGCGTTGCCGGTTTTAGCTGCCATGTGGCAGTCTTAGCCCCGGTATAATTTCCTATTCCATTAATAAGCAAAGTGTACGGGGTATCCGCTGTGGAAGCAAGTGTCGCTTTCGAACCCTCGGAAACGGTGTAATCTTTTCCTTCGACCAGCTTCGTTTCACCCATCTTCACCTCAATTTCCGGCAGCTGCGCTGTGCCGTTGTATGTCGGTTCCTCGAGGATTATTACATCCGCTTTCGAAAGCGCCGCCAGTTTGACTGTCAATGTGAAGTCACAGCTCTTGCTGTAGCTGTCTGATGTGAGTGTGAGACGGTAAGTGTATGTACCTGCGTCAAGGTTCGCCGGAAGTGTGTAACTGCTCCCGTCAGCACCTGCAATTGCCTCTGTCGTTTCGCCTGTCACCTTATACCACGCAAAAGTGATGCCGCTGCTGCTCTGTGGAGTGTATTTCGCAGTCAGAGTAATATTCGAGTGTCCGTATTCAACTTCCTCTTGGCCTTCTATTGCAAGGCTTGTGATTGGCGCCTGCACAACATTAACTCTTGCAGCCGTTTTCCCTGCAAGCTGCTCTTCAGTTGCCCAAGTATCATTTATCTTTAAAGTCCAGCCCTCCGGCAAAAGGTCAGCAAGTGTTGCATCGCCGTTGATTGTTAGGCTATTAATCGCTCCGCCTGCACCTGCAGAGTTAATCAGCTTCAGGGTGCTGGATGTGATTTTTAAATTACGATAAATATTCCATTTATTCAAATCAAGTATAAAGTCACCGCTAATCGTGTACTCACTACTGCTACTACTGCTGCTCACATTTGCCAGAAGCTTTACAGTATTGCCGGCTTCAGCTGCTTCAATTGCGTCGTCAAGAGTTTTGTAGTATTTATCACTCACTTCGGCAGCATAAGGGCCGGCATGACAGCGTACGCAATAGCCCCCTTCTACCGACGGATGCGTGCAAGCCATTACCTTGGTATTGCCTATATTGCTGCTAATCGTATTATAATAATAATATGCAAAACCTGTTTCGGCTAAATTATAGAACGCATGATCAGCAGCTATCAGAGTTGACCATTTTACGCCATTACCTTTGAATGTTCTGAAGGTTCCGCTGTTAATGGAGCCTGTAACATTCGGATTTGCAGTAAACACATTTAGTGTGCCGCTCCAGTTATCTGTATAGAACTGATTTTGGCCGTATACCGTAATCGAGTTGCCTTTGTCGGTGTCTTTGCTTGTGCCCGTGATAGTCAAGGAATTTCCGGTGCTGCCTTCCGCAGTAGTATCGGATGCGCCCACCTCAACCACGCCGTTGTCTGCCTTAAGGGATTTTCCGTTGAAATCAAGTGTCAGCGACTTACCGCCGGTGATTGCACTGCTTGCCGGTATGTTGTCAGCAAGCAATGTCAGCGTGCTGCCGCTCTCTGCTGCGCTGATTGCCGCTGCAAGGGATGCTGCATAGGTATCTTGGCTGTCCTTGGTAATCTTTACAGTCATTTGCGTGCTGCAGACAGTGCATTTATAGCTGCTGTCCAGAGCCGCATGGCTGCAGACGAACCCGCACGCACATGCATGTCCGTTATTTTCAGTGAAGCTGTGCGTATGCTCAACAACTTTCAGGTTTTCTATTAAACGTGTACATGCCGTACCGTCTGTATTGGTATATGCATTGACGATCTCAGGGTTTTCAGCATCTGTCAAAGTACCATCCATATTACACTTTGCGAATGCACAGCCCTCCGGCAGATACTCCGCTAAAGCTTTTCCATCTGGCACTTCCAACCCGTGAAGCAATACAGTGCCACTGCTTAAGCTTAAGACTGCATTGCTGTCGATCACTTTGATTGCAGAGAAAAGTGTCTGCACTCCATTTATAGTGTATATACCGCCTTCAGCGATTACATCCGAGGACAAAGTCAAACTTCCGCCCTTAAGCACAATTGCATTGGTGGCATTGGTATCTCTAGCGCCGAACACCCTTCCGTTCCTCAAGGTAGCATTGCCGCCATAAATTGTAAGTACCCCTTTGTCGGCAATTCTTGCTGTTGCGGTTTCCAACTGCCGACCGTTTAAGTCGATTGTCACTGGTTGTCCGTCTTGTATTTTTATGTTCCTAAAAAGGGAATCCTTCTTGGCGATTGTAACAGTTCCGCCTCTGCTTCCGGCTGCATTAACTGCCACCTGCAGATTTGTGTAATGCTCATTGTTATAACTTGCTTCCAGTGTTGCCGTGCAAGCACATTGACCATTTTCACCGAATTGATGTTTTTCGTTTGAAAGCACAACCTTGCAGTCATCGCAAGTTCCGCTGTGGGTAAGACCGTCGTCATTGATTGTATATTTCGTGCTTGTGTGAGGGATAACATCTCCGGTCGTATTGCCGCAGATGCAGGCTTTTTTATGTCCTTCCGCGCCCATGCTTGTAAACTTGTCATACACACAATTCTCTGCTGTGTTTTCACCATTCTGGTTATAGCCGCACAGCGCACAGGTTTTCGTATGCTGTCCGCTTGCTGTACTTGGAGTATAACTCCATTTATGCTTCGTGCATTTGCTAATGGTAACAGAAGCATTTTGGTGAACTTCCGCCACTGTTTCAGTTTCGCTTTCGGTTATGATGCATTTGATCGCGTCCTGTACATCTTTTGCGAGGGAAACATTGCTGTCAAAGGCTGCGCTGCTTCCTGCTGCAGTAAGCTTTCCACCGTAAAGACGAACTGAAACCGTATTTCCTGTACTGTTTCCACTTGCTGCAAAAGCAGAGCCACCACTTACGCTTACCGTCATTTTACCGGTATCTCCACCCTGTCCGTATATGGTCAGCCCGCCCGAAAGCAACATTTGTCCGCTCACCGTGAGGTTTGCATTGTCGCAAAGAATCAGATTCACACCATCTTCTACCGTCACATTTCTATTGATTGTAATATTCCCTTTCACAGCATACCAACCTTTGTTCAATGTGACAGAGGCTTCCACATCCGAACCTGTGAGATAAGTAAATTCTGTGCTTTCCTTTATTTGAGAATTGCCGTTGGCGTCCTTATAGCTGACGCCGGGACTTCCAGGAACAACCGTTACAGCCTGATTAATCGAGGATTGGGTCAAATCCGGATAGCCGGAGTCGTCTGCATATTTGAAGGTATAACCTTCTGCTAAAAGGCTTCCCATAGGGCTCCCACCCAAAATCTCGATGGTGCTGTAAGTACCACCGGAAAGCTGGACACCTTGTCCTGTGCGTGTCCACAAACCATTATAGCCCTCAGCGCCAATGGTTCCGCCTTGGATAGAAGTCTCTGCCCCTACCGCAACAAGTGCACAAGGTTTTGTATTCGTTTTTCCTTCTGCTTTGGTCGTTTCTATCGTACCACTTTCTATTTTTAAGTAAGAACCCTCATCATTATAGACTGCTGTCGCAAAATTCGGCTGCCGAATTTTACCAGTTTTTTTCTCGCTGCTGTCTTCAATAGTGAGATTCCCCTTATTAACCCATATTACACTATTTGAGCATAAAGTAACTGCTCCATCATTGAACTCGTGCTGTGCTAAGGAAAATCCATTAAGGTCCAATGTTATTACACTATTGTTCTTCAGTTCAATTCCAGGGCGGCTTATGAATGACCCTGTATCAATCGCTTGAAGCGTCACATCCTGCAGCAGCTTCACTGTTGCGGTCTGCCCCTCCACATCGGCTACATTGAATGCATCACGAATGTTATCGTAATATTTAGTACTGCCGCCTCGAATTGCAACCTCCGCAACAGAACTCTCTGTCTGTGTATCACTTACAGTTTGTACTGCAATACCGTCCGCATCCGCCCATGCCATCGTCGGCATCATGGTCAGTGCCACGGCGATTGTCAATACGATTGAAAAAATTCTTTTGCTGATTAAATTGTTTTTTCTCACTCGTTTTCTCCCTTCTTACTTGTATCTATGAATCATCGAAGCCGCCGCAGCGGTTCGTTAAGCAAGTAAATTACAGTTATAATTATTATACCATATTCTTGAAAGTTTTGCCATCATACCAAAGTATGAGTTAGTTTTTGACCTTTTAGGAAGGGATTGACGATGTCTCAGTGGTGCAAAATGGTCAAGTCGGCGGCAGGGCGGCGGCACAAAATATACATTTGAATACCCCGTAGGGGTATTTGGGGTGCGGATGGTTTGACGCTTACGCTTCATACCTATGTGCGGATGGTTTACCCTTTACCGTTTACTTCTCGACAGGGCTCATAAGCCCTACAAGCAAAAGTCGGCTCGTCTGAGCCGCCCTATGGGTTGTTTTATTTCACAGTCTTCCATGTCTTATTCGACCACTTCGTGTAATACTTCCTGCCGTCGATTACGCGAACACCGCGGAGCTTGTAATAGTAGGTCTTGCCTTTCTTCAAGTTCTTCGTGTTCAGGTACTTCGCCGTGCTTCCGCTCTTCGTCGTGAAGAAGGCTTTCTTACCATATCCGCTGTTCTTCTTTACAGAGCGACAGATTTCAAAGCGGTCAAGCTTGTAGCCCTTTGACTTCGTCCATGTCAGACGGATTTTGCCGTTCTTCATCAGTTTGGACTTCAAGACAATGGTCGTTTTCTGAACGCCTTTGATGAGTTTCGCATTCTTGTCTGTGCTTGGGTTCGTCGGTTCGCTCGGGTCTGCAGGGTCCGTCGAAGCTGCCGGGTCAAGGGTTATCGTGCTTCCCGTTGCCGCATCTGTAAGCTTTTTCAGTTCTTCCTGCGTGAAAGTCTTTTCACCGTCCGGCGTCTGAATCGTCAAATCCGCATCCGTCTTGTTTAAGATATCCTCGATGAAGGTTTTGTCGAGGCTCAGTTCGAGCTTCGCGCCATCCTTCACATCTTTTTCGGAAACCTTGATGATGATTTCATCGGATTTGTTCGCTTCCGCCTGTTTCAGAATTTCCTTCTGATTTGCTGCGGAAACCGTAACCTTTGCGGTTGTCACCTGATTGCCGTTTGCATCGGTCCTGGTTTCGTTCTTAACCTCAGCCGGGGAAGTTGTGACCTTTTCACCGGTCGTTCCTGTCTTATCGTCTGTCTTAACTTCGGTCGTCGGAAGAAGCGCTGCGCCGGAGGATCTGGTCGTAACCTTAATCTTCACAATCTGTGTAATTGGTGCAAAGTTTGCGTCCGCAGGTGTGAAAACGGCTTCGCGGTCAAATTCGCCCGTGCTTTCAAATTTCTCGCCTTCCGAAGTTTCCGTAAGTGTCCAAACGCCTTCCAGTTCCTTCGTTTCTTCGTTAAAGTTTACGATAACCTTTGTATTTTTGAAGGTTGCTTTTGTTACTTCCGTTCCTTTGTAAATCGCGTTTTGAACCAGTGTGTTGTCCTCTGCGCCGGTCAAAGTTACTTCTGCCTGCTTAATCTTAAATGCTTTCGTCGCCGTACCTTCAAAGTTTCCGTTTCCGGTCACCGTCAAAGTGTAGGTTCCTGCATTTGTTCCTGTATTTTCGCTTACATCGTAGGTTGCTTCAAGTTTCGCTTCTCCAATGGTTACGGTTACTTTACTTACGCTCTGCGCTTGTTTCGTACCAGTGTAAGCCAGTTCGTCGCCGATTGAAATCTCCGCGCCTTCGATGCTGCGCTTTGCGATTGTGAACATTGCTTCAGCCTGAGCCGCTTCGTAGTTTGTACCTTCCGCAAGGCTTACAATTACTTTGTAAGTCCATGCATCTGTCGGTGCTGCGTTCAGTTTAGCGCTATCTTTGTAGTATTCAACAGTTACTACTCCATCACCGTTCGTCGTATATTTCGCCGCAATCGTTTTGCCGTCGTATATGCGGTTTAACGCTGCTTCGTTTGTGATTGTAAGGCTTGGCGTCGCCTTTGTAATTGTGATAACCACATTCACGGTTGTGTCTTCGTAGTTCGTCGAGCTGATTTTAACCGGAAGTGTGATTACGGTTCCCACATCCGCGTCGGAAATCGTATATTTCACCGTTCCGTCTGTGCCTACACTCCAGTCAACATTGGTAGCCGAAGTGCTGCCTTGCGTATATTTAAGTGTTCCTGCATCGGTAGGCATGCCTGCTTCCGCAATAGAAACTGTTTTCTGTGTACTGTCTCCATAAGTTACGGATTCCGAAACATTGCTTAAAGTTGGAGCAGCCGCCTGTGCAATCGTAAAGTCTTTTGCCAAGGTCTTCTCTGCAAGCGCATAATTCTTTGCTTTAGCAGTCTCGGAAAGCGTAACCGTAAGCGTTGCATTTCGCGTGCCTGCATTTGCGTTCGCAAATTCCGCTGCTGCCGTGAAGTCCGCGTCAAGTGCAAGGGTTTCGCCGTTTTGAAGATTTGCAAAAGTTACTTCCGTTACAGTTGCAGTCTTGTCGCCGTTCGTATATGTCTTTGGCGTAATCGTAAAGTCTGAAATGCTGATTTCGCACTTTTCAATCTTTGCCGTGATGCTTTGCGGGTCAACATTGTTGTGGTTGTTGTCTCCGATAACTTTGTACCATACGGTGTAAGTTCCTGCATTCGTTCCGGTTGGGATTGCTGTGCTGTAAGTTCCGTTTTCCTCAAGGCTGTACTCAATGATTCCGTGCGCTGTGCTGCCTGCTTCAATGAGGTTTTGCGCCAGTCCCGTGTAGGAAAGACCTTCATTTGCAGTCGGTGCAGTGTATGTCGGGGCAACTTTCTTGATTTCAACCGTGACTGTATCACTCGTTACGGAATATCCGTCAATCATTGCAACGCAGCAGTATTTATATTCGCCTGCGTCAAAACCTGTTGGTACAGTGTACGCTTTGGTGCCCGCAATCGGCGTTGCCTCACCGACACGATACCATTGATATGTGGCATCATCTGCGCTTCCACCGTCATTTAATACGCAGGTCAGCTCAGGACTGTTATCTGCTGCATATCCATAATTTGCCGTAAGGTTCTTAGTATCTATGCTTATGCTTCTAATTGGTACTTGGACAATGCTAGTGCTTTGAATGGATTGACCCTCAAGCTGTTCTGCTGTTGCCCATGTGCTTTCGCCTGTCTTAAAGCTGTAATCTTTTTCAAGCAAATCTTTGATTTTAAGGTCTCCTGAAACAGTAAGGCTTGTAATTACGCCTTTTGTTTCGGCGGAATCCTTGATTGTTGCTTTCGCGCTAACCGTCAGCGAATCCACATTCTTACCGTTGAGGTCAAGCGTGAGTGATTCGTTGATTGTGATAGTCTCTGCATCTGTCAGCAATTTCACTGTGCCGCCATTGGCATCAGCGACTGCCTTTTCAATACTGGTATATCCTTTAGCTCCTACCTTAGCTACTATCACTTTTCCGCAAATTGTGCAGTTATTGTCTCTGTCTACCGTCGTATGTTCGCAGGTGAAGCCACACTTGCATTTGTCGTTCTCGTCAAAATTGGAGTGCGTGTGGGACACTACGTAGACGGTTTTATATATCTCAGTATTTACGTTTTTGTAAACATCTATTAAGTCTGTGCCATCTTTGCCATATGCAAAGGTATAGCCTTCTGCCAGCAGGTCGGATAGTTCGTCGGACCGCTTGCTCTCGCCGTTTTTGAGAGCATATCTCACGCCGGCATTTTCCGGGTTCTCGAATATACCACCGCTAATCTGAAAGATACCTTGACAGTCGTCGCCTTTAAACACATGCGGAGAATACACCCCGCCTTTGATAGTCACGTTGTAACTGCCAAGTATATTAACGCAGACTGCCTTACCACCTGTATTTCTAACGCCGCCGTCACCGCTTTCTGAGCTGTCCTTCAGAGTCACGCTTGCGTGCTGCGTGATTGTTATCAAGTTATTATAGGTAGCGCCTGAAAGGATGTGTCCGTCCCAGTCGATGGTGAAATTGCCTTGTTGGATATAGATATTATTATTGTAGTTGTCCTCATCATACGAAGGAAGTTTGACATTCTGAAGCAGCGTCACCGTAGTTCCATCCACTGCGTTTTGAACTGCGTAACGGAAGTCGGTCGTATAAGTAGTTTCATCATTCACCGTCACTTTCGCCTGTGCCAGAAGCTCTCCGCAGTCAGGGCAGTGACCGGTATCATCCATTTCCGTCGTATTCTCGCAAATATAGCCGCAGGCGCAAGGATTGCCGCTGTGCTTCGGATGGGAAACGACAGTGACATTCTCTGCGTTGCTCTTTTCGTAACCGTTCACGATATTGCCAGTGCTATCCGCAAATGCATAGCCGTTTGCCAGCACGGTGTGGAGCTTTTCTGAGCTACCGACGAAATCATAAGCCCATATTTTAGAGAACGTACCACCACTGATCTCGGAGCCATCAATGGCATAAACCCCTCCAAATTTGCCGCCGGTGATCTTCAATGTTCCGCCTTGACCTGCCCGTACAGCATAGACAGCGTTTTGGGTGATCTCGCCGGTTTTTTCATTGCTGCTGTCACAAATGGTAAGTGTTATCAAGGTAAAGATCGTAGTAGTGTCATATTTCTTGCAGCTAATCGTCTTACCGTTCAGATCCAATGTGAGATTATTGCGCCAACCGTTGGACTCGTCAGCCACGATAGAGAGGTGCTCAGCAAGTTCCACATTATTCAGCAGCATGATTGTGTCACCGTTATCGGCTTTTTCCACTGCGGTTTTCAGGTCACTATAATAGAAGTTCTTGCCGTCCTCCGTTTTTATCTTAGCAACTGCACCCTCCGCTGCTGTCTGGTTGCAGTAGATACACTGTGTACCATATTCCGTATTAGTCACATGGTTGGTGCATTTTACGACTTGTACATTGGAGATTTTATGTTGTTCAGGTATTGCATTGTACTCCGCAAATGTCCCGTCTGCGTTTTGGAATGCATAGCCCTCTTCGAGCAAATCGCCATGTTTAACCTTTTCTCCATGTTCTCCCATTAGAGCGATTTCTCCGTAGCTGCCGCGACTCAGTTTGTTCTTCGTTATCGCGTCTTTATACCAATAACCAAGCTCCAACCTGTTGATATGTCCCGTGTAATTTGTGGCAATAAATTGCCCCTCTTCATTTTCACCTGAGCCGTCATTTGTCGACACCATACTGATCGAATCACCTGTCCATTCACTCAAATCTAAAGCAGCTAGTGGGTAAACACTCAAAGCACGATTATTAAGAGAAATATCGCCCTTTCCAATGATTTTTAGTGTCGTTGGATATTCTGTATTTACAGCATAAACAGTTGGGGGTGCGGATTCTACATGACGGCCTATAAAAACGGCAAACTCCCCTGTAATATTGTGCTCATTCAGGTCTAATGTAATCTGATGAGATTCATTTTGTTTAGCCTCGTCATAAATTTCCGGACTACTCAAGAGTTCAGCATCAACCAGTAAAGTGACCGTCTGACCATCCGTTGCCGCTTCCAGTGCTGTTGTGAGATCCGGGTAGTGCGACCATTTGTATTCGTCTGTCTGGATTCTCGCAACCATTTGCTCACCACACACATTGCAGTGGTAATTGTTGCCCTCATCCGCCAGCGCATGCGGGCAAGGTTTGCCGCAGACCTCGCATTTGCCACTGGAAAAACCGCCGTCATGGCTGCAGGCTTTTGTGCACGTAGTGCATTCATAGTTGTCGCCCGAAGCTGTCGGACCCCATGTATGCGTATGCGATATGATGGTAACATCTCCCGACCATGATACAAAGGAGCTTACACATCTAAACAGAGTCGAATCGTCCTTATCGACAAAGGCATATCCATCTGCCAGCAGTTCATCCAGATATTTGTGGTTTTTTGCACCCTCAACCGATAACGTCTTAACCTGCTTACCATCCGGGCCAGACGCGGCTTTTGACCAAAAACTACCTTGAGTCAGTCCATTTGCCAGACTCGCGCTCTTAGTAAGCGTCAGACCGCCGCTCAGGTCTAAACCCTTTTGGAAATCCAACACACCGCCCTCGGCATAAACAGCGGCTGCCTGTTTATCTGCGTTTCCGTATCCATCAGCATAGCCGCCCTTTGCGGTCAAATCACCCTTGAAAACAAGGCTGCCGCCTGTTACTTCGATTGCAGGGCTTTGAGCACTTGAGCACGCTCCGCCCTGTGCAGTCACATCTTTCTCGAAAGTCAGTGTACCGCCTGTAACGCGGATGGCAGATTTAACGGTTTCCTGAGATCTACCGTTTTGAGTAATTGTCGCATCGTCAGCTATGGTTAATGCGCCGTTTTCAACGGTTATAGTAGAATTACCACTAGTACTTGTCAGGGTATATCCGTTCATATTCAATGTAACCGCAGCTCCTGCCCGATTAAATTCAACATCTTCACTGATTTCCTTATTTCCTGACGTATCTTGGGTCTCCAGCGTTACTATACCGCCATCGTTAACACTTTCCAAAGCATCGCTTACAGAACCGTAGAACTTACCGTTATTGTCCTTTGCTACAATGCTGAATCCACAAACTGTACACTTTCCATTTTCGTCGTAAACATGAGCTTCTCCCGTACTTCCCTTAGGAGTATATCCACAGTAGTTGCAGCTTTGGGTATGGCCACTGCCGTCAGCAGTAGGCACGGCAACCATGTCATGCGGAGTAGTTGTATTTTCCTGACGTCCGCAGTAACATGTGCGATAATGTCCGGCTTCACCGGCAGAAACAGGTACATCATTAAAGTCACAGTCCACATAGCCTTCGGTTTCAGCATTCCAATTAGATACATAACCGCACAGGTTACAATATCCCCGATGCTTGCCACCATTTTCTCCTGTACCCTGCTCATATTTCCAGTCTTTTTCTGCACATTCGCATCTGGAAATTGTAACAGATGTTTCCTTTTGTGTCTCTTCAACTTTTTGCTCCGGGTCGCTGCCGGTAACGACGCATTTTACCTCTGCTGTTCGTTTAATAGTCTCATTTACCTCGCTCAGAAGTCTGACATTAGACAATGCCGCTCCTGTGCCGTTTTCCGTATTATATCCGGCACCTGTTGCAGTCAGCTCGCCGCCAATCAAATGAATATATGCCGTTTTTCCGTTTTCACTCATAATGGCATTGCCATTATTATTGCTGCTTGAATTCGTAACAACCAGCTTTCCGGTTCCTGATTTCGACGTTCCGTAAAGCTTCAGTCTTGCGGATTCAGTACCATCTCCGTTTATCTTCAAAGTCCCATTGATGGTCAGCTTATAACCATCCAAAATGATTATATTCACAGTTTTACCTTCCGGTATCGTTACATCACCGTTAATAGTACCTCCGTTCACAAAGTACCATTCATCTTCCCATGTTGTGATGCCGGATGTAAGATGTACACAGTCCACTTTCAGAGTTTCTCCGCTGCCGTTTTCGTCGGTATAATAGGATCTGTTTTTAATAATACTCACCTGTGTAGCCACGCCGTTGGCTTCATTCGCATTTACCATTTCCACAGTATCACTCTGCGTTGACAGCCAGCCGTCTGCGTCAGCCCATGCGATGGTCAGCATCATGGACAGCGCTACGGCGATTGTCAATATAATTGAAAAAAATCTTTTTTTCAGCAAGTTGTTTTTCTTCAATTTCGTTCTCCTTTCCATTCTATATCTATGTATCATCGAAGCCGCCGCAACGGTTCGGTAAACAAAAAAATCACAACTATAGTTAGTGTACCATATCCATGAAAGTTTTTCCATCATACCAAAGTATGATTTTTGAAGGTTTTACGAGAATTATACTATTTTATTACATTTGTTAAGGAACAAAAAGGAGCAGTTTCCCATGATATGAAGGAATTCTGCTCCTGCTTTTGCTTTTTTGTCTATCCTTTTTTCACCATGCAGCCTTTCTTAAAGAAGCAGATGGCGTATTTGAGAATTGGCTGATAGCCGTCGTCTTCAATCGGCTGGGTGTAATTTCCCGCTTCGATTTGAGCCAGGCCTTCCTCACATTTTTTCTCCATGCCTTTTATCGTGTCCGAAATTTTCAGCTCCAGAATTATCGCTCTGCCTCTGAATTTCAGTTCCGTCATCACGATGTCGGGTCTGCCGTTTCCGCTCTCGCGGTTGGATTTCACGCTGTAGCCGCCGATATTCACAAGCAGTCCCGCCATGAAGCCATGATAGAAATTCTCGGCATAGTCGTAATAACTGATGGTGTCCGCAAGCTGGCGGTTGATAAAGTCTTCCGCTGCTTCGCAGTCGCCCGTCTCCAGTGCATGTTTTAACGGGCCGCGATCAGTTTCTTTCATTCTTTGCTCAAACCAGTAGGAAATGGAATTGTTGTAAACAGTCTTAATCTCCGTATTCGGAATTGCCATACTCAGATACAGGGTTTCACCGGATTCGTCCGTTCTCTCGCTGATTTTTTTCAGGTATCCTGTAAAGAACAGGAAATTCCAAAGATTATCCTGCGTCTGGTGAATATCGCCGTAGGTGATGTCCTCATGCACAGTTTTTTCAATTGTTCCGCCGTTAATCAGAATTTCCAGATCTGCCTTTGCCTTCTGATCTGCTTCTCCCACCATTTCGCGAATGATGCTGTTGGAGGAAGAATTCGACCAGTATGGCAGCGCAAACTGCGTAATCTTGCGGTCGCGGTCATATACATAGTTAATGATGCTCCACGGATTATAGATTTCGATGTCATTAAAAAGATACCCGTCATACCACCGCTTCACTTCCGGCAGTTCCTCCTGCAAATCATAATAGGCAAGCATTTCCTCTACTTCGCTTTCGGTAAATCCGAAACTGTCGCCATATTCGGTACGCAGAACACTGTCAACTTTCAGATTATTCAGCCCCGTGAAAATGCTTTCTTTGCTGATTCTGAGGCAGCCTGTGATTACACTTTTTTCAAGATAAGGGTTTGTCTTGAGTGCCGATTCAAAGAGTGAACGTATGAATTTAATCATCTTATCGTAAAAGCCTTCAAAATACGCGTTTTCCAGCGGCACATCGTACTCGTCGATGAGGATAATGGTTTTCTTTCCGTGGTATTTGAAAAGACATTCAGAAAGGAATGCAAAAGCTTTCGCCACCTCTTTTTCATCTGCCCTGCGGTTCAGTAGATTTTCATAGCGTTCTTTTTCAATCGGAAGCAGCGCGTCCGACTGCAAAACATAGCGATGCCTCATAAATTCGTTATAAATTTCATCTGCAAGGGCACCATACGCCATCTCAAAATTTGGCTGCTTCGCCGACTTTAGGGTTAGGAAAATCACAGGATACTGCTGGCTGTGCTGCATGATTTCCTCTCCGCACTCAGTAATTGCAAGTCCGTCAAAGAGGTATCCGTTATCGACTTTCTCGCCTTTTTCAGTAATTTCATCCTCGAAGAAGCGGCGAATCATAAACTGATTGAGCGTCTTGCCGAAACGCCTCGGGCGAGTAAACAAAGTTACCTTCGCATTGCTTTCAATCAATTTTTTTATCATCAAAGTCTTATCGACAAAATATCCGTCTTTTTCAATAATTTCTTTAAAGTCCTCTACGCCTATCGAAATTTGTTTTTTTCTTGCCTGACTCATTTTTCCGCCTCCTTTGCCTTAGTCTGCGTTGTCTGTCTGTTTCACACTCTCTTTTATAGTATACTCGATTTTTTAGGAAAGGGCAATCCATTTGCGCAAGAATCCAAGTCTCCCCTTGAACGCAAAGGCGGCTCGTATGAGCCGCCCTGTCATCAGATGTTCTCAGGCACCAGCCGCAGCTTTTTCGCGGCAGTTTTCGCCTCGCTCCGGCGCTTGACATCAAGCTTGCTGAGAATATGGCTCACATGTGTTTTGACCGTAGGCAGCTTGATGTCCATGATTTGACCGATTTCGGCGTTGCTTT
Source organism: uncultured Clostridia bacterium (assembly GCA_934233735.1). Taxonomy (GTDB): domain Bacteria; phylum Bacillota; class Clostridia; order Peptostreptococcales; family Anaerovoracaceae; genus CAG-238. Next base: position 14,726 of record CAKQGQ010000012.1, on the reverse strand, counting down.
TGTCGGCGCAGATCAAATGCAGAATCTGCAACTCCATCGGCGTCAGCGTATCGCTTGGCGCAAGCCGCGTCTCTAAGAAATGCGGATAGAACGCTGCCTGCGTACGCACCTCGCTCATCAGTTTCCGGTACCATTTTCCGCTGCGTGCGCCTTCCTTGCCGTGCTCGATGCTTTGTTCTTCTAAAAGCGGAAGCAGCGCTGTTCCGTAAATGCTGATTGTCCGTATGAAGCGGAACTCTTCGGCAGTGGAAAGCGCCACTTTCAGAGCTTCTTTCCACTCCTCATCTTTTTTGCGGTATAAGGCAATCGCCTTCAGCACATGCAGATGAATGCCGTCGATGTGTTTCGCACAGCTTTTGCAGTAAGGCTCAAGCGGCGCAAGCGTCATCAGCGCTGCGTCCGGCCTGCCGTCCGCCAGCTCTGTCATCGCCTGCGTGAAATACTGATAGCGCTTCATAACATTGAGGTGAATCGGATCGCGCGGCGCTTTCTCACGGTACCACTCGTCCACACTTTCAAGGTCTCCGCCAAGAAGCGAAAACCTGCAAAGCATCGCGTCCATGTTTGGCAGGAAGCGGTTTTGCCCATCCTCTTCAAAATGTCTGCGAAGAGACTGAATCGTGCGCCTGGCTTCTTCACACTGACCGCTCGCAAGCTGGCTCCTTGCAATCAGCCCTGCAACCGCAAACTCCATATCCGGCGTTCCGCTCTGCCGGATTTCACTCATTAAAGGAACGAGTGACAGTATGCGTGCAGACACATCCTCACCCTTTTCAAATTTGCTCTCGGCAATGGCGCAGTCGGCAAGGCACACGCCGTCCTTGCGAAGAATCGCTTCCACCGGTATGCGAATCGTTTTATAGAGCAGATCGTCTTTTTTGCTCCAAATTGAAAAGTCTTTGCCGCCGTTCATAATGCTCGGCAGTGCGCTGGTGACCGAAAACGGCGGAAGCACCAGTTCTTTATTCGTCAGCATTCGAAATACCGCAGGAATAATCGTCGTCAGATTATCCACTCCTCGCTGCGGCAGAGAAATGTCCAGCCACGCGAGCCTGCCTCTTGCCTGTTTTCCTGCGGCGTCCTGTTTACCGCAGCGGCGCGAAAAGTCCTGAAGACAGTTATACCAACGCTCCGAGCCCTCGAAATCCATCGCGAGCGCACAAAGCATGCTCATCCCCTGCATAAGCGAAGGGGATGCTTCAATTTCAGATTCAGGCAGACTGCGATAATATTTTTCCATTTCATGATAATGCCCCATGCCCGGGTGCAGCTCCGCATTGCGGACTAAAAGCTCGGAAACCTTGGAATGGTCTCCTCCCTTGGTATAACATTCCAGAGCATGTGCATAATCCTCTTTCAATTCGTAATATAAACCACCGCGGCCCAGCAAAGTCCGCCGTTTTTCCTCGGTATATTCCTGATCCATTTTCCAAAGAAGAAAACTGCGAAACTCCGGCCAAAAGCTGAAATGCTGCATATCGTCATAGCGGAGCATGGTCGTATTGCTCAGAAGCCAGTCTAAAAGCTTCCCTGCGTGAGGGTCCCCCGTGACGACTCTTGCCATCTCAAGGTCAAAATTCTCAAAAGACGCAAGTTCCAGCAAAAATCTCCGAACAGGCAGATCGAAACGCCGATAGACCTCGTCTTCAAAATACAGAAAAACTTCCCGTAATGCCTGCGCCGCAATTGCCGAACTGAACGGTTTTCCTCCGGACATATGCCCTGCCACAATCATAACGCCAAGCGGATAACCGATGGATTCTTTCTGAATGGCGTGAAGTTCGCTGTCCGTCACTGTCACATTATAAGCGTTTAGTGCCTTTCGTATGTCGTCGCCGTCAAAGAGAAGGTCCTCCGCTTGCAGCACGGTCATCAGTCCTGTATAGCGAAATGCCATCAGACTCCCCGGCGGCACTCCTCGGCTGAGAAGCACAAAGTGACGGTCTGCGCGTGCCCGGATCAGCTCGCATAACAGCTGCCAGTCGGATTCTTCCTGAAGCATCTGTAAATCGTCGATCACCAGAACATCCCAATCCGTGTCCTTTCCTTGTGCTTTACGACTTTCTCTGTCTCCGGCCGATGCACCGGTATCCTCAAAAATTCGGGAAATATCGTCCGTTCCTGCGTTCAGCCTTCGCACTTTATATCCCCTTTTCCCTTTCAGCAGTGCATCGGTTAAGATGGTTTTTCCAAACCCGCACGGTGCGCTGAAAAATAGAATCCGTCCGTTCTTTATGAAGTTTTCAAACTGTTCTGCAATCGCAGGCTTAACGATAATAGGTGCTGCCATGATTTCTCCCTTCGTCTTTTCTTATTTCACAGTTCTCCATGTCTTGTTCGACCACTTCGTGTAATACTTCTTGCCGTCGATGATGCGAACGCCGCGGAGCTTATAATAGTAGGTCTTGCCTTTCTTCAAGTTCTTCGTGTTCAGGTACTTCGCCGTGCTTCCGCTCTTCGTCGTGAAGAAGGCGTTCTTACCATATCCACTGTTCTTCTTTACAGAGCGGTAGATTTCAAAGAGGTCAACCTTATAACCCTTAGACTTCGTCCATGTCAGGCGGATTTTGCCGTTTTCTCCGTTAAAGCTTACGATAACAGTACCGATTTTCTCGCCTGCGGCAGTGCTGTCAGCGTTTTTAACCTGAATTAATTTGCTGCTGTCTTCCGCTCCGTACACGCGGTGTCCATTTAAGTCAATCGTCAGCTTACTGTATTTCAAATTATTAGAATTCAGCACAGTCGTTCCATACGCATAGTCCGTATACATCTTCAGGACCTTGTCGTTGCTGCTCCTGATAGCCTCTAAAGCGTCTGCAAACGCAGCATACGGTACATTATCCACCGTCGCCACAAAGGTCTGATTGCAGTCATTGCAGGTAACTCCGCCGCCTGCGGCTTCTGTTACATTCGGATGCGTGCAAATCTCTGCCCCCTCCGACGGTTCACTAGAAAAAAAATCATACTTTGTAGTATTATACCGCATATAAAATGGGGTTGTCATCCTACTAAAGTATGATTGTTAAAATCTTTTTTTGTTTCCGATTTTTCTTTTCTTCCTGCCAATATGGAGATTTACGAAAAAAGTAGGAATTCTTACATAAAAAGTATTTTTTGTGCAGCTCCTATTGCAATCCTTTCTGCAGTCTGTTAGGCTGAAGACCTAACAAAGAAACAAACAAAAGGGATTTTCGTTGTGCTGGTTGAGCACCAGTCGACGCTAAATGATAACCTGCCTTTGCGTGACTTGCTCTATGTCTCCACTTTGTTTAAACGCATGATTGATTCTAAGCGTTTATACCGCAAGAAAGCTCTAATGATTCCGCGTCCGGAATTTATTGTCTTATACAACGGTACGGCTGACATTCCCGAATATCAGGAGATTCGGCTGTCGGATGCCTACCTCGGCGAGCTGCGGGAAGGCGAAGAAGATGCTTTACAACTCGTTGTCAAAGTGTATAATATAAATAGCAAGAAAAACGCAGAGATTTTAAAGAAATGTGAGACGCTAAAGCAGTACAGCCGCTTCGTTGACATCATGCGCAGCTATCAAAAGGTCGACCAGCTTACCAATGAAACGATGGTTGAAATTATGGAGCGCTGTCAGCAGGACGGGATTCTCACCGATTTCTTTAGAGAGTACGGAACGGAGTTGATTGAAATGTTATTTAAAGAATTGACACGGGAAGAGGATCTCGAAATTTCGAGACTGGACGGCTACGATGCCGGTGAAAAGGACGGCTTCGCCAAGGGCGTGAAAGATGGCTTTAGCAAGGGCGAAAAGTCCGGCGAACAGAAAGCGGCATTTGAGATTGCGAAAAAATTAAAGAAGTTAGGTATGAGTTTTGATGAAATTGCAGGTGCAACCGGCTTGACTATGGCTGAAATTAATACACTTTAAGAAATGGTAACAGGAGCTGATGCGTCAGCTCCTGTTTTTTACATATTTTTCGTCATCTATCTGCTTTATTCTTCCTCATCATCCGCAGCCGCAAGGTCGTCTGTCGTACATTCAAAGTACTCCAGATACTCGCCGGTTACCAGATAGACGGAATCATCGCCTGCAAGGCGCGCATAGTATTCGCCGGACGCATCGTTATAGTCTCCGGTCAGGATTTCAATTGTGCTCGTCTGTGAATCCGCCGCGGCATCATCTGCTGTATCGCTCTCGTCTGACTCCGCATATTCTAAAACGATTCGGCTCTGCGGTTCCTCAAGCCCGTATTGTGAATAGTCCGTCACATCCGTGATTCTCATGCTTGCGCCGATATTTGCATCTTCATAAATGTCAAATCCATCGATAGCGACCTGCCCGGAGGTTGCCGCAAGCCAGCCGGTCAAAATGTTCATCGTGGTCGATTTTATGAAATAAATTCCAATTTCATTGTATGTGTTGAAATTCCATTTAGAAAAAACACGAAAATTACACCTCTGCCGCCTTGTTCCGCATCGTGGAACAAAGTTTTTGCATTTTGAAACCTCTGCTCTTGACCATTTTAAAAATCGAAGTATTATAAAGGTGTCAAATAAAAAGAAAGTAAAAGAGGAGGACCAAGAGATGTTAAAGTTTAAAACAGGAACAAGCACTAATGCAAATGCTGCTTTAGCAGGACAGGAAGCTGCGGCAGCCGTAAAAGAAAACCTTAAAGACATGAAAATGGCATTCGTTTACAGCGGTGTTCAGTACAACCAACAGGAACTTTTAGATGCAATCAAATCTGAATTGCCGGGTGTACCTCTTATCGGAAATACTTCCTTTACAGGGGTAATCACGCAAGATGGATTCAAAGGTGCAGAGGAAGGTTTCGTCGGCATCATGGCAGTATCCGATCCGGATATGAAAGTAGGCGTTTTCGGTATGCCAAAGGAAGGTTCCGCCAGAGAAACCGGACACAAGGCTGCAGTTGAAGCACTGAAAAGAGCCGGAACCGATGCTGCGCCTGCGTTCTTCTACATGTCAGCACCATCCGGAGAGGAAGAATATTATTTAAAGGGAATTACCGAGGTTATCGGCAGAGTACCATTCTTCGGGGGCAGCGCAGCCGACAACGCGATTGCAGGTGAATGGCTTCTTTATACAGATGAAATGGTTACAGCAGACGGCGTATCTGTAGCTTTCTTCTATACCGATAAAGCTTTTGCGAACAAATTCACAGGTGCTTATCATGAAACTGCGAATGCAGGCGTTATCACTAAAATTGACGGCGACAGAACCCTTGTTGAAATCAACGGTATTCCGGCTTTGGAACAGTACCGCAAATGGACGGGAGCTTCCGCAGAGGAAGTAAGCGAAGGAAACCTTCTCGCATACGCAGTTCAGAAACCGCTTGCTGTAAAAGACAGACTTGGTGATTTGGCCGCTATCAGACACCCGATGAACGGAAATGCAGACGGTAGCATGAATATCGGCAATAATTTGGCTGTCGGTACAGCAGTTATTCAGATGGAAGCCGATGTTGATGAAATCATTGCAGCGGTCGGTACTACTTTGGAAGATCTGAAGAAAAAAATAGGAAAACCGATTGCAGGTCTTCACCTTGTACACTGCGGCGGCAGAAGAGCCGGCATTGGTGACAGAATTGATGAGGTTACTGCGCAGGTTAAGAAAGCAATCGGCGATATACCGTTTATTATGGAATTTACATTTGGTGAATACGGTTATGAAGATGACGGCAACAACACCTGCGGTGGTTTGATGCTTTCCTTCACCGCATTCGGCGAATAAGCATAATCATGTAATCAAAATAGTGAAAAATCAGGACAAAATATAAATTTTGAAAGGAGTGAATTACTATGAAGATGATTATAGATGGAAAAAAGGTTGACAGCGTAAGCGGAGAAACATTTGATGTAACGAATCCCGCTACAGGAAAAGTAATTGAGAGCGTCCCGAAAGCAACTGCGGAAGATATTGCGCTTGCTGTTGATGCTGCCGTAAAAGGGCAGAAAGAATGGGCAAAGGTTTCTGTAACAAAGAGAGCCGAAGTTATGTACAAATTTATTGATATTGTAGAGCAGAACAAAGAGTCCTTGGCACAAACGCTTTGTGCAGAAAACGGAAAGCCGATTACGGAAGCCCGTGCAGAAATCGGAAATATCCGGATTGCCTTCTCTGCTTTTGCGGAACATGCTAAGCATTTCTACGGAACAATTATTCCTCCGGGAACAGAAGCCGGACAGGAAGGCACAATGCAGCTTGTAACCAGAGAACCGATCGGTGTGGTTGCCTGCATTATCCCATTTAATTTCCCTTGCGATTTGTATGATCAGAAAGTCGCTCCGGCTTTGATGATGGGCAACGCTGCTATCGTTCTGCCTTCTTCCGACAATCCATTGACTTTGATGCGCCTGACGGAAATGCTTGTTGAAGCCGGTGTTCCAAACGGTGTTGTTCAGTGTCTGACAGCTCCGGGTGCAGTCAAGGATGCTGCGGTTACAGACCCGAGAGTTCATCTCGTAACTTTGACGGGAAGCACGGAAGTCGGTATCGGTACTGCGAAACTTGCCGCTGAAAATCTTACACATACTGCCCTGGAGCTTGGCGGAAATGACGCATTTATCGTTTTGGATGACGGTGATGTAGATTTGGCAGTTGAAGAACTTGTCTGGGGTCGTATGTACAATACAGGTCAGGTCTGCTGCGCAAGCAAGCGTTTCCTGATTCACAACTCTCTTAAGGATGAATTTGCAAAGAAAGCGATTGAAAGAATCAAAAAGCTGAAAGTCGGCGACCCGCAGAATGAGGATTCACAAATCGGATGCCTGATCAGCGAAAAGGCTGCAATCAAAGTTGAGAAAGAAGTTAACTTGACCCTTGAACAGGGCGGAAAGCTTTTGCTCGGAGGCAAAAGAAACGGTGCATTCTATGAACCGACTGTTATTGCCGATGTTCCTAAGACTGCAGATGTTGCCAAAGATATGGAAATCTTCGGCCCTGTTGTTCCGATTATCGGTTTTGATACAGATGAAGAGGCAGTTGAAATTGCAAATTCTTCTAAGTTTGGTCTTTCCAGCTGCGTATTCTCGCGTGATGAAAAGCGTGCATTCAAGGTTGCATCAGCTATGGAAGCCGGCGGTGCAGTTATTAACGGCGCAAGCTTCTACCGTTCATTTGAAATGCCATTCGGTGGCTGGAAACACAGCGGCATAGGTACCGAGGGTGTTATGTCCACTTTCAATGAAATGACAAGAGTAAAGACAATTGTTCTGAAAAATATACTTTAAAAACAAGGGGGAGATTATCTATGATGGGGAGACTTCGGGCAATGCGAGAACCTCTGAAATATGTACAGGGAAGAGATGCACTTTTAAAATTTAAAGATGAAATGGGTTATATGGGACATCGCTGGCTGTTTGTATGTTCGAAAAGCGGCTGCAAAGCTTGTCACGACAAATTGGAAGAAAGCTTCGCAGGTTCTGACGATTACAGGCGCTACGAAATATTCGGCGGAATCTCCAGCTATGGTGAAATTAACCGCATGAAAGCAATTGTCGAGGAAGACAATATTGATACCGTTGTTGCCGTTGGCGGTGGCAGTGCTGTAGATACAGCCAAAGCAACTGCTTTTTATACCGGCCGGCATGTTGTTATCATTCCGACAGTTGCCGCGACAGACGCTCCATGCACAGGGCTTTCTGTTATATATAATGATGACCACAGCTTTGATAAATATTTATTCTATCCTACGAATCCCGATGCGGTTTTGGTAGATACAACAGTCATCGCAAATGCTCCTGCTGAATTTCTCATTGCAGGTATGGGCGATGCGCTCGGAACCTTCTTTGAAGGACGTGCATCAGTTCGAACAGAGTCTCCAAGCTTGGAGGGTACCGGAATTACCCGTGCAGGTCAGGCTTTGGCGAAATTATGCTATGAAACGCTCCTTGAATACGGAAAACAGGCTCTCGAAGCTTGCAAAATCCACGCAGTAACCCCTGCACTGGAAGCAATTGTTGAGGCGAATGTGTATCTGTCCGGTGTTGGTGCCGATAATGTAAATTGTGCGGCTGCACACTCTTTCTACAACGGCGTCACCGCGCTCGGCATTGACTGTGCAGATCATGGCTGCTGTGTTGCGTTTGGTACCTTAGTTCAACTTATACTTGAGGGGGCTTCGAAGGAAGAATTCGAAGAAGTTCAAAACTTCTGCTTAGAGGTCGGACTGCCTGTAACTTTAGAAGAAATCGGTGTTACGACCAAAGAACAGGTAAAAACAATCTCTGAGCATGCCTGTGTACCGGGTGAAACCATTCACAACCTTGCGGGTGATGTCCAGCCTATTGAATTGTATGATGCAATTTTACAGGCGGATGCTATGGGTAAACTCGCATTGCAAAAAAAAGCAGATTAAAATTTGCTTGTAATCCGTACAACGAAATGGGACATGCGCCTTAACGGAAAATAATCGTTAGGCGCATGTCCCATTTTATTTTAACTTAAATTTTGTCTTATTACCCGGTATAGCCAAGGCCGTGCGAAATTTCGAGTGCCGTCTCCTTTACAACCTCAGCGATTTCTTCAATACGCTCGTTCGGAATCAAATGCGTGCTGCCACTTACGCTGATTGCAGCCACAATATCTCCGCAGTAATCATAAATAGGTGCCGCAATGCATCGATTTCCAATCTCGTACTCTTCATCGTCCATCGCCCATCCCTGCTTTCTGACTTTTGCCAATTCTGCTTTCAGCTCATCCATGTTCGCTATTGTGTTTGGAGTAAAACGAATGAAACTGCAATCTTTCATAGCGTCTGAAAGTTCTTGCTTTGAACAGCCGGCTAAAAGGCACTTTCCAAGCGAGGAACAATATGCATGCATTCGAAGACCAATCTGTGAATACATCCGTACAGAAGAAAATACATCCATTTTTTCGACATACACGACATACTCGCCATCCAATACGCCCAGATGTGATGTGAGTCCGAAGCGTGCTGAGAGTTTTGCTACATAAGGTCTTGCTTCTGTTTGAAGTTCAAGACTGTTAATGTAGTAGCTTACTGCTTCTATCAGCTTCAAACCTATTCTATAGTTTCCTTCTTGCGTTTTGGCAAGATATCCTCGACCGGTGAGTGTTTCTATGATTCTGTATGCAGTACTCTTATGTAGTTGCGTTCGTTTTGAAATTTCCGTCAGATTTAAACCGCTTTCTTCTGCCGCAACGGCCTCAATGATGTCAAGTGCTCTTTCTATTGACTGTACTCCGGACTGTGCCTGAGATTCTGTCCCAGGCATTCTTCTTTTTTCCTCTGTCAAAGCATTCACCTCCCTTATTTCTTCATTTTACACAAGCTCAAATAATATATCAATAGGCTTTCTGTGTCAAATGCACAAGTTTTTTCCTTATTCCCCTTGATTTTTGCTGTCAGATTGTATATAATGGATTTTGTGATTGTACTAATAGCAGTACATAACTGAATATGCTAGATGAACTTTGCAGGAAAAAGGGCTCAGGATAAGGCTTTGAAGCACGACTGATACGATATTGAAATATCTCATGCCCTGCCGAAGGAGTAAAACTCTCAGGTTTCGCACGGTTTCCCATTCGGGATGCTTACGCGGTGAGGACTGTAAAGGGATAGCGTTCTGGAGACGCCCGCGAGCTGTGCGGGGGCCGAAGGTGCAAGGCGAAAACGCCAATCTCTCAGGCAAAAGGACAGAAATGGAATTTATCCTCTCAAGCGCAGAGGATGTTTGGCTTTTACATTTGTTTAGAGCATACATTTCATTGACATTTCCGAATTTGTTTTGGATTGACGAAAATTTTGCAAAGAAACCAGAGGCAGGCTTTCCGGGAGCTTGTCTCTTTTTTATTTCAAACAGCTTAACATTCACTTAAAAGAAAGAGAGGACACAAAATGCAGGCTTTATATGATTTTATAGCAGGCACACTAAACACCGTTGCGTGGATTTACATTCTGCTTCCGTGCGTATTCGTCGGAGGCTTATACTACACCATCGGTTCGGGCGGCGTACAGTTCCGCAGATTCGGATACGCCATGAAAAATACATTCGGTAAGATTTTCAAAAAATCGGATGCGGGCGAAGGTGAAGTTACACCGCTTCAGGCGGTATGTACCGCACTTGCGGGAACCGTAGGTACCGGTAACATCGTCGGAACTTCTCAGGCGATTGCTCTCGGCGGTTACGGCGCGATCTTCTGGCTCTGGCTGGCAGCGCTCCTTGGCATGGTTATCAAATATGCCGAAGTTACACTTTCCATTCGTTATCGTGAAAAGGACTCGAAAGGCGACTGGGTCGGCGGTCCGATGTACTACATAAAGAACGGGCTCGGACAGAAATGGTCCTGGCTGGCAGTTTTATTCTGCTTATTCGCAGTTCTGGCATCGTTTGGTATCGGCAACATGTCACAGGCAAACTCCATCAACGGCTCCATCAAGGGTGCGGTTGCAGCGTTTGCTCCGGACTTTGCAAATGTAGCTGCAGTTGACTGGGTAATCGGTATCGCTCTTGCTCTTCTGACTGCAGGCGTTCTGTTCGGCGGCATCAAGAGAATCGGTTCCGTAACCGAAAAACTCGTTCCGGTTATGAGTATCGTTTACATCCTTTTCACATTGGTTGTCATCTTCGGCAATATCGACATGATTGGTGACGCATTCCGCAAGATTTTCGTTGCTGCTTTTAACCCGCAGGCTGTTGTAGGCGCAGGTAGCGGTATTCTGCTTAAGAACGCAATCGTTTGGGGTCTGAGAAGATCCGCATTCTCCAACGAAGCAGGTCTTGGTTCCGCTCCTATCGCGCACGCAGCGGCAAACTGTGAAGGTCCGGTTCAGCAGGGTATATTCGGTATTTTCGAGGTATTCATCGATACGCTTGTTATCTGTTCACTGACAGCGCTTACAATCATCATCAGCGGTGTAGACATCACATTTGGCGAAAAGCCGGGCAGCGAACTTATCACTTCCGCATTCGGAACAATCTGGGGCGACAAGCTCTCCGCTGTTTTCATTGCACTTGCTTTAATGATGTTCGCATATTCCACAATCCTCGGCTGGTCTCTGTACGGAACACGCTGCATCCAGTACCTCTTCGGTATGAAAGCAGTTAAGCCTTACCAGATTTTCTTCTGCATCATCATCGTAGTCGGCTGTGTAAGCCCGATCGATGCAGTATGGGATATCGCAGATACCTTCAACGGTCTGATGGCAATTCCAAACTTCCTCGCACTGTTTGCACTTTCTCCGGTTGTATTCAAACTGACAAAAGAGCACTTTGCTGAAGTTGACAAGCTGAAAGCAAAATAATTAAGACTTTAAATAATAGACAGAATCCATTCCACCGGCGGCACACGTCGGTGGTTTTTTGTAATTGGAACCATGCATTGGGCATTTGGCGCGCTTCCGGCATAGTTTTTTGCGGGCTGCCGCGCTTCCGGTTTCGTTTTCTGTGGGTTGGCGTGACGCGGAGCGCTGCGATTCGCTGCGGTGCTCTTCCAGTTCTTGGAAAAATGTATATTTACACTCCTAAGTCAAAAATCAACATGGTTGGCGTGTATTTTTTTACATGTTTTCCCACATATCTTTTCATTACCCTATCAGCTACATTTAGCAGAAAAACCTAATTCCCTTAAAAACGTTGAAATTTCAACAGTTTCATCTTTTTACTTTATAACATTTCCACTATGTATCTTCTACCTTTAAATGTCGTTTTACTTTAATTGGAATTTTTTACACGCCAACATCGCTAAAATCGCAATTTGGAATGTAAATATACATTTCACCCTTGTGAACCGCCCCTCGTGAAAAGAGGCGATTCCTTTGCGGAACCGCCTCTGCGTTAACTTATGTTGTTTTCTATTTTATACAAGACCCTGTCCCATCATAGCTTCTGCAACTTTTTCGAAACCTGCGATGTTAGCGCCTTTTACGAGGTCGTACTTGCCGTAGTATTTTTCGGAAGCTTCCTTACAAGCCTTGTGAATGTTGATCATGATCTGGTGAAGCTGATCATAAACATCCTGGTGCTGATATACAGTGTGGCTTGCGTTCTGGCCCATTTCGATGCAGGAGCAAGCTACGCCGCCTGCGTTTGCAGCCTTAGCAGGACCAACAACGATGCCCTGTTCCTGTAAGTATTCAAGAGCTTCGTTCGTTGTAGGCATGTTAGCGCCTTCGCAGTAGAACTTAGCACCACTTTCAACGATGTGCTTAGCATCTTCCATCTGAACTTCGTTCTGAGTTGCACATGGAATGTAGAGGTCAGCTTTAACTTCCCAAGGCTTCTTGCCTGCGAAGAATTTAGCGTTAGGATATTTGTCTGCGTAAGGAGCGCAGATGTTCTTGCCGGATGCTCTGAGTTCAAGCAGAGTGTCAAGCTTATCCTGAGTGTTGATTCCATCCGGATCATAGATATATCCATCCGGACCGGAGAATGCAACAAGGTTAGCGCCGAGCTGCTGGAGTTTCCAAGCAGTACCCCAAGCTACATTACCGAAACCAGAGATAACAACTGTCTTCCCCTTGATGTCTTCGCCGTTTGCTTTCAGCATTTCTTCTGCGTACCAAACGATACCGAAACCTGTAGCTTCTGTTCTTCCGAGGCATCCGCCGTAAGGGATTCCCTTGCCAGTTAAAACGCCGCCGTCGAATCTGTTTGTGATTCTCTTGTACTGTCCGAATAAGTAACCGATTTCTCTTCCGCCAACACCGAGGTCACCTGCAGGAACGTCAGTGTCAGGACCGATATGTCTGTATAATTCTGTCATGAATGCCTGGCAGAATCTCATGATTTCAGCATCGCTCTTGCCGTTCGGGTCGAAGTCGGAACCGCCCTTGCCGCCGCCGATAGGAAGTCCTGTTAAGGAGTTCTTGAAGATCTGTTCGAAACCTAAGAACTTGATGATTCCAGGATATACGTTCGGTGCGAATCTTAAACCGCCCTTGTAAGGTCCGATTGCGGAATTGAATTCATATCTGTAACCTTTGTTAACCTGAGTCTTGCCCTGGTCGTCTACCCAAACAACTCTGAAAGTGATTCCTCTTTCAGGTTCTACTAATCTTTCGAGTAAGCCTGCTTTTTCGTATTCAGGATGTGCGTCCATAACAGGCGCCAGTGAAGTTAAAACTTCTTCTACTGTCTGATGAAATTCAACCTCTCCCGGGTTGTGCTTCTTACACTCATCAATTACTCTTTCAACATAAGTTGCCATTACTAATCTCCTCTTTTCTTTTTTTAAAATGAAGTCATTTAAATGCGAATTCGTCGCAAAATAAACGCATTTACCTATCTAAAATGTAACACTTTGACTAGGCGTTGTCAACCGCTTGTATACAAGATTTTGCTGTATTTTTTGTCGAACAAAATCTAAAATCGTTAATCTACGATATGTATATACTTTTCGCGTTCTTTCTCAATTTCCACCCTATGGAACGGTGTATTGATACCCGGAGCTCCGCCGGTATGCAGGAAAATAACAGTCTCTCCCTGCGCGATTTCCCCGCTTTTCACCATTTCGACAAGTCCCGCAAAGCATTTGCCCGTATAGCAAGGATCGAGAATCAAAGCCTCTTTCTCCGCTGCCAGATACATCGCCTCCCGGACTTCCCTGCAAGGATTGTTGTAAGCACCTCTGTCATATTTATCGGAAATATCAAAGTCCTCTTCGCTGACTCCCGCCGCAGGTCCCTCTTCACAGTCAAAATCATAGAAATCGCAAACCCTATCAAAGTATTTCTTCGCAAAAGCCCGAATTCCTTTTTCATACGGCATAATGCCGATTCCGGTGAGTCTGAGCGGAAGATTCTCCATGCGAATTCCCGTAAACAGCCCCATGTAGGTTCCCATGCTTCCGACGGTCGTGATTAGGCGCGGGATTCTGTCGTCGTCAGTTGCGATTCCCGCATTTTCAAGCTGTCCTGCGATTTCCGCAGCGCATTCATAGTAGCCCAAAATTCCGAGTTCGTTCGAACCACCCATCGGTATAAAATAAACTTTTTCGCCCTGAGCTTCATAGCGCGCGGTTACTTCCGCCACGGTTTCATCGAGAAGCTGTTTTTCGGATTTTTGCCCGGAAGGATCGGATTTCTTCAGCCATACATCACAGCCCATCATACCGTCGAGCAGAAGATTCGCCGAGAGTTCCCCCGGATATTCGTCAACACAGACGATAGCGCCTTTCATTCCGTATTTTCTGGCAACCGCACAGGTCAGCCTTCCGTGATTCGTCTGTGCACCTCCGACCGTCAGCAGCATTGTCGCGCCTTTTTGCTTCGCATCCGCCAGAAAATATTCGAGTTTGCGCAGTTTATTTCCTCCCATCGCCAGCGGCGTCAAATCGTCGCGCTTAATGTACAAATTGATTCCGAGTTCTGCCGACAAATTGTCAAGCCGCTCCAGCGGCGTCGGCAAATGCAGAAAAGATATTTTTTCGTGTCCTAAAAGCATAACAGCCCCTCCTTTTTATGTTAGCTCTATTATAATCCAATTTGTTTTAAAAGAAAAGCACCGAACGAAAATCCTTCTGCCCTCCGCGGGCGCATTATGTGAAAATCCCCGGCATGCCCATTGCCGGGGATTTTCAGAATTATATGCTTCGAAGAGTCGGAGCGAAGTTATGTCAGAAAGGAGGTCTTCCCTCCGCTCTTTCGTTCTGTATTACCTTCATTTCCTTAGCTCTTCTGAATTTTGCAGCTGCTTTTCAGCCTTCCATTTTGAAAGTAGTCTTTCTTGCATTATCAGGTCTGTCATTTACATTGTCAACCGAAGTGAAA
>CAKQGQ010000011.1 GCA_934233735.1 uncultured Clostridia bacterium | reverse complement strand
AAGGTTTCGACGGGGGTGTAGAAGCCGGATAAGCGAGCGGTAGTTGGCTCAGACTACCTTAAAAAGGGCCCGTTAAATATAAACGCTAAAAATAACAACAATTTCGCATTAGCAGCATAGTTCTGCAGCGCCTAGGAGCGCACGCGCGTCGGCCATGGTTCACCCGTAGGCCATGATACCGGCGTCGACTATACGGGAAAACCTGCAGGGAGTTCTCGGTACCTCGCAGGGAACAACGAGATAGCGGAGGCGGCAGCCTGTTAATGGGCGGCCGCCGACGCGAAACACCAAATCATTAACTGCGCTCGGAGAAATTCCTGTGGAAATGCTTTCGGACGCGAGTTCGACTCTCGCCATCTCCACCACAACCCGGCCCGGAATACGAAAAGTGTTCCGGGCTTTTCGAAAGATAGGAGACAAACATGCTGAAAGTAGGAAAACTCGATAGTGATTTGCTGGAAAAAGCGGTCATCAATAAGATAAAACATAAAAGGCCGGATGTACTGGTGCACGCAGGAGTCGGAGAGGATTGTGCGACGATTGATTTCGGCGAGTATGAGTGCGTTATGTCAACCGACCCGATTACAGCGTCGGTTAATGATATCGGCAGGCTTTGCATTCATATTTCATGCAATGACATCGCTTCAAACGGAATTGAACCGGTGGGGATTTTGCTGGCGGTTATGTTGCCGGAGGGAACCACGGAGGAGGATGTTGTGGCTATTATGGAGCAGGCAGCGGCAGCGGCAGAAGAATGCGGCGTGGAAATTGTCGGCGGACATACGGAGATTACAACTGCGGTGAATCAGCCGGTGATTGTTTCGACTGCAATCGGAAGAGGAAAGAAGTGGCAGTCGGCTTCGGCAGAAAAGATCGAAGTCGGAGACTGCATTTTAATGACAAAGAGTGCCGGAATTGAAGGAACCGGAATCATCGCAGGGGATTACGAGGCAGAGCTTGCAGAGTTTCTGAGTGAAAAAGAAATAAACGAGGCGAAGGCACTTCTTTCGGAAATCAGCGTCGTAAAGGAAGGCATGGCAGCGGGCAGCATAGGCACGCACGGCATGCATGATGTCACGGAAGGCGGAATTTTAGGCGCTGTGTGGGAAATGTGCCGCATTGCGGATGTCGGTGCGGAGCTTTGGGACAAAGCAATTCCGGTCGCCGAGGTGACGAGGAAAATCTGCGCACACTATGACATTGACTGCCTCAGACTTATTTCCAGCGGTTCGATGATTATCATGGCAGCTCCGGATAAAAAAGAAGCGATTATGAAAAAGCTGAAAGATGACGGAGTGGCAGTATGCGAAATCGGAAGGATTTTGCCGCATGAAGAGGGACTTTACCTTCAAAAAAACGGAAGTAAAAAGGAAATAGAGCCACCGCGGGCAGATGAACTGTACAAGGTTGTTAAATAATGGTGAAATAAAAAGGTCGAAATCGTGTCAAATAATCGGTTTCGATTTTTTTTGACTGTTTATGAGGAAAAACTAAAAATTATACCAAAATTTTTAATAATATTTTCTTGAACGAGCATAGAGAACACGATAAAATCTCTGTAAGATGGTTTTTATTATTTCCTGCACTCATGTAGGAAAAATGGAGGAGAAAAAATGGGAAAAGATTTAATATTGAAAACGTTGAGACACGAGAAAACGGATCAGACCCCTTGGGTTCCGTTTGCAGGTGTTCACGCAGGTAAGCTGAAAGGCTACACTGCAGAAGAGATGCTGCAGGACGAAGACAAGTTAGTTGAAGCTTTGCTGGAAACGAAGAAAATCTATACACCGGATGGTATGCCGATTATCTTCGACCTTCAGGTTGAAGCTGAAATCTTAGGCTGCGACCTTTTGTGGGCTAAGAACAATCCGCCATCGGTAACAAGCCACCCATGTGCGGGCGAAAAGACAATTCCGTGCGACTGCAAGATTCCGAACGAAGAATCCGGCCGTCTTCCGATGATTTTATCCGCTATGAGAAGAGTAAAAGCGGAAATCGGTGACGAAGTTGCTTTATACGGACTGATTTGCGGACCATTCACATTGGCTTCCCACTTACGCGGAACCGATATTTTCATGGACATGGTTGCAGACCCTGAATATGTGAAGAAATTAGTTGGATACTGCTCGCAGGTAGCAATCGAAATGGCGCGTATGTATATCGACGCAGGGATGGATGTTATCGCAGTGGTAGACCCACTGGTATCACAGATTTCCCCGAAGCATATCGAAAAGCTTTTATCCGACGGATTCAAGGCTGTTTTCGATTACTGCAGAAGCAGAGGCGTGTTATCCTGCTTCTTCGTATGCGGGAATGCTACGAAGCAGATTGAAGTAATGTGCAAGATGGGACCGGACGGAATCTCCATCGACGAAAATGTAAACATGCCGGAAGCAAAGAAGATTACGGACGCTTACAACATAACAATCGGAGGAAACATTCCGCTGACGACGACAATGCTTTACGGAAATCAGCAGGATAATATGAAGAGCGTTGTTGATTTGATTGACAGCCTCAATGCCGTATCGCCGGGCAACTTCATTATCAGCCCGGGCTGCGATATGCCATATGATACCCCAATTGAAAACACAATTGCTGCGGTACAGGCAGTAAAGAATACGGAAGGCACAAGAAAGCTGATCGAAAATTACGAAACAGTTATCGACACAAGTGATGTTGTAATTCCGGACTATGCGAACGAAGAAAAGGTCATCATTGAATTATTCCTGCTTGACCCGGATCAGTGCGCAGCTTGTACTTATATGCTGAGAGCAGTTGAAGACATTTTCGACCAGATTAAAGATTTCGCGGAATACAGAGTATACAAATACTGCGTAAAGGAAGATATTCCAAGATTCGCAGCAATGGGTCTGAAGAACCTGCCTACAATCTGTATCAACGGCGAACAGAGATTCATTTCAATTATCCCATCTTCGGAAGAGTTAGTTGAAACGATTAAATCTTACAAAAAATAAAATATAACCTTTTGCCTATCCGCGGGGAGCATTTGCTTCCTTCGGGTAGGTTCTTTTTACAAAAAAATAGCGAAACATCATCGGCGCTGACGGATGAGTTTCTTTTTTTGGAGGTAAGACGGATGAAAATTATTATGATTACGGGCTTTTTGGGCTCCGGCAAAACAACTTTGATGCAGAATATTTTAGGCGAATACGGAAAGAGCATAAAAGCGGGCGTTATCGTAAATGACTTCGGCAAAGAAAATATCGATGCAAAACTGCTTGACGAAGAAGGCATAGCAATGTCTGAGCTATCCAATGGCTCGATTTTTTGCGCTTGCATCAAAGACAAATTCGTCGACAGCCTGATTGAGATGTCGCACCGCGATTTGGAATATCTTTTTATCGAGGCATCCGGTTTGGCGGATCCTTCCAATATGGGAACCATTTTAGAAGGAATTAAGCATGAAACCGGCGGCAGACTGCAGATGCAGGGATCTGTATGTATAACCGACGCACAGACATTCCCGGACATTTATAATCTGCTTCCTGCTGTGGAACGCCAAATTACACATGCGGACATGGTGATTGTCAATAAGAGCAGCATGGTCAGCGCAGAAACGATTGAAAAGATACATGCAATTATAAAAGAAAAGAATGCGGATGCAGCCATCTATGATACGGATTTTTGCAAGGTGGATATGCAGCACGCAATTTTTGAAATGAAAAACCGCAATAAAGAAGCGGAGGAAACGACGAATGCGGTTTCCAACAGAGCGCTTACGCTTGTAGTCAAAGGCGATACTCCTGTTCAGCCGGAAGTTCTGGAAGACCTTCTGCGCAGTGTGATGCCTTCTGCCTATCGAATCAAAGGATTCGCGCAGACTACGGAAGGCTGTATGTCGGTAAGCTGTACAATGAAAAATTTCAATATGAATCCGTGGAAAGAAGCGGAGCCGACGAGTATTGTGTTCGTTTCAGCAGTTGGCATTCAGTTAATCAGCCTTGTTTCCGGCTGGCTGCAGGCGCATAAGGAAACAGGACTTCACATCGGGTAAGACAAGAAAAAATGATTGGAATTTTCGCATAAAAATTGAAAAATTGTGCATAATATTTCATAAAAAAGTGCCCGAAATTGTCTGTAATTTCACTATCTATGGGGCCAAATGAGCAAAAACTGGACAATTCCAACATTTTCGGGTATAATAGAGAAGTCTGCGGACGAAAACCCAACCGCAGATACTATTTTGAAAAGAGGAAATATTATGTTTAAAAAACTCATTGCAGTGTTTATGGCATTGACAATGGCAGCGTGTACGGCAGCTCCGGTGTATGCAGATCCGGAGATTGTACAAGGCACAACTGTTGCTCTTGCGCCGCTTGACAGCACTGCGGAAATAGGGGGAAACGGGGAAAATGAAAATTCAGATGCCAAAGCCGCAGTAGAAAAAACAGAGATAAATGCAGCGGAAGAAGCCGCTCAAACTGAAAAGACCGAAGAGGTTAGCAAGACTGAAAAAACTGAAAAGAACGACACGAATACGAATCAAACTACTAAGAAAACTACCAAGAAGAATACAAAAAAGGTATCTGATTACCAAAAAGGGCTTGCCGCCTATATTCGCAGCAAGAACTCAAAACTGAGCAAGAAGTGGTCGATTACGCTGGCAGGATATTTTATCAAGTCCGGCAAGAAAAACAATATAGACCCTAAGGTACTGATGGGGCTGGCACTGCGCGAAAGCAATTTCCGCGCTAAAGCCACGAGCAGATTCGGATATAAAGGCATGATGCAGTGCGGAGACGCATTCGCACGAAGTTATGGCTATAAACCGTCGGATTTGTACGAGGCCGATGTCAGTATCGAAATTGCTGCAAAATATTTAAAAACAATGAAAAAGAAACATAAGACCTACTCGAAGGCGATTTGCTGCTATGTTTGCGGAAGCGGCGCTGTTGCGAGAGGTACTCATTCCCGTGAACCCGGAAGATCTGTAATGAAAGTCAGAAAAAGTATTCAGACTTTCCTTGAAAAGAAGGGCTATATATAATATGCATCACAAACATCAAACCCGTCCTGCCGGCGGGTTCTTGTTTTTTTAAAAAAAGCGTGGTATAATAACCGCATTCCAAATGGCAGAAGAAGATTTGCAATGCTGATTTTGCCGGGAAAAGAGGGGGAGAAATATGGCGATTTTTACGAAGAAAACTCCTTGGGAGAAGGAATGGCAGGACCTTTTAAAAAAAGAAGCAAAATTTGCATCGAAGAGAAAAGAAGGGCCGACCTCTGTCTTAATGAAAAAACTCGACCGTGTGGTGCCGCAAAAATTGAGCGGAACTTTGAATACCGCTTTCTTTAAAGCATTTCAGCTTGTGTTTGAAAAGGGAACCGGCATTATTGAGAAAACATATAATAAAGATAAAAAGGAAACGGATTTTAAAGTGAATACCTACGCGTCCGAACTGACAGAAAACAGGAAAACGGCGAAGGAATTTACGAGGCAGGCAAAGTCGGCGAAAGGCGTCAATCTCTTGATTTCCAGCGTAGAAGGCATTGGGATGGGTCTGGTTGGCTCGGCAATTCCGGACATACCGGTGTTTATCGCGATGGTTTTGAAAAGCGTTTATGAGATCGCATTGAGTTACGGATATGAGTACCGGACGGATGCGGAGAAAATTTTTATCTTAAAAATCATCGAAACCGCGATGTGCGACGAAGAAGAATTCCTATTCCGGGACGCGGCACTGAATGAAGATATTCATAATATCGTTTTGGCGGGAGATTCTATCGGCGACGGCGACTGGACAATCAGCAAGGAAGAACAGATGAAAGCCGCGGCAGCAGCTTTATCGGAGGAAATGATTTACACGAAGTTCGTGCAGGGCTTTTTCGTTGTGGGTCTGGTCGGCGGCATTTTCGACCCGGTTTATGTAAACCGAATCAGCGATTATGCGGTTTTGAAATACAGAAGAAGATTTTTGGAGGGAAAACTGTAGGATATATTTAACAGTATGAAATTATTACAAAGGAAAAGGGAGGACATATGAACAACAAAACATTAGACCTGACAAGAGCCTCGCTTATAGCAGCGCTCTATGTGGTGCTTACAATTATTGCGAATTTGGCAGGAATGGCAAGTGGGGCAATCCAGCTCAGACTTTCTGAAATGCTTACAATTCTGCCTGTGTTTACATGGGCGGCAGTGCCGGGCCTGACGATAGGCTGCGTTATCGCGAATCTGGTTACAGGATGCGCGCTCTGGGACATTGTTTTCGGCTCTTTGGCGACTTTTTTAGGCGCGATAGGCACTTATTACATAGGAAAGAAAAAACCGACACTGGGTCCGATCGCGCCGATTTTATGCAATATGCTGATTGTGCCGAAGGTTCTGCAGCTGGTTTACGGCGCAGAAGATGCGTACCTCTATTTGGTTGCAACGGTCGGCGTCGGAGAAATCCTGTCGTGCGGACTGCTCGGTTTGATTTTATATAAGGTTCTGAAAAAAACCGATATTTTCGATAAATAGTATGGAAAAACAAAGATTTTTCTATTTTTTATAAAGAAAATTATGGTGCTGTACTTGCGATATCCGGTAGAATAATACCGAGAAAGTTAATACACTGCATCGGGATTCCAATCTTCTCCCAACCATCTTTTTACCCATGCAGTAGACTTTATCAACTATTCGATTTAAACAACAGAGCGAAAAATTGGAGGAAGAAGTTATGAAGAAAAAATTACTCGCAGCAGTTCTCTGTATAGCAATGACAGTTTCCGCTATGGCTGTGTTGACTTCGTGCGGAAATAATGACGAGCCGACGGAACAAACGGCTGAAAAAGTAACTTTAAAAGTGGGGATGCTCGGAAAAGATATTAAAACAGCATGTATTATTTTAGCAAGCAAGCTCGGCTATTTTGAAGACGAGAATCTGGATGTACAGTTTGAAACTGTAAACTCACTTCCGGACGGCTTGACAGCAGTCAGCATGGACAAGCTTGATATTCTGCCTTACGGCGTAATTCCAAGCTGCAGTTATATTTCACAGGGTACCGATGTTGTAATCATTGGAGGAACGATTTCCGAAGGCAGTGAAGGCATCGTTGCCGATGGCGCGAAATATACCGCTTTATCCCAGTTTGAAGGCAAGACTTTTGCCTGCTTTAGAATGGAAACCGGTCATATGATAATGAAGGGTCTGCTTAGAGAAGCGGGAGTAAATGCTGAATTCGTATACATGGATTCACAGCAGTCCATCGTAGAAGCAGTGAAAAAAGGCGATGCTGATATCGGCATGGTCAACAGTGGTTTTGGTTATGTTGCAAAGCAGAATGGATTAGATATCGGTTTCCAGGTAGGCGATTTTGAAAGTGATTTCCCATGCTGCAGACAGACTGCATCCAGAACAGCAGTAAATGATAAGCGTGAGGCTTTGGTAAGATTTGAGAAGGCAGCGTTAAGAGCATATGCAACTTATCTCAACGACCATGAAACGGCAATCGAAGCTTTGACAGAATACAGCGGACAGGATGCTGCTTATGTAGAAGCAATCATGTACGGAACAGACGATTATGACAATGCGATGATCGTATCCTTAGATCCGAACAAGAAGAAGGTTTCCGACTTCTATGATGTTATGAAAGCAAACGGCGACATCGACGCAGACACAGAATATGATATTAACGACTACATTGATCCGTCAATCTATGGCGACGCTTTGAAAGCAATGATCGATGCCGGTGAAAATACAGATATTTATCAGCAGCTTTTAACAGAGTATGAGGCTAACAATTAATGATTAAGATTCAGGATGTGATCTTTAGATATCCGAAGAGTGATAAGGAGGTTCTCAGCCGGCTGAATCTTGAAATTGCAGACGGTGAGTTCCTTTGCATCATAGGACATTCGGGATGCGGCAAATCGACGCTTTTGAAGCTCATAGCGGGGCTTGATATGCCGACGAGCGGAAGCATTTTGACTGACAACAAAACAATAAGCGGTCCATCAGTGGACCGCTCCGTTGTATTTCAGCAATATTCTTTGTTTCCGTGGATGACGGTACTTCAAAATGTTACATTTGCCGTAAATAAAACGGGAAGGTTCAGCAAAAGCGAAGCAAAAGAACGGGCGGTGTATTTCCTTAAAAGGACAGGTCTGGAACATGTTTTGGACGCTTGGCCGTATCAGCTTTCGGGCGGTATGCGCCAGCGGACGGCGATTGCCAGAACTTTGGCGATGGATTCACCTTATCTGCTGCTGGATGAACCGTTCGGCGCGCTGGATACGAAAATCCGGGGGCAGCTTCAGATTCTTTTGCAGGATCTTTGGAAAGAAAGCGGGAAAACCGTTATTTTCGTGACACATGACCTCGACGAGGCAATGATTCTGGGAAGCAGGATTGTTTTCATCGAGGACGGCCGGATACAGCACGAAAAGCAAATTGATACTTCCATCAACTGCTGCTGCCGGCAGCAGGCGGGAAGAGCGGATTGTCAGGCGCTGAAAGAAGAAATGACGAGGTGGTTCCAATGAAAAAGATAAATTTCTCGGTACTGTTTTCGCATTTGCTTTTAGCGGTTTTGGTAACGGCAATCTTTTTACCGGGTGAAAAAAAGACAGAGTCACCGGTGAGTTTTCTTGTTGCAATTGCACTGATGGAGATGTATTATATATACAGACTTGTGCGTTTTCCTTTGAAACGGGAATCGGGATCGGGAATTATATCCTTGCTGTGGATTCTGTTCTTGATTTGGGAAATTGCGGTGACTAAGCTCAACGCTTGCCATCCGGTTTTGGTTCCTGCACTTGAAAATATTTTTCATGTGTTCAGGATAGACTGGAAGGAAATGCTGTGGGGTGTGCTGAACTCCATGGAATTGCTTTTCGCGGGTGTTTTAATCGGTCTATTGCTTGGCACGCTGCTTGGACTGATTTGCGGATGGAATCAAAGACTGAAAGAAATGTTCTATCCGATTGCGAATGTATTGGCACCGATTCCGTCGATTGTATTCGCACCTTATGTAATAGCGATTATGCCGACTTTCCGAAGTGCGTCGGTTGTGGTGATTCTGCTTGGTATTTTTTGGCCGACATTTTTGAAGTCGATATTATCGGTAGAATCTATCGATAAAAATATTATTGACCTTGCGCGCACCTTGGGGCTATCGGATGCAGCAATGCTTTTTCAGGTTCTTTTACCCTACTCCTGGCCGGGTACAATTAAAGGATTGAAAGTAACCTTTACAACAGCAGTGATGATGCTCACTTTTGCCGAGATGATGGGCTCCACGGTGGGGATGGGCTACTATATAGTCAATTACAACACATATGGAAACTATACGAAAGTTATTGCGGGGATTATGGTAGTGGCGCTGGTGGTCACCGCGCTTTCGGCATGCGTGACCTTCGTTCAGAAAAAAGCGATAAAGTGGCAAAACTATTGATATTCGGCTTATAGCGGAAACGAGGTAAAATGAGATGGATATGACGATAAACAGACCAAAGATTTATGATGACATAACGAAGAAGTGTCTGGAAATTTTTGACGACGGACAAAGCCTGACAGTTGACGAGATTTTAATGCAGCTGATGGATCTTCCGGGTGTTCCGATGCACGACCCGTTCCACCACTATATCATGCCGGCAGCATCGCTGGTGGCTGCAGCGATTGAGACAAAGGCAGACAGAGCAGCTTTAGAAGGCTGGCTGCGTGAAGCGCTCAGACGCGGAAAAACCGTACCGGGAGGTTTCTGCGGTGACTGCGGAAGCTGTGGTTCCGGCGTAGGTGCGGGAATTTTCCTCAGCGTGTATACAGGAGCAAAGCCGACGAAGCGCGAGTTTTGGGATGTTGCAAATCGAGGAACAGGATATGCACTTACAAAAGTTGGAAGTTATCCGGGACCGAGATGCTGCAAACGCGTGCTTTTCCTTGCGACACAGGCATTAAGCGAGTTTGCCGAAGAAAATCTGGGGTTGAAACTGAAAGTCAATGATGATATCAGGTGTCATTACTATAAAAACAACAAAGAATGTTTAGGAAAGGAATGTCCTTTCTTTATTGTCAGAGGGTGATTTTATGTTTATTGAAATGGACTGCCCATGTAAGGGGAAATATTTGGATAAAATGCTGCAGCCTGGAATTTTGAACGCCTTGAAAGACGAAAAAATGCATGGCTTTTCTCTGATTCAGAAACTGGCTGATAATCCTATGTTCGGCGGAACACAGCCGGACAAAGCAGGCGTCTATCGCTATTTGAAAAAAATGGAGGCGTCAGGTCTCCTGCAGTCCGAATGGGAGCTTGAGAGCGACGGCAGCAATCCGCGCCGCATCTATGCCATAACGGAACACGGGAAAGAGTGTTTGGATAACTGGTCTCAGGCACTTAAGCTCTATGTATGGTCTCTGTCTTTGATGATTGAGGACATCGATTCAAAAAAAGAAGCATAAGACTTTGAAGCACAAAAAATAAAACAGGCGGTATCGTTTTCCTGAAATGTTTCGAGGATGCGAGACCGCCTTTTCCGATTCTATTTCACAATCCATTTCCTTTTTTTCTTCTTCACATCCGGGTCGCTGACAACGCTTTCCGGCGGCGTTTCCAGCAAAGCCGGATTCTTATAATACTTTGAAAGTTCTTTGAAACAACGGCCGTAATAATGTCCGTTCGCGATTCTCTCGTCAGTCACAATACCGAGCTCCATTACCTTTTTTTCTTCAAAAGTCTCTCCGTTCAGACGCGGCTTTTTCATCGGCTGTCCCATGGATACGAACACGCCTGTCGTGCCGAATTCATAGAGATGGTGATAAATCGTATTCGTGCGAATTGAAGCCAGGTTCGTTACAAACAGGGAGGTATGGAACGGACTGGCATCCACAATGCTGAACGGTAACGTAAAAAAACGATCTAAAAGCTTCAGGAAGCCGATGCTGAAAGTCAAAAGAAAAGGCGTCCTGCAAAGCTTGGCAATCAATTTATCCATCGAGTTCGGTCCGCCGTGATTCTTGGCTCTTTCGATGGCAGCCGATATTTTCTCATTGACAACCGGAAGCGTGTCATCCAGATTGAAATAAAGCTTGCTTACCGTATCGGTTTCGCTTCCCGGCGTAAGCGTAACAAACGAGACGCAAAAATGGTTGCGGGAATATATCTTTTTATTCATGACGAAGCGATTCAGATATGGATTTTGTGAAACGATTCTTAGATATCCTGCAATGATAACGCTCATATGTGAAACGCTGATGCCTTTCTTACGGCATTCCCTTATGTAGTTTTGAATTGGTTCAAGGTCGATATCAACCTTAATTGAGTTCGACGCATCATAGCGTTTGGGCATGATGTGCGGAACGATTTGATAAATCGGATCCGTGCTTAGAACACGGTAACCGTCGGATCGGTACATAAAAAACTCCTTTTGTTCAGAACATGCTAATAAAACTGTTTTTATTATAGAGCATTCGGTAAACAATTACAAGTTTTTTGCGCAAAGCCTGAAAACTATGATATAATTAACATATCTATAATTCGGTCGTCGGGCTTATGCCATGACGCATGGAAGGAGACGAAACATGCACTATTATCTTTGCAAAGAAGAGAATTTCGGCACAAGCCTATGGTCGGGAGGCAGTACGAAGGAGCTTGCGATTTTTCCGAAGAAAAGTAAATATTCGGATCGTAATTTTATCTGGAGGCTCAGCTCCGCAACCGTAGAGACGGATGAATCAAATTTCACAAAGCTGCCGGATTATGACAGGGTTCTGATGGTACTGTCAGGCGAAGTTGTCCTCAGTTACGAGGGCGAGCGTGTGAGCAGACTGAAAGAGCTGGAACAGGATCGTTTCGACGGCGCATGGAAGACGAAAAGCTTCGGTAAAATCACCGACTACAATCTGATGGTTCGCAAAGGGAACGAAGGCTATCTGGATGTAATTACACCGGAATCCGAAAAGAAAGTTATGCATTCTGAATATACATCGGATTTGCCGTTCTGCACGCATGCGCTTTACTGTAAGGACGGATATGCGGTAATCGGCGCGGACGGGCAGTCCCAAATGCTGCAGCCCGGTCAGCTTTTTGTGATGGAATTTACACCGGGTGAAAAGGCCGAATATTCCATTATGGGCGAAGGTACACTCATCCGTGCGCAGATTTTTTATCAGGACATGGATAGTGAATTGTATCCGGTAGAGATTCCACCGGAAAAAACGAGTTTTGACGATTTTAAACTCTGCGTTTATCTTGCGAATATCCAGTTCCGCGGTGCCAAATATATATTAAAAAGCCTGAAAACCACTTGGTTTGATGAAGCGCTCAGCAGCGCGATCAAGAAAATAGAGAGGGTTTACATAACCTTTTTCGTCGGTATCATCGGCTTCGTATTTTTAACTTCCTTTGGAGTTCTGCAGGAGTGGAATGAAATCACCATACTGGGTCTTGCCTTGGGGTGGCTGATTTTAGACTGCTTGATAATTTCACCGCTCATTTATCTGCCGTTTATGCCAAAACCAATCCGAAAGCATATTAAAGATATTGACAAGCTCACGCCTTACGAGCAAAAAGTAAGGGCTGCCGAGCTCGGGCGCAATGAGAGAGTCGAGAAAATGCTGAAAAAATATAAAAACAGTGGGAGGTATCTCGGAAACTGACCGTAAAAAAAGAACGCCGCTTTTTCAGCGGCGTTCAAAACATTTTTTTAAGTAAGCGATTGCTGCAAGCCCACCGACAATCACACCGGCGTACTGCCATTTATCGCCGGGCTCAGCAAGTCCGAGCTGGGGCGCGAACAGGCAGGTCAGAGCGATAAGAATGCAGAATAACGCCTTAAAAAAAGAGCCTTTCTTAGTTATGTTCATTTTCATACACCTCCATAATTGCAACAGAAGCGGACGCTCCAAGCCGATCGGCACCGGCTTCGATCATCGCCATTGCCTGTGCGTAATCGCGGATTCCGCCGCTTGCTTTTACCTCAAGAGCATCGCCGACTGTTTTTTTCATCAGGGCAACATCTTCGACGGTAGCTCCTGCGGAGTTAAATCCGGTTGATGTTTTCACGAAATGTGCTCCGGCTTCTTTTGCCAGCCTGCAGGCTTCTTCAATTTCAGAATCCGAAAGCAGACAGGTTTCAAGGATAACTTTGACGATGGCATTGTATTTCGCTGCCGCTTCCACGACCGCATAAATGTCTTCGCGGATATAGTCGTAATCCCCGTCCTTAAACACACCCACATTCAGAACCATATCCACTTCGGAAGCACCGTCTTTGCAAGCCTCTTCCGTCTCAAAAGCCTTCGTGGCAGTTGTACAGGCCCCGAGAGGGAATCCGACAACGGCAGCGATTTTCACATCCGTACCGCGGAGATTTTCCATGCAGCGCGCCGCATAGCAGCTGTTGACGCATACGGAATAGAAGTCGTACTCGCGCGCTTCTTCACAGAGCTTGTCAATCTGCGCAGAGGTCGCCTCCGGCTTCAGAAGCGTGTGGTCAAAGTATTTATTCAAAGGTTTCATCAGTTTCATATCGTTTACCTCCAATATTGTCAACAGTATATCATATTCCGGCTAAAATGAAAAGACATATTGCCAGAACGGGCCTTTGCGAATATAATAAATATATCAAAACGAGAGGACAGAATATGGAAGAAGCAAGAGTAAGAAAACGAGTAGATCTTTTGGGAAGAATTAAATGGATAGGGATGTTTTTCGGCCTCATTATGTATTATGCGACCGTTCCGGCTTTCGGCGACATCATAGCAACAGCGCTTGCCTGTGTGGCCGCAGTGGCATTTTATGTGATATGCGATAAAGAAAGCAAAACGACGATTTGCGAATATGTTTCACAGCATCTTCACGATGCTTTGGTTAGAGCGGGACAGAAGGAAAGCGTTTTTGAGATTAAGGCGGCAAGGACGGGGCTGATTGTCCGCGTGTATCTGATACGCGCACACGAGAAAGCACCGCTCTGCACGAAGGCACTCCTTCATGCAATCTCTGAAAGCTGGTATCGCTCCAGGGTCTGGGTGACGCAGATTGTCGACCTGAACAGCGAAAATGAAATTGAAGAGGCACAGCAGACGCTCAACGAGGAACTTTTAGAGGATTTAAGGAAGCCAAAGGCTTGAAATCAGGCGAATTTTGGTATAAAATAATAGGATACATATGTGACAAGCCCACGGTATGGCAGGTTGCAAAAAAACAGGAGGTAGAGTTATGGGCATTAAGGTCGCAAAGTTTGGCGGCTCATCCGTGGCAGACGGGATACAACTGACGAAAACAAAGGAAATTATCCGGCACGATCCGGACAGAAAATATATTGTGGTATCGGCACCGGGAAAAAGATTTGAAGGAGACAGCAAGATTACGGATATTTTATATCTGTGCAAAACGCATATCGAGCATAATC
Source organism: uncultured Clostridia bacterium (assembly GCA_934233735.1). GTDB lineage: Bacteria > Bacillota > Clostridia > Peptostreptococcales > Anaerovoracaceae > CAG-238. Next base: position 62,184 of record CAKQGQ010000011.1, on the reverse strand, counting down.
TGCCTTACGATCAGCTTTTTCAGGTTGTGGCAGACCGCTACATGGCAGTGGAAATCAATCTCGGAGTGAAGGTGGATTTGCTGAAGCATTTTGACGAGATTCGTGAAAACCTGAGAAATAATCCTTCCGCAGATTACATTGCATCCAGAGGAGAATATCTGAATGCAATTTTGGTTGCGGCATTTTTGGATTATGATTTTGTGGATACCGCAGGTCTGATCAAGTTCGACGCAAAAGGCAGACTCCTTATGGAAGAGACCGACGATGCACTTCGTGAAGAACTGGCGAAACATGAAAGAGCAGTCCTTCCGGGATTCTACGGAAGTACCCCGGACGGAAAGATTAAGACCTTCTCACGCGGCGGCTCGGACATCACGGGTGCGCTTGTAGCAAGAGCGGTTAAGGCGGATGTTTATGAAAACTGGACGGATGTTTCCGGTTTCTTAATGGCTGATCCGAGAATCGTTTCCAATCCGAAGCAGATTCGAGAAATTTCATATAAAGAACTCAGAGAATTGTCCTACATGGGAGCCAGCGTTCTGCATGAGGATGCGATTTATCCTGCGAGAATGGCAAACGTTCCGATTAATATCCGAAACACGAATAAGCCGGAAGACTCGGGAACTTTCATTACCGCAGAAGTTTCGGAAAGCTTTGAAAACGATGAAAACCGCATTATAACAGGAATTGCCGGAAACAGAGACTTTACGGTTGTGGCAATTTACAAGAATATGATGAGCAGCGAGAGAGGCTTTGTCAGAAAAATTCTGGATATTTTAGATGATTTTGACATAAACTTTGAACATCTGCCGAGCGGAATCGATACCGTTTCGGTTGTAATGTCGAATAAAGCAATCAACGGAAGACTGGAAGAGGTGCTGGATGAATTCCGCGCTAGACTCCGTCCGGACAGCATCGATGTTTTCGAAGATATGGCACTGATTGCAACGGTTGGACACGGAATGTCCTATAGACAGGGCGTTTCGGCAACACTGTTTGAAGGACTTGCGGAGGCCGGCGTCAACATTCGAATGATTGAACAGGGCTCCAGCGAAATGAATATCATCGTCGGCGTAGAGAACAAAGACTTTGAGAAAGCAATCAGAGCAATTTACCGGGCTTTCGTAGGAGAAGAGGAGGAAGCATGAGAAAAATTGTAACGATCAGCCGTCAGTACGGCAGTGGCGGAAGAATTATAGGAAAAATTTTGGCGGAAAAACTGAATGTACCGTTTTATGATAAAGAAATCCTGGATATGGCCGCAGAACAGAGCGGCTATTCCAGAGAATTGATGAAAGGAACCGAGCTTAAGGCAAAGAACAGCTTCGCATACAATCTGGCGTCTGCTCTGAGCTTTAACGAAGGCGTCAGCGGCAGTCCACTTTCCGTAAATGAAAAGCTGTTTTTAGCGCAGTTTCAGGTTATTAAGGAAATCGGGGACACCGATAAAGCAGTTATCGTCGGCAGATGCGCAGACTATGTGCTTCGCGATATGCCGGGCGTTACGAATGTCTTTATTTATGCAGAATATGAAGACAGACTGAAGCGTGCGGTTGAAGTTTACGGAGACGACGAGGCAAAGGTTAAGGATATTATTGCGACTTACGATAAAGCCAGACTGAATTATTATAACTATCATACGGGGCAAAAATGGGGTGAATTCAAGAACTACAATCTTGCAATCAACAGCAGTTACATCAGTGAAGAGGAAGCTGCGAAACTAATCGTGGATTATGTAGAACACAGGAGGTATAAGGATGAAAACAGGAATCATCAAGGCTGATGAGCCAAAGAAAAAGAACGGAAAGAAAGTTGTGAAGACTGTGGGAAAAACCATGGCAGCGTTTCTTGCGGCAGGAGTTGCTCTTATCGCACTGACGGACAAGGTTATGACCAAAGCATGTTCGCAGGAAAATGAGGAGGAAGAATAAAATGACAACAAAAAAAGGAACGTATTACATCACCACACCGATTTATTATCCGAGTTCCAACTTGCACATCGGACACACATACTGCACGGTAATGGCTGACGCCATGGCAAGATTCAAGAGACTCTGCGGATATGATGTAAGATTCCTTACGGGAACCGATGAACACGGACAGAAAATCCAGACGATTGCGGATGAAAAAGGCGTAACCCCGCAGGCTTATGTTGACGAAGTTGTGGACGGAATCAAGAAGCTTTGGGACAAGATGGAGATTTCCAACGACGACTTTATCAGAACGACAGAACCGCGTCATATCAAGCGCGTTCAGGATATTTTTATGAAGCTTTATGAAAACGGTGATATTTACAAGGGCGAATACGAGGGGCTTTACTGCACGCCGTGTGAGAGTTTCTGGACGGAAAGCCAGCTTGTAAACGGCTGCTGCCCGGACTGCGGCAGACCTGTTCAGCCTGCAAAGGAAGAAGCCTACTTCTTCAAACTTTCCAAATACGCTCCGGCGCTTCTTGAGCTTTTTGACAAGAACCCGGATTTCCTGCAGCCTGACAGCCGCAGAAACGAAATGATTTCGTTCATCAATCAGGGACTTGACGACCTTTGCATTTCCCGTTCAACATTCGACTGGGGCATCCCGGTTCCGCTCGATGAGAAGCATGTAATCTATGTATGGCTTGACGCTTTGACAAACTACATCACAGCACTCGGCTATCCGGATGATCCGGAGCTTTACGACAAATACTGGCCTGCTGATGTTCACCTTGTGGGCAAGGAAATTGTAAGATTCCACAGCATCATCTGGCCGGCAATGCTTATGAGTGCGGGTCTTCCGCTTCCGAAGCAGGTGCGCGGTCACGGCTGGCTTCTTATGGGCGGCGAAAAAGTTTCCAAGTCCAAAGCGGCAAAGGGATCGGATGTTATTGACCCTGTAATCCTCATCGAAAGATACGGCATTGACGCTTTGAAATATTTCCTGCTTCGCGAATACACCTTCGGACAGGACGGCGTTTTCACCAATGAAGTAATGCTTAAGAGAATGAACTACGATCTGGCAAACGACCTCGGGAACTTCGTTTCCAGAACCGTTTCCATGATCGAAAAATACAATGGCGGCACAGTTCCGGATGCGGTTTCATCGGCAATGGATGAAATCGACGCAGACCTCCGCGCCGTTGCAGTCGGTGCTGCTTCCAAGGTGGAAGAGCAGATGGACAAGTTTGCGTTCAACATGGCACTGGAAGAAATCTGGATTGTCGTTCGCCGCGCAAACAAATATATCGACGAAAAAGCACCTTGGGTGCTTGCAAAGACCGCAGATACCGACCCGGCAGCAAAGGCGGCTCTGGACACGGTTCTGCACAATCTCGCAGAGGCAATCCGCATCATCTCGATTTTGATCTATCCGTTCATGCACACGACTTCCAAGGAAATCCGCAAGCAGATGGGTCTTTGGTACGCAGATGTCGTATGGGAAGATGCGTTTGAATTTGAAATGATGTATCAGGAGCAGGTGAAGAAGGGCGATGCTATCTTCCCGAGACTGGACATCGAAAAGGAACTGGAAGAGCTGTACGCAATCAGCGAATCCATGAAGAAAGACAAAGAACCGGAAAACATTCCGCTTGACCTGAAGCCGGCAATTGAATTCGAGGACTTCGACAAAATCGACTTCCGCGTAGGCGTAATCGAGAAGGCGGAGAAACACCCGAAGGCTGACAAGCTTCTTGTTTTCCAGATTAAGATGGGTACAGAGCGCCGTCAGGTTATCAGCGGCGTCGCGAAGGACTTCACGCCGGAAGAAATGGTGGGTAAGAAGGTTATTGTAGTTGCAAACCTCAAGCCGCGCCAGCTCAGAGGCATGGAATCCAAGGGCATGCTGCTTTTTGCGGATAACGGTGACCGCTGCGAAATCGTAACCACAAGCGCACCGGACGGCGAAGTAGTCGGCTAAGGCACTGACGCATTGATGCGTGTCGGCGGCCATAGCGTTTGGTGTGACATTTGGATTGCCATCTGGTGGCCGCAAGATTCGTGCCAAAATTGGTGCTTGTGCGTTGGAGGGGTCGCAAGAAGTGTGCCGAAATTGGTGCCTGCGCGTTTGACGGGCGGCATTCTGGGGCCTGTAGTGGCGGCCGGTCGTTTGGCATGTGAGGCCTGTGGCATTGCTCGGAGGGCCGCAAAATGCGTGCCAAGTTTAGCGCCTGTGGCGCTTGGTGTTCAGGTGGTCGCTTAAATGGCCGCAAGAAGCGTGCTAAGCGTTGCGTGTTGGCATGTTGTTGCGCGTTGGTAATTTGATGCGCGTTTGCACACGCTGCCGGACGTGCGAAGTGCAGGAATATAAATAAGTGAAAAATTGTCCGATACTAGGCTGGGCGCTGAAACCGGACAATTTTTTTCATATAATTGTATTGCGGCCGCCTTGCTTTGCCTTGACTTGTGTTTGCGCCTGCCTTTTGCCTGCGCTTGTCTTGGCTTGTGGCTACCCTGCAACAGGGAAAGTTGGATTTTTTCGGTCAGCAGCGAAAAACTCCAACAAAAGAGCGCTTCAGCGTCAAAAAACCCAGGTGGAAATGCCGGAAGTTGGAGTTTTATATCGGTGGCCGAAAATTGTCCAACAAAACTGATTGTTTTCGGTGAGCTTTGTTGGACAATTTAGATAGGATGACGATTTCGTCCAACATTGGCCGAAATCCAACCATATTATACTGACTTTAAACGTAATCAAATGAAGAAAAGTTGGACAATCTGGAAATGTGAGAAAAAAGTCCAACTTTTCACATCGCAAAATATTGCAGGAGGGAAAATATGCTGTTTGATACACATACACATTTGAATAATGATTCGTTTACAGACGAGGAGCGCGTGGCCCTGGCGACGGAAATCGAAGCCTCGGATGTCGGACTGGTGATGGATGTGGGCTTCGACGAGCCATCCAGTCTTTTGGCAGTCGAGCACGCAAACCGCTATCCGTGGTGCTATGCGGTCATCGGAATGCACCCGCACGATTCAAAGCTGATGGACGAGGCGATGCTGGAACGATTCCGCCAAATCGCAAAAAACGAGCCGAAAGTCAAGGCAATCGGCGAAATCGGGCTCGACTTCCACTATGACCTGTCGCCGCGCGATGTGCAGCACCATTGGTTCCGCAGGCAGATTCAGCTTGCAAATGAACTGAAGCTGCCGATTGTGGTACATTCCAGGGAAGCCGACCAAGAGGTGTTCGACATACTGAAGGAGGAGGGCGCGTTTTCAGACGAGCGAAAGTCGTGGTTCCCGCCACGCCGCCTGCCGACCGCCCCGTCCGAGTTTGACATCATGGGGGTGGGCGGCAAGGTGCTGTCGCACCGGGCAGTCGCCTTCGGCGACTGCGGCGGCGATGCGAGGGTCGACATTCACTGCTTCAGTGGAAGTCGCGAGCTTGCCATCGAATATGTGAAGGCTGGCGCGACGATTGGTGTCGATGGACCGCTCACATACAAGAATAATAAGAAGACGGTGCATGTCGTCGAGGCGATTCCGCTGGAGTTTTTGATGGCGGAAACGGATGCACCGTACCTTACACCCGTTCCGTATCGCGGGAAGCAGAACAAGAGCGAATATGTGGAATTCGTAGTTCGTAAAATCGCCGAAATCAAAGGCATAAGCTACGAGAAAGCAGCAGAGGCAACCTATGAAAACGGAAAAAACTTCTTCGGAATTTAAAATGTCGGCTACACTTATAGATGGAGTCGACGCGTCGGGCGCTCGCACGGAGGGTTCGCAGGCGGCGGGGCGCGGGGTGGCCGCGCTTGTGTCGCCTGCGAATGTGCTGACGAGTATGCGAATTGGACTTTCGGGCATTTTACTTTTGCTTGAGCCGCTTGGCATGGCATTTTACTGCGTGTACGCTTTGGCAGGGCTGACCAATATGCTGGACGGACCGATTGCCCGAAAAAGAGGGACCGAAAGCCGAGTGGGCGCAGTGCTGGATTCGGCTGCAGACATAGTATTTGCAGCGGTCGCCTGTGTAAAGCTGCTGCCTGTCTATTGGGCACAAATACCGGCGTGGCTTTTGATTAGCGCAGCATTTGTGTTTTATCTGAAGGTGAAGAATGCGATTGCGTGTTTTGCAATGCACAAAAAGCTGATTACCATGCACACGCTGTTAAACAGGGCGGCAGGGATTTTGCTCTTCGCCTTCCCTTTTGCTTGCATGGTGCTTCCGATTCCTGTGTACGGTGGAATCTGTGCAGTTGCAGCTTTTGCGGCGACGGTGGACGCGTTCGTGAGGATGGTGGCAAAAGCATTTTAAACTTGTGTTTTGTGTTGAAACCTGCAGATTTCGACAGATTCCGCACCTTCTGTGTGATACAATGCGGCATAAAAGGAAGAATTTTCGGATTCGTGCCGAAAATTTATACGGATTGCTGAGGGGTTGTGTGACATGGGACTGAGGAAAATGCAGGAGATTCCTGTGGAAAGTTTAAAGGCTGAACAAAACGAAAACAGCGGGAAAAAGGATGCTGTTGAGAATACTGCTGAGAGAGGACAAGGCGATGCTGCGGAAGAGGAAGCTTTACGCCTAAGTGTCGGCTATGCGACCGCCGCCGCCGAGGAAATCAGCGGTGACACCGCGATTTCCTCGGGGCTGCCTGACGGCAGCCTCGCCCTTATCCTGTCAGACGGGATGGGAAAGGGGATAATGGCGGCGGCGGAAAGCCGTGCGGTCGCACGGCGGCTGCGCAAAAACCTTAAAAGCGGTATGAGGCCGGCATTTGCGATTAAAGAAGTGAACCGCTACATGCTTGCCTGCGAAGAAGCGCAGGCGAAGTGCGACGATATGAGAAATTGCCGGCCAAAAGCGCGGGAAGACGGGCAGAAATGCCGGCCTGCAATACAGGAATGCGAGAAGAAACCTGAGCCGCTGCAGCAGGCGCGGGCGGCCCGCTGCAGCAGCGCAGCCGCAGGGGAAGCGGAATGTTTTGCGACTGTGGATCTTTTGATAATAGACAGAAATGCCGCAAAGGCAAAATTTTATAAAATGGGCGCAGCCTCCTCCTTTCTTCTTCGGAACGGCAAGGTTAAGAAGTTCGAGCAGGCTGCGCTTCCGATTGGAATTATACCGGAGGTTCGGCTGAATCATATCGCGGTTCGCTTGAAAGCGGGCGACATCGTTGTCATGGTATCCGACGGCGTTACCGAAGCCGCCCGCGCGGACGGAAGCGACGGCGCGTGGCTGCACGAACTGCTCGAAAGCCGAACCGCCGCGGAACTTGCGCATCTTTCGGCGAGGCGGCTGGCAGGAGAGATTCTGGGTGAAGCAATTTTGCGATATGCGGACAGAGAGCGCGACGATCTGACGGTTGCGGTGGTAAAGATACTGTAGGGGTGCAGGAGGATGGCGCAAACCGGCAGGGTAATAGTACGAAAAAGTCGATAAGGGAAAAAACCAGCAGGGCGATAGGACGAAATGTATATTTACATACCAATTCATCAAAAAACGCTTCTTCGCGTGTCTTTTTTTCCAGCTTTATACAGCTCTTTTATAGTCGATAAATGACATAAAAAAATGTCTATTTTACGGAAAAAAAGATGTTGAAATTTCAACGTCTTTTGGCATCGCTTTTTTTGATAGGGCTTTCTTTTGCAGAAACAGCCTTGAATTAAAAATAGGTTTTACATTAAATGTATTTTTTTACACGCCAACATTAAGAAAAAGACAGTTTGGTATGTAAATATACATTTTTACAGAAAATCCCAGCGCCCCAAGTTAGTCGATCACAGAAAATCCCAGCGCCCCAAGTTAGTCGATCACAGAAAATCCCAGCACCTCAAGGCAATGCGTGCTCCTGCACAGGCGGCGCGCCCTAAACCCGCCGCTTTGCAAAGAGCGGCAGGCGACATTCGCGAACCGCCGCCGCCTGCCGCTAGCACCGGGCGGCGGACAAACGTAAACTCACACAAAATTCATAGAAATCGGCGGCGCGATGTGATAGAATACAAATATGGATGTAAAACAGAAAGTATTTGAGACAATAAAAAAGCATGATTTGCTGCAGAACGGTATGCACATTGTATTGGGACTCTCGGGAGGCCCTGATTCGGTGTGCCTTTTTGATGTTTTGTGTGAGATTGCGTGCGAGATGAATTTAACGATTCATCCGGTACATGTCAATCATAAGTTCCGACCGGGCGCGGCGGAGGAAGACCAGGAATATGTTGAAGCGCTTTGCAGGCAGAGAGGGCTTGTGTGCAGAAGCTTTGTGGTGGACTGCAATCAGCTGGCGCGGGAAGAAGGCCTGACTTCGGAGGAGGCGGGCAGAAAGGCGCGCTATGAAGCGTTTATAAAGACCGCCGCAGAAATCGCGGGGCACGCAGCGCGCGCACGCAACACGGATTCTGCCGAGCAGGCAAGTTTCGGGAAAGACGCAGGCGCCGTCGGGTGCGCGAATCCGACTGCGCGTGGAGGCGGCGCGGCAGCCGTCGCAGCGCAGGAAAAAATCGTGATTGCGGTTGCGCAGAATGCGAATGACCAGGCGGAGACGATTTTGTTCCGAGTGCTTAGAGGCACAGGAACGGACGGGCTTGCGGGAATCGCCTATAAACGATATGAAGGCGATGTTCCGGTCATTCGGCCGCTCTTGGATGTCACGAGAGACGAAATCGAAAAATACTGCGAGGCGCGAAATTTATCGCCTCGAATTGACCATACTAATAAAGAAGCGATTTATGCGCGGAATAAAATCAGGCTGGAACTTTTGCCGTATCTGGCGGAGAATTTCAATGCGAACATCATTGAAACCATCGACCGCCTCGGAAGAAATGCGGCATGTGATAAAGAATTTTTGAACGAAGAAGCGGAGCGCGCATTGACGGCAGCGCTTGTCGGCGAAGATGACAGCACACGCGGGGACAATGGCGCACGCGAAGCCAAGGCCGTCCGCGAGGAAGATGGCGAGCGCGAAGGAGAGCGTAAACACGACGGCGTCGAGGCCGAAGCGGAGCGAGAAATTTTTGTTTCAAACGTAAAAAGTCTTCATAGAGCTGTCAGAATGCGGGTATATAATAAAGTACTGACAGGAATCGGCATGACGGAAAACATAACGGAGGCGCAGCTTTCGGCAGTGGAGAGAGTGCTGTTTTCCGAAAGTCCGTCAGCGGCCTGCGACTTAGCGGATGGGTACCGCGCGGCGAAGGTTTATGACAGGCTGCGCTTTTATAAGACGGCGGAGATACAGGATGAAAGACGCTATCGGATGCGATTCCTGAGCCCGGAAGCGTTTGCGGAGCAGAGCGGAGCAAGCGCGAGACAAGCCGTAAGCGCGAGAACGGCGGCAAATGCACGCGCAGATAGTGCGGTCGGGATTGATGACGCGTCTATGTACGGCGCGAATATGCCGGTCAGCGCACGCACAAGCAGCGCGGTCGAAACCGAGGGCGAACACGCGGCGAAAGTCCGCGGCGTGTTCGGACTGACGAAAAGCGAGGCGGAAAGCATCTGCATTCGGACGCGAAGGGACGGCGACCGAATTGCCATCAGGCACAAAGACGGCGTGAAAAGCAAAAAGCTGCAGGACTTCTTTGTCGATGTGAAGCTGCCGAAAATCGACCGCGATGAAATCGAGCTGCTGGCTTGCGGAAACCGAATTTTGTGGATTTTGCCTTCGGAGCGCTTTGAAAGCGTACAGCTTCGTGAAAAAGGCAGGTTTTCCGCGGATTTTGCGGTGAATGGTGAAACAGAAACAGTTTTGCTTCTTGAAATTTTATAAAATTTGTGGTAAAATACAACGAAATGTTTGTAGACAGAAACAAATGAAAGGGGAAAAAAGTGAAAAAATTTTCAAAAAATCTTACTGTTTATATACTAGTCTTTGCCTTGGTTATTTCTTTGGCATATTTTTGCAAGGGATTCATGGGAAACGACCAGATTACAATGAAAGAAGTCTCCTTCTCGCAGTTTACGGAGCTTGTAAAGAACGAAAAAATCAGCGAGATTTCCATCGAAAGCACGACGCTGAAAGGCATGACCGGAAAAACCACGATGGTCTATGCGTATGCGCCGTCCATCGTTGAAATCAACTGGCTTGAAGAGACTTATATTTTCGACCAGATGGATGCGGGAATCATCAAGAGCCTGTCCAGCCCGAAGCCGGATACGAGTTCATGGCTGTGGTCGCTGATTCCAAATGTGATTATGATCGGCGCACTGATTTTCCTGTTCTATATCATGATGAATCAGGGCGGAAACGGCAAAGCGTTCCAGTTCGCGAAGTCGAAGGCGAAGCTGGTCAAGGGCGGCGACAAGAAAGTTACCTTTGACGATGTTGCAGGTCTGGAAGAAGAAAAACAGGAGCTTTCGGAGGTTGTTGACTTCCTGAAAGACCCGAGAAAATACAGAGAACTCGGAGCCAGAATTCCGAAGGGAATTTTGCTGGTAGGCCCTCCGGGAACCGGAAAAACCTATATTTCCAGAGCAACGGCGGGAGAAGCGGGCGTACCGTTCTTTACAATCAGTGGTTCGGACTTCGTTGAAATGTTCGTCGGCGTCGGTGCATCCAGAGTCAGAGATTTGTTTGACCAGGCGAAGAAAAATGCGCCTTGCATCATCTTTATCGACGAAATTGATGCGGTCGGACGCAAAAGAGGTGCCGGAATCGGCGGCGGTCACGACGAAAGAGAGCAGACCCTCAACCAGCTTTTGGTTGAAATGGATGGTTTTGCGGAGAACTCCGGAATTATTATTTTGGCGGCAACCAACAGACCTGACATCCTTGACCCTGCGCTTCTCAGACCGGGCAGATTCGACCGTCAGGTTGTAATCGGAATTCCGGATGTAAAGGGCCGTGAAGAAATTATCAAAGTCCATGCGAAGAACAAACCGCTTGCGGACGATGTAACGCCGAAGGTCTTGGCAAGAAGAACGATGGGCTCAACCCCTGCAGACCTTGAAAATATCCTCAACGAGGCAGCTTTGATTACGGCGCGCAGAAACGGGCGCTTCATTCGAATGGAAGAAATCGAAGAGGCAATCCGTAAAGTGCAGATGGGTCCGGCGAAGAAGTCGCGTGTGGTATCCGATGAAGAAAAGAAGCTCACGGCTTATCACGAAGCGGGTCATGCAATCGTTGCAAGATCCCTGCCGAAGCATATGCCGATTCACGAGGTTACGATTATTCCGAGAGGAAGAGCCGGCGGATACACGATGTATCTTCCGGAAGATGATAAAATGTTTGATACAAAGACTTCCATGTACAACCACATCGTTTCGTGCATGGGCGGTCGTGTAGCGGAAAAATTAAAGCTTGACGATATTTCCATTGGTGCTTCCGGTGACATCAAGCAGGCAACTGCGATTGCGCGCGAGATGGTAACCAAGTACGGATTCAGTGATAAGCTCGGTGCGGTAAGCTATGGTGCGGACGATGAGGTTTTCCTCGGAAACGACTTCACAGCGCATAAAAATTACTCCGAGCATACGGCACAGGAAATCGATGAAGAAATCAGAAGAATTGTAGATGAAGCATACGAAGAAGCGATGAGAATTTTGACAGAGCATGACGAGACTCTGGAAAACGTCGCAAAAGCTTTGCTCCTTGTGGAAACGCTTGACGCCGAACAGTTTGAAGACCTTTATACCGGCAAAATTTCAGCGGACGACCTGAAGGAACAGGTTGAAAAGGCGGACGAGGCGAAGAAGGCGCAGGACGAACAGGAAGCAAAGGAAAGAGAACAGCTCAGAGAAGAGGAAGAGCGCAGACTTATGGAAGAACTTAAGAAATACGACTCTGACTACTTAGGCGAGGATGAAAACCCTCAGAAAGAAGAGGAAAAGGATGAAAGTGACAGTTAAAGACTGCTTGCAGCTTGATTCGTTCAGAAAATGCATCGTGGTAGCGGGTGAAAAGAACATGGATAACCGCGTCAAGGCGGTGTCGGTCATGGACGCTGCGACTCCGGCGGAGGCGCTTGCCTGCAACGGAAACAGCGGGACGATGATACTTACGACTTTTGCGGGGATGAAAAACGATGTGAAGGCGCAGTGCGAAACCATCACGGAACTTGCAAAAGCTGATGTGCCGGCAATCGTTGTATTCCAGCGTGAAAAGAGCACCAAGCCTGTGGAGAAAGAGGTTACAAGCGCTGCAGATGCGGCAGGAATTCCGCTTCTCATCATGGTGGACGGCGAAAAAACGGACTATTCCAAGCTGATTGAAGAAGTCATGGAGCAGGTTTTGTACGGCAATAACTTCAAAAACAGCCTGATTAACAATACCATCTTCCACCTGCTGAATTTTGAGAAGCACGCAAGTTTCCAGCAGGCACTTCACGAGGCGGCAGTCAACAACGACTTTCAGGTGGTTTTGCTCAGCGAGGAGTTCAACCCTGTATTTACGATTGAGACCAGACATCAGGCGACGATTAACGAGGTCATCCGGCGAGGCAGGGAAGTCGCGCTCAATCTCGGTCATATCTACAGCCTGATTGAGATTAACGGCGTGCTTACATACTGGGGACTGCTGTATTTAAACAACGAAAAATACTATCTGTTCATCGTGGACAATGACGATAATTATTCGGCGGGCGAAATCACAAAACTTGCGGAAATCATCGAGCTTGCAATGGGCATGTGGAAATTCACGCCGGAGCGCGATGCGAAAGCCGAGCTTGTCAAAGCCCTGATGCGCGGAAACAAGAGTCTGGCATATTCGCTGCGCGAGGAAGCAGGCGTGAAGGCGTCAGATATTTTGTCTGTATTTTATGCGCGCGGAATTGAGAACGGACCTGCGGACGAGGCGATTGACCGTTTTGTCGGCGAAGGACTGCTTGATATTATCAAAATCACCGAAGGCGACGAGAGCTACGCGGTGCTTCTCAGAGGCGAAAAGCTGAAAGAGGACGAGGACCGCTCAGACATGGGCGTGTGCATCGAGCTGTTCGACGCGCTGAAGGAGAACAAAAGCGTTCGTATTTTCCATGTAACAGGTGTTGATCGTATCGAAGGCGCCGGCGACGGTTTCCGTCTGATTGGCGAAACATGGGCGTTCGTGGAAAGCATCTTCCCATACAAGCGTGTATTCTCAAAATACGAGCTCGCGCTTGTCAGCAACTGCATCAACATTCAGGTGCAGGGCGGACATCTGAAAAAGACCTATATGGATTTACTGGATCCGTTCCGCAAAGAAGGGGACAACAAATCCCGTCAGCTTCTTGAGACGCTCGAAACCTTTGCGCTGGATGCCGGAATGAACAGCGGCAAAACAGCGGAATTCATGGGAATCCACACAAACACGGTGCAGTATCGTCTGAAAAAGATCAACGAACTTTTAGGCGCGGAAATCACGGGCAACCGTGTCATTCCGGGTCTGACAATCGCACTTGCGCTTCAGAGGATGGAAAATGCAAAGAAATAAAGAAAACGAAAAAAAATTACGAATCGGAAAAAAAGAAGGGCAGAGCCTCGAGCTTGAGAGCCCTTTCTTTTTGGCACCGCTTGCGGGCATAACCGACGGACCGTTTCGCCGCATCTGCCGCGAGATGGGCGCCGCACTGGTCTGCTCCGAAATGGTCAGCGCCAAAGGCCTCTGGTATAAAGATAAGAATACGGACAAGCTCCTCGAAATCTTAGACGGAGAGGATCCCGTTGCCTATCAGATTTTCGGCCACGAACCCGAAATTATAGAGTATGCGGCGAAACAGCTTGCACCGCGCCGAAACGCCCTCCTCGACATCAACATGGGCTGCCCGGTGCCCAAAATCGTAAAAAACGGCGAGGGCTCGGCTCTGATGAAGGACCCGCAGCTCGTCTTTGACATCGTGGAAGCTGCGGTAAAAGGTGCCGGCAAGCCGGTTACGGTAAAAATCCGTGCAGGCTGGGACGACACCTCGATAAACGCGGTTGAGGTCGCAGGCGCCGCCGCGGCAGCCGGGGCTGCCGCGGTAGCCGTGCACGGCCGCACGCGCGAACAGTTTTACAGCGGCCGCGCCGACTGGTCGGTCATCGCCGCCGTGAAAAAAGCAGTTGACATTCCCGTTATCGGAAACGGCGATGTGACCGACGGTGCCTCTGCACTTGCTATAATGGAAGAAACTGGTTGCGATTTTGTCATGGTTGGACGGGGTGCGCTCGGAAACCCTTGGATTTTCAAGGAGCTGAATGCCGCATGGAGGGGCGAAGCTCTGCCGTCAAAGCCAACCAAAGAAGATAAAAAGCAGATGATGCTTCGCCATTTCAACGATGTTCTTGAGCTGAAGGGGGAGTATGCCGCGGTGCGGGAAATGCGTAAACATGTCGGCTGGTATCTGAAAGGTCTTCCGGGCTCTGCTGCATTCCGCGGAAAAATCAATCAAATCACATCCGCTGCACTGCTTCGCGAAGCCATACAAGAGATATAGATATAGTGCGCGCGCCTTGACGGCGCGCGTTTCTGCATTCTATAGGCTTTAACCTTACCCCTGCGCGTCCCTGTTTGCCAGAAGGTAGTCGCGCAGGTCTTTTGCGCATTCGGGGAGGTAGGTTGTGTCATCATATAACAGGACGATGTCGGTTTTCCATGGGTCGCCTTCGATTTCTTTGCAGACGATATCGGGCTTTTCCGAATGCGCCGCCGAAATCGGCATCAATGCCACGCCCAAGCCCTGCTCTGCATAGAAAAGAGAGGTGCGGGCGTCATCGTTGCGGCATACGACATGGAAAGGCAGCTGGTTTTGGTCGAAGAATCCGCCGATGATGGCTTCCCAGCGCCGATAGAGGATAATCGGCTTGCTCGCCAAATCCGCAAGAGCGATTGTATCCGAGGTGCCCGCTTCATCAAAAAAGTTCTTCTTTCCAATCGCAACAACGCGGCCGTTTATGAGTGTTTCCTGCTTGAAGTGCGTCGGGACAAACGGCGTCCGAACCACACAGAAATGAAGCGTTCTGGCGTTCAGCCTTTCGAGCATCTGATAGGTATTTGACTCGAAAATGTCGAGGGTTACGCCGGGGTGCGCCTTCGCAAAATCTGCAATCTGCTTGGAAATCGCAGTATCGGAGACAGACGATACCATGCCGATTCGGACGACGCCGGAATGTTTTTTATCGTAATCGGAAACCTCTTCCTTCAGCACATCGAGGTTGTTGATGACAAGCTTGGCGCGGTCATACAGCAGCTTGCCGGCACCTGTCAGCACAATTCTTTTCGCTGTCCGTTCAAACAGGCGGCAGCCGAGTTCTTCCTCCAGTTTATACATCTGATTCGACAGCGGCGGCTGCGACATATACAGCTTTTTCGCTGCGCCTGAAATGGTCCCTTCTTCTACAACCGTTATAAAATACTTCAGACTTTTGTAATCCATAAGTCCCTCCCGTGGCGCCTCGCGCCCGAAACTTCGCAAGGGCTGCGTCTGTGAAATGTTTGGCAGCCTATACGACAAAAATATAACAAATATATATTATAGATATTTTACATATACCTTAGTCTAATGATATACTGAATTATGTTAAAAATCAAACATTATTTCAGCAAAATACAAAATACGAAAAACGAAAGCAGGATAAGTAAATGAAAGAATTGATGGACCTTTTCTTTACTTCTGCAAGAGTCGGAGCGATGACCTTCGGCGGCGGCTACGCAATGCTGCCAATCTTGCAAAAAGAAGTGGTGGAAAAGAAAAATTGGAATACAGAAGAAGAAATTTTGGACTACTATGCACTTTCGCAGTGCCTGCCGGGAATTATCATGGTAAACACCCTGGTGTTTGTAGGAAAGAAGAAAAAAGGCAAGGTGGGAGCCGTCGCAAGCGCACTCGGAGCGGTAACGCCGTCGTTTATCATCATTACGATAATTGCGGCACTTTTGACAGCATTTGCGGATGTGCCGGCAGTGCAGAACGCTTTTGCGGGAATCCGCGTATGCGTATGCGTCCTCATTTTCAACTCGATTTTGAAACTGTGGGGAAGCTCGGTTATCGACAAAAAATGTCTGGCACTTTTCATCCTAATTGCCATTGGCTCGCTTGTCATTGACATCACACCGATTCTCTTCGTAGTCGGAGCAGGAATCGTCGGTATCCTGCTGAATGTCCTCTCAAAACCGCGCAGCGGCGAAAAGGCAGAAGTGAAAGCGTCTGAAGAAGATAGAAAGAGAGGTGCAGACAAATGATTATGCTGATAAGACTCTTTTTCGAATTTTTCAAAATCGGTCTTTTCTCCGTCGGCGGCGGAATGGCAACACTGCCGTTCCTCTACGACATGGCGGATGCAACGGGCTGGTGCACTTACTCACAGATTGCCGATATGCTGGCAGTTTCGGAATCAACACCGGGGCCAATCGGAATCAATATGGCAACCTATGTCGGATACACGATTTACGGTATTCCGGGAGCTTTGGCAGCGACGCTGGGAATCATTGTTCCGGGCATTATCCTGGTTATCATCGTAACATCCATTTTAAATAAATTCAGAGGCAATGTGTATGTCGAAGGTGCCTTCTACGGACTCCGCCCGGCATCGACGGCGCTGATCGCTTCGGCAGGCGTTTTGGTCGCAAAAATCACATTCCTGAACCTTGACTTATTTAAGGAGACCGGAGCAGCTTTGGATTTATTCAACATTAAGGCGATTGTCTTTGCGGCGATTTTGCTCATCTTCACCAGATGGATTAAACAGACGAAAGACCTTCACCCTGCGATTTTTATAGCCGTTTCGGCGGTTGTCGGAATTGTTTTCTCCTTTGCGGGCGTGTAATTCGGTGCAGAAAAAAAACGTGGCGCTCCAAAGATAGGAATAGACATCATTTTGGGGATTTTGGGAAATCGTAATTATAAAAAATTTGATTATTCAAGGAGGATAAAAAAATGGCAGACAAATCAGAAAGAAAAATTGTCAAGCCTTGGCAGGCAGCGGCGATGCTAATTGTTGGAGTTGCAATCATTATCATCGGTCTTCTCATGCTCAAGGTAAACAGCAGAATCGTTCTTGCGGTTGACGGCGTAGTTATGTGCTTCATGGCTTGGTGTTTCGGAATCCGGTATGATGATCTGCAAAAAGGCATTAAGGACACAATCACATCAATGATTGTCGCTATCCTCATCCTGCTCGCAGTAGGGGTGCTTGTAGGAACATGGATGGCATCCGGTACCGTTCCTGTAATGATTTACTACGGAATGAAGATTATTACACCGGGTCTCTTCTTGCCTATCGCATGTATCCTCTGCACTATAATGTCCACAGTTGCGGGAACGTCTTGGGGAACGCTTGCTACTGTAGGTGTTGCGTGTATGGGAGTTGCTCAGGGCCTCGGCGTTCCGCTTCCGGCGGCAGCAGGAGCAATCGTAGTCGGCGCGTTCTTTGGGGACAAAATCTCTCCGCTTTCAGACTCGCCGGTTATCACAGCAACCGTTTCCGATGTACCTTTGATTGAGGGCATCAAGCATTCGCTGATTACAACCGGTCCGGCATGGTTAATCTCGGTCGTATTCTTCTTCGTATACGGACTGAAATACAGTGGCGGCAGCGTTGACGGCGAAGTGTACAACGAAATTATTACAACGGTAAACAGCACATTCAACCTTTCGGCATGGCTTTTGATTCCGGTCATCGTTGTTATCGTGATGATTCTCATGAAGAAGCCGACCCTTCCGACCTTCGTATGCGGCATTTTGGTAGGCGCGGTTATCGGCATGATTTCACAGGGCACCGGTCTGGTTGATCTGTTGAACTATATGTACAGCGGCTATGTAGGAGAAACAGAATCTGAGGTCGTAAATTCCATGCTTACAAGAGGCGGCTTCACCAGCATGCTCAGCACAATCGCTTTGCTGATGGCAGCAGGAATCTTCGGCGCACCGCTTCGTACGGCAGGCGTTGTGGATGTACTTCTTGACTTTGTTAAGAAAGTCGCAAAATCCTCGAAGTCCATGTCACTGGGAGTACTTCTGCTCCACGGCATTTTCTTCACAATCACAGGCGCTTACTATGTATCCTATCCGGTAGTCGGCGAAATGGTAAAAGACCTCTATCCGGAATACGGACTGGACAAAAAGAACTTAATGCGTACCATGCTCGACACAGGAACAGGACTAGCTCCGCTGGTTCCGTGGTCAACAACCGGTTCCTACACAGCGACAACACTGGGAATTTCCAACATGGCATTCGCACCGTTCGCACCGATGCTTTGGCTTTCCATCGTATTCTCAATTATCATGTCGGTAACAGGCTTATTCGTTGCTAAGCTGAAAGCAGATAAATAAGGCAGACTCAGGAAGGCAAAACAAGAGACAAAACGGGAGAAAAGAGGAGAACAAATGGAAAAGGTAATTCAGCGCTGGTTTGATATGATTAAAATCAACAGCATAAACGGACACGAAGTAGATTTGGCAGATTACATAGCAAAAGAGCTGGAAGGCATGGGATTGGAACCGCACTACAGCTATTTTGAAGAAGATACGGAAAAAGTAAGACCTTCCTTATGGACGGTTTTGGACAGCGGCAAGCCGGGTAAAAGACTGATGCTCATCGGTCACATCGACACCGTTGATGTGGCGCGTGGCTGGAACACAGACCCGTTCACTCCGACCGAAGATCCGGAGGAAGAGGGCAAAATCCACGGTCTCGGCGCAATGGACATGAAGGGCGGACTTGCAGCGATTTTGGAAACACTCGAATATTACGCAGCTCATAAGGACGAAATCACAGGCTCCATCATCGCTTGCTTCGTTGCGGACGAAGAAGGACTTTCCAAAGGCACCTATCAGCTCGTAGAAGAGGGCATCGGCGCAGACTATGCAATTATGGCAGAATGCAGATATGACAATGTGGCAATCGGCTTCAGAGGCAGATACAGCTTTGAAGTAACCGTTCACGGAGTGGCGGCTCACGCGAGCAAATATCCGGAAGTCGGCGAAAATGCTTTGATTACGGGCGGAAAGCTTGCAGAGGCAATCGAAGCGCTTCCGACACTCACACATCCGAACCTCAAGCACGGTACCTGGTGCGTAAGATACATTGAAGGCGGAAACAAAGGCACTTTGGTTGTTCCGGACAGTTGCTACATTTTCGTAGACCGCTATGTGGTTCCGGGCGAAACCGAAGAAACCTGCATTCAGCAGATGATGGACGCAGCGAAGAAGCTCGGTCTGGAAGGCAAAGTTGACATTAGACTGAAACCGAGAAAATCTCCGTACATGCAGTCCTTCGCATTGGAACCGGATGATTACTTAGTTGTTACGCTGAGAGAAAAATTCAAAGAAGTTACAGGGGAGGAACTCAGAATTGAGTATGATCCGTCGGTATGCGACTCCAATATTTTGGCGGTATCGCTCGGAATCCCGACTGTAACCTTCGGACCGTCCGGCGGCGGAATGCACTCCGCAAACGAATACGGTCACATTTGGCAGGTAAAGAACTGTGCCGAGGTTTATAAGAGAGAGGTAGCAGAAATCCTTAAATAAATAAGAATGAAATTTAATAATGCAAAGAACTCCTGCCTGAATGCGGCGGGAGTTTTTTGTTGAAATTTGTCGAAATAAGGTATATAATCCATGCATTAGAAGAATTTTTTACTCAAAAGAAGGGGGATTTGAAGTGAAACAAAAAAATTTTGGAAAGAAAGCAATTGCAACGCTTTGCGTACTTACGCTTGTGCTTGGCATGGTGGCATGCGGAAACGGAAATGACACCCCGCCTGCTGAGAAGCCGAAGGTGGATGACGCTGCGGCAAAAATTGCTGCGGAAAATCAGCTTTGTGCACAAAAATACAAGGAAGCCATGGAAAATCTTTTGGCGAACAAAGTTTTCCCAAACGGGGACAAGGCTTACACAAATGAAGGCGACGATACGGATGTCTGGGGCGAAAACGATTTTGCGATTACGGACATTGATGGTGACAGCATAGACGAGCTTCTGATTCAGGTTGGAAACGCGCCGACGGTCGGCGAAGTTTTCTATATTTTCCAATACGATTCGGCATCTGACAGCTTCAAGGACGAGCTGATTGAATATCCGGCTGTGGACTTCTTTGAGGGCGGCTGGCTGACGGTTCAGGCGTCGCACAATCAAGGCATGGCAGGCGATTTCTGGCCTTATGCTATTTATAAATACAATGCGGAAAAAGATGTTTACGAGCAGCAATACTACATCGACGCCTGGGATAAGGACTACTTCCCGGAAGACTATCAGGGGAACCCGTATCCGTCCGATGTTGATACGAGCAAAACAGGCATCGTGTACTATCTCTATAAAGACATCACGCAGGCGGTCGACCCGGTTGACAAAACCGAATACGACAAGCTCGTAGCGGATACATATGGGAATTCCACTGAAAACATGGTGGATTATCAGAAAATCAGCGCAGAAACGATTGCGGCGATTGCCGAATAAATATGCGGATTCAAAACGCGGAACGAAACGCAGCGTAAACATCGGCGGAGGACAGAATATGAACGAAAAAAACGAATTGGAAAAATATCTGAATATGCTGACGGAAGGCGGTGCCGATCCCGCGATTGTCATCGACCCGCATGAGGTCGTGACTGCGCCATGGACGGTGTTCAAATGTCAGTTCGGCTGTGGGCACTACGGGAAAAACCACTGTTGCCCGCCGGCAGCACCATCCTATGAAAAGACGCGCGCAATCCTTGACAGTTATGATACGGCGATTTTGTTCCGCATCCACGGCTGGAATGCCACGCAGATGGCGCACGACTGCTCGCGTGAGCTGTTTTTAGACGGCTATTACAAGTCAATTGCATTCGGAAGCGGCATGTGCAAGCTTTGCGCGGAATGCGACCCAGCAGGCTGCCGCCGGCCTGAGCGCGCGATTCCATCGATGGAAGCCTGCGGAATTGATGTCTTCGCCACCGGACGCCGCTTCGGACTGGAAATCCACACGCTCCGCTGCGAAGACGAAACCCGCAGCCACTTCGGCCTGGTGCTGGTGGAGTAAGATTACAAATCATCCACGCACTAGTGCGTGGATTCACTTAGACAAAAATAGGAAGCCGTGCAGGCTTCCTATTTTGACGAATTCAATTATTTAAAATTACAACTCTTCGACCTCTTCAGCAGAAAGCCCGGTCATTTCTGCGATGTCAGCAGTCGGGATATTTTTCTCCTTCATGCTTTTCGCAATTTCGCGCTGTTTCTGTGCTGCGCCGGCTGCTTCGCCCTCGCTACGGCCCTCGGCACGACCCTCGGCAAGGCCCTCGGCAAGGCCTTTTTCACGGGCTGCCTTCATCTCAGTAGCATACTCCAGCTGGTAATAGAAGCGCGATTCTGCCCACGCCGCTTCCTTCTCTTCCTGTGTCACCTTACGATATAAGTTTTCAGCCATGACAATTTCCTCCTCGCTTCCGCAAATTTCCTGTACGGAGTCTTTGTAGTTTTCATCATTGGCATATCTGAGATAAACCGCAAGTTTCTCAATTTGCGTCATTTTCTCAATAGGCTTTCGAGGGTCAACCTTTCCCAGCTCAAGAAAATGGAACTCAAGGCGGTCGCATAAACGATGACCTGTGTTTTGCTCCCTCACGTCGAAAATACTGTGGCAGCCGATTTCTTTCGGAAAGAGCTTAGGATTGATGATAGACACTACAATACTCTTTCTCATCTTATCATAAGGCTCGCCGGATTTCAATGAGGAATTAACAAGCCTTCCTCCATAGAACAGCGCACGATTTCGATAATATGTAAGCTTATCAACCTGCATTTCGATTGTCAGAAGCTCGCCGGAGTCGGTTTTTGCTTTGATATCCATGGTAGTATCTTTATCCGGCATCCACTCTCCCAGATCAATCGGATTGGTGATTTCAATGTGACGAATGGGGTCGTCCTTTCGCTCCAAAATAATATTAAGCAGGCCGATGAGTGCCGCTTTTGATTCTTCGGTATCGCTTCCGTAGATACGGTGAAAGACATAGTCGTTATAGAGCGGCATGCGCGTGCGATAAGTATCGGTATAGAGTTTTGCGATTTCATCGCTGTTTGTTAGCTTTTTCTTTTTCATTCATTCATTCATTCATTCATTCCTCCTTCACATACTGTGGGGAGAACGGATCCATTCATACTAAATAGAAATTTCTGTAATACAATAATAGCATGTAGTGGAATTAAATACAAGCCATATGCTGGAATTTGCGCCAAAGAAAATTCCGACAAAATTCGACAAGCGTAATAGAAAATAACACATCACAAAGGTTTAGTTACCGTCATTCTTGAAGCCCCTTTTGGGAAATTAGATATTATCGGCCTTTTTGAGTTCCTGTTCTAAATTTTTTTGTGGATTTTAGATATTGAGGAAGAAAAAAGAGTTTCTGTTCTAAAAAAATTCCAGTAATCCCTTGAAGTATAACCATTTTACTTCTTGAAAACAAGAATATTCCTTTTCTGGGTTTTGGCGAAAATGTACCAAAAGCAAGATTCGACACCATTCGACATTTCTCGACGCATTTCGTCCCAGAGAATTTAGAACATAAACTCCATTTTTGCGTTTTACATCTAAATTCGCGTCTGGATTTTAGAACAAAAAGTCGATTTTACGAATAGACTTCTAAAATAGAAAAACTCATTGAAAGGAAAGAAGCTTTTTCTATGCAGACAGAGCTCTGAGGCCGAGAAATGTTCAAAAATAAACGGTTATGTAGTATAATAAATTCACACTTTTACAATTCACCCTTTTTAGATGTTCAAGCGGGAGTCAGAGCAAAAATTCACACTCGATTCACACTCCCAGTCCACATTTTGCGTAAAAGTGAAGAGGAAGCCACCTGAAAAAAGAACGCCGGAAGATCCGGCGCCATTAGTATTTCTTATTGAAATTTCAACCTCAGATTCCCGCAGGGAATCGCAAGGGTTCTGACCTTGCGGCAACGCCGAAAGGACGATCGAAAGACCGACTTTAGATTCCCGCAGGGAATCGCAAGGGTTCTGACCTTGCGGCAACGCCGAAAGGACGATCGAAAGAACCCTTATTCGAACTATCCGAAGTATCTCTCCAGCAGACCCTTGAGTGCCTTGCCATGTCTTGCTTCGTCGCGTGCCATTTCGTGAACGGTGTCGTGGATTGCGTCGAGGTTGTTCATCTTTGCAACTTTTGCGAGGTCGAATTTGCCCGCAGTTGCACCGAATTCACAGTCCACTCTCCAAGCGAGGTTGTCCTTCGTAGTAGCCTTCATGTTCGGCTCTAAATCTTCGCCTAATAATTCTGCAAACTTCGCAGCGTGTTCTGCTTCTTCGTAAGCAGCTTTTTCCCAGTAAAGGCCGATTTCCGGATAGCCTTCTCTGTGAGCGATGCGGGCCATGCAAAGATACATGCCGACTTCAGAGCATTCGCCCTGGAAGTTAGCCATGAGCTGCTCAAAAATAAATTTTTTGTCTTCTTCTTTGATATCAGGATTATTCTTTACGGTCTTTGCGTAAACACCATATTCGTGCTCAGCAGCAAGCGTCATTTCACCTTCGACTTTTTCAAACTTGTCAGCACCAACGTGGCAAACCGGACATTCTGCAGGCGGCTGGTCGCCTTCGTGAACGTAACCGCAAACTGTACATACCCATTTCATAATTTGTTACCTCCTTAAAGTTTTCGCACGCGTAAGCCGAAAAAGGGAGTCGCCGTGGCTGCCCGGACAAACGAATGCCATCGAAAAATCCGGACGACGAAAGCCGCTTCGACTAAGCTGTGCTAAGATATATTCTCTCATATGAAGATATTACCACAAAAGCGTCTGCAACGCAATCGGACAAACCCCAGAAAACAATCAAAACCGATGTTTTGGAATAAATTCACACGATTAACATCTTTTTAACAAAAAATTATCTGGCGAAGCGCAGAAAAAATAGATATAATAAAATGGGGTTATGCATCATGCGCCAAGGCGGCACAGTGGGATTCCGCACCGAAGCGCCCCAAATGTTATATTTCTAATTTTCTGTTTTGAAAGGAGGACTGCCTTTTGCATAATCACAATTTACTGCAGGATAAGTTTCGGGAAGCCCTCACATCAGTGCTTCCGATTACGCTGATCGTTATGGCACTGTGCTTCACAATCTCACCGATACCGAACAATATGCTCATGTCGTTTTTGACGGGGGCGGCGCTGCTCATTATCGGAATGGCGTTCTTTGCGCTCGGAGCGGATACGGCAATGACGCCGATCGGAACGAAGGTGGGAAGCTGTATCACGAAATCCAGAAAGCTTTGGCTGATCGTTTTCGTGAGCTTTTTGCTGGGTGTCATTATTACAATTTCAGAGCCCGATTTACAGGTGCTTGCCAATCAGGTTCCGACGATACCGAATCTGGTTTTGATTGGAACGGTTGCACTTGGCGTCGGCGTGTTTCTGGTTATCGCCATGCTGCGAATTTTGTTTGGAATCAGTTTGAATACTTTGTTGATAGGATTTTATATTATCGTCTTTGGAATCGCTATGCTTGTGCCAAAGAATTTCTGGGCGGTGGCATTTGACTCCGGAGGAGTTACGACCGGGCCGATGACGGTTCCATTTATCATGGCGCTTGGCGTGGGTGTTTCGTCCATACGAAGCGACAGGCATGCGGGAGACGACAGCTTTGGTCTTGTCGCGCTCTGCTCGATTGGACCGATTTTAGCGGTGCTGGTTTTGGGTCTGCTGTATCCGACAGAAGGCGCATATATTCCGGTTGAAATTCCGGAGATGCAGGATTCACAGGATATGATTCTGCTATTCGTGCAGGGACTGCCGCAGTACGCGGAGGAAGTTGCGATTGCGCTTGCACCGATTGTCGTCTTTTTCTTCCTTTTTAATGCGCTTTATATTAAATTATCGAAAAGACAGCTTATCAGTATCAGCATCGGTCTGGTGTTTACCTATGTCGGACTTGTACTTTTCCTTACGGGCGTGAATGTCGGATTTATGCCGGTCGGAAACTATATCGGCAACCTCATTGGGAAACTCAATTACAATTGGATTTTGATTCCGATAGCGATGTTAATCGGATACTATATTGTTCAGGCAGAGCCGGCGGTTCATGTGCTGAACAAGCAGGTTGAAGACCTGACGGCGGGAAGTATTCCTGCAAAGGCAATGGAGCTTTCCTTATCCATTGGCGTGGCGGCTTCGCTGGCACTGGCGATGGTGCGGGTTCTTACGGGAATTTCCGTCATGTATTTCTTAGTTCCGGGTTATGTTCTGGCGCTGGGACTGAGCTTCTTCACGCCGAAAATCTTTACGGCGATTGCGTTTGACTCGGGCGGAGTGGCATCAGGGCCGATGACGGCAACCTTCCTGCTTCCTTTCGCAATGGGCGCCTGCGAGGCGATCGGGGGCGCGGACCGTATTGTAACCGACGCGTTCGGCGTGGTTGCGATGGTTGCGATGACGCCGCTGGTTACGATTCAGCTTCTGGGTGTAGCATACAGGCTGCGCAAAAAGAAAGAGCAGCAGGCAAGAGCGCTCATTCAGGACAGAATCAAAGGCTACACGGACGAAGATATTATCGAATTATAGGAGGATTGCCATGGATGGATTAAATATGGTGATAGCCATAACGGACAGAGAGAAAACCGAAGCGGCAATCAATCTGTTTCAGGAAAATAATGTGTTTACGACGGATATCGTTTTAGGGCAGGGAACAGCTTCGGGAGAAATTCTGGATTATCTGTTTTTGAGCCCTTCGGAAAAAGCGGTTATCTTCGGCGTTGTGACAAGCGCAGGGCTTACGCCGCTATTGAAGGCTTTTAAGAGAAAACTGTTTATTGACCTTCCGGGAAACGGGATTGTTGCAGTAGTTCCGCTGAACACAATCGGCGGAAAGCGGAGCCTCGAATATATGCTGGACGGTCAAATGCTGGATATGAGTGAAACAAGCCGTGAGACAGTGGAAAGGATGAAGAGAATGGCTATAAAAACGGATCATGAGTTGATTTTTGTCGTTGCAAATGAAGGATACAGCGACTTGATTATGGACGCCGCCCGTGAGGCGGGAGCTGCAGGCGGCACGGTTATCAAAGCAAAGGGAACCGGAGCGGAATATACGGAAAAGTTTTTCGGCTTTTCGATTGCTTCCGAGAAGGAGATTCACCTGCTCGTAACCCCGGCGCAGGGAAGAAACAATATTATGAAAGCGATCATGGAAAAGGCGGGTTTGGATACAAAAGCGCAGGCGATTGTATTTTCGCTTCCGGTCAGCCATGCGCTCGGATTAAGACCGCAGGAGGCGTAAAAACAGCGAATTTTGTTTGAAAATGCAAACAATAGTAATACAAAAACAGAATTTTACGATGAAAATTGTTATAAGGTAACAAAAAAATCAAAAATGCTTGCAAAAAGTGTCAATAAGATATATAATCTTTGTATATTTGTAACCGATTAAATTAGGAGGACATAAGAATGAAAAAGAAAGTTGCTTTATTATTAGCACTCGTAATGATTTTCTCCCTGTTTGCAGTCGGCTGCGGAAGCAATGACGACGGCGGCGAATATGCAGGCACGGTTAAAATCGGCGTTTTTGAACCGGCATCCGGAGACAACGGTGCAGGCGGCAAGCAGGAAATGCTCGGCGTTCAGTATGCAAACCAGGTTCAGCCTACTGTTGATATCAACGGCGAAACTTACAAGGTTGAGCTGGTAACGGCTGATAACGAATCCGACAATGCGAAGGGCGTATCTGCAGCGCAGAACCTCGTTGCATCCGGTGTATCCATCGTACTCGGTTCCTACGGCTCCGCAGTATCCATCGCAGCAGGCGATGTATTCAAGGATGCAGGAATGCCGGCAATGGGTATCACTTGCACAAACCCTCAGGTAACAGAAGGCAATCCGGTTTACTTCCGTATCTGCTTCCTCGACCCGTTCCAGGGTACCGTTCTTGCAAACTTCGCATATGAAAACGGACAGAGAAAAGCTTACTGCTTATCCAAACTCGGTGACGACTACTCTGTAGGTCTTGTAAACTACTTCGTTAAGGCATTCACAGCTCTCGGCGGTAAGGTTGTGGAAGAACAGTTCCCACAGGGCAACTCCGACTTCGCTTCCTATGTTGCAAACGCTAAAGCTAAGGGCTGCGATGTATTCTACTCACCGGTATCCATCGAAGCTGCTGCTCTGATTATCGACCAGGCAGAAGCTCAGAAACTCGGAATGCCAATCCTTGCAGGTGACACTTGGGACTCCAACGTAGTATTAGAAGCTGCTAAGGGCAAAGACATCGAACTCAATGTTACGACTTTCTATCAGGAAGGCGGAAACCCTGAATTCGATAACGGTATCAAAGAATGGATCAATTCCGATTCCACAGCGAAAGCTAACAACAACGGCAACGACCAGATTGCTGCTGTATCCGCAATGGGATATGATGCTTACTTCGTAGCACTTGAAGCAATCAAGGCTGCAGGTTCCACAGACCCGGCAGATGTACTGGCTGCACTTCCGAATGTTGTATATGAAGGCGGCGTTTGCGGTACAGTTAAGTTCAACGAAACAGGCGATGCTGAAAAGAACGAAGCTGTTGTTAAGCACTGCAACACCGAAACAGGTGAATGGGAATTCGTTAAGACACAGTCTATCGAAGGATAAAAATCAAATAGTACGACTTGCTTTTGGGAATCCATACGGATACATAGATATTATATGACTTTAAGCATACAGCGGGGGGAATGTTTCCCTCCGCTTATCGTCGTATTATGGGGACACTGCCAAAACGCGGTAAAATAGTGATGAATCACGAAAGAGAGAGCGTTTTGCGGAAGGCGTTCTGTCTTTTAGGATTAAATTGGAGGTTTAAATATGGAATTAATTACAAAATGGCTGCCATATATCCTTGCGGGAATTTCCGTAGGCGGTCAGTATGCCTTGATTGCGATTGGGTATACGATGGTTTACGGTATCCTCAGGCTGATTAACTTCGCACACGGGGATATGTTCATGATGGCCGGTCTGGTTATGATTTATTTAGTGACGGCTCTGCCGATTTGGGTGAGCGTCATTATCGTTATTGTATTTACCGTAGTGCTCGGATGTTCGATCGAAAGAGTCGCATATCGTCCGCTTCGCTCGGCACCGAGAATGTCGATTATGATTTCTGCAATCGGCGTATCCTACTTCCTGCAGAATATCGCACTCTATGTGACAGGCGGACTGACGAAGACTTATCCGTCCATCCCATTCCTGCAGAAGACCGTAACGGTTTTAGGAGCGCACACGAAGATGGTAACGGTTATTACGCCGTTCCTCACAATCGGACTTGTAGTTCTGCTTGTTCTGCTCATCAACCATACGAAAATCGGTATGGCGATGCGCGCGGTTTCGCGTGACTTTGAGACATCCGAACTTATGGGTATCGACATTAACAGGGTTATTGCCGTAACCTTTGTAATCGGCTCGTTCCTTGCAGCGGTAGGTTCGATTTTGTTCTTCTCCAACTACACGGGCGTAAACCCGATGTCCGGTGCTATGCCGGGACTCAAGGCTTTCGTCGCGGCGGTATTCGGAGGAATCGGTTCGGTTCCGGGCGCAGTTGTCGGTGCATTTATCATCGGTATCTGCGAAAACATCATCAAAGGCGCAGGATGGACAACATTCTCCGATGCGTTTACATTCGTTCTTCTCATCATTGTTCTCATGGTCAAGCCTACGGGAATCTTTGGCGAGAAAGACATCAATAAGGTATAAGGAGGGGCAGAGATGGAAAAGACATTATCAAACAAACAGAAAACTCTCTACAGCATCATTGCGATCGCTGCATTCCTTGTACTGGTATATTTAGGAGACAGTCTCATCGCTCCGACTTCCAAATGGAGCATGCTGATGACTGTATTGGAAAAAGGTTCGATTTATGCACTTGTGGCAGTATCCATGAACCTTTTGAACGGCTTTACCGGCTTATTCTCACTCGGACAGGCAGGTTTCATGCTTATTGGTGCTTATGCTTATGCAATCTTTACGATTCCGGCGGCAGACCATGCGGCGGTTTATCAGTATTTCGAGGGCGGTGCTTTTCAGTTCTCCATTCCGGAAATTCTGATGAATGCGCTCGGCGGCGAAGGAACTTTCGGTGGTTTTATCGGTGAATATGCGGGTATATTTTTACTGATCCTTTTCGCAGGACTTTTAACAGGCGGAATCGCTTACTTAATCGGTATTCCGGTGCTCAGACTGAAGTCTGACTATCTGGCGATTGCAACGCTTGGCTTTGCGGAAATTTTAAGAGCTTTCTTTCAGTGGAATACCTTGGGACCTGTAACAAACGGTTCCAATGTACTGAGAAAATATGTAACCTATGATACAGCGCTGTTCCCGGTTATCTTTTCGGGAATTTGCATCGTTTTAATCGTGTTGCTTTTAAATTCCTCTTACGGAAGAGCATTTAAAGCGATTCGCGATGATGAAATCGCAGCAGAAGCGATGGGCGTCAATCTGTTTAAGCATAAGGAACTTGCATTTGTAATTTCCTCGTTCTTTGCAGGCGTGGGCGGCGCACTTCTTGCAATGTTCCAGAATACTGTAACAGCAGCACCGTTCACAACGAATATGACCTATGAAATTTTGCTCATCGTTGTTATCGGCGGTATCGGATCCATCACAGGTTCCGTCATCGGCTCCTTTATTTTCATCGGACTCAACGAATGGCTGCTCAGAGGTCTTGACCAGGGACAGTGGCTTGGAATCCAGTCCTCCCTCATGCGCGCAGGCTTCCGTAAGGTAGTCTTTGCGATTCTGATTATGCTTGTTGTACTCTTCTTTGCGAAGGGTATTATGGGCAGCAGTGAATTCTCATGGGACGGAATCATTCGCTGGTTTAAGACGCTTCCGCAGAGAATCAAGGCTTGGCCGGCAAAGAAAAAAGCACAGCTTGCTGAACGCAAGGAGCTGAAGGAAGCGAAGAAAGAAGCAAAGGCGAAGGCAGCAGAGAAGAAGGCACAGGGTGCGGAAGCGCTTGCGGCCGGAGAAAAGCTGTTTACGCCGCTCCCGGTTTACGACCATGTTGTAGTATTCGAAAAGGAGGTGCAGTAATATGACAAATGAAGTAGTATTAAAGCTCTCCGATATTACGATGCAGTTCGGCGGAGTTGTGGCAGTAGATAACCTCAACCTCGAGGTTCACAAGAATGAAATCGTTGGACTTATCGGACCGAACGGTGCGGGAAAGACGACCGCATTCAATGTCGTAACAGGTGTATACGAGCCGACAAACGGCGCGGTATCCATCAACGGCGTGGTTGAAATTGAAAATTACCCGAAAGGGAAAATGGCAGAGACCTATAAAGGAAAGCACAAAGGTGACTATCAGCAGACGCTGCGTCTTACGCCTGATAAGGTGACGAAGCTCGGCGTAGCGCGTACTTTCCAGAATATCCGTCTTTTCAAGGAGATGACGGTTCTCGAAAATGTGCTTGTTGCAATGCATATGAATCAAAAACAGAGCATTTTCGGCGCGACATTTAAGTCTAAAACCGCAAGAGCCGAAGAAAAGAAGATGAGACAGGAGGCAGAAGAACTTCTTAAAAAGGTTGAACTTTACGAAAATAAGGATGATCTTTCGACCTCACTGCCTTATGGTAAGCAGAGACATCTGGAAATCGCAAGAGCGCTTGCGACGCATCCGAAGATTTTGCTTTTGGATGAACCGGCGGCAGGCATGAACCCGCAGGAATCTGACGAACTGATGCATTTCATTGGCAGAATCCGTGACGAGTTTGACCTCAGCATTTTGATGATAGAACACCATATGCAGGTAATCATGGGAATTTGTGACCACATTTATGTACTGAACTACGGCGGTCAGATTGCTGACGGCACGCCGGAGGAGATTCAGAACAACCCTGCAGTAATTGAAGCGTATTTGGGGGTGGATGAATAATGTTGGCAATCAGAGATTTACATGTATATTACGGCGGTATTCACGCGCTGAACGGCGTCAGCCTCGATGTTCCGGACGGGCAGATTATTTCCTTGATCGGAGCAAACGGCGCAGGCAAGTCCACAACGCTGAAAGCGATTATGGGCCTTGTAAGCAAGGCAGAAGGTCATATCTACTGGGATGACACGGATATCACTTCCATGAAAACGAAAGACATCGTAGGCGAGGGAATTATCCTCTGTCCGGAGGGCAGAAAGATTTTCCCGGATCTTACGGTTGAAGAGAATTTGTCAGCAGGTGCTTACCTGAGGAAAGACAAGGAGCAGATTGCAAAGGACAGAGAATGGGTTTACAGCCTGTTCCCGCGTCTGAAGGAAAGAACGTGGCAGCTCGGTGCGACGCTTTCGGGCGGCGAGCAGCAGATGCTTGCGGTAGGGCGCGCGCTGATGAGCAAGCCGAAGCTTTTGATGCTGGATGAGCCTTCTTTGGGTCTGGCACCTTTGATTATCAAGGATATTTTCACAATTATACAGCAGATTAAGGAAGCAGGCGTGAATGTGCTTCTGATTGAGCAGAACGCAAACGCCGCACTCGAAATTTCCGATTATGCTTATGTAATGGAAACCGGAAATATCACGATGGCAGGACCGGGCAAAGCTTTATTGGCTGACGAAAGAGTAAAACAGGCATATCTGGGCGAGTAATCATTGGACAAATAGGGGGAATCAAATGAAAAAGCTTGGGAAAAAAGTGTTGGCATCTGCACTGATTCTGTCGCTTGCGGTGGGACTTTGCGCATGTACAACCTATACAAACTTTAAAAATGCTTTCTTTGGTGACGAAAAGGTCGCTACGGAAAGAACGATTAAAATCGGTGTCTTCGAGCCGATGTCGGGCAAGAACAAGACAGAGGGAAATGAAGAGGTCATGGGCATCGAACTGGCGCACGACTTGTATCCTGAGGTCTGCGGCAAGACGGTAGAGCTCGTTTACGGGGACAATAAATCCGATATGTATACAGGGGAAACAGCAATTCAGGAATTGATTTCGGCAAACTCGCCGTCGGTGATTCTCGGAAGCTACGGAGAAACGCTGACCTTGATTGCAGGAAAATACGCGAAAGCAAATAATATTCCGGCGATTACGATTTCAAGTACGAATCCGCTGGTAACGACGAATAACGAATACTATTTCAGCGCGACTTATTCGGAGACAAGACAGGGAGACGCTTTGGCGGATTTTGCATATACATCGCAGAAACTCGAAAAGGTTGCTGCAGTCAAAGCGGACTCTGACGACTCTGCAACAGCGACAATCAAGCGTTTTACGAACCGTTTTAAGAACTTATCGGGAAACACGAGTGGAGTTGCAGGAAACCTTACGCTTCCGAAGGATTCTTCCGACTACAGCGCAGTCATTGAAAAGCTTCGCAATTCCGGCGCGCAGGCAGTCTTTCTGGCTGTATCGCCATCAACTGCAACTGATTTCATGAAGCAGGCTGCGGATGCAGGTCTTACGAACGTTCTTTACTTAGGAACAAGAGCGTGGAACGATAGCGATTTCATTAAGTTCGTGCAGAAAAACCCGCAGTTTGAAGTGGCGTTCCCGACCGAACAGGGACAGAATGCGGAAACTGCAACTTCTGAAACTTTCCTCAGCGCATATAAGGCGCTTTACGGGGAAAGTGAAGAGCCTTCTGAGCGAACCGCAGTTGCTTTTGACGCGTATTGTCTGGCTTTAGATGCAATCGAAAGAGCCTACGCAGCGGTTCAGGCAGAAGATCCTGACCAGATTATCTCGAATGCCGCAACGGAAGCGGAAGGAAGAGCTGCAAAGGAAGCATGGCAGACTGCGATGGATACAGGCATACCGACGGGTACACAGATTCGTAAAGCCCTCAGCGAAACGACGAATTTTCAGGGTGCTTCCGGTGTGATTAACTATGCCGGAAAAAACGAGGCGACCAAGTCCATTACTATCAGCCACTATAAGGCGGGGAGAGAATTGGCAGTTTATACAGTTGAATAATTTTTAAAATGTGATAAAATACTATATACACGACAGAACAAACGAAAGGATATATAAAATATGGAACAGAAAATTCAAGATGCAATCGCACAGATCAGACCTTTCCTTCAGAGAGACGGGGGAGATGTAGAATTCGTTGAATTGACAGAAGACAATGTTGTAAAAGTAAGACTGCAGGGACACTGCGCAGGATGTCCGGGCGCGCAGATGACGCTGAAGGCAGTAATCGAAAGAATCATCAAGGAAAGCTATCCTGAAATTAAGGGAGTAGAAGCTGTATAAAGATGGATTACGAAAAACTTCTCGAACAGAATAAGGACGAAATGATTGCCTCGCTCCAATCGGTAATTCGTTGTAACAGCGAGCAGACAGACGCAGTGCGGACTGCAGATGGCGAGGTGTATCCGTTCGGTGAAGGCGTTCAGAAAGCTTTTGAAACCTTCCTCAAAATCGCGGAAGAAATGGGTTTTGTTACCTATAATGCTGACAACTATGGCGGTCATGTTGACTTCGTAGGGACAGGCAGACCCGTGAAGAATGAGGAAGGAGAGATCGTAAATTATGAAAAGCCCAAGGTTCTCGGTATCCTTGGGCATCTTGATGTTGTTCCGGCAGGCGGCGGCTGGGATTTCGAGCCATATGGTGCAAGTGTGGCAGAAGGTAAAATCTACGGAAGAGGCACGACCGATGACAAAGGCCCGATGGTTTCCTGCCTGTATGCGATGAAAGCCTTAAAAGACGCCGGATATAAGCCGCAGACAACGATCAGGCTGATTATCGGTCTTGACGAAGAGACGAACTGGAAGGGCATGGACTACTATTTCAGCAAGGCTGCGAAGCCGGATTTCGGATTTACGCCGGACGGGGATTTTCCTGTTATCAACGGCGAAAAGGGAATTTTAGTGTTTGAGCTTGCAAAGAAGTTTTCACAGACACATGTAAAAGGTTTGGAGCTGCGCTCGCTTGCGGGTGGAGCTGCGGCGAACAGCGTCGCGGATTCCTGCCGTGTGGTTGTGCGTAATCAGAATGCAGGCGAAGCGCCATATGTGAAAATCCGGGAGGAAATTACGAAGTTCCGCGAGGAGACCGGGTATAAGATTCATGCGAAAGGAATCGGAAAATCCCTGGAAATTACGACAACCGGAATCAGCGCTCACGGTGCGAAGCCGGAAGCAGGATTAAATGCGATTTCCATTATGATGGAATTCATGGGCAGACTGAATTTTGTCAATGAGGATCATAACGATTTCATCGATTTCTATAACCGCTATATCGGATTCTGCCTTGATGGCGAACATCTGGGAATCAACTTCAGCGACGAGGTTTCGGGCGGACTTGTTTTCAATGTCGGCATTGCCGAAATGAACGAGAAGGCCGGAAAGCTGATAATCAATGTGCGTTATCCGGTTACGCTTGAACATGAAAAAATTTATGAGACGATGGCGGAAACGCTGGAACGCTATAACATCGGACTGATTAAAGAAAAACTTCAGGAACCGATTTTCATGGATACGGACAGCCCGATGATTCGGCTGCTCACGGACATATACCGCAAGCATACCGGGGATACAGAATCGCAGCCTCTCGTAATCGGAGGGGGCACCTATGCAAGGGCGGCAGAAGGAATCGTTGCCTACGGAGCACAGTTCCCGGGCGATGAAGATCTGATGCACCGGAAAAATGAAGCATTGAGCCTTAAAAGGCTTACGCAAATGACAAAAATTTATGCAGAAGCTATTTACAAACTCTCTTCGGAGGACTATAATAGATAGCGTAAGTTTTTCCGAGAGGGAAATAAAACATAATCTGTTTCAGGGCGAGGTGAAATTCCTCACCGGCGGTAACAGTCCGCGAACGCCGAGAGGCGCCGAGCAGGTGGAATTCCTGCACCGACGGTATAGTCCGGATGAGAGAAACAAGGGATGGCGCGATGACTGCGTGGAATGTAAAGTTCAGCAGTTTTGAAGCGCGAAATTCGCATGTTGCTTTTTTGAGCCTTGATTCCATATCAAGGCTCTCGTTATTTCAACCTGACAGATTCCAAATTACATCTTAGGAAGCGCTTCTTCCGGGTGAAGGGCGCGAAAACAGAAAGAGAGGAACTGTAGAAATGAGTAATCTTAACAATCAGAAAATGAAGTCGGACAGACTGGTAAAAATGGCAATGATGGCAGCGGTTGCATGCGTGCTTGGCTTTATTCGCTTCCCGCTGATCCCCGCAGTATCGTTTTTGACCTATGACCTTGCGGATATTCCGATTATCATCACAACTTTTGCATTCGGACCTGCGGCCGGAATGCTTGCGCTTACGGTAGTCAGCGCAATCCAGGCATTCCTTCTGGGAGGAGACAGCGTTTACGGCTTTATCATGCACATGATCGCTTCGGGCGCATTCCTGATGATTGCCGGCTGCATTTACAGAAAACATAAGACAAAGAAGATTGCAATTGCTTCGATGGCAGCGGCAACGATTGCGATGACGATTGTAATGGGCTTCGCGAATTACTTCGTAACGCCGTTCTACTACGGAGGAGAAGCGATGCGTGCGACCGTTGTAAGCCTTATGCCTTTGATTCTTTTGTTCAATGTCATCAAGGGCGTTTTAAACTCGGCAGTCACCTTTGTTATCTATAAGAGAATTTCCGGCTTCCTGCATAAAGAAGGAATTCACACAAAGAAGAGCGAGGCTGTTATTCAGCGCTGAGAATATGGAAATAAAAAGAGAACTTATCATAAAAAATGAAAAAGAAACCGAAAGCTTCGGCAGAGCGCTGGCGGAAGAGCTCAAGGCGGGTGATGTGCTGGCACTTATTGGAGATTTAGGAACGGGAAAAACCGCTCTGACCCGATACATCGCAAAGGGCCTTGGCATAGACGAGCGGATTACAAGTCCGACCTTTACGATTGTAAAGGAATATACGGACGGAAGGCTTCCGCTGTATCACTTCGATGTATACAGAGTCAGTGAGGCGGACGAGCTTTTTAATATCGGAATCGAAGAATATTTCTTCGGCAGCGGCGTCTGCATCGTGGAGTGGGCGGATATGATTCTGGATATTCTGCCGGAAAACACGAAGTTTATCTATCTGGAGTACGGAAAGGACGAAGGAGAAAGGGTATATAAATGTACATTTTAGCCATTGAAACCACGGGAAAAGAAGGCTCGACCGCGCTTCTTTCATGCGAAGAAAACGGACAAAATTCCGTAATCATCGGCGAGAAGAAAATAACCGGGCAGATGAGTCATCTGAAAGAACTGATTCTGTCTGTGGATGTACTGCTGAAAGAAGCAGGAGTGTCCAAGAATGAAATAGACTATATCGCGCCTTCCGTGGGGCCGGGCTCCTTCACAGGAATCCGAATCGGGGTTTCGACTGCCAGAGCTTTATCACAGGCTTTGGGACTTGAGAAGGCAGTCCGTGTGCCGACCCTCAGTGCTTTTCTGTATAAGGAAGAAGCGCAGAAGGCGAAGGCTGAGGGCGGCGTCTGCTGCGCGATTCTCAACGCCAGACGCGGACAGGTCTACGGAACGGTTGACGGCTTTCTTTTAGACGGGCCGTATATGCTGACCGATGTTCTGGAGATTGTAAAAACCCGCGTATTTACAGAAAACAAGAGCGTTTTGTTCTTCGGAGACGGAATCGACGCTTATGAAAAAGAAATAACTGAGGCGCTTAGCGGGCTTGGAACTTACGCCTTTGCGGAAGAAACCGTGCGGTATCAGGACGCGAAGTCCGCGGCCCTCTTTGCGGCGGCGAACATGAAAGAGAACCTTGTCGGCATCGCGGAGCTTCTTCCGGATTATATGCGGATAGCGGAAGCGGAGCAGAAGCTGGCGGCAGGCGAGCTTCCGATTTGCAAAGGCCCGACGCAGGAATAACGGGAATAATGGGCATAACGAGATTAAACGAGAGGATAGGGGCAGGCTATGGAAAGAAGCGGAGAGCTGATTGTCAGAGCGGCGCAGGAAGCGGATATCGCGGCGATTGAGGAATTGGAGAAGGTCTGCTTTGCCTCACCGTGGAGCTATGAATCGCTCTATCATGATATTATGGAAAATAAACTGGCACTTTACATAGTCGCGGAGTCAGATGGAAAGCTCTGCGGCTATGTCGGCGTCTGGAAGATTTTAGACGAGGGGCATATTACCAATGTTGCTGTGGCGCCGAAATACCGGCGAATGCACATCGCGAGCGCAATCCTTTCGGTTTTGATGGAAGTTGGCAGAGAGAACGGCATAAGCCGTTATACGCTGGAAGTGCGCAGCGGCAACGAGCCGGCGAAGGCTTTGTACAGGGATTTCGGCTTTGAAGAAGCGGGCGTTCGCAAAGGCTACTATGAAGATAACGGCGAAGATGCAATCATCATGTGGAAGGAAGAGGAATGAAAGACGGAAAATTTTTAACTTTGGCCTTCGAGACGAGCTGCGACGAAACGGCAGTCAGCGTTCTTGCGGACGGCAGAACGGTTTTATCGAATGTCATTTCATCACAAATTGATATTTTTAAAAATTTCGGCGGAGTCGTACCGGAGATTGCATCCAGACATCACCTCGAGAACATCAACGGCGTTCTCGCGCAGGCACTCGATGAGGCGCAGGTGAGCCTTGACGATATTGACCTCATCGGCGTGACAAACGGCCCGGGCTTAATCGGGGCACTGCTTATGGGCGTTGCAACCGCGAAGGCAGTGGCTTTCGCGAAGGATATTCCGCTCGTAGGCGTTCACCATCTGATGGGACATATCAGCGCGAATTTTATCGAATATCCGGAGCTTGAGCCTCCGTTTATGGCACTGATAACCAGCGGCGGACATACGGAAATCGTGGATGTGAAGAATTATACCGACTGCGAAATCCTCGGAGGAACGAGAGACGATGCGGTCGGAGAGGCATATGACAAGGTTGCGCGCGTTTTGGGACTGGGGTATCCCGGCGGCCCGAAAATTGACAAAATCGCAAAGGAAGGAAATCCGCAGGCAATTCCTTTCAAACGCGTTTACTTGGAAAAAGACAGCTTTGATTTCAGCTTCAGCGGATTGAAAACATCGGTCCTCAATTACATCAACCGGCAGAAACAGGCAGGGCATGAAATCAACCGTGCGGATGTCGCGGCAAGCTTTCAGCAGGCGGTGATGGATGTCATTGTGGATAAAGCGGTGCATGCGGTGAAAATGCGCGGCGAAGACAAGCTGGTTCTGGCAGGCGGCGTGGCAGCGAACTCCAAACTGCGCGAAATGCTGGGACAGGCGTGCAGCGAAAACGGAATCCGCCTCTATCGTCCGGCGCCGGTGCTTTGTACCGACAACGGAGCGATGATCGGAGCGGCGGCATACTATAAATATAAGAGCAAAGGGGCAGACGGGCTGGATTTAGATGCCCATGCGAGCATGAAATTATGATTGTATTATCGGCAAACAACCTGACAAAGACATACGGAACGGATGTCATCATAGAAAAAGCGAGCTTTCACCTGAACGACGGCGACAAAGTCGGCATTATCGGAAGAAACGGTGCGGGCAAAACCACCCTTCTGAATATGCTGACGGGGCAGCTCTCCTGCGATGAAGGAGAGTTTTTTGTCTCGCAGAATATCCGTATCGGCTACCTGAAGCAGCGCGATAATTTCAACAGCGAGCGGACCGTGATGGAAGAAATCGAAGGGATTTTCAGCGGTCTGGCGAAATTAGAAGAAGAAATTACAAGGCTTTCTGACGAAGTGGCTGCCAACCCGCACGACATGCGGCGAATCGAGAAGCTGGACGAGCTTCAGCATCGCTTCGATCGGGAAGGCGGATATACCTATAAATCCGAAATTATCGGCATTTTAAATTCGATGGCATTCGGGGAAAGCTTTTATAATAAGAAGATTTCTTCGCTTTCGGGCGGCGAAAGGACGAGACTTGCGCTTGCGGCGCTTTTGCTGGAAAAACCGGATATTCTGCTGCTGGACGAGCCGACGAACCATTTAGACATCGGAACTTTGAAATGGCTGGAGCAGTATCTTTCCGCATATAAAGGCACGGTTATGATTGTATCGCACGACCGATACTTCCTCGACCAGACGGTAAACCGCATTTTCGAGGTGGAAAACCATAAAGTCTATTGCTATGAGGGAAAATACAGCGACTACGCGGCGCAAAAAAAACTGCGCAGAGAAACCGAGCTTCGTGCATATAATAATCAGCAGAGGGAAATCGCAAGGCAGGAGGAAATGATTCGGCGCATGAAACAGCACGGAACCGAGCATTTAGCGAAGCGTGCGGCCTCCCGTGAGAAGCGTCTGGACATGATAGAGCGGCTCGAAAGACCGGAAAGTGAAATGGGGAAGATGAAAATTCATTTTCGTCAGAACTTCCAGTCGGGCAGCGATGTGATTCTGGCAGAGGATTTGGAAAAATGCTTCGGCTGGGGGCAGAACCGCAGGGAGCTGTTCCGCAATGTAAATCTGGACATCAAGCGCGGAGAACGAATCTGTATCGTCGGACCCAACGGCGTCGGCAAAACCACGCTCCTTCGGGTACTTCTAGGGGAACTCCCGCCGACGGCGGGCTATCTGAAAATCGGCCACAATGTGGCTTTCGGCTATTACGATCAGGGGCAGCTTCTGCTCAATGACAGCAATACGGTACTTGAAGAACTCAAGGACTCCTATCGCCTTTATACGGATACTGAAATGCGCTCGATTTTAGGACGATTCCTCTTTCAGGGCGATGAGGTTTTCCTTCCGGTCGGAAGTCTTTCGGGTGGGGAAAAGGCACGGCTTTCGCTTCTGAAACTCATGCTTTCGGGCGCGAACACGCTGATTCTCGACGAACCGACGAACCATTTGGATATTGAGTCGAAGGAAGTTTTTGAAGAGGCTTTGCTGGAATTTCCGGGAACCGTCATCGTCGTTTCGCACGACCGTTATTTCCTTCAGAGAATCCCGACGCGGATTCTGGAGCTGACGCACGACGGTGCTGTGGAATATTTGGGAAAATACGATTATTATCTGGAAAAGAAGGCGCAGGGAATTTCCGGTAAAAAATATCTGAATCGGATGCAGGAGGAAAATGCGCATACCGATTCGGCAGCGAACAAAAATGCGGACATCGAAACGCTTTCGGCGGCGGAGCAAAGGCGGCTGAATAAAGAACGCGAAGCCGAGGAGCGGCGCAGGGCAAGGCAGTCAGAAAAACTGGAGCAGGAGATTTCCGAGCTTGAGGAGAAGATTG
The DNA here is from genome assembly GCA_934233735.1 of uncultured Clostridia bacterium. GTDB lineage: Bacteria > Bacillota > Clostridia > Peptostreptococcales > Anaerovoracaceae > CAG-238. The sequence continues at coordinate 22,209 of CAKQGQ010000011.1, read as the reverse complement.
CGGAAATCGAGCAGGAAATCTGCAAGCCGGAAAATATGACGGATTATGAGCTTTTAGGGAGCCTGAGCAAACAGCGCGAAGAGGCGCAGGAGCGGCTTTCGGCAGCCTATGATGAGTGGGCGGAGATGCAATAACAGGATTCAGGCAAAAAACTCATAAAAAAAACTTGCAATGCACATAAAAAGTTATTATAATATTCCATAGTAATTTTTACTAAGCAGAATGGAGGCTTTTTTATGATTTTTGATAAGATAAAAGACATCATTATAGACCAGTTACAGGTGGAAGAGTCCGATGTGGATATGGACACAAATCTGATGAAGGATTTGTCCGCAGATTCCCTTGATGCAGTGGAAATCATCATGGCAATCGAAGAAGAATTCGGAATCGAAATTCCGGACGAGGATGCAGAGAACTTCCAGACCGTAGCTGACCTTGTTAAGTATGTCGAGGAAAACAAATAGTCTCAGGACAAAATAACAACAGGCGGGTGTAGGATGAAAGAGAAGCAAATATCAAAAGCAGTAATCAAGCGTTTACCCAGATACAGAAGATACCTGAGAGAGCTGCAGAAAAAAGGAATTGAAAAGATCTCTTCCAAGGATTTAAGCAAGCTCATCGGGTATACCGCATCACAGATTAGACAGGACTTGAATAATTTCGGCGGCTTCGGTCAGCAGGGCTATGGATATAGTGTCAGCTATCTGTATGAGGAAATCGGGGCAATCCTTGGACTTGATAAAGAGTATAAGATGGTAATTGTCGGATACGGAAGACTCGGTCAGGCAATGGCGAGTTATATTGCTAAAAACGAGGGAAACTTCCACATCTGCGGTATCTTTGATGTAAAGCAGATTATTCAGGATGTGCGGTTTAAAGATGCGCAGATTATGACCTGTGGTTCCCTTGCAGGCTTTATCAAGAAAGAGAATATCGACATTGCTGTGATTACGGTTCCGGCTGAAAAAGCGCAAATCGTTGCGGATACGGTTGCCGGTGCCGGCGTAAAGGGCATTTGGAATTTTACTGCGGTAGATTTAGAATTGCCGGAAGATGTAGCGGTAGAGAATGTTCATGTCAGCGACAGTCTTCATGCTTTGGCATACTATATGCAAGATGTGGAATAAGAATGTTGATAAGAAAGAATCGCTTTGAATTGTCTGATTAAAGACATTTCGAGGTGATTTTTTTGTGCGGAAAGAAGCCCAGCATCTTAAAACATAAAAAACACCGAGACAAATCTTTTTCAAGACCAATCCCGGTGTTTCTTTTTTTAAGTAATGTTTTTAGCCTTCTACCGGAGCATCTACCGGGCAAGCATCTGCGCAAGAACCGCAGTCGATGCACTTGTCAGCATCGATAACATAGATGTCGCCTTCGGAGATAGCTTCTACAGGGCATTCTGCTGCGCAAGCACCGCAAGCGATGCAAGCATCTGTAATTTTATAAGCCATTGTTGTTCCTCCTATTAAAAAAGATATATCTTTACGCAGACAATTATAACAGAATGATGTATAATAGTAAAGTAAATAAAATTGAAAATTTAAAGAAATTTTTGAACAGAAAAAAAGGAAAGACTATGCAAATATATACTTTAGTGGGAAAGAGCGGAACCGGAAAAAGCTTTCATGCGATGGATGTCTGCAGCCGTTATAATATCGAATCGATTATCGACGATGGACTGTTTATCTATAAAAATACAGTCATGGCAGGCACTTCGGCGAAAAAAGCAGATACGAAAATCGGCGCAGTCAAAGTCGCATTGTTCATCGATGATGAGCAGCGTGACAGCGTGAAAAAACAGATTGAAAAATGCAAGCCGAATGCGATTCTAATATTGGGAACCAGCAAAGGCATGGTCGACAAGATTATCGCACAGCTGGGACTTCCGAAACTTGCAGATGACAGTCCGAACAGGATTTCCATTGAAGCCATTACGACAGAGGCGGAAAGAGCAAGAGCAAGGCAGCAGAGGGACCAGCTCGGCAAGCATGTTATTCCGGCGCCGTCGCTGCAGCTGAAACGCAACTTCGCAGGCTATTTCATGGACCCACTCCGCTTCTTTCGCGGAAAGGACCAGGGCGCAGCGAACGAGAGAACGGTCGTGCGGCCGACATACAGTTATCTGGGCGACTATCTGCTTGCTGAAAGAGTCATCGACGATATCATAAGCTGCGTGGCGGCGAAACACTCTGCAGCAGGCAGACTGATTTATGTCAGCCACAGCACGCAGCCGGAAGCCTACGAACTATTCGTGGTTCTGAAGATGAAGCACGGATATCCGATTTGGGAAGCCGCGCGTCAGATACAGGAGCAGATAAAGGAGATGGTCGAAAAGATGACGGCATTCAATGTTTCCCGTGTGGACATCGAAGTGAGAGGGATTGACTAAATGTATACGAAGGATGGAATCAAGGATTTTAATCTCGACCATATTTTCGACTGCGGACAGTGCTTCCGCTGGGAAAGGGAGGCTGACGGAAGCTATACCGGAACCGCTATGGGAAGAATCGTCAATATGCGATTTGAGCCGGAGGGCAGGCTGACTGTCGATAACTGCACGGAAGAGGAATTCATGCAGATTTGGACGCCGTATCTGGATTTAGAGCGGGACTATGCGCAGATAAAATGCAGTCTGCAGGGCGAAGAAATCAAAAAAGCGATGGAATACGGATACGGGATTCGGATTCTGAAGCAGGATTTCTGGGAAGCACTGCTGTCGTTTATCATATCGCAAAATAATAATATACCGCGGATTAAGGGCTGCATCGAGGCACTGGCACGCTGCTGCGGCAAAAAAATCGGCACATATAAAGGAAAGGACTATTATGCACTGCCCGAGCCGGAAGTCCTTGCGGACATGACGACGGACGACCTAACGGAGATAAGGCTCGGTTACCGCGCGCCTTATCTGATTGAAACGGCGCGGCAGGTTTTGGAGCGTGGCGGCAGGCAGGAGACGGAAAGAAAACTGAAAGAATGCGAAAATTTTGAAGAGGCAGTTTCCGCGCTTCGTGAATTTCAGGGCGTAGGGCCGAAGGTGGCAAGCTGCGTGGCTCTTTTCGGACTCGGATTTTCGGACGCTTTTCCAATCGATGTATGGATGCGGCGCGTTATGCATAGACTGTATGGTATGGACGAAAAGGACACAGGGGAAATGGGAGATTTTGCGAAGAAATATTTTGCGCCTTACGGAGGAATTGCCCAGCAGTATTTGTTCTATTACATACGGGCACTTGAACAGGGAGCTGCGAAGGAGCGCTGAGAGGTTCACAAAAACTTCACACGCAAACGGTGAAAAAATGCAAAAGAACCTATTGACAATCTTTGCATAATTGTTATAATAAAATTATGTTAGCACTCAGAAGTAAAGAGTGCTAAGAAAACGAGGATTACTAAACGGAGGTAATGATAAATGACAGGAATTAAACCATTGGCTGACAGAGTTGTCATCAAGAAATTGGAAGCAGAAGAAAGAACGCAGGGCGGACTGATTTTAACCAGCACTGCGAAGGAAAAACCGCAGGTTGCAGAAGTTGTTGCAGTAGGACCGGGAACCAAGGATGTTACCATGGAGCTTAAGGTTGGCGACAAGGTTGTTTTCAGCAAGTACGGCGGAACGGAAATCAAATATCAGGGCGAAGAATATACGATTATGAGACAGGACGACATCCTGGCTGTAGTGGAATAGTTGAAAGGGGTGCTTAGAAATGGCAAAAGAAATTTTTTACGGAGAAGACGCAAGACGCAAACTTCAGGCAGGCGTTGATAAATTAGCTGATACAGTAAAGATTACATTAGGACCGAAAGGCCGCAATGTTTTAATCAATAAGAGCTTCGGATCACCGCTCATCACCAATGACGGTGTTACGATTGCAAGAGAAATCGAGCTTGAAGACGCAACGGAAAATATGGGTGCTCAGGTTGTTAAGGAAGTTGCTTCCAAGACAAACGATGTAGCCGGCGACGGTACGACAACAGCAACTCTGCTTGCTCAGATTATCGTAAAAGAAGGCTTTAAAAATGTTGCAGCAGGCGCAAATCCGATGGAACTGAAAAAAGGTATCCAGGGCGCGGTTGATGTAGCGGTTGAAGAAATCGGCAAGATTGCAAAGCCTGTAGAAACAAAGGAATCCATCGCACAGGTTGCGGCAGTTTCCGCTGCTGACGAAAATATCGGCGAACTCATCGCAGAAGCGATGGAAAAGGTCGGCAAGGACGGCGTTATCACAGTAGAAGAATCTAAGAGCCTCGGAACGACACTGGATGTTGTAGAAGGTATGCAGTTCGACAGAGGTTATTTATCGGCTTACATGGTTTCCGACACGGAAAAGATGGAAGCAGTTATGGAAAATCCATATATCTTAATCACAGACAAGAAGATTGCAAGCATTCAGGAACTGGTTCCGCTGCTTGAACAGATTATGAAGCAGGGACGCAAGCTCCTCGTAATTGCTGAAGATGTTGAGGGTGAAGCACTTGCAACTCTGGTTGTTAATAAACTCAGAGGCGTTATCGATGTTGTTGCAGTAAAGGCTCCCGGATACGGCGAAAGAAGAAAGGCAATGCTGGAAGATATCGCTGTTCTGACAGGCGGTACTGTAATCGCAACAGACCTCGGTTATGAATTGAAGGAAGTTACACTTGACATGCTCGGCACAGCAGCAACCGTTAAGGTTGATAAGGATAATACGGTTATCGTATCCGGCGGCGGTGCATCCGAGGATGTTAAGGCAAGAATTGCAAGCCTCAAGACACAGATTGAAGATACAACTTCCGAATTCGACAAGGAAAAACTTCAGGAAAGACTTGCCAAACTTGCAGGCGGCGTAGCTGTTATCAAGGTCGGAGCTGCTACCGAAACCGAGCTGAAGGAAAGAAAGCTCAGAATCGAAGACGCTCTCAACGCAACAAAGGCTGCCGTTGAAGAGGGTATCGTATCCGGCGGCGGTGTTGCTTTAGTAAACGCAATTCCGGCAGTTGCCGCTTATGTTGACACGCTCGCAGGCGATGTAAAGACGGGTGCTGCAATCATCAAGCGTGCGCTGGAGGAACCGGTAAGACAGATTGCAGAAAACGCAGGCTTCGAGGGCAGTGTAGTTGTAGCTGAAGTTAAGAAATCCGGCGTAGGTGTTGGTTTGAACGCAGCCACCGAAGAATATGTAAACATGATCGATGCAGGTATCGTAGACCCTGCTAAGGTTACAAGAAGCGCACTTCAGAACGCAGCATCCGCATCCGCAATGCTTCTTACTACAGAAGCAGGTATCGTAGACATCAAGGAACCGATGCCTCCGGTAGCAATGGGTGGCGGCAATCCGGGCATGGGCGGAATGGGAATGATGTAATTCCAATCGTCTTAGCTTCGAGAAAACCACAAAGAAAGACAGATAAAACCAATCGGCAAAATCGTTTCGGCGGTCTTGCCGATTTTTTTAAAAAAATCTGTTGACAAAGGAGAAAAGCAGTGCTAATATAATACCTATAAAACAGATAGGTTTTGTGGCATATTGGAACCACTGCGGAATAAAAATATGAATTATGATGAAAAAGGAGACGGAAACAATGAAGGTATATGAAAGAATTACAGATTTAATCGGTGGAACACCATTACTCAAGCTGAATAGTATCGTGGGAGATGAGGAAACGCAGGCTGAGGTTTACGGTAAGCTGGAATATTTCAACCCGGCAGGAAGCGTTAAGGACAGAATTGCAAGAGCAATGATTGATGATGCAGAAAAGTCGGGAGCACTCAAGCCGGGTGCTGTAATCATTGAGCCGACCAGCGGCAATACGGGAATCGGACTTGCATCGGTTGCAGCCTCCAGAGGATATAAGATTATTTTAACGATGCCGGAAACGATGAGCGTGGAACGCCGCAATCTTTTAAAGGCATACGGCGCGGAACTCGTGCTGACAGATGGCGCGAAGGGCATGAAGGGTGCGATTGAGAAGGCGGAAGCACTCGCGAAGGAAACTCCGGGAAGCTTCATCCCGAGCCAGTTTACTAACCCGGCAAATCCGTCCGCACACAAGGCATCTACAGGTCCTGAAATCTGGGAAGATACAGACGGCAAGGTTGATATCTTCGTTGCAGGCGTCGGCACAGGCGGAACGCTTTCAGGTGTGGGCGTATATTTAAAGAGCAAGAATCCGAATGTAAAGGTTGTAGCAGTAGAGCCTGCAGGCTCTCCGGTTCTTTCCAAGGGAACGGCAGGCCCGCACAAGATTCAGGGCATCGGTGCAGGCTTCGTTCCGGATACGCTGGATACAGATATTTATGATGTAATCATTACAGTAGAAAACGAAGACGCTTTTGAAACCGGAAGAACGCTTGCAAGAAAAGGCGGTGTGCTCGTTGGTATTTCATCCGGAGCAGCTGTTTATGCAGCATCGCAGCTCGCAAAACGTCCGGAAAACAAGGGCAAGGTTATCGTAGCACTTCTGCCGGACACAGGTGAACGTTACCTCTCCACTCCAATGTTTTCTGAGTAAAAGAGCGTCGGCCGCACAAAACGGTGAAATCTTATAAAAAAATGAAAATCTTACATTTTCGTTAGAATTAGGGTATGCTTTTGCCTCTTGCTTGAAAACCTATCATTTTCATGGTACTATATAGGTTATGCGGCAGGAGGCTTTTTTTATGAAAAGCTTTATGTGCAAATGCGCAGGAGGAGGTGCAGGATGAAGATTTCCACGAAAGGGCGCTATGCGCTCAGAATGATGATAGATTTGGCGGAGCATCAGGGGGAAGGTTTCGTTTCACTGAAAGATATTGCGGCGCGGCAGGGAATTTCCAAAAAATATCTGGAGCAGATCATTCCAATCCTGAACCGTTCGGATTTTTTGCAGGCAAACCGCGGATCGCAGGGCGGATACCGCCTCGCAAAAGCACCAAAGGACTATACGGTAAAGGATGTTCTGGAACTTACAGAAGGAAGCCTTGCACCGGTTGCCTGTCTGGATACGACGCCGGTAGGCTGCGAGCGCAGCGAAACCTGTGTGACTTTACCGCTTTGGAAGGGGCTTGCGGAGGTCATCGAAAATTATCTGGACAGCGTGACGCTGCAGGATTTGCTGGAAAGACAGACAGAGATGTATTCGAACACTTACATCATATAGATTTTATGAAAATTTTAAATGTTTTGTTAAGATTCCGTAAAGATATTGCAAAATTTTTAGGATAAGGTATAATGTAAAGGAGTGGATTTGGATAAAGTGATGAAATTTGTAGAAAAACTGCTTCCGAAATACGCGGTGGTATCGCTTGTTTTTTGCTTCGCATGGAATTGTTTTGTCTATTGGTCGACGCAGTTTTTGTGCGCGGGCAGGGAGCATTTTGACCTGACAACTGATTTTGACAGATGGGTTCCCGTCCAATCCTGGTGGGTGCTGATTTATGTGGCAAGTTTTCTGTTCTGGGTTGTCTGCTATATTTTTACCGCGCGGCTGAATGAAAAAGAATTTTGGTTCCGCTTCGTTACAGCGGATTTACTTTCGAGAACTGTGTGCGGGGTGATTTTCATCATCCTGCCGACGACCAATGTGAGACCGGAGCTTGCGATGGACAGTGTCTGGGATGTCATGCTTTCGATAATTTATCGGCTTGACATGCCGTATGATTTGTTTCCGTCCATTCACTGCATTATCAGTCTGCTGTGTTATCTGGGACTGCGTAAATCGGATAAAATCAGCGCGAAAACAAAGGCGGGGGTTTTGATTTTCGCATTGCTGATTTTTGCATCGACGCAGTTTACGAAGCAGCACTATATTGTTGATGTGATAAGCGGAGTTGCATTGACCTTGCTTTGCTACAATATTGCAATGAGGACGAGTCTTTATAAACCAGTCATGGCAGTGTTTGAAAGGATAAATGAAAAGTTGTTCAGGGGGATGAATGAAAAACAGGAAAAAAATAGTCTTTAATTTTATATTTTTGACGCTCTGCATCGGCTTGACAATGTATTATGTGCTTCACGGGGAGGATTTTTCCGAAGTCGCAGAATATATTGAACACGCGAAGGGTGCGGAGTGGCTGGTCGGAATACTGCTGGTATTTGCGTTTATTTTAAGCGAATCGGTGATTATCTTTTATCTGATGGGGACTTTGAAAGAAAAGCCGAAGATGTCACACTGCTGCCTGTATTCCTTTGTTGGTTTTTTCTTTAGTCTGGTGACGCCGACGGCTTCGGGAGGACAGCCTATGCAGCTTATTTTTATGAATAAAGATAAGCTTTCGGCACATGTTTCCACAATTACATTAATGATTGTTACAATTGCATATAAAGCAGTTTTGGTGTTTTTAGGGCTGTTTGTACTGATTTTCAGACCGGCGGTCGAACTTCGGCTGCTGCGTCCGGCAATGCCATGGATATATCTAGGTCTGGCACTGAATGTAATCTGCGTAGCCTTTATGCTTGCGGTGGTATGGTCACCGGAAATTATGAAAAGTCTGGTGCAGTGGTTCGTTGGGATTATGCGAAAACACCTGCATAAGACCGGAAAACTGAAAAAACTGGCGAAACTGGAGGTAAAAGCAATTCACTACATGGATGGTTACAAGGAAACCTCAGTATATATCCGTCAGCATAAGCAGGTGACGCTGAATGTGCTGGGGATCACTTTGGTTCAGAGGTGTCTGCTGTTTGCGGTTACTTATGTGGTTTTGCGCTCTTTCGGGATTCACAGTCTCGGGCTTGCGGATGTAATCGTTCTGCAGGGGGCGATTTCACTGGCGGCTGATATGCTTCCGCTGCCGGGAGGTCTTGGCATCAGTGAACATTTATTTCAGCTGATTTTTTTACCGGTATGCGGCGCGGGGTTAATTACACCGGCGATGATTATAAGCAGGGGTTTGAGTTTTTATGCGCAGCTGTTGATCAGCGCGGTTTTCACCGCGGTGGCGTATTTCCTGATATTTGGGAGGAGAGAGAAAAATGATAGGATTTTATAACTATACGGTAATACTTACATACATGAGCCTGATTTCGGCGCTTACGGGAATGACATTTGCGCATGTGGGAATGTTCGGACCTGCCGTTTTCTGTTTGGCACTTTCGGGCTTTTTTGATATGTTTGACGGAAAGGTCGCGCGCAGGAAGAAGGACCGAACCGACGATGAGAAGCTTTTCGGCATTCAGCTCGACTCGCTCTGCGATGTGGTCGCTTTCGGTGCATTTCCTTCTTATCTCTGCTACTGCATGGGGGTGCAGGGCAGACTGGGATTTCTGGCGGTCATGTTCTATTGCATCTGCGGCGTGATTCGTCTGGCGTATTTCAATGTAATTGAAACGAATCATTTCTTTTCGGAAGAGGAACACGAAAAAGTATATTACGGTCTTCCGATTACTTCGATTGCGGTTATTCTGCCGCTTGCATATCTGCTGCGGATGCCGCTTACCGAGAAAGCTTTCAGCAGCGTGCTTTTGATTATGCTGTTTGCGATGGGAATGCTGTTTATTTCAAATTTCAAGCTGAAAAAACCAAGCAATAAAGTTTTATTCGCAATCTGCGCGGTCGTGGCGTGCGCACTGCTCTTTATGATGTTCTTCCCGGGTCATCATTTTGCCTTCGGCAGCTTCGTTCGGGTTTAAAGGAGTTCCTATGGAGTGCAGAGACAGAAACGGGCAGATTATCGCGGGAGGCGAGAGCCAGGACGCTTTTTTAGAAAAGCTTTACGGGACAGGCATGGGTCTGGCTTTCCTGAAAATTCTAATTAAGCCATGGATAAGCAGACTAGGCGGCGCCGTTCTTTCCACAAAGCTTTCGAGCCTTGCGATCCCGAAATTCATCAGGAATAACAAAATTGATATGAGTCAGTATGAATCCCGCAAATTTCATTCCTACAATGATTTCTTTACGAGAAAAATCAAAGAAGGCATGCGCCCGGTTGCGCAGAGAGCGGATAACTTCATAGCTCCATGCGACAGCCGCCTGACGGTGCATGAAATCTGCGACGGTGCGACTTTTCGCATAAAAAACACGGAATATACGATGGAAAGCCTTTTGCGGAACAATGCGCTGGCGGAAGAATACCGTGGCGGACAGCTCCTGCTGTTTCGGCTCACGGTAGACGATTATCATCGCTACTGCTATGCAGACAGCGGCGTTAAAGGCGAGGACAACTATATTGCAGGAGTTTTCCATACGGTTAATCCGTTTGCGGGTCAAATTTTTCCAATCTATAAGGAAAACAGCCGCTGCTATTGCGCACTTGAAACCGAAAACTTCGGGAAGCTGCTCCACATGGAAGTCGGAGCACTCATGGTCGGCAAAATCGTAAACTACCACAAGCACGGCGGATTTTCTTTTAAACGCGGGCAGGAGAAGGGCCGATTCGAGTTCGGTGGCTCAACAGTCATCCTCTGCGTCAAGAAAGATGTTCTGCGGGTGGATGAGGACATTCTGCAAAACAGCAGAGAAGGCATCGAAACGAAGGTCCGCATGGGTGAGAAAATCGGAGAGAGAATATAGAAACAAAAACGCAGAGCGTAAGATGCTATGATACGGCTCTGCGTTTTTTAATGCCTGATTTTCGGACTCCGGCCTTTGGGCGGCGCTGTTACATGTCGAATTCCGGATTGATTGCGTAGAAGTTTTTGGAGTTAAGGTTATCCTGAACAATTCGCAGACCTTCACCGAAACGCTGATAGTGCACGACTTCGCGCTCACGCAGGAAGCGAATCGGGTCGAGGACATCCGGGTCGTCGCAAAGACGGATGATGTTGTCGTAGGTCGTGCGGGCTTTTTGTTCGGCAGCCATGTTTTCCGTGAGGTCAGTAATGGCATCACCTTTTGATGCAAAGCAGAGGGCATCGAACGGAAAACCTGCCGCGGCCTGCGCGTATACGCCTGCGGTATGGTCCACAAAATACGTTTCAAAGCCTGCTTCTTTGATTTGCTCCATGGTCATGTTGCGGGTAAGCTGATGAACAATGGTCGCAACCATCTCTAAATGCCCGATTTCTTCCGTGCCGACGTCCGTAAGGATTCCGGCAACGCTGCGGTAAGGCATGCTGTAGCGCTGGGAGAGATAGCGAAGGGAGGCACCGAGTTCACCGTCGGGGCCACCGTACTGGCTCACGATAAACTTCGCCAGTGCCGGATTCGGGTTTTTGATGTTTACAGGGTACTGAAGTCTTTTTTCGTAATTCCACATGCTATGCCTCCACTTCCCAAGGCCACGGGCCCTGTGTCCAAGTCCAGCCCTTTGCAGTGTCGACACCGTAGAAGGTCAAAGGACCGTAGTTTTTTTCGTATTCGTCGCGATACTGCATATACATTGCCTGATTGTCGCGGAAAAAATCAAGTGCCATCTGGTTTGTCGGGTGCGAGTCAAGGAAGAGCGCGGTGTCGTAAAGCGCGAAGCCGACAGCCTCGACCTTATTGAATAATTCCTGTCTATCCATTATCTTCGTCCCCCTCTCGTCTGTTCCGTCAAAACCGTTCTGCCTTCAAACGGAAGGTCAAGCTCAGGGAAAATCGTTCCGCGGGAAAGGCCTTTCTCTGCGGAGTAAGTGGTTTTCCACTGCTGCATCGGCGTATATGCCATGGCAATCGGCAGACTGCCTAAATACATGGCGTCAAAACCGGAAGCATTTCCCGGCTGAGTTTCCCCACTTTCCGGATGATTGCCGCCTCCGGGCATAGCGGGATTCTGTGCAGGCGGCCGCTCCGGTGCTGCTGCACAATGCCCATTCATGCGAATCGGCATGCCTATATATGGATCTCTTATCAAAACTGATACCCCTTTCTGTAAAGATATGCTTTATCTTATGCAGTCAGACGGAAAAATGTGAGACTTGCATGGAAGATTCGCAAGGCCGCAAAGAAAAGTTTACATAAGAAAAGCGGAGAAAGTACTGGAATTCGATATAACAATGCGGTAAAATAAGCTTAAGGATTTTACAAGAAAACACAGATTTTGGCATAAGACGAAACGAAAAGACAAGATTAGCGACATTTTAGCATGTATTTGATATATTATATAGGAGAAGTGTTATGGAAAGTACAGCCGAAATGAAGAGGGAAAGTAAAGAAAATTTAGATAGGAATGAAACCTTAATGAATGAAAAAAAAGTGTTGGTTGCCAGTCATAAACGGGATATGATGCTTTGCGTATGCGTATTTACAGTGACTACGGCAGCGTCTTTTTTCTTTAAACAAACAGCGTCCGATCCATCGCTTAATATTGCAATGCTGTATACATTAGGTGTTTTTATCATCACGAGGTATACAAACGGTTATATTTACGGAATGCTTTTTGCGATAATGAGCGTGCTGAGTGTAAACTTTTTCTTTACCTATCCATACCGGGATTTTAACTTTACGATAGAAGGCTATCAAGTTACATTTTTGGGAATGTTTGCAATCGCAATTATTACTTCGGCGATGAGTACAAACATGAAGGAGCAGGCAAAACAGCTTGCGGAGCAGGAAAAAGAGCTCATGGAGGCGCAGAAGGAAAAGATGCGGGCGAACCTTTTGCGAGCAGTGTCACATGATTTGCGGACACCGCTGACGGGTATTATCGGCAACAGTTCTTCTTACCTTGAAATGGGAGACAAGCTTACCGAAGAGGAAAAACGCGATTTGGTGGAATATATAAATAATGACGCAAATTGGCTGCTGAGCATGGTGGAGAATCTTTTGTCGGTAACACGCATCAACAATGAGACTGCATCGGTAGCAAAATCCCTTGAAGCTGTCGATGAAGTCGCGGCGGCGGCAGTTATTCAATTCCGTAAACGTTTTCCGGAGGCGGAAGTCCGCGTAAAAGTACCGGATGACATTGTCATGGTCATGATGGACGCAATGCTGATTCAGCAGGTGATTATCAATATTTTACAGAATGCGCAGCTTCATGCGGAAAGCAAGAAACCACTGGAACTGACAATCGACGAAGACGAAGAACAGGTAAATTTTCATATCCGGGATTACGGTGTAGGCATCGACGAGAGCCGGCTTGTCACAATCTTTGACGGGGAAGGCTATCGCCCGAATGAGGTTAAACCTGACGGATACAAAGGAATGGGAATCGGTCTGTCCATTTGTAAAACTATTGTAAAGGCGCACGGTGGAAAAATCGTGGCAATCAATCACCCGGACGGAGCGGAGTTTTGTTTCTCGCTTCCGAAAGAAAAGGAGGAGTAAAGAATGTATCAGAAAGTTTCCATATTAATAATTGAAGATGAGAAGAGTATTTGCGACTTTATCAGCAAAACATTGCATTCACATGACTATAAGGTTACGGCAGCACATAACGGAAAAGACGGACTGACGATGATTACTTCTTCGCTTCCGGATTTGGTTCTTTTGGATTTAGGGCTTCCCGATATGGACGGTTTGGAGGTCATCAAAAAAACAAGAGAATGGTCCAGTCTTCCGATTATCGTGATTTCAGCAAGAACACAGGAAAAGGAAAAGGTTGCGGCACTTGATGCAGGAGCGGACGACTATATTACCAAGCCGTTCGGGACTTTCGAACTGCTTGCTCGCATTCGTACGGCTATTCGCCATAACAACAGGCTGGCAGACGATCCAACAAACAGCAATCGCCCATATTCTGCGGGTGGACTGGTAATCGACTTTGAAAGAAGACTTGTGAGTGTCGATGGAGCAGAGGTCCATCTGACGAGAGTTGAGTATAAAATTGTGTCTTTGCTGGCGAAAAACTCCGGCAAGGTTATGACCTATGATACGCTGATTGACCAGGTATGGGGGCCTTATGCGGATGATAACAACCGGATTTTGCGCGTAAATATGGCGAATATCAGGCGTAAGCTGGAAAAGAATCCGGGCGAACCACAGTATATTTTCACGGAACTTGGCGTCGGCTACAGAATGCTGGAAGACGAGGGACTTTCCGTATAAGAAACCAGCGCGCCGGAGCAGGCATAGTGCCGAGTACAACGCGCGGAAACATAAAATGCAGGCAGGAGACGGACAGAATGAAAAGCGGACTTTTAGGAGGGCGTCTGGGGCACAGCTTCAGCCCGGAGATTCACCGCAGAATCGGAGAACTCACGGGAAAGCCTTATGAATATAGATTATATGAAAAAAACCCAGAGGAGATTGAGGATTTTTTAAAAAACGGAGATTGGGATGGACTGAATGTCACAATTCCGTATAAGGAAACCGTGATGGCTTACTGCGACGAGCTTTCGGAGGAAGCTCGTGCAATCGGAGCGGTGAATACGCTCGTTCGGCGCGGAGGCAGAATCATCGGGTATAATACAGATTATACCGGTTTTCGGAAGAGCTTGGAGCAAAACGGCGTGACGGTACGCGGCGCACGGACCATGGTACTTGGAAGCGGAGGGGCCTCCAAGGCGGTCTGCCGCGTTCTTGAGGATCTGGGGGCTGCAAGCGTTAAACTTGTGAGCCGGAGCGGAAAAATCAATTATGAAAATCTGAACCGGCATAAGGATGCCGAGATTCTGGTCAATACAACGCCGGTCGGCATGTATCCGAATACGGGGCAGGCCGCTGTATTTCCGGGAACTTTCCCGAACTTGAAGTGGGCGGTGGATGTTATCTATAATCCATTGCGGACAAATTTTTTATGTCAGGCTAAGAAAGCAGGAATAAATTATATGTCAGGGCTTGCGATGCTGGTTCTTCAGGCAGTGGCTGCTGCGGAAATCTTTTGGGATGAAACAATCAGCACTTCGGTTGGAAGGCAAATTGAGCGTGAGCTTAGCGCAGAAAAAGAGAACATCGTGCTGATTGGCATGCCCGGAGTCGGCAAAACGACGACCGGAACGGCTCTGGCGGCAGAAATGGGACGCCCGTTTTATGACATAGACGAAATGATTGTGTCGATGGCAGGAAAGAGCATTCCTGAAATTTTTGCGGAGGATGGAGAAGACGCTTTCCGCCAGGCGGAATCAGAAGCTGCATGGGAACTCTCCAAGGTTACAGGTGCGGTAATCGCCTGTGGTGGTGGAGTAGTCAATCGCGAAGAAAATTATTATACTCTGGCGGAAAACGGACATATTGTTTTTTTGAACAGAGACATCAGCCTTCTTCCCACGGACGGCAGGCCTGTCAGTCAGGCAGTGCCGTTGGAAAGACTGTACCGCATCAGGCTTCCTTTATACAGAAGCTGGTGTGATGACGAAATTGAAATCACAGGGAACTCCCCTGAGGAAACTGCTGCACATATCATGGATATGCTGCAGGAGGTTTAAAGGTTACAAATACAAACGCAAATCCCGCCCGGTTTGGGCGGGATTTTTCTAAGCCGTGCTTATCGGCCGGAGACTCCAAACGGAATGTTCGGAAATACCGGTTCGCCGAAATACATATACACGTATTTGATGGTATAAAGATCGATGATTGCAACATTGCCGTTGGAAACATCCTGAAGCAGCACATAATTGTTGCCGACGCCGACGAGGAAACCGTAGCGGTCTTCCGTCGAGTCGGAGCCAATCATCTGCTCTACACGCATATAGCGGCCAATCTGCGTGCGCAGGAACCCGTTCATATACTGAATCGAGTCATAGTCAATTGTCTGTTCGTACTCCGGCGGTACCAACGGGCTGCTCGGCACGCCGAAGCTTGGGGTCTGCTGACCGCTGTTTTCCAAAGAGTTGACATAATCGGTCATGTTGTGGTAAATCAACGGAATGGAAACAGTGTTCGCCTGAAAGGCAGCATTTGGATTTATGTATGAAGGTGATGTGCTGCCAGCCTGGGCTCCGGGATTGCTGACGGTACCGTTATAATTATTTGTACCGCCCGCCTGCGGACGAAGCCATACGCCGCTGTCGTTTGCCATGTTGTTTGTTGTGGTGCTTTGCATATTCGCTGCGGTAACTGTCTCCTGCGGTTCTGTGACAGCTTCAGAAACCGCAGGTGCAGCTGCTTCAGACTCAGGAACTGCTTCGGAAGCCGTTTCGGGTATTGCTGAGGAAACTACTGGGGAAACCTCTGGGGAAAGTTCCGGATTGACCTCCTGAGAAGGTGCTTCTGTAATATTTTGAGCGGAAACCGCCACATCTTCAAATTCGATTTTATCTCCGATCTGTACCTGGCCTTTGCGAATCATCGTTGGTGTAATCACATTATTGCATGGTGCCATAGAAATCCTCCTGAAATTTTAAGTATCTGCGTACCGTTCTGTCGGTATGTAAAAACAGTGATTGCCGACGCGGTTGTGGATGACGCCTACCCTTGTAGGAAAGTAGGTCGGACAGGAATCACTGTAAGGATTGAAGAAAAACAGCGATTCGTCGACGCCCGCCAGCCTGCCACCGGCCAGTGCCCAGTCTACGATTTCATAGTGCTCCTGCGAGGGCGTCATGTTGTAGACGTTCTGTGCATTATATCTGCCGCCGACGGTCTCCTGCATGCATACAAATTGCCCCGGCTGTGTGATAATCGCCCGCACATCTCCGCCGTTATTGACCCGCGAAAATTCCCCTATTTCAATCATAGCCCGATTCATGATGACCGTGGCGACCGCTTGCATACCCGCTGTGCCTTCACCGCCCGCTTCGCATTGTATCAGACGGGCGAATAATTCTCTTGTATCCAGTGCCATAAATCACCTCCGAAACTATAACAGTATATGCGGGAGTGGGGGAAAAGTTACAAACAAAAAAAGCTTGACGCAGAGCAGCGTCTTGTGCTATCATTAGATGTTGAAAAATATTACCTTTGCTGCGCTTTGGCGACTTTCCGGCGCATAGCTCGGCAGAAGGCGAATTGAAGAAAGGAAGATTATCATGATTACAAAAGAAATGAAACAGCAGATCATTAAAGACTATCAGCTGAAAGAAGGAGATACAGGCTCTCCGGAAGTTCAGATTGCAATTCTGACTTACAGAATCAACGACTTGAACGAACACTTAAAGATTCATAAGAAAGACCACCACTCCAGAAGAGGACTTCTTAAGATGGTAGGTCAGAGAAGAAACATGCTTGCTTACTTAAAGGAAAATGACCTTGAGAGATACAGAACTCTTATCGCTCGTTTAGGTTTGAGAAAGTAAGTTACGGTTTTACTGTGAATTTAAGCGGGGAAGTCAAAAACCCCGCTTTTATTTTAAATTTTGCAAAAAACACAAAAGAAAACACATGCCCACGGTCAGTATGATGTGACTCTCTGAAAGAACTCACGCAGGATGAGCTTTTTCCGAGAGTCATACGAAATCCGGGCTGTGCGAAGAAACAGGAGGTAAAAATGCCTAGATTTACAGATTACAGAACATTTATGTACCCGCTCGGCGGAAGACTTTTGCAGGTAGAAATCGGCAAAGTCTGCGAGCAGGCGAACGGACAGGCGTGGGTGCGCTATGGCGATACGGTTGTGAATGTAACCGTGTGCTGCTCGAAAGAACCAAAGGAAGGAATCGACTTCTTCCCGCTCAGCTGCGACTTCGAGGAGAGAATGTACTCCGTCGGCAAGATTCCGGGAGGATTCATCAAGAGAGAGGGAAGACCTTCCGAACATGCAATTCTGACTTCTCGTCTGATGGACAGACCCCTCCGGCCACTGTTTCCGAAGGGATTCTACAACGACGTTGTTGTTGTGGCAACCTGCATGTCGGTTGACCCGGACTGCAGCCCTGAAATCGCTGCTATGATTGGTTCATCCATTGCAATCGCAACTTCCGACATTCCATGGGATGGCCCGACTGCATCGGTTAAGGTCGGCAGAGTAGACGGCAGATTCGTAATCAACCCGACACTCGCGCAGAGAGAAGTTTCCGACATTGACATGACGGTAGCGGGAACGAAGGAAGCGATTATGATGGTAGAAGCCGGTGCGAAGGAAGTTCCGGAAATGGTAATGCTCGACGCGATTCTTTTTGCACATGAAGAAATCAAGAAAATCGTTGAGTTTATCGACCAGATCGTCGCAGAACTCGGCAAGCCTAAGATGGAAATCGAGCTTTACAAGCCGCTTGAAGAAATCGACGCTGCTGTCAGAGAATATGCGACTCCGAAGATGAAAGAAGCCATCCATACGGTTGACAAGCTTGAAAGACTGGATAACATGGATGCGGTTGAAGTAGAGACGAAAGAATACTTTGCGGAAACTTATCCGGACAACATGAAGGATATCGATGCAGTTCTCTACAACATTACAAAAGAAACCGTTCGCGGCATGATTCTCGACGAGGGAATCCGTCCGGATGACAGAAAATGCGACGAAATCAGACCGATTTTCTGCGAAACGGGACTTCTTCCGAGAGTTCACGGAACCGGGCTTTTCAAGAGAGGTCAGACGCAGGTGCTTTCTTCCTGCACGCTGGCTCCGGCATCCGAAGCACAGACAATCGATGGAATTACGGAACAGACAGAAAAGAGATATATTCACCACTACAACTTCCCGGGTTACTCCACAGGCGAGGCAAAATCACCTCGTTCCCCGGGCAGAAGAGAAATCGGTCACGGTGCACTTGCTGAAAGAGCTTTGATTCCGGTTATTCCGCCGGTTGAAGAATTCCCTTATGCAATCCGTGTGGTATCCGATGTTTTATCCTCCAACGGCTCAACTTCGATGGGTTCGACCTGCGGCTCCTGCCTTGCGCTGATGGATGCAGGCGTTCCGATTAAGAGACCGGTTGCAGGTATTGCAATGGGACTGATTGAAAGAGTAAGGGAAGACGGAAGCTCCGAATTCGCAATTTTGAGCGACATCCAGGGCATGGAAGACTTCCTCGGCGATATGGACTTCAAGGTAACGGGTACGGAAGTCGGCGTAACCGCAATCCAGATGGATATCAAGGTGCACGGCTTATCCCGTGACATTCTTGAAAAGGCGCTCAGACAGGCGAAGGAAGGCAGAATGTTCATCATGGGCAAGATGCTCGAAGAAATCCCTGCTCCGCGTCCGGAAATGTCCAAGTACGCACCGCGTGCACTTTCCATGATGATTAACCCTGACAAGATCAGAATCGTCATCGGCAAGGGCGGTGAAACGATCAACGGACTCGTTGAAAAATACGATGTTAAGATTGACATCAACGACGAAGGTCTGGTTTCCATCTACGGAACAGATGCAGCAAACACCGAAGCCTGCAAGCACGAAATCGAAATTCTTACCAAGGATGTCGAAGTCGGCGAAATCTACGAAGGCAAGGTTACGAGAATCCTCAGTACTGCGAAAGGCTCTGTAGGTGCATTCGTTGAAATCCTTCCGGGCAAAGAAGGCCTGCTGCACATTTCCAGAATGGCGAAAGAAAGAGTGGCGAAGGTCGAAGATGTGATGAATGTCGGCGATACCGTAAGAGTTAAGGTATTTGAAATCGACAGCCAGAACAGAATCAACCTTACAAGAAAAGATATACTTGAATAATTGACTTTTGGCAGAGAGCTTCGGCTCTCTGCTTTTGTATAGGATTGCTTTTTATTTGAATGCAGTGTATAATTGAGTCAGATAATACGCAAGATAATACGCAAGATAACGGAGGTGCACGGATGAAAAACTATCAACCGCCATTTCAAATTACCAACGCGATGTTAACCTATGTGGCGTCAATATCCGAAAACATCGGAAAGATTACTGCGACATCCAATTTGAGTTCAAAACCGCATCTTAGGAGGAACAATCAAATAAAGTCAATCCATTCCTCACTGAAAATTGAAGCGAATTCGCTTTCTATCGGGCAGGTCAGAGACATCATCGATGGAAAAACGGTGCTGGGAAAGCCAAAAGAAATACAGGAAGTAAAAAATGCTTTTGCAGCCTATGAGTGCTTTTCAGAGATAGAGCCATGCAGCATCGAAAGTTTAAAGCAGTTTCACGGGATTATGACGAGGTACCTTGTGCAGGATTCGGGGGAATTCAGGCATGGTGAGGAAGGCGTATTTAGCGGAGAAAAATGTATTTTTATGGCACCGCCTGCGAAACTGGTTCCACAGCTTATGGATGAGCTTTTTATGTGGATGAAAGAGGCAGAAAAGAATGTGCATCCTCTGATTTTGAGCAGTGTCTTTCATTATGAATTTGTTTTTATCCATCCATTTTCTGACGGAAACGGGAGAATGGCAAGGTTGTGGCATACTGCGATACTGTCGAATTGGAAGTCTATTTTCAGATATATTCCGATTGAGAGTCGAATAGAAGAATTTCAGGAGGAATACTACGAGGCGATAAGCAGATGTCATACGGAGGGCGAGTCAACGATTTTTATTGAATTCATGCTCTCGCAGATTGATAAAATTTTAGACGAGGTTTCTGCGCAAATCCACGAGGATGACGAAAGGCATACCGAATATGTCAAGAAACTGCTCGCTGTGATGGAATATGATACACCGTATACAAGCAAAGCGTTAATGCAGAAGCTGGGGCTCAAGTCAAAAGAAAGCTTTCGCAGGAACTATTTACATCCCGCGGAGAAGCTCAATCTTATTAAAATGACTATCCCGGACAAACCAAGCAGCAGGAACCAAAGGTATGTGAGGATGTAGCTTTTGGTGGATTCAAACCGCGGGCATGGAATGCTCGTGTGGTACAGCACGCAGTATGGGCTGTTTTATCAGCTCAAATAAAACTGTGTCAGCAGCGTCGCAAAGAGCGGAATCGTACCGACGGACAGAAGGGTCGTAATTGCAATCAGTTCCGCTGCAGCAAGTGAGTTCTTGTTTTCCATCGCAGCGACAGGCACAACCGCGACAGCAGCCGGGAAAACAGCCGCAAAAATCAGACAGACTTTCACGCTGACTGCCAGCGGAAGCCAGTCAACCGCGAAAAAGGTAAGGACGGGAAGAAGAAGCATTTTTCCAAGCGAAAATGCGAGAATTTTTCCGTTTTTTATTAACTCAGCAACATTGCTTTCCGAAAGCTGCAGACCGACCAAAAGCATCGAAAGCGGAATTGTGGCGTCACCGAGTGTCTGAACCGGGTCGAAAATCAGCTTCGGCAGGTGCAGGCCCGCGAAAAGCATGACAAGGCTGATAGCGCTTGCAACCGCATTCGGATTCCAAAATGACTTAAAGAAGGATTTCAGCGCAGAGCTTCCGCCTGCAGTGCCTGCCGTTTTCGCAGCGTTTGCAGTATCTGATGTTCCCGAAGTTTCCGTCTGCAGCACCTCGCCGCTTTCGCAGCCCAGCTTCAACATAAGCGGTCCCGCTGAATACAGGTAGACGGTCAAGATGACATTCTGCATAACCATCAGATAGAAAATATCCTGCCCGAAAAGTGCCAGCGTCACCGGAAAGCCCATGAAACCTGTGTTGATGGACGCAAACGCGAATGTATACACTCCGATATTGCTTGACGGATTTACGCGGAGCAGGTGTTTTGCGAAGAAATAGCCGAGTACGCCTGCAACCACGAAAAACACCACAGAACCCGCAAAGGTCTGAAGCGTCATGCTGAGTGTGTCGTCAGTCAGCTCTTTTGAAGTAATTGAAGAAAGAATCATGCAGGGCGTGATGACCTTAATCAACAGCACATTGAGCGTCGCATTGGAGCCTTCCGGAAGAACCTTCAGCCTCCCCACGCCAAAACCTGCCGCCATCAGCAAAAATATCGCCAAAACCTTTCCTACAACTAATTCCATCTTTTGCCTCACTATTTCAAAAATCTATGTGCAGTCTCGCACATCGTCGATTATATCACGATTTCTGCAAGGCTACAACGATTTTGGCAAAAAGTGAAAATTTCTCTTTACAGAAGACGGTCTTTTATGATACTATTTGAGTGGAAATTGAATATTTAAGCATGAGGGTAATTAACGGAAGTCGGGTGAGAATCCCGCACTGGCAAGCAACCGTGATGCGTGCAGTTTTTCAAGGCACGTCAGTCGGGAGACGAGTTATCGCTCGGATGCATGAATCTCTGTGGCAGAAGAAGCATCTGGCTGAAAAGGTAAGCAAGGCGTAAGGGTTTTCCTATTAGAGCGGTAGGATAATCTGCTTGGCGGCACTTTTTGGGATTTTGCCTGCGACCGTAAAGGTTAGCTTAGCGGTATCTTTGGCGAAAAAAAATCAGAATTTAGCGGACTGTCCGAGATGGGCAGTCTTTTTCTGTTTTTGTTCAGTTTCAATTTATTCAGCGTTTTAACTTTTCATCCTAATAAATATTAAGTACTCAGTCGGCGGCGCTGCGGCGGGCAGCGCTGCCGGGGTTGAGCAAGAACATGGGGGTCTGTCTGAATAAGCCCATAAAAAAATGATAATAACCGAAAGGGTATTATATAAAAAAGCCCGGCACCGTGAACCCGGAAAATTGGCGGTGCCGAGCGGCTA
>CAKQGQ010000010.1 GCA_934233735.1 uncultured Clostridia bacterium | reverse complement strand
TCATGAGATTCATATTCTTTGATGGTTCCCCTGTAATAGCAGATTGCAAGCATCCATTCCAAATTACATTCAAATTTTTTTATTTTCAAGTTATCCAAAGAATAGCGAAAAGAATAGACAGAGGAGTTCTGTTTCTCGCATATAAAGGACAATGCCTGGGCATAGGTCTCTCCAAGATAAAAGCCATTGCCAAAATCGCAATTGTCTCTTGAGCCAGTGCTTGTAATGGAAGAAAGTCCATCTTTGGAACCGTGAAATAGAACTGTTTGATATTTTTCTTTAATCAGTTCCTCTTTAACGGAGTTAATACGGTAATTCTTTTCATATGCATAAGAATAAATTTTTTCGTACACATCACTTCGGGCACATCCTCTTTTCATTATTTCATCCAATGTAGTACGAGATACCTTTGTTCTTCTGGCAAATTCAATATTGTTAATGTGTTCAGCATCCATAAAGAAGCCAATATCATTTGTAATATTATAGTCACAATTTACTTGAATCATTCTTGAGTGCTCCTTTTCTTTAAACTAATTGTACAACAAAAAACTTGTTTGTTCAAGTTGAACAAACAAGTTTTTTAAAAAATGGTTTTATCTTGTACAAGTTATGGAATCAGTCGACGATATCTTCGGGGCTTCCGGTTTGGATTGCTTCGAGATTTCGCTTAATCTTTTCCTCATTCCAGTCCCACCAGCGCAGCTTTAGCAGCTTATCGACAGTTTCGTCGTCAAAACGCTTGCGAATCGGCTTAGCGGGAATGCCGCCGACAATCGTGTACGGCGGAACATCTTTGGTTACTACGGCGCGGCTTCCGATAATCGCACCATCGCCGATGGTTACACCCGCAAGGATGAGAGCCTCGTATCCAATCCAGACATCGTTTCCGACTGTGATATCACCCTTGTTATCCCATGCCCGTGCAATGGAGTTCGTATCTGTCGGAAGCCCCCACTCTTCAAAGAAGATTGGGAATGGGTAAGTCGAAAGACTTCCGAGTGCATGATTTGCGGCGTTAAATAGGAACTTCGCACCGCAGGCAATCGAGCAGAATTTGCCGATTTTGAGCCGGTCGTGATTACATTCGGGATAATGATACAGAACATTGTTCCGCTCGAAATCCCGGGGATCATTCACAAAATCGTCGTACATCGTGTAATCGCCGACTTCAATCGTTGAATCCGTAATAACGTTTTGAAGATATACCGTTGATTTTCCCTGCGAACGAGGGTAGATTTGCCATTTTTCTATCATTTTATTTACCTCCGAATGGTTAGAATTTAAGATTTATGCCATTCGGAACATTACAATGCAGAGCTTCACCGCATACCACCTCGATTCTTTTGCAGGCGGGCACATCAGAAATCCGCACCCGCATGCGTCCTAACATTTATTCTATCACTTTAACTCTTCGCTTTCAATAGCAAGCACTGAATGCAGGCCGCATATCGTCAATTTTGCCACGAGGGATATTGTAGTGCTTCGCCAAGTTTTCCCAGTTGCCGCGTACAATATGCAGAATTTCGGCAGAAAAGTTTTGCGCCTCTTCTTTAGTGATTCCAAAGGAAACAGCCGCATCCAAAGCAAGGGGAACAGAAATTCTGTTGTCGTTTTCATTCACATTCAGTGCCAACGCATCTCCGCATCCTCAAACTGTCGGGAAGCCTCTTCCAAGGTTCTTAAACTTGCCCATGGCGGGGTAGCGGTTTCTTTATCGTTTGAAAGAAAATCGCCTGTTTCTTCAAGCTTGAAACGAAGACCGCCGATTCGGGATTCGTCATACACACCCAAAAGAAAGTCGCTGTCATTTAGCTTGCGAGGCTTTCGTTTTTCTTTTTCGGCAAGACTGCGTTCTTTTTTCGTCAGAAGAAGCCTTCCCCAGCGATCCGGTGAGGAGTCCGCAAACATACCAAAGATTCGACCCTCATACGGAAACTGTCTTCCGCCGTATGGTGCTAAAGCAGGATCAAGTGAGACGGACAGAGAGGTCTGTTTCAGCCACTTCGTGTCGTATTCAAAAGAATAACTTTCGCCGCCTTTTATAGGGTCGACAAAAAGCCTGCCAAGCAAAACGGGCGTATTAAAACTGAAATCGTCATAGACAAGGATTGTTCTCGAAGCATTCATGTTTAATCCCCTTTCCGCGAAGCCCGCTTACGCGTAATCAGCTGCAAGTCCTGCATTTCTCTTCCCATTCGGTCGTCCTTCGCTACGAGCAAAAGGTCACGGTCCATATTGTTCAATGCGTGCAGAACAGCGGCATAAATGCCGATTGCAACGGATGGACTGCCGTTTTCCACATTCCAAAGGGAAGCACGGCTGATTCCGGCACGCTCCGCAACTAATTTCGCAGGGAGATCGCGGCGCAGCCTTGCGAGCTTGATTTGTTCACCCATAGTTTTTAGTATGTCCTCGGTCACAGGTAATATATGATAAGAAGTTTTACTCATAAAAGATTCCTCCTAATGTCAATAATTATAAACAAATATTGCGATTATGTCAACAATTATAGAAGTTAAAATAAGCGGCAATGAAGTAAAGAAAAAATGTAAAGTGTGCTTGACATTTAAAAACAAAGTGCTATAATAAGCAATGTAAAGGATACTTTACATAAAGGAGTACATATGAAAAACAGGATTGAAGAAATCAGAAAGGTGCGGGGAATCAATCAGGAAGAGCTGGCTAAGGCGCTTTGCGTCTCGCGGCAGACAATCAGCTCGCTTGAGAACGGCAGGTACAATCCGTCGATTGAACTCGCGCATAAGTTGTCCAAATATTTCGGGATGACGATTGAAGAGGTTTTTATTTTTGAAGAGTAGAAAGAAGGCAGGAAATGAGAGATTGGAATAAGAGAATTTATTTATCAATATTTTGGATTTTGATAGGTGCGGTGCTGTTCGGCCTTGGAACCTTTGATATAGTCGATTCGTTTTGGGGCGGTATGGGAAGCGGGCTCATCGCTGTAGGAATCGTGCAGACCGCGCGATGGGTGCGTTATCGTAGTAATTCCGAGTTCAGAGAGAAATTTGACACGAGCGCAAATGACGAAAGAAATCGTTTTCTCTCGAATAAGGCCTGGGCATGGGCAGGATACATAAGCGTACTGACAGGAGCAGTCGGCGTGATTGTATTTAAGGTTATGGGCAAAGATGAACTCAGCTTGTTTTGCTCGATGGCGATGTGCTTGCTGCTCGTGCTTTACTGGGTGTGCTATTTCGTTTTAAACAGAAAATACTAAGGGGATGATAAAATGGGGAATATGGATGTAATGAAAATTGAAAATTTGACGAAACAGTACAAAGGGTTTCGGCTGGATAATGTAAGCCTGAGAATAAAACCGGGAGAAATCGTGGGTTTGGTTGGCGAAAATGGCGCAGGCAAGAGTACGCTGATGAAAGCGGCGCTCGGACTGATTCGAAGCGATGCAGGGCAGGTGCTCTTCTGGGGACAACCGCTGCAGCAGAGCTCGATGGAGATTAAGAACAAAATCGGTGTGATGCTCGATGAAAGCGGATTTTATCAGACGATGAACGCGCGGGAGGCAGGGAAAATATGCGAGGGCGTGTACAAAGACTGGGACAGCGCAAAGTACGAAACATTTTTGCAGAAATATGGGATTGATATGAAAAAGCCCATCAAGGACTACTCAAAAGGCATGAGGGTCAAGCTGATGCTTGCCGCGGCATTGTGCCACGGCGCGGAGATTTTGATTCTGGACGAACCGACAAGCGGACTTGATCCTGTTGCGAGGGAGGAAATTCTCGAGGATTTCAAGGACTTCGTCAGCGATGGAAAGAAAGCCGTTCTTATTTCTTCGCACATAAGCTCGGATCTCGAAAAAATTGCGGATGAAATTGTTTTTATACATCAGGGCAGACAAGTATTTACCAAAAGCAGCAGGGAACTTTGTGAAGAAGGCGGAGTGGATAGGATTATGAATGAATATGTCAGGGGGAAAAGCATATGAAAGGATTAGTGTTAAAAGATATATTTGGAATTAAGAGCTTTTTAAAAGGTACGTTGATGTCGATTATTATCATAAGTGCATGCTTCTTCTTTTCGGTAGGAACAGAAGGAATCATTACGGCGGTTGCTATCATGTGCGCGACGATGATTGTAACGACATATACCTTGGACGAAAGATACGGATGGCAGAAGTTTGCGATGGCAATGCCTGTTTCGGCGAAACAGTATGTGGGTGCAAAGTATCTTGTAAATCTGATTTTTTGCACGGCGGGCGTGGCAATCGGCGCGGTAATCGCACTTTTGCTTCAGGCATATAAGCATGCGGTGGATATTCCCGCACTGCTTGCGGTCTGCGCCGCAGCGCTTGGAATCTGTCTTTTATTCGGAGCATTCATTATCCCGCTTCTCACCTACTTCGGGGCAGAAAAGGCAAGACTCATAATGATGGGCGTGATTGCAATTCCGACGGTGCTGGCATATGTAGTGCTGGATAAGGTGGATCTTTCGAGCATGGTGTTTACGGATGCACAGGTAAAACTCATCATGGCAGGCATGATTGCGGCAGTGATACTGATTGTGCTGCTGTCGTATTTAATCAGCGTGAAAATCTTCCGGAAAAAGGAATTTTAGGCAAAAGAAGCTGCCGCTCAGCTTCCGTTAATTCGGAGAGAGTGACAGCTTTTTGATTATTTCGATAAGCTGTTCGAAGCGAGCAGGAACCGTCGTTATGTCTAAAAACTCTTTCTCACTGTGCGGAAAACCGCCTCCCGGACCGCAGCCGTCCAGAATCGGAAGTCCCAGGCAGGCAAGGCGGTTGGCATCAGAGGTTCCGCCTGCTTTGACATAAGAAAGGCCAAGTGGCGCAAGCGTCTGCATCATCTGCTCGGTTGCTTCCGTGATTTCTAAAGGCGGATAGTGGCTGATTGCAGTAAAGGTGACTGACGCGCCGGAAAGATGCGGTTTTGTCTCCATTTTCGACATTGCGCGAAGGATTCGCTCATATTCACGATGGCTTGTATAGCGAAGCTCCATCTTTGCGGAGGCGTGGGCGGGAATCACATTGAGCGCAGAGCCGCCTTGCATAAGACCGACATTAATGGAAGTACCGCGCTCAAGATTTTGGAGCTTTGAAAAATCGACGATAATTTTAGAAAGCTCAAGGATTGCGCTGACACCTTGATGCGGTGCGGTTCCCGCGTGAGAAGCGACGCCTGAAACTTCGATGTCGAATTTGGCAATTCCTTTTCGTTCATTTACGAACTGACCCTGCTTGCGCTGGCCTTCGAAGATAAAAATATGACGACAGGTTGCCGCGAATTCCCGAAGCAGAGGCGTGCTGTCGGGGGAGCCGATTTCTTCGTCACTGTTCAGTGCGATGGTAAAGGAAAACGCAGGGTGTTCCTTGCGTAAATATTCCGCCAGATATAAAATCAGAAGCGCGCCGGCTTTCATATCGACCGTCCCCGGACCGTAAACGAAATTGCCCTCGCGGCGGAACGGTCTTTCGGAAACCGTGCCGGAAGGAAAAACTGTATCGATATGTCCGCTGAAAAAGTAATCATAGGAAGCAGAGCCCGGTGTCTTTGCAATCACGACCGGGCGCCCGAGCATTCCGACTCTGTGCAGGACCGTTTCAAAACCTGCCTTTTCAAAGCGAACCTTAAAAAAGGAGGCAACCTGAAGGTTGCCCTCAATATCAGCGCTTCCGCTGTCTGTATTAATTAAAAATTTCAAATCGTCTAAAAACGATTCTAAAGAAAATGTTGTCATTTCGATGATTCTCCGTTTTTTAATATCTTAAAAAGCTTCATAAGAAATCGCCTCTCCGTTCTCGAAGAAGACTGTATAGCCATGACCCGGCTCAGGAATCCATGTCCAAAAGGTTTCTTTTTCCTCCGGGAAGAAGCCTTCCATCGCGGCTGCGATGACTCCGCCGTGGCAGACAACAATCGATACAGCGTCGCTGCCGTTATGACGGCAGGAAAGTTCCTTCAATCGCTGATAACCTAAAAGCTCCTTTATTCCTTCTTTGATGCGTGAGAAGAAGCTAAAAACAGAATCCCCGCCGTCCGGGAACGTGAAAGTGCTGCTGGAATCCCCGCCTGAGCGCATCCATTCGGCGAAAGCCTCACGATGCGTATCCGCGGCTTCAATTTCCTTAAAACTCATGCCTTCCCACGCGCCGAAGTTCATTTCCTGAAGCAAAGGAAGCGCTTTATGCGGAACATCCCCGTAAATGGTGCAGAATGTCTCTTCCGTTCTGCGCAGTCCCGAGGTATAGCAGTCTGCGTGATCAAGCGGCGGATAAATGTTTTGCTCCTTGAGTGTTTTCAAGGCTGCAACGCCTTCATCCGTCAGAGGAATGTCAAGACTGCCATAGTACCACCCTTTCTGATTCCCCTCGGTAATTCCGTGTCGTATAAAATGAATGTATGACTTCATGCTCTACTCCTTTATTTCAATTTTTGTCCGAGCCCGCAAAAAACACGATGAACTTCATCGGATTCTTTTCCGAGCCACAGGAGCGTTCTTCCGACGCTTTCCCGCCATGCCCGTCTGTCCGGCTCAATCGGAACCACGCCTTGCGAAATATCGTCGACTATCCATATTTTGTCGCAAAGAGGTTCGCTATATGTCTTTAAAACATCTTTTGTCTCGGCACCTTCAAGTGTGCAGGCATAGATAAATTTTTCCAGACCGCAGATGACTTTCTTCGAAAGGTCAATCGACAGATTTTCCTCACAGAAGAAAATATCTTCATCGCTGAAATTCCAATGTTCTTTCGCATATTCCAGTTTTCCCTGATATGCGCCGCCAAAAATTAAAATCATTTCAATCTCCTAAACTCAACATAAAACAAGTGCGAAAACGCCCATAAGTTCGCCCCAGATAATACCGAAGCCTGCAATGTCTCCGCTCATGCCGCCAAGATTTTTTTTCGCATATTGAACAGCAATCAGGCAGCCAAGCGCAGTGAATGCACTCACCAGCGCAGTAGCAATCAGGTAGCTCGAGGACCAGAATGCAAGCGCCGAAATAATCGCAAGCAGGACGCAAAGCAGGATGATACCCTGTTTTTTCGTGGATTTTTTCGAAGCGGCAGGTTCTTCTGCCTTTTCGTCAGTCTCACAGTTCGCAATCTCTTCCGTCTTTTCGAAAGTTTCAACTGTCTCTGAAATCTCAACCGCTTCCGATACTTCAGAATTAATGAGAGCTTCCGTCTCTTCCTGCATCTGTGCATACTGGCTCTGACCCATCGGTTTGCAAATCAGAACATGAAGCCCCGAAACCGCGCGGCTTAAGACTACAATCATAACCATATTGGCGAAATCTACGCCGGTTGTTACTGCAGTAGAGAGAAAGCAGAAATAACCTAATATTAAGAAAATCATGCTGACAACCGCGAATGCTCCGGTATTGCTGTCTTTCAGGATTCTTTGTCTTTCCTCAAGCGGACGGCGCGACATAATTGCGTCGCAGCAGTCCATAAAACCGTCCATGTGCATGAAGCCGCACAAAGCAAACGGCAGGAATGTAATCAAAAACGCCACCACAAAGAATGGAAAACCTAAGTACACCAGACCGAAGTAGACGGCGCTCCAGATGATTCCGATAACCAGTCCGATAAGCGGAAGAAATCCCAGCATAAGACTGGTGTAATTATTGTCCCAGCGTTTTGCCGGGCATGGCAGAGAGCAGAAATTGCCCCACGCCATCATAAGACCTGTAAAATATTTCATTTTAAATGTTAAAGCGTGAAGTGTGTTCACGCGCTCCTTTCCGGATTATTTATAGAGATGTTTAAAGCCGTAAGTGACCTCGACGACTTGATCACAGAGCTTGGCGAGCGTACGGTCCAGCAGAGCAAGTCCCTGCCGATACGGCTCTGTAAAATCATCAAATGCGAAGCTGTCGGAATAAATATAGTCCGAAACGAAAACCGTATTGCCTGTTTCCCGCGCGAAATTTGTCAGCTCTTCGGCAAGTCTTTTCGGGGCGTCGAAGTCAATCGTACCGTCCTCCCGGAACATTTCGTTTGATAAAAGCGCCGTTACGCTGTCGAGCAGAAAAACGCCGTTCGAATCGACATTCTCGCCGGAAACGGTTTTTGTGCGCAGGGCCTCGCAAATATGCTCCCCTTGCTCAATTGTATCAAAGCCCCAGCCTTCGCGTTCTGACAGGTGGCGGCGTATACGCGCCTCATCCTCTTCGTCATGCGGAATCATGGTTGCAAGATAATAGAGAGGCAAATTTCTCTCTCGCGCCATGTTTCGCGCAAGCTCCTGCGCGTGATAGGATTTTCCGTTTTTACAGCCGCCGCTGATAAAAATATTCATGATTAAAAGAAGTTTCCTTTCTTGCGTTCGTCTAAATAATCAGCATCAATCGAGCCCTCGGTGAAGGTTGCCATATGATTCATTGCGGCAGATGCTGCCTCTATGATCTTAAAGCTGATCGGACAGCCGCTGCCTTCGCCAAGGCGCATGCCGAGGTTGAAGAGAGGCTTGATGTTAAGTTCGTTCATTGCGATGAGATAACCCGGCTCGGTGCTTTGATGTGAGCCGAACATAAAGTTTACGGTCTTCGGTGCAATCCGAGACGCTGCCAGTGCGGCAACTGCAGAAATATATCCGTCGATTACAACCGGAAGTCTGTAATACGCTGCGCCGACGAAAGCACCGGTCATCGCACAAATATCGAAGCCGCCGACAGCAGCCAGAATCTCAAACACGGAAGCGTTTTTCAGCTTGGAAACTGCCTCTTCTACAATCTTTATTTTCTTCGACAGTCCTTCGTCGTTCAGACCGCCTCCGCGGCCAACAACAGTTTCTGCTGAAGCTCCGGTCAGAGCCGAGAGCACACATGCACTGGTTGTCGTGTTTCCAATGCCCATTTCACCGACTCCGAAAATCTGATAGCCGGCATCCTTAATCGCCTTTACAGCTTCAATTCCTGTGAGAAATGCTTTTTCACACTGCTCCATGCTCATGGCAGGACCTTTTGCAAGGTTTTCAGTTCCGCATCCCAGTGAGCGGTTGACAATCTTGCCCGCGAATTTACCGTGTGTTTTTTCAGCGCCGGAGACAAATTCCATTTTGTCCGTGTAGAAGACATCCGGAATTTCCATCTTAACGCCTAAATCGCAGACTAAAAGGTCGATGTCGAAATACTGCGCGAGAGCGCTCACACCTGTAAAATGACGCGTGAAGTTAATCGTCTGCGACAGCGTAACCGACTGCGGTGCCGAAGCGACTCCTTCCTCAACCACGCCGTTATCTGCGCTCATAATGACAATTGCCTGACGGCCTGTGTCGTTTTTGACCTCGCCCGTAATGGCTGCAAGCTGAATGGATATGTCTTCCAAAGTTCCAAGGGAGCCCGTCGGTTTAGCAAGCATTTCCTGACGCTGCTGTGCTTCTTTCAAGATTTTTTGGTTCAAATCTCCGTTTTCATCGATAGATTGCAATATTTTTTTAATTTCAGGATTTATATTCATAAGATAAACCTCCTACAGTATACGAAAGTAATTAAAATATAAAGTTATAAAACCTTTAAAAACAAGAAGCAGAATTAAAGGTAATTATTTTTATCAAGCCAGCAGAGACAGGCACGAGCATCACGCGCTTCAATCGTCAGAGTCACATCATCATCGCAAAATTTGTTAATTGCCGAAAAGATGCTGTTCATATCCATGCTGCCGCAGTCGAAGGCACTGTGGCTGTCGCCTGTGCCGTCATTATTATGAAGATGGAAATGTCCGATATGCGGACCCAAAACTTCAATCCATTTCTCGACCGGGAGTTCCGGCGATGTTGTGGCATTGGCATGCCCTGTATCCAGACAAAGCTTGATGTGAGGGTTGTCGATTTGCTTCATCATATCCAAAAGCATATAAGGCTCGTCTTCAAGAACATTTTCAACATAAATATGAAAATTCGAAGCCTTATCTTTCAAAAATTCCTGCCAGAAGGCAGCGCCTTTTTCAGCCTGCCAGCTTTTAAAATAGATGAAAGGAAGCCATCCCGTATGAACGACCATTCGATTGATTTCAAGTGCAGAAGCAACATCATAGGCCTCGCTTAACCTTTCCATGCCCAGCTGCCGTGCGCGATAGTCAATAGCAGCAGGGTGAATTTCCGTAAACGGCCCGTGCAGAAAAAGTGCGGTGGGATTATGAACCCCTGCAGTTTTAATGTCTTTTTTGATTTCGTCGAGAAGCTTCCTGCGGTTTTCTGCATCAAGATTCTGCGATATGCATGTGTGATTAATTTCCAGACCGACGCCGAAATCCTTTGCGATGTTTAGTGCATCCTCTGAAAATGTAGCAATAAAAAGTCTGTTTCTCATAAGTATCTCTGTGTTCGTAGTCCTTTAGTTTGTAATAACTATATTTTAGCACAGGCAAAGCGAAAATAAAAGGGAGGGCATTTGGGCTTTTTATAAAAATTTTGCTAAAGCGTTTTTTCTTTCGAATTGCTTGAAAGGTCCTCCAATATTTGTTAGAATAAAATCAAACTAATTTGAAGAAAAGGAATTGTGGTACAATGAGCAAAAAAATGCGAAGCAATATTCTGCTGCTGATAACGGCGGCAATCTGGGGCTCGGCATTCGTAGCCCAAAAGAGCGGCATGGACTATATCGGCCCGCTGACATACGGAGGTATCCGTACCTTTATTGGCGGTCTTGCGCTGATTCCTGTGATCTTGGTTTTAGATAAAGGAAAAGCAACGGCAGAAGTAAAGAAGACAGCTGAAGAGGCAGCTGCCGAGAAAAAACTGCTGATTATCGGCGGAATCTGCTGCGGTCTGGCGCTTTTTGTGGCATCCACGCTTCAGCAATACGGCGTAAGCTATACGACCGCGGGCAAGGCAGGATTTATCACGACACTCTATGTTGTTATGGTTCCGATTTTTTCGGTTGTGCTCAGGAAAAAGGTCAGACCGATTATCTGGCTCTGCGTTTTGATGGGAGCGACGGGGCTTTATCTCCTTTGCATGACCGATGCATCATTTAAGCTGCAGTTCGGCGATACGCTTGTACTGCTTTGCGCGGTAGGATTTTCCGTACATATTTTGGTTATTGACTATTTCGCTCCGAAGGTTGACGGTGTGAAGATGTCCTGCATCCAGTTCCTTGTGGCCGGTGCGATTGGCATTATCGGAATGTTTATCTTTGAGGAACCGAAGATTGATGCGATTTTGGACTGCTGGCTGCCGATTTTGTACGCGGGCGTACTTTCCAGCGGTGTAGGATATACCCTTCAGATTGTAGCGCAGAAGGATGCAGAACCGACGGTTGCGTCGCTTCTTATGAGCCTCGAGTCCGTATTTGCGGTTATTGCCGGAGCAATTATTCTGCACGAATCCATGTCGCCGAGAGAACTTCTTGGCTGTGCAGTAATTTTTGCGGCTGTAATTATAGCGCAGCTTCCGTCGAAGGAAGAGCGTGAAGAGAAGAGGCTGAAGGCGCGCGATAACTAATTAGAAGAAACACTGAAAAAGGGAGCACAGAGATTGCAATTAGGAGGAATGAAAATGATAACAAGAGATGAAGCATATGAATTGCTGAAAAAATATAATAAGGAAGAATTTCATTTGCACCATGGAAGAATGGTCGAAGGAACGATGCGTTACTTCGCGAAGAAATTAGGCTATGGAGACGAAGAGGAATTCTGGGGAATTGTAGGACTTCTGCATGATATCGACTTTGAGATGTGGCCGGAAGAGCATTGCAAAAAAGCGCCGGAGCTTCTGCGTGAAGCAGGCGTGGATGAAGATATGATTCACGCGATCGTTTCTCACGGATATGGTCTGTGCGTAGATGTTGAGCCGGAAAAAGAAATGGAAAAGGTGCTTTTCGCGTGTGACGAACTTACCGGACTTATCGGCGCGGCTGCACTTATGCGCCCTTCAAAGAGCGTTCAGGACATGGAACTCAAATCCTTAAAGAAAAAATTTAAGGACAAGCATTTTGCGGCGGGCTGTGACAGAGAGGTCATCAAGAAAGGCGCAGAAATGCTCGGCTGGGAACTTGACGAACTTTTGAACGAAACGCTGGAAGCGATGAAAACCTGCGAAGAACCTGCAGAATAACGAGGATAACAAATGGAAGCATTAAAGGAAAGAATATTGAAAGAGGGCGTTACATTAGGCTCGGACAGAATCAATGTAGACGGCTTTATAAACCACAGAATTGACACAAAATTTCTGGACGAAATCGGAAAGGAGCTTGCACAGCGCTTTGAAGGCGTGAAGGTTGATAAAATCCTTACAGTTGAAGCCAGTGGGATTGGAATTGCGGTGGCGGCTGCCAGATATTTTGACTTCGTGCCGGTTGTTTTCGCGAAAAAAGCGGCACCGAACACGATGATTGACGGCTGCTATGTAGCGGAAGCAATGTCTTTCACCAAGCAGGTGAAGAATGTCATTCGAATCGCGAAAAAACATATTGAGGCAGGCGAAAATATTTTAATTGTCGATGATTTTTTGGCGCATGGCGAGGCTTCGCAGGCTCTTTGCAGAATTGTAGAAGAAGCGGGCGCGCATGTGGTGGGAATCGGAATCGTCATCAGCAAGGACTTTCAGGGCGGTAAAAAAAGTCTGGAAGACAAGGGCTACAGAGTGGAAACCCTTGCTTCTGTGGCGAAGATGGATAATGGTATCATAACCTTTGCTTAGCACGAATTTAAAAGAAGAAAATGCAAATCAATGTTCGGACATGTTCGAACATTGATTTTTTATATGAAGAAATAGTAAAGAAATATTCGGATTTTCTATTGTTTTCGTGAAGATTGCGACTTATAATGAAGCTACAATCTATTTTAAATTTCAAATTCAATTTCAAAGAGAAAAGACAAAGGAGAAAAGATGAAAAAGGTTTTAAGTGTTTTACTGGTAATCGTAATGATTTTCTCGCTTGCGGCGTGCGGAAGCGACGGTGGTCAGACAAAAGATGAAGTTTACAAAGTAGGCATGGTATGTATCGGCGACGAAAACGCTGCTTACGACAGAAACTTCTATATGGCAGCAGACGCTGCGAAGGAACAGCTCGCAGCTAAGGGCATCAACATCGAATGGACTTATACATACAACCATCCGGAAGGTGACCCGGTTGCAACAGACAACAGAGAACTTGCAGAAATGGGCTGCATCGCAGTATTCAACAACTCCTACGGAATGGAACCGGCAATGCTTACCGTTGCGGCTGACTATCCGGATACCGTTTTCGCAGCACTCACAAACGAAGCATCCCAGAGAGATTCTTTAGACAATACAGTCAACGCATTCCCGAGCGTTTATGAAGGTCGTTACCTTGCAGGTGTTGCGGCTGGCATGAAGCTTCAGGAAATGATTGACAATGGTGATATCAAGGAAGACGAAGCGGTTATCGGTTATGTAGGCGCTTACACATTCGCAGAAGTTATCTCCGGATATACAGCATTTTACCTTGGCGCAAAGAGCGTTTGCCCGAGCGTTACCATGATGGTTGAATTCATCGGCTCATGGGGCGACCCTACGATGGAAGCTGCAACTGCTCAGGACTTAATTGACAGAGGCGCAGTACTGATTTCCCAGCACTCCGACTCCACAACTCCAGCTACGACAGCACAGTCCAACAATGTATTCCATGTTGGTTACAACCTTGACATGACAGACGTTGCACCGGAAGCATCCATCATTTCTTCCAGAATCGACTGGACAAACTATTTCGTATATGTAATCGAAACAATCGTAAACGGCGGAACGGTAGATCAGGACTACAAGGAACACGGTTATGCTGACGGAGATGTTGCACTTACAACTCTGAATGAAAAAGTTGCAGCAGCAGGAACAGCAGACAAGCTTGCAGAAGTAGAAGCAAATCTTGCTGACGGAAGCCTTCATGTATTTGATACGAGCACATTTACCGTTAAAGGCAAGACTCCGACAGAGGGTCTTGTGGACATGGACGGAGACTTTAAGGGCGAAGAAGATTATAACGCAATCTTTGACGGATACTATCACGAATCCCACTTCAAATCTGCTCCGAACTTCGACCTCAGAATCGACGGAATCGAGCTGATTAACGAAAAATACTAAAAACAAACGCATTTTATATAAGCCTAAAAGGGGACTTTCAAGTCCTCTTTTGGCGTTTTAAATAAGCGTAAGACAGAGAAAGAACAGACAAAAATCGGTAATACTTGGTAAATAAGAAATTTGGTAATATATTAAGAAAAAACAATGGAAAAAATTCATGCAGTAGAATTTAAGGGAATCACGAAGCGATTCGGCAGTGTGGCTGCAAACAATGCGGTGGATTTGTATCTCGATAAGGGCGTTATCATGGCTTTGCTGGGCGAAAATGGCTCCGGCAAAACGACGCTCATGAATATGCTCGCAGGCATTTACTTCCCGGATGAGGGACAGATTTTGATTGACGGAAAGCCTGTGACAATTTCATCGCCGAAAGACGCATTTGATAACAAAATCGGAATGATTCATCAGCACTTCAAACTGGTCGATGTTTTTACAGCGGCAGAAAATGTAGTGCTTGGGTTAGAAGAAAAGGGGAAGCTCGACCGCAGGGCAGTCTCCGCAAAAGTAAAAGAAATCAGTGAAAAATACGGGTTTGAAATTGATCCTGATAAGAAAATCTACGAAATGTCTGTTTCAGAAAAACAGACGGTAGAAATTATAAAAGTATTATACAGAGGAGCTGACATCCTCATCCTCGATGAGCCGACGGCGGTACTCACACCGCAGGAGACGAAGAAGCTTTTTAAGGTTCTCCGCACGATGAAAGAAGACGGAAAGGCAATCATCATCATCACCCATAAGCTCAACGAAGTTATGGAGATTTCAGATGTTGTGGCAGTTCTGAGAAAAGGCGAACACATCGCAACGGTAAAAACGCCGGAAACAAATGAAAACGAGCTGACAGAGATGATGGTTGGCCACAAAGTATCTCTGAATATTGACAGACCGGAACCTGTCAACCCGCAGCCTCGCCTGACCATCGCAGGGCTTACCTGTCGTGACAGCGAAGGCGTGACGAAGCTCGATAATGTAGGCTTTATCGCTTACGGCGGTGAAATCCTCGGAATCGCTGGGATTGCAGGGAGCGGACAGAAGGAACTTCTGGAAGCTGTTGCCGGCCTGCGTCATGCAACGCATGGCTCCATCATCTATTCACCGGAAGGAAAAGCGCCGGAGGAACTTGTCGGCAAGACTCCGATGGAAATTAAAGATGCGGGTGTTGCACTGGCATTCGTACCGGAAGACAGACTCGGCATGGGTCTGGTCGGCGGCATGGGCATGACGGGCAACATGATGCTTCGCTCATGGAACAAAGGAAAGAGCATCTTTATCGACCGCAAGGCTCCGGAAAAGCTGGCGGAAGATGTTTTGGAAAATCTGAAGGTTAAGACGCCGGGCATCGACTATCCGGTTCGCAAGCTTTCGGGAGGAAATGTGCAGAAAGTTCTCGTTGGACGTGAAATCGCTTCGGCGCCTTCCGTTCTGATGAGCGCATATGCGGTCAGAGGACTGGATATTAATACATCCTATACGATTTATAATCTGATGACTGAGCAGAAGATGAAAGGTGTTGCCGTTATTTTCGTCGGTGAAGACCTCGACGTTCTGCTGGAACTCTGTGATAAAATTCTGGTACTCTGCGACGGCAAAGTGTCCGGAATCGTTGATGCAAGAAAGACAACAAAAGAAGAAGTCGGAATGCTGATGACTCGTCTCGGCGGAAAGGAGGAAAATTAAATGAATGAAAAAACTCCTTTAATAAGACTTGCCAAGAGAGAGGATATGCCAAAAGCAAAGATCTGGATGATTCGCGCAGCGGCATTTGCAATTGCGATTATCCTTGGCGGCGTAATCTTCCTGATTGCAGGGGCGAATCCGTTTACAGCTTACGGCACGATACTGACAAGTTCACTCGGAAAGAGCACCGGCCTCAAGCAGGTAGTCAAGATTGCAGTTCCTCTTTTGGGAACGGCGCTTGCACTTGCACCTTGCTTCGCAATGCGCTTTTGGAATATCGGCGGCGAAGGTCAGATTACGATGGGCGCGGTAGCGGCAAGCTTCTTCGCACTGAACTTTGCGACTTCCATTCCATCCCCGATTCTGCTGCTTCTCATGGGAATCTTCTCCATGGTATTCGGCGCGATTTGGGCGGGAATTCCGGCGGCCTTTAAGGCTCGTTGGGGAACAAACGAAACCCTGTTCACCTTGATGATGAACTACATTGCGATCGGCATTGTTGGCTGGCTGCAGGGAGGCCCTTGGGAGGGAAAACCGGGCTCTCAGATTATTCCGTTGTTTAACCCGGCGGCAGTGCTTCCGAAGGTTTTTGGCATTCACTGCGGATGGATTCTGGTTCTGTTTTTGACCGCATTTATGTTTGTGTACATGAACTATACCAAACACGGCTATGAAATTGCTGTTTTAGGCGAATCGGAAAATACAGCGAGATACGCAGGAATGAATGTTACCAAGGTAACGATGCGGACGGCATGCCTTTCGGGTGCTATCTGCGGACTGGTAGGCTTCATGGTCTGCTCCGGCGCAAATATGACGCTGTACGCGGATGTGGCAGGCGGCGTAGGCTTTACGGCAATCGTTGTCGCATGGCTGGCGCAGTTCAATCCGTTTGCAATGATTGCAATCTCTCTGCTGCTTGCGGTCCTGGACAAAGGAGCGAGCGGACTTCAGACGAGCCTGCGTGTTCCGGCGTCGATTTCCGACATTATTACCGGAATTATCCTGCTTTGCATGCTGGCTTGTGAATTTTTCATTAACTATAAATTGATTATTCGTGATCGTCACGAGAAGGAGGTGCGCTAATGGATTTTAATCTTATCGGTTTAATCAGAGCAGCAGTTCTGAACGGCACACCGCTTTTATTCGGCACATCGGGAGAGATCCTCACGGAAAAATCGGGAAACATGAACCTGGGCGTGGAAGGTCTGATGTTCATGGGCGGTGCCTTCGGTCTGTGCGGAGCTTTCGTATACGGGAGAATCGCCGGAGACAGTGCAGTCGGTGCGGTTGCGGTAATCATCGCGCTTTTGGCATCCTTTGCTGCAGGCGTCATCGGTTCTTTGATTTTCAGCTTCCTGACGATAACACTCAGAGCGAATCAAAATGTTACAGGTCTTGCGCTTACGATTTTCGGCACAGGCGTCGGACAGTTCGTGGGCGAGTTGATGAGACTGAAAGTCGGCGGAAATGTTACCGTAAGCAATGCACTTAAGGACGCATTCGCAAATCCGATTTTCCCGGAATTCCTTCAGAAGATTCCGGTTCTCGGACCGATTTTGTTCAGCTATAACTTTTTCGTTTATCTGGGTTTTGCGATTGCGATTGCAATGGCATACTTTATGAATAAGACAAGATCCGGACTCAGCCTTTGCGCAGTCGGAGAATCACCGGCGACCGCAGATGCTGCCGGAATCAATGTTACAAAATACAGATATCTGGCGACGGTTATCGGCGGAGGGATTTCCGCAGTGGGCGGAATGGTCTACACGATGACGATTGCAGGCAGTGTGTGGAACCACAGCGGACTATCCGGCGAAGGATGGGTTGCGGTAGCACTCGTAATCTTCTGCCTGTGGAAACCGCTGAATGCGCTTTGGGGTTCGATTTTGTTCGGAGGACTTTTGATTCTTTACCTTCGTCTTCCGATTCCGTTCCTGCCAACGCAGATTTACAAGGTCGTACCGTACATAGTAACGGCAATCGTACTGATTATCGTTTCCATGAGACAGAGAAGAGAGGACCAGCCCCCTCAGCACTTAGGCTTGAATTACTTCCGTGAAGAGCGGTAGTTTCAATACAGCAGTTAATATGACAAAAGAATTTGAATAAGAGAGGACACAATACAATGGACAAATTTTTCAAAATCACCGAGCATGGCTCAACGGTGAAGACTGAAATTATCGCAGGCTTTACCACATTCTTTGCAATGGCTTATATTATCTTTGTAAATCCGAATCAGGTTACGGGCTTCACAGAAGGCCTGACTGAAATTTGGAACGCTGTTTATGTAGCTTCAATTTTAGCCGCTACAATCGGTACTTTACTGATGGCATTCTATGCGAAAATGCCTTTTGCACAGGCTTGCGGCATGGGACTTAACTCTTTCTTCTTCGTAAGCTTCATCCTTCCGCAGGTTATTTCCGGTGGAGACTGTGTACAGGGTTATCAGGCAGGTTTGGTTATCATTTTGATTTCCGGGCTCATCTTCCTCGTGCTTTCCGTGACAGGCGCAAGACAGTACATCGCAAAAGCAATGCCTGAATGTTTGAAAAAAGCCATTCCTGCAGGTATTGGCCTTTTCATCACTTATATCGGATTCCAGAACGTTGGAATCATCCAGGCAAACCAGTACACATTAACGCAGTTTGTTGACATTCACGGAGCGATTAACGGCGAAGGCGGAATTGCAACTGTTCTTCCGGCACTTCTGGCATTAGTGGGCTTCCTGATTATCGTTATCTTAGGAAAACTCAATGTGAAGGGAAATGTTTTGCTGGGAATCATCGCAACCGCAGTTCTTTACTATATATTGAGCGGCACAGTGCCTTCTTTCGATGTTACGCAGATTGGACAGTCCTTCAAAGATTTCACACAGATTGGTGTGGTAGGCGTATTTAAGGCTTCTTCATGGGCGCACGCATTCAGCCCGCAGTTTGTAGGCGGCATATTCAGTGCAATCATGTACATCATCACGTTCTGCCTGGTTGACATGTTCGATACAATCGGAACGCTGTACGGAACGGCTGCACAGGCTGACCTTATGGATGAAAACGGTGACCCGATTAACCTTGACCAGTGCATGGCATGTGACTCCATCGCAACGGTTTCCGGTGCAGTTCTGGGAACTTCCACATGTACAACCTTCGTTGAATCCGCATCCGGCGTTGCTGCAGGCGGAAGAACCGGTCTGACATCCCTCGTTGTTGCATGCTGCTTCTTCGTATGTCTGTTCTTGACACCACTTGCAAGCATTGTTCCTGCTTGCGCAACAGCTCCGGCACTGATTTATGTAGGCGTTCTGATGCTCGGAAACTTCAAGAATGTAGACATGACAGACTTAAAGTCTGCAGCTCCTGCATTCCTGACACTGATTATGATGCCGCTTACATACTCCATCGCGAACGGCATCGGAATCGGTTCCATCGCATACACTTTAATCGCTATTTTCACAGGAAAATTCGAGAAGAAGGACATCATGGTTGCAATCATCGGATTGCTGTTCTGCCTGAAGTTCATCTTCATCACAATGTAGCAATTTCTCTTTGAAAACAATATATTACCAAATGGAATCCGGAATTTTGCCGGGCTCCGCGAGAGACAGGCGCTTCCTTTGGGGTGCCTGTTTCTTGTTGAAATTTATTGTAAGAAAGTGTATAATGAAAAAAGAACAGATACAGAAAGGAAGACGCATATGTTTTATGAAATGACCATAGCGGGTTTGAAGAGGCAGCTGCCTTTATTTAAAGTTACGGACGATTTATATATCGGCGCGTTTATTATGTTCAGTGATGTGGAAATCACGGTGGCTTCGGCAAGAGA
The DNA here is from genome assembly GCA_934233735.1 of uncultured Clostridia bacterium. Lineage (GTDB taxonomy): Bacteria > Bacillota > Clostridia > Peptostreptococcales > Anaerovoracaceae > CAG-238. The sequence continues at coordinate 63,224 of CAKQGQ010000010.1, read as the reverse complement.
ACTGCTGAAAAAAGCTCCGAAGTTTGACATCATGGTGACTGCAGAGGCAAAGAGCATTCCTCTAATCTATGAGATGGCAAGACAGGCGGGCGTAAATGACTATGTAGTGGCAAGAAAAGGACCGAAAATCTACATGGACAATATCATTACAACGGAAGTTGATTCGATTACGACAGATCACATCCAGACTTTATGCATCGGACAGAAGGAAATCGACCTGATTAAAGGAAAGAGAGTCCTTATCGTTGACGATGTAATCAGTACGGGTGAGTCTCTTCGTTCGATTGAAAATCTCGTAGAAAGAGCAGGCGGAAATATCATCGGAAAGATGGCGGTTTTGGCAGAAGGTGCTGCGGCTGACAGGGATGATATTATTTTCCTTGAAAAACTTCCGGTATTTAATCCGGACGGAAGCGTGAAAGAATAAGATTTATGTTTTTGTATATACCTTTTATCTGCATTACATTAGGCGCAGTTATCAACTGGAGAGGACTCCCTTCACGCGCATTGAAAGCATCCGACTTTCTTATGAATGCAGCGTTGTTTGTCCTGATGACAGTAATCGGACTGAATATCGGGCTTTCCGATACGGTTATGAAGAATCTCGGAAGCATCGGCCTGAAATGCCTTTTGATTTCGCTTGCGGCGATTTTTTGCAGCGTCGGGCTGACAGTTCTCTGCGAAAAGACGGTTATGCCGCTCGAAAAAATTCGTCTTAGACTTTTGGCCGAGCGGGAGGCAGAAAGGGCTGACGGAACAGCCGGACAGACTTCTGAGACGATTGCGGCTGAGTTGAAGCCGCAGCCACAGGAAGAGGCAGAGAAGGGGGGATTTCCTGTCCTTCTCGTTGCAATGCCCGCGTTTATTGCAATCGGAATTCTTGCAGGCTGTTTTTTAGTACCAAAAGGTGAAAACGAGTGGCTGGATACGGCACTGACCATATCGCTGATTTTTCTTTATACGGGCGCAGGCGTAATGCTGGCATCGAATAAAAGCGTTTTTGTATACATACGCAGGTTGGGGCTTCGGATTCTATTCCTGCCGCTTTCAATCTTTATTGGGTGCTTGCTTGGCGGTTTTTTCGGAGGACTTTTGCTTCATGTGCCTCTGAACTGGTCGGTTTTATCGGCGAGCGGCATGGGATATTACAGCCTTACGGGCGCATTTTTAACCGAGGCGTACGGCATTGAAGCAGGTGTTTATGGCTTCATTGTCAATGTCTCCCGCGATGTATTCACGGTTGCATTGCTTCCGCTTCTGGTAAAAATCAGCAAAGGCAGTGCGATTGCATCAGGAGCAGGCGGCTGCATGGACACGATGCTGATACCGGTGAGCAAAGCGGTCGGACCGGAACTTGGACTGGTAGCACTGATCAGCGGAACAATTACGACACTGGCAGTACCTTTTTTGCTTCCTATCGGAGTTTCGCTCTTCGGGTAAACGCAGAAAATTTCGCTCTTAAGAAAGCTGAAAGAATATTGACGGACTAGAGCCCGAATCCTTACGAAAATGTAAGGTTTGGGTTTCTTTTGTAAGGAAAGAGGTCTTTCAAAGCAGGGGTGCGTATGGTAGAATAGAGAGGCAGATGGGGGGATGAGATTTTGAGAAATAAGGGGAAAAAGAAAAAAAGCAAATTTAAAAAATATCTGGAGACCTTTCTGGTTGTTCTTGTTATTTTTGCGGCGGCAGTATCGGCGGTTGTAATAAGGAGCGGTTATCAGCTTTATAAAGAGGCGGTCAGCGAGACGCCCGTATCGCAAAAGGTTGAAGAAATTCAGCAGCAGGAGCATTATACGACCTTTGATGAGCTCCCGCAAAGGTATATAGACGCGGTTATTTCCGCGGAGGATCGTCGTTTTTTCAAGCACCATGGCTTTGATATTCTGGCGACTGCCAGAGCAGCCTGGCATAATATAGAAGCGGGGAAGCTGATTGAGGGCGGAAGCACGATTACACAGCAGCTTGCGAAGAACTGGTACTTTACACAGGAAAAGAAGTTCAGCCGAAAGGTTGCAGAGATTTTCGTATCAAAGACACTTGAAAAGCTTTGTGAGAAGAAAACGATTTTCGAGCTTTATGTCAATTCGATTTACTTCGGCTCGGGCTATTATAATGTGTACGACGCTTCGCATGGATATTACGGCAAAGACCCTATTAATTTAAACGATTACGAGGCTACCATGCTTGCGGGGGTGCCGAATGCGCCATCCGTATATTCGCCGGATGTCAACCCAACGCTGGCGGAAGAACGGAGGCAGCAGGTGCTTGAGTGCATGGTCGAAAACGGATATATTGAAGAGGGGGAACTGCAATAAGAAAACAGGCATTGCAGGGGCAGCCTTGGCATAAAATATGTCAGGGAGGTCGGAACATGGCGGATTATATTGTAAACGGATATGCGTATCCTTCAATTTCAGAAGAAACTTTAAACTGGTGGCTGCCCCGGCTTTCGTGGGTGGCCTCTTTCAGTTACGGATTTACCGAGGATGGAGAATTGATTAACCTCGAGGACGCGAATCTAATCATTCCTGCCAAGCAGGCAGGCGTTCGCCCGATGATGGTGCTGACGCCGCTGGACGCACAGGGAAACTTTAACGACAATATCGCAATTCGCATTTTTGAAAATCCCAATGCGCGCGAAAATTTAATAAGCAATATCGAAGCAAATATACGGAATAAAAATATGGGCGGCGTCGATTTTGATTTCGAGTATCTTGCAGCCGAGTATGCCGATGACTATGTGCGGCTGATTGCGGATACGAGGCAGCGGCTGCGGCCGTTGGACTGTCTGACAACGGTGGCTTTGGCACCGAAGGTCAGCACGGATCAGCCGGGACTTTTGTATCAGGGACACGACTATGCGGGTATGGGGCAGGCTGCGGATTATTGCCTGCTTATGACGTATGAATGGGGTTATACATATCCCCATTAACGATATATACCGAGCCTATAAAAAGTCCACAATCGGCTGAATTTCAAGCACGAAGTCACTTTCGTGACCGACGCCTCCGGTCGTTTTTGTGTAGCGAATCTCCTTAAAAACAGATTTAAGCAGTAGATTCTTATCTTCAACCCTTTCGGTGTGTGCGTAGACATCGCGAACCGTCTTAACCCTCTCCATAAATTCCTCAAGCGTAACAACCTGTTGTTTCTCCTTCTGCTCAGCAGCAATTCTTTTAATCGCAGAATCAGCATCGGCAATTCGCATAGCAAGCTCACGACTCCGTTTCAGAAAGAGAGCCTCATCGTACACACCACGCTCCAGCAAATCGTAAAGCTTCTCCGTCTGTCCCTGCAGGGCAGTCTTTTCTTTTTCCAGTCTGGCAATGTCCGCCTCGAAAGTGTCCTCTTTCACTTGAAGAGGAACTAGCGAGAGCTCAAAGCGCCGCGTCCATGCATTGAGTGCATCCAGTACGGCGTCTTCCACAAGGTCGAATTTGCTCGACGTATTATCGCAGTGAACATTGTTGCACAAGAAGCGAATGTCATGCCGCCCACGACGAAAGACATCCTGCCGGAGCATTGTGCGGCCACACAGCCCGCATTTGCAGATTCCTGCAAGTGGATTCTGAAGCCCGTGCCGCGAATTGACAGACGGGATGGTATTATTCTTTTTTATCTGCTGACCGAGCTCATATTCTTCGAGCGTGATAAACGCAGGGTGAATTCCCTTGACGATGAGCGGATTCGGATTCTTAATACGGCGCTTCACAACGCACCCGTCAACAATCACTTTTACCTCCGGGCGTTCGCCCTTCTTGATATAGCCCGCATAAACGATGTTGTCAATAATATCCCGAATCGTGTACGGCGAAAACGGCTTGCCGCTGCGGTTCTTGATTCCACGCGCAGCGAGCTTCTCTGCAATCTGATAGCTGCCGAGCCGCTCATAAAGATAGAGCTGCCATATAAGGCGGACAACCTCAGACTCTTCTGGATGAAAGGCAAGCGTCCAGCCCTTATCGTTCTCGAGTTTCACGCGCACGTACCCATAAGGCGCACAGGAATAAATCCACTTACCCTCCTTAACGGATGCGACCCGCCCTGCCTGAATACGGCGGTTGATAGTCGCGTATTCCCGGCGAGACATAAAAAGACCGAACTCGAAATATTCCATGTCCGCAGGCTCAGCCGGGTTATACACGCGCATTGGTGTCACAATCAGCGCACCGGAAATGGAAAACGCCCGCGCAATAATTCCTTGATCGAGCGTATCACCACGGGCAAGTCTTTCAACTTCGACAACCAGAACTCCTGCCCATTTGCCCTGTTCAACCTCATGGATGACCTTTTGAACCTCCGGGCGGGCGTCAATTGATTCCCCGGAGACAATCTCCTTATAGACTGCCCCGATGGTGATATTATATCGTTTTGCTAAATTCATCAGCATAGTTTCATGCCGCAAAAGCGTATCACCTTCGCCGTGCCGTTCAGCTTCCGCATCTTCGCGGCTCTTCCTGAGGTAGATACAATAGAGCCCATCGGGCAGTCTGTCAAAGTAACTCATAAAAACTCCTAATATTGTCGCTATAGTCCATAAAATTTATTTCAAAATATCCATAGTGAGCTGGTCATCCGAGTCGAGGCGATTCTTTTCCTCCTTGCGAAGCTGCTGAATGCTTTTATCAGGAGTAGGAAGATCCTCTGGCATCGTACCGCCGAGCTCTTCGATAGTCTTGCGAACCTTGGCACCGACGTCGTAATGCGTTTCGTTAGCGCTTTCTTTACCTTGAATGTTCTCTCTGCGAAGTTTCGCATCTGTCTGTGTCGCGCGGAAGAGATTCGCGGCAAGCTCTTCACTGCCCATATGATCGAGAATATTCTGACTTTTCTTCAGACCCTTACGAGCATGAATGTCTTTAGCACCTAAACCACCGTACAGGCCTTGGTAACCGCGATTCTGAAACTTGGCAAAATCGCCGCGCGTTTCCACACCTGCCTGCTGTGCAGCTTCGACAAGAGACTTGTTGTGCTCAATAAGTTCGCCGCGAATAGCGAGACGGCGCTGATCTTCGGTCAGCTGGTTAAACTGATCTTGAAGCTCCTGCCTGCGGGTTTGAACCGCGAAATAAGTTTGCGCAAGGGCGATGGATTCTTTTTTAGGGTCGCCGTTCTGCGCGATGAGGTAGCAGGCATAGCGATTAAGCATAATGTCGCCGACATCTTTAAAGCCGCCGTTTGGCATGGCCGATGTTTTACTGATGTCGGTAAAACATTCAAGCGTTGAAAATCCGCTGTTTCTGCAAGACTCCTTTGCTTTATCGATTATATTCTCAAAATTTTGCCATTTGGCATATCCGAGAACCTCTTGCAGTTCTCTTGCAAGCCAGTATTCCTTTCCATTCTCGTCAATGTGTTTGATTTCTTCAAAGCTATTATTATTTTCATCATTAAAAAAGAAAAACATATAAATCTCCCTTCGATAGTTTTCTTAAATATTTTCAATCTCAGTTTCAATTGGTGACAATTTGTCACCAATTCGCTATCCTCTTCGTCCAAGACATCCCATGAAGAACCCCGCCGTTACCAAAGAAAAAGAACAACATATATTACCTCTCGTTTCTCGAAAATTTCCCTAAATATTACCAATAGTATTTCACTCGTTGCAAGAATATAATTATATTTGCGCCCCGGAAGGGAAGCAAAATTATGCAACGAAAGTTTATTTACATAGATAATCCGTTAATTTACGCCATATTCATTAAATCGTTACAACTATTAATTATAACAACTAACAAAGACGGGCAGAATGGAATAATCTATATCAAATAGTGTGTTTTAATAGGGGCGCAATTTTGATGGACAAAATTACAAATATCTTTCGCAAGCAGCCTTCAGCTCGTCAGCGTACTTATAAATATCATCAATACTATCGATGTTGCAACGGACGCCATGCTTGTTTTCGTCGGCAATCATCAAGTACTTTGTAGCCGCCATCAAAAATACCCTGCAAATCCACTTCCGATTGTTGTCGTCGAGCAAGATGCCGAAATAGCTTTCAGTATCTCTGTAGGCAATGCGGTCGCCGTCAACGATGGTTCGCAAAATCGACTTGATTATCGCATAAGCCTCAAGTTCCTCGATGGTTGTAATAATCTTCTTTTCTTTGCCGGAAGGCTCCTCGTCTGCCACAGCTTCGTTTTCGGACGGGCTCGGTTCATGCTCATCCTGATTATTCAATGCAGCCTTAATCTTTGAGTTCATCGAATCGCTGATGTACTGCGAAATGGCACGCTTTACGATAGGCGTGAAATCCTCAATCACCTTTTGCGTTTTGACACCCTCGTATACATAATTAAGGATGAATTTTACGAATTCGACAGAAGGGTTTTCGATGTTCTCAGCAAAACAGTCCTTGATAAGGCGGCTATATTTTAAGTTCTCGGCGGAATTTAAAATATCATCAACATCAATTACACTTTTTTGGAACTTGTTAATCTCTGAGATATCACGGTCCTTCAAGCTCAAAAGGTCTATCGTAAGGAAAGGACGCAGATCCATTTTATTTTTATCGTCAAGGTCGGTGAAAAATTGATATGTAAGCCCGTTCGTGAGGATTGCGAATTTTGCACTGGTCGTGCCAAAATATCTGAACAGCTGCGAAGAGTGCTTCTCAAGAGGCTTATTGCAAGCCTTGCACTCAATCAGGATAAGCGGCTCATCATCGATGATAATTGCGTAATCGACCTTTTCGCCCTTCTTAATGCCGACGTCTGCAGTAAATTCAGGAACGAATTCAAGAGGGTTAAAAACATCATAGCCTAATAACTGAAAAAACGGCATAATCATAGAGGTTTTTGTAGCTTCTTCGGTAGAAACCGAATCCTTGATAGCTTCAATGCGCTGTGACAGCTCGTATAATTTTTCGTTAAGTTCCATTTTTCTTCTCCTTCTCATAATGAATTATTTATACTAAAACACCAACCCGAATGTCAGCGCCATCAACATTGTAATTTATTTTGCGATTGATTTTGTCGCAGCAGCAAGCTCCTGAGCGACAATCCTATTGACTTCACGCTCTGCGTCCTCAGCCAAAGTGTCCGCTACGCTTTCGACTTCCTCTCTTGCATCCAGTAGCCCATCTAAATAGGCCAAGAGCCTTGCTTTTTGAGAATCACTTAGACGGTGAAAGTTTTCAAGGAGCGTCCTATCCTGCTCTGGAAACGCAGACGCTGAAGAGGACCGGGACTTAGGAACGTCGTAACCCATGAGCCAACCCTCAGAAACGTTCAAAGCTAAACTCAAAACGAAAAGTTTATCTTGGTTCGGCTCAACCTTACCAGAAACATACTGGCTAATATCCGATTTATTCATTTTGACATCATACTTAGCACACAAAGGCAAAGTTCGCTCAAGAATATCAACCTGCCTCAAATGTGATTCCGACATGACTTGCTTTAATCTAATTGAAGTATTCACCTTTTTCATTGCATTAAATTCCTTTCGTAACTGAACTTAATATAGCACATCTTGAACAAAAGTTCAAGAGAAATAACAAAAAAGTTAAAAATATTGAATTTTGGTGTTGACATAGAAAAAATGATGTGGTAGTATGAAGAAAAGTTCAAAATATTGAACTTAGAAAGGAGAAAAATATGTCATACGATTACAGCAGACTCAAAGGAAAAATCATAGAGAAATATGGCAGCAATGCAAAGTTTGCAGAGGATATGGAATGGTCGGAAAGAACATTGTCGCTGAAGTTAAACAATAAGGTTGCTTGGAAGCAACCAGAGATAGTCAAGGCGATTGACTTGCTTTCTTTGGACGAAAACGACATAACAGGATATTTTTTTAAATTAAAAGTTCAAAATATTTAACTTTGGAGGAAGAGATGAAAGTAGCAGTAACAATCAAAAACGGAAACGAGAAGCTAAAAGCACTAGAGGAAGCAGAAAAACACATCAAAGAAGCGAGAGAGCTTTTTTCATGGGCGTTGAGCGGCCCGATAGAATTTGAAATGCAAGAGCCGCCCAAAATAGACGGCTCAGACAATTAGTTTTTGAAAAGTTCTAAGAGGAGCTCGTTCACACGCTTCATGGCTTCGAGTAAGTCGCCTTTTGTGCACGGCTCAGATTCGTTCTCGCACAACGAATCAATTTCCTCTTTAAACAAATCGAAAGCGGAAGTTTTATCCATTGCAATCACTCCTTTCTGTTTAATAGTTAGCTTAAAAAGATTATATAGCGGAAAGAGTTTCGGTGGCAAGAAATAATTCAAGCAAAATATTTAACTTTGAATGCGAGAAAGAATACTTTGAAGAGGGGAGGAAAGAAATGAAAGGTGCGATGCGAGAAGAAACACTCTGGTGTCTATGGAAACATTTTAAATCATTCCTGGAACAGAGCATTGAAGAAAAAACTGCCGATTTTGGCAAGCCGTGTTCTGATTGCAAGCTGTGGGATGGCTGCAAAGGAAACTGGCGTAACAAAATCGGCGAGTCAAAGCCAAGTGAAATAACGATCAATGTGGGTCGGGTGCCTGAATAAAAAGCGGACACGAGCCGTATTCATCGAGATAGGTACAGTCTTCAATATCATCGCAAGAAAAGCCTAATTTCTTATATTTTGGAGCAGGATCTTCTGCGATGTAAAGAACGGCAAAAGTCACATCAATGGATTTTACTGTTCTGGTGCGAGGACATTTGCCGAAATACCGAGCACAAATGTTATTCATTATCAATGTCTCCTTTCTGCTTACTTGGCTGTTCCAGCAGCCTGTAAGTAGATTATACCGCAGAGAGGAGAAAAACACAAAAGAAAAGATACTTTGAAGAGGGGAGGAGACGATGAGAAAGAAAATTGCACGATGGTGGGCAAGGAAAAGTTCCGCAAGACAACGAATAAAGGAGCAGAAAAATGAAATCATGGAAAAACGCAGAGGGCGAAGAAGTCCGTGGCGGCGTAAAGCCCAAGAGTGATAACTACAGGCAGTCTATTGAGAGAGTGGAAGTTGTTTTCGTGAATGGAATGACAAAAACTTTCGTTGGAACGACAGCGATAAGACTCGGGGAAGGAATCGTAATCAACGAGCAAGGCACTACGATAGTAATCTCACTAAGGAATGTTCTGTACTTTAAAACAAACACAGTAAAGGAGGAACGCAATGGAATATCCATACAACGTTAAAGAAGCAGAGATTGACAAGCAGGACATAGGACTGCTTTATGCAGAAACCGAAAAAATGTTCGGGAAATTGCAACGCCGGAGCAATATTAAAAACATATTGCTGCTGTACCTCATGGCAACAATGAAAATCGAGGATGAATTAAAGCACATGACGGAAGAGGAAAAGGAGTTGTGTGCGAATGAAATCAAAGAGGTTCTCCGCATACGCATACCCGATGTTTTTCAAGGCAATTCCCCGCAGGCAGAAGAAAAGCCGCACCGTGAAATGTCATGTTTTGAAAAAGCCAAACAATCGGAGCAGAGAGTAAAAGCGGCATCTGACCGCATGATGAAAATTGCGAAAGAGCTATCTCTCACAACGGGCGAGTTTGATACCGCCACGGACAGAGTTAAGCGAGAAGCCCGCATAACTGATTAAGGGCATAGGACAAACTGCCCGCCACATAGGCTAAAAGAAAGGAGAAGTCAATGATCGTAAATGAATATCAAACCGCATCGGGCGCGACCATTCGCTTCTGCAATTCGGCCTATGCAGGAAAAACCGAAGAAGAAAAGGAAAAGCTGCGACAGCAGGTCAATGAGACCATAAGCATAATCGCACAAAGGCAACCATATGAAAAAGGAACAAAAGCAAAAAGAAGAGGCGGAAAACGAACGCGCAAGCAGGATTGACCGGGCACTCATCGGGAAGAAAGCCCCACCTGCGAAGGCGGCTATCGAAACGCAAAAGCGGAAGTCACTGGAAGCCTATTATAAAAACTGCGCATTCCCAAAACCGCAAGACAAAAAGCCGAAAAAGAAAGCCAACGGCTATAAGGACAAGCCCAAAAGGCTGTGCCACTACTGCGGCACCCCGAACGCCGAAAGACATGAAGTCTATCCGGGAACGGGCAGGCGTCAAATCTGTATTGACAACGGGTTCCAAGTCGACCTCTGCCCGGCATGCCACCGCGCCATGCACGAAAACCGCACACCTGCAGCACAGGCGGCGAACAAGTTTTGGCGGGAGAAGTACCAGCGCGAGTACGAAGCGGAGCTGATCGCTTCGGGAATCACCCCGGAGCAGGCACGTGAGCTGTGGATCGGGCTAATAGGAAGGAGCTACCTATGAGGAAGGACGAACTAATACTGTTAAATGAAAAAGCTGCGTTCATCGCGCAGTTAGAATCGGCGCTGTTGTCAGATGCAGAGCGCAGCGGGCTGGATAGCATTTGCTACGAATACAACCTGGACGCAAACGATGAAATCATAACCATCATATTTGAGGGGGGGCGGAACCAAGAAGATACTGGCTACCGCGAACAGTAACGGCGCGAATGCCAAAGCCATTATAGCCGCCATTTACGATTAAGGAGGAGAAAATGAATACATACGAAGGAGCCTGCCGGTATTGCGGCAGCGTGATAAATATCATGGCAAATAGCCAAGAAGAAGCAGACCGATTGGCAACGGAAAGCTGCAAATGCGAGGCGAGCGAGTTAGACCGAAAACGTGACTGTATGATGAAAAATATCGAAGATATCTGCGAGAACTTCGGCGTACGCGCTATGGACCGGGAAGAGATTGATGCAGTCTTGCTGATCGGTGACCAAATGTTCAAGGCTGACATCAACAGCATCCGAATTGACTTTGCTCACAGTAACATCCGCATCTGGAAGGCGGCCGACAAGATTAAAACGAAGCGCACAGCTAAGGCCGGAATAACACGAGAGGCATGACGTGTGCATTCTGCGGACGCACCTACCGCGAAGGCAGGATGTGTCCAAAAAGGGAAGACAAAATCGTCTGCATAGACTGCTGCAGGAAGTGTGAGGACTACCGGGAAAAGCAGAACTATATGGTCTGCGAAACCCCGTGCAGGTACTACCTCAACCACCCACAGCCAAAGCCAAAGGTGTTCCCGAAGGCAATGCAGATGTGCAAGATACAGAAAGAAATTGAGCTACAGAAAAAGAAGGCCGGCTACTATTACGAGCGAAGCTGGCCCAAGTTTGCAAAAGAAGCCGAGACGGAAATCGTGAAGCTGAAATACCGTCTCAAAAAGTTACAGGAGGAAAAAAGAAAATGGGAAGAAAAAGAACAGGAATCGTAGCACTCGCCGGCGCGGTGATGCTCCTGGCAATGTTCCTGATTTTAGGAGCTATAGCAGGAGATGCCGCCGCTGAAGAAACACCGGATGCAGAACCGGAAACAGAACCGGCTTGCATAATCTATGAGCCGGAGGAAGAACCCGGCACATACATCATACAAGGACCGGAATACGGAATCACAGATGACGAACGGGAATTGATAGAAAGAGTCGTCGCTGCCGAAGCACGCGGCGAGTCCATGGAATGCATGATGGCAGTCGCGCAAGTGATCCGCGACCGCTGCATCGCCCGTGAGCAGTCGCCAATTAAAGTGCTGACCACGCCAAATCAGTTCGCAGAGCCGTACGACGGCAAGATAACGGATAGAATCAAGGATGCCGTGTCCTTCACATTCGATGAAGGTCACAGTACTTTTGAGTACCCAGCGACACACTTCTACGCGTCGCATCTGATCGACCCGCCGGACTGGACGGAAGGGATGCAGTATCTCGGCGAAATCGACGGCGTGTCATTTTACAGACAATAAAAAAAGGACTGCCGTAGCAGCCCAAGATAAGAACCTATAACAAGTATACCACAAAAAGAGGATAAGAACAATGCAAAAGTTAATCAGAAGAATCAACGGGCTGATCAAAATCGCCCGAAAGCGTCAAGAGTCGGATAACGAGCAGGAGAAGCTTATCGGCAGGCAGGTCGAGCGAAACTTAAAGATGGTCAAGAAGATCATCGGCGAAGAACTCACATTCTGCGCTGCTTGCAAGCACAGAAGATCATTCGAGGAGGCAATCGAAGAGAATATAGTCTCTTACCAGGAGGCAAAAGAGATGTTCGCAGAAGGCGCGGACTGCGTCTGCGGCTTGCTGGTAATCGGAAAGGCAAATTCCGGATACTGCAGTTTTGGAGAAAAGATAAAACCGGAGGGGAGTCAGTTGTAACTCATTGAAAGCCTACTTTTCTCATAGAAAAATCATGCCGAGCCGGGAGCCTCGCTAAACCTCCCAAGACCCTCCGTTTTTATAATATCGGGCGGCATACGGGCACAACCAAAATAGGGAAAGGAAAAAACCTATGGACGTCGCCCCAAATTTAAAGAAAGGATAAGAACATGATAAATAAAGCTATTGCAAAAATCACCGAGGAATGCCAAGGCAAAGACTACCTCATCCCGTTCGAAGAATATCTAACGTCCATCTGCACGACGGATAAAATCGCAGAAAAAATTCTGGACGAAAAAAAGACCCTTCAGGGCGCCTTTGACAAGATGAAAGAAACCGCAGAAAAGCGCATGGTTAAAAAAGGCAATGTTGGAATAGGGTGCATCCCTCCGGAAGAGGGATACGAGATTATAAGGGATTACTTTGGAATCAATCTTAAAGAGAAAGCCGAAGCAAACATTATAGACATCACAGAATTCCTGTAGGAGGCCGCACATGGAAAGACCATACAAAATTAAGCCCCCAAAAGACCTTGACGGCTACATCATACGGGCCGTCGCAAATCAAACATATTTGATATTTGACCGCAAGAAAGACCGCTGTCGCTGCACCCGCTGCGGCGCGGAGCGCAAAATTTCAGAAATGTACGACGGAGAAGCCCTGAAGCACAATGTGAAGTACTACTGCTACGATTGCTGCAAAGACGCAATCGTCAAAGAATTCCGCTACGGCAGAAAGAACATTACAGAATACGGCAGAATTCTTTGGTTCCGGAAGCATGGGCGGATCACATTCGCTCAGCTCGACGAATATCGAATTGACTATACCGACTGGGAACCAAAAGTTTTCTTTTGGCCGTCTGCGCAATATCGATTTTGCAAAGAATCGCAAGAATACTATAAACACATTCCGGAAGGCTGGTGGCAGCCGGAACGCTGGGAAGAACGAAAGAATGTCAGACTGCCGGAAGCGGTAACAGGGCTATGGAACTATCATGCCGTTCCCAAATACCAAAAGACTGTCACACACCTGTTCTCTGCCTTGAGCGAAAGAGGAAGCGACCTTAGGTATGCAGATTTAACACTGCAGAGACTACGTCTTAGAAATTCGGACGATCCGTATGCGTTAATCGGATACATATATAATTTTTTAAAGTATCCGAGCATCGAAATACTGGAGAAAGCAGGCTTTGGAGGCATTGTCGGTGAACGAGCGTGCGGAGGAAAGAGCCGGGCTATCAACTGGCGAGCAAAGGAACTCCGTAAAATCTTAGGGCTGAAACCGGCGGAAGTTAAGGGTTTCCGAGCAAGAGGTGCAACGCTATACGAGTTAGAAAAGTACAAAGATCTGAAAAAAATGGGATACAAAGTTTCGTTTGAGCAGATCGGCATGCTCCCGGACTATAGAAGAGAAGAAATAATTCAAGAAATTGAAAAACATGTCAAACTGGAAAAGGCACTGAATTACCTTATTAAGCAAAGGGATGACTGCAGAAACTATTTGGACTATCTCAAAGAATGCGTGCAGCTCGGCCGTGATATGAAAAACAAGAGAGTTCTCTTTCCAGGTAATCTGCAAACGGCTCACGAAGAAATGTCCCTAAAAGTAAAAGTTCAGACGGATGCCAAGAAAAAAGAATCGTTTAGGAAATGCATGAAAGAGCTATACGGCCGTCCGGAATACAGAGAGGAAAAGCTGCTGATTCGAGCAGCGGAAAGCCCGGAGGAGCTCGCAAAAGAATCTGCGGCGCTTCACCACTGCGTCAGAACCTATGTAGACAAAGTGGCGCGTGGGGATTGCGCAATCTTGTTCATCAGGAAGGTATCCGAACCGGACAAGCCGTATTTCACCTTAGAATTATCGCCAAAAGGCGACATCGCCCAGTGCAGAGGCAGTCACAACTGCGCATACCCGCAGGAGGTTGCAGACTTCATCGAACGCTGGCAGAAATGGATGAAACAAAAGAAGAAAAAGGAGGCAGCATAAATGGAAATCGTAAATGTGGAATACCACGAAATTGAAGAACTGGACGAAAAGTCCACCGAAGAATTAGCGGAGAAAGCCAACACTTTGTATCAGCAGATGCAGCTGATTGGCGCACTGGGCATTCAGGTGGCCGCTCAAGCCGGTCAGTGCCTGACCGTAATCAAGGAGAGAGTCGGTCACGGAAACTGGGGCGATTGGTGCAAACAAAACCTGCAGTTCTCCGAGCGAAAAGCGCAAAACATGATGAAATTATCCGCTGAAATGCGTGAAAAAAACAGCATTTTTGCAAATCCGCAAACGTTTGCGGATATTGAAATTTCAAAGGTTTATGAGCTTCTCTCCGCCCCGGAGGAAGTGCAAAAAGCAATGATTGAAAATCCGGAAGCAGAAGACATGAATGTCCGCGAATTTAAGGACGAAATCAAGCGTCTGAAAGAAGAACTGGCCGCCGAACGGGCAAAAGAAAAAATAAACGAATCCGAGGAAGAACTTACGCAGGCAAAGGAAAAAATAGAAGAACTTACGCGTCAATTGAGCCTTCGCAGTAGCGAAAAGCCAGAAGCCGAGTGGCAGAAAGAACTTGATGCCCTAAAAAGCCAAATCGCAAAAGAGACCGAAAAAGCAGCGAAGGCCGCAGAAAAGCTGAAAGCAGCTAAGGCAGAGGCGGAAACGAAAGCGGAAGCTGCCGCAGAGGAAGCCGCAGAAAAAGCGAAAAAAGAAGCTGCGGAGAAGTTCAAGGAAGAAAATAAGATTCTCATCGACAGCAACCGCCAGGCGGCAGAAGAAATCGACCGCCTGCAGCGAAAACTCGAGAATAACGCACAGCCCGAAATTGCAGGATTCAAAATCCACGCTGACCAGCTTCAGCAGTCATTCAACGCCTGCTTGGAATCAGCTAACCGGATTGAATCATCAGATGCAGAGCAGGCACAGAAAATGCGAACGGCATTGAAAACCATCATGCAGAAGCTTCAGGAAAGTATATAGGTGGCAAAATGAAAGAATTCAATCTCAAAGAAGGCGACATCATCTACGGCCCGGATCGCCAGCTGGACGGCGAGAAAAACCGCGGTCACAAGTTTAAAATACTAAAAATATATTCACACTTCTTCACGGCTAAACGACTGGACAAAGGCTGGGAGCGAAGTTTCACAAAAGCCGATTACATAACCGGCGAAGTCAGAAAGGCAGAGAAGCAATGACAAAACCAAAGAAAGCATTAAAAATGTCCGATGAAGAAATCATGCGCCGCAGAGAAAACGGCGAAAGCATTCAGGACCTCGCCGATAAAAATGGCGTATGCCAATCAACAATGCAGCGCGTCTTGAAAGCCCTGGAAACAAAAAAAGAAGAACTGCATTTAATGGACACTGTCAGCGATGGCAGAGGTAGTTTCTACACGGTAATTAACATCAATGATGACGAAGTCACCATCAAAAACCGAGATAGCATGAAAAATGAGAAAATCAGCCAAAAGGATTTTGTGGAAGGAAAAACCAAGTTTCACAAAATCCCGACGCCGCCGGTAAAGGTTTATAACCTAAAAGACCAAAATCCGAAAGCAGAGAAAAACCAAGGAGAAACGAAGATGTCAAAAGAAAAGAAGCCCGATGAAGTCCGCGGTTATATTCTGCGGATAGATAGGATCTTGTCTGCCGCAAAAGGCATCGACAAAGACGCAAGCAGATATCTGTACGACCTGGTTCAGCAAATTTTGCTCGAAGGATTTGATAACGAATTTGGAGAAAAGAAATGAAGACAATAAACGAAATCATAAAGGCACTAAGGTGCACCGGCACGCCAAGACCCAAATATGACTGCAATAACTGCCCGTACAGGGAGTTGAACGAAGTCAGCGATGATATCCCAATCAAGGAAGATGTAATCATAGACGGGAAAAAATACTGGGAAGGCTGTGACTGCGAAAAGATTGTAATCGACGCCGCAAACCTGCTGGAGAAAATACAGCAGAGCGTAGAAACACACATAAACATCTTAAAGGAAACGGAAAACAAGGAAGAAGAAAACGCAAAAGTAGAAACAGAACCGACTCTAAAAGCCTATTATGATGGAAAGGCGGAGGGCTTCTACGAAGCTATCGTATTGATGGAGGACACGCAAAGGAGAATCAATGCGGATGCCGAAACTGAAGAGGCGGAGGAATGAAGTGCAATAACAGGCATTGTAAATATTACCGACCTGCAGAAAAGGATTCATTCGTGCGAATGATGGGCTGGAAGAACGCAAACACAGAAGCAGGCTGCAAATATCCGTATTGCAAGAAGAAAAAAGGCAGAAA
The DNA here is from genome assembly GCA_934233735.1 of uncultured Clostridia bacterium. Lineage (GTDB taxonomy): Bacteria > Bacillota > Clostridia > Peptostreptococcales > Anaerovoracaceae > CAG-238. The sequence continues at coordinate 46,786 of CAKQGQ010000010.1, read as the reverse complement.
ACCATGAATTTGAACAGAATTTATAACCAAGACTGTATGAACGGAATGAAAGAGATTCCGGACAAATATTTCGATTTGGCAGTTGTAGATCCGCCATACTTCTCCGGCCCGGAGCGGAGAGGCTTTTACGGACGGCGAGTCAGCCCGATAGGTGTGCAGCGGCATTATGAAAAATCCGAAAATTGGGATGTTCCGACTGTAGAATATTTTGACGAATTAATTCGGGTATCGAAAGAGCAGATTATATGGGGCTGCAACTATTTTGATTATCCCTTTGGCCCCGGGCGCATCGTGTGGGATAAGGTCAATGGCAACAGCAGTTTTTCGGATTGTGAAATTGCCTACTGCAGTATGCATGACAGCGTGCGCCTGTTCCGCTACATGTGGAATGGGATGATGCAGGGCGCATCCATGCTAAACGGTGCCGTTCAGCGTGGCGACAAGCGGCTGAATGAAAAGCGGATACACCCAACACAGAAACCGGTAGAGCTATACAAATGGATTCTATACACCTACGCAAAGCCCGGATTCAAGATACTGGACACACATGTCGGCTCTGGGAGTAACATCGTCGCATGCATTGACATGGGCTTTAAATATCTTGGATTTGAAATCGACCCGCACTATCACAGCTTAGCAGAGGAGCGAATCAAGGAATTTCAGGCACAGATTAAAATGAACATTTAAAAGGAGCATGAAATGAGCGAAAGATTAACTATTTTCACGCCTTACGGCTATGCAGGATGTGACCCTATAGACATATGCCAAAACGAATATTCGCCGGAGAACTTCAAGAAAATCCTCGAAAAGCTCGGACGCTACGAGGATTTAGAAGAGCAAGGCCGACTGATTGAGCTACCCTGTACGATAGGCGGCAAACTGTTTTTTATTAAAAAACTGGGAAAAGAAGAAAAGCTCATCGTCGAACAAAAGGTTGTGGGCTTTTCAATTGAGGAAACAGGCACATGGATAGCCTACGGGGAACGAAAAATGGATGACAAAATATACAGGCACAACATTAAAGCCGACGACATTGGCGAAACCGTATTCCTAGCCAAAGAAGCCGCAGAAGCGGCACTAAAGGAGCGTGAGCAGGAATGACTAACGCAGACAGAATAAGAAGCATGACAGATGATGAACTGTATGAGTTTTTAAGTATGTGGGAAGTTGGAGATTTTGATTATTCCGTTACATTTTGCGATATGTGCAAAGAAAGCGGGAACAGTTTGAATTTAGATTGCGATGGTTGTAGGCGACACTGGCTCAAGTCAGATGCAGATGACTACAACGGAATAAATTCATTCCCCGATTTTAAGGCAGGTGAGCAGGAATGACAAGAGAAGAAGCAAAATTAGTTGATGCATTAAAATATTGGTGCGATATAAATACAGAGTGTGGTGTAACTCATATACCGAGTAATTTGTTATTAAAAGCTATCGAAGCACTTCAAAAGGCAGGTGAGGAAGAATGACATACGAAGAGGCAATTAGAATATTAGACAAGAAAACATGTTTTGATGAAATGCTAAAAACAGAAACTACGGCCGACAAGCTTAAAACACGTGCAGATGAGGCGTTAAAAATGGCAATTGAAGCGTTAGAAAAGCAGATTTCAAAGAAACCCAAAATCACAATTTATAACGCATTTTGTCCGAACTGTGATTATTCGTTCGGGGCGGAAGTTGCAATGGACGCAATCAAAAGACCATATTGGCACAGAAACTGCCCCGTGTGTGGGCAAACCATAGATTGGAGTGAGGAAGAATGACAGAAATCAAAGTAATAGACGGAATGATAAGTGATGGCAAAGAAAGAGAACGAAGAAAAATCGTCGTGCGCTTCACATCGGACAACTGGGGCGAATCGATTTCGCTGGAGGCAGAAGGCAGAATGTTCCATGTGCCATTTGAACCGGTGCAGAAAATGATTGACGCAGCACGAAAAAAACATTAACCAACCCGCCGCAGGAAGCCCCTGCGGCATAGCTATCGGCGGAAGGGCTTTATCCGGTTCGACTCCGGAACTGCCGTAAAACCTACTATTATATATAAGAAAAAACTTGGCGCTCGGTATGAGCATTCAGCACTTGCTATTCTTATTAACATAACGACGGAGAGAAATATGGGAAAGTACGAGAGACTGATCTTCAAAGCAGGACGCACTTTGATGATAAAAGAGAAAGCGAAAAGAATCAGAGTCAAAGGCGAAAAGAGAATGCCGAAAGCAACCCTCACCACGGAAAAGGTATGGGAATACAACCTCAGACTGGCAATTTTTGATTTGGCGATTTTGCTGAACGCAAACTTCCGTCCAGGGGACTGGAGTATAAAGCTGACCTTCGAAAAAGAACTGCCGATTGAAGAGGTAAAAGCCGCAAGAGATAAATGCATGAGAAAGCTCCGCGATTTATGCAGAAAAGAAGGCATTACTTTAAAATGGATACTCGTGCCTCATGTGGCGGGCAAAAGATACCACTTTCATCTCATCTGCAATCAGGAAGTGCCTTATGCGCTGATCAAAAAAGCATGGACATCCGGACACGCAATCGAAAAAGCGCGCCTGTGGGATAACCCGAATTATTATCAGCTCGCGTTCTATCTGATGCACGAGGCACGCGAACTGCGAGACCTAAAAGCGGAAAGTGAAGAAGAAATCCCATTCACAAAGCGTTACTCGAGCAGCAGAAACCTTGCAAAGCCCGAGCCATTCAAAGAAGAACTCATGCGGTGCGACATTGAAGCAGACCCAAAGTCCAAAAAAGGATATATCATCGACGGCGAAGTCCAACGATATGAAAACCTCATAAACGGACTGCCGTGCAGAGAATACATACAGGTATCGGTTGAAGAGGTACCACGCTACAAAAAGAACGGCAGAGTAACCATGGCCACCGGAGAAAAAATGCCATTTGCAAAACTTCTCCGCAAGGCTTACGAAGAAAGCGAAGCCTATAGAGGAATCCAAGAGAATATGTTTGACAGCCTAAGCCTTTAGGCTGATTTATAGTGCAACGAAAGGAGATGCGATGACCAAGAAGGAACTGAACGAATATTTTTGGCTGAAACACGAAATTACCAGGCAAAAGGGAAGGCTGGCAAGACTGGAGGAAAAGCTGGAGCATGCCGGCGAAATCGTAGGCGACAGCGTCAACAACTACAGCACGGGAAGAGCGCACCCGCTTAAAATTCAGGGAATCGCAGAGACGGACATCGAACTTCCGCTGATGATTGTCACCCTGAAACAGGAAATTGAGACAAACATAGAAAAGGCCGAGAAGATGGCAGTGGAAATCGAACGGTTTATTCAAAGCGTCGAGCAAGCAAAGATCCGAGAGGTTCTGCGGAGCCGGTTCATAGACTGTCTGGACTGGGAGCGGGTCGGCGCAGCGAACTACATTGCGCCGGACTATGCGCGGCGCGTGGTGAGAAAGTTTTTTTCAGAGCAAAAGAAAAAGTCCGTTTAGGTCCGCTTTTTTTATGCTATACTTTATACAGACAACAATACCCAAAACGCAAACGACAGCTGCCAAACATGGTGGCTGTTTTGTTTTGCAAAAAAAAGTTGAAGAGGAACAGATGGCGAAAGAATACGCAAAAGACTTCTACAGCTCTCAAAGCTGGATAAAGACAAGACAGGCATTCCTAAACAGTAAGATGCACATCTGCGAACGTTGCGGCAATCGAAACGGGATGGGAAACATCGTTCACCACAAGACATACATCACAGAGGACAACATCAACGACCCGGACATCACATTGAACTGGGACAACTTGGAATGTCTGTGTCAGACTTGCCACAACAAAGAGCATCACAGAGAGGAAGAGGAGGCAACGGCCACGGGATTGGCGTTTGACGCGTCTGGACAGCTGAAACGCATATCCCCCCCGTAAAAGGGGGAAACAAGGCAAAATCCCTGACCGAATGCCCACCTTCAAATAACACACAGGGCGTGCGCGCGAGAGGGGGTGTGGTATAACATGGAGAAAAAGAAAGAAGAAACGACGAACTTACAGAAGAAAGAAAAAGAAAAACGGATTAAGAAAGAGATAGCCCGTTTACGCAAAAACTGGCACGAAAAAGGAAAACAAATCGACGAAGTCACGAAAAAAATGCTTGATTTTGCGGAGCCGTTAATCAAAAATTTGGCATTTATGACGGTCACGATGGCAGACCTCAAAGACCAGATTAATGAAGAGGGCTGCGTGGTCGAATACAAGAACGGCGAGAACCAATACGGGACGAAAAAGAACCCTGCAGTTGAAACCTACAACGCCATGTTCAAAAATTACACCGCGGCATATAAAACTCTGGCTGACATGATTCCAAAACCCGAGGAGTACGAAAAGCGAGACGATGAGGTTGACGAATTCGACGCCTTTTTGAGTGAGAGGGATTCGTGATGTCTGAACGGGCAAGAAAAGTGAGATATGAGCTGACATACAATCCAATCCGGGAGTATTTCGACGAGATTCAAAACGGCAAGGTGGTCAGCCTAAAGGTTTACAAGGTTTATAAAGAGCTTGTCCGGATTATGGACGATCCGAGCAGCGAGTGGGAGTACAGCGCGAAAAAAGCAAACCACGCGCTGGAATTCATCGAAAACTACTGCAGGCACAGTAAAGGTCGTTACGGCGGAAAGCGATTCCGGCTTGAACTCTGGCAGAAAGCCCTCATCGCGGCGACCTTTGGCATCGTGCATAAAATCACCGGTCTGCGGAAATACCGGCAGGTAATGCTTGTCGTTGGTAGAAAAAACGGAAAGTCCACGCTTAGCGCAGCGATTGGGTTATACCTGCAGATTGCAGACGGGGAGCTCGGTGCGGAAATTTACGCCTGCGCAACAAAAAAAGACCAAGCGAAGATTATCTGGCTGGAAGCAAAAAAGATGGTGAAAAAGTCACCGACGCTTCTCAGACGAATCAAGCCCAAGGTTGCAGAACTCGAAGCGGACTATAACGACAGTTATTTCCGGCCGCTCGGCAGCGACTCGGACACGCTCGACGGGCTCAACGTGCACGGCGGACTGCTGGATGAGATTCACGCATGGAAAACCAAGGAGTTATACGATGTCATCGTTGACGGAACTTCCTCAAGAGAACAACCCCTAATATTCATAACAACAACCGCCGGAACGGTACGGGAATCCATTTACGATATTCTGTACGATGAAGCGGTAATGATTATTAACGGGTTTGAGTCGGAGCTGGGATATAAAGACGAGACATTCCTGCCGATTATCTACGAGCTTGACAGCCGCGAAGAGTGGACGGATGAAGAGGCATGGGCGAAGGCAAACCCGGGGCTCGGCACGATAAAAAACACCGCCAACCTCAAAGGCAAGGTGAATAAGGCGAAAGAAAATTCCTTGCTGGTAAAAAATTTACTATGCAAGGATTTTTGCATAAGAGAAACAAGCACCGAAGCGTGGCTGTCGTTTGAGGACATCAACAACGAAACACTGTTCGATATCCTGACGCTGAAGCCGAGATACGGCATCGGAGGCGTCGACCTATCGGCGACCACCGACCTCACAGCAGCAAAGATGATATTCAAAGTCAGAGATGATGATAACATCTATGTGCTGTCGAAGTACTGGCTTCCGGAAGACCTTGTCAGAGAGCGCGTGGAAGAGGATAAGATTCCGTACGACATCTGGGCGGAGCAGGGATACGTTGAGCTGATTCCGGGAAACAAGATTCACCCGAAGTATATCACGCAGTGGTTTGAAGAACTATACCGAGACTACGACATTTATCCATTTTTCATTGGATATGATGACTGGGCAGCGGAGTACTGGGTGGAGGAAATGGCTATGAAATTCGGCAAGGAGAACATGATACCGCTACGGCAGGGCAAGAAGACGCTCTCTGTACCGATGCATGACTTGGCCGCCGACTTTAAAGCACACAAGATTATTTACAACAACAACCCGGTGGACAAGTGGTGCTTCACGAACACAAGCGTCGACATCGACCGAAACGGAAATATTCAGCCACACAAAGGGAAGAACCAGCGACGCAGAATCGACGGAACGGCGGCACTTCTCGACGCATACACAGTGCTGCACAACCGAGAGACGGATTACGAAGCGATGATTTAGGAGAAAAAATGGGATTTTTCAAGAGAGACAAAACAGAAAAAAACGTATTCAAAATGATTACCATGGCAAACAACGGATACTTTGCTTACGATGGCAAGGTCTATCAGTCAGACCTTGTGCGAAGCTGCCTGAGGCCATACGTAAAGGGCTTGGGAAAAACAGTTGCGAAGCACATCGTTGAAACCGAAATAAACGGCGTGCGGAAGATTCAGGTTAATCCGCACGCATACATCCGGTTCCTACTGGAAGAACCGAACCCAGTCATGACATTTCAAAAGCTGATTGAAAAAACGGCGATCTCGTTAAAGCTCAACGGGAACGCCTTTATTTTTATCGCGCGAAATCAGGACGGGCTCCCGGAAGCGCTATATCCTGTTCCAGCCGCAGGCGCTGAGAGTGTGTGGCTTGCCGATGGCGAGCTTGGCATTCGTTTTTACCTAAACAACGGAACCATGCCGGTCTTCCGGTATTCAAACTTAATACACCTTCGGGGCGACTATGGCGAGCAGGACGTCTTCGGAGACTCCATCGTGCCGGCACTTCAGCCCCTGATGGAAGAAATCTATACGATTGACCGCGGACTGGTGGCAGCGATAAAGAATTCCGCGATAATCAGGTGGATCTTGAAAATCACACAAGGCCTGAAGGGCGAAGACATCAAGAAGTACGCGGAAGATTTCGTCAGAAATTACATGAACATTGAAGAGGCTAACAATCTCGGCGTGGCGGCAATCGACTCCAAAGCGGAGCTGACGCAGGTCAAGCCCGAAGACTACGTCCCGAACGCCGCAATCATCGAACGCGTAACAAACAGAGTCTACAAGATTTTTAACACGAACGACGAAATCGTGACATCAAAGCCGACAGAAGACCAGTGGAACTCCTACTACGAAGCAGAAATCGAGCCGGATGTCAAACAGCTGCAGGATGAGTTCACACGGAAAATCTTCACAAGAAGAGAGCGCGGTACCGGAAACCGAATTGTTTTTGAGGCATACGGGCTTTCGCACGCCTCGTTTAGTACGAAGATGCAGCTTGTCCAGATGGTAGACCGCGGAGCCCTCACGCCGAATGAGTGGCGAAGCATATTCAACCTGTCGCCAATCGACGGCGGCGATGAAGCTATCAGACGACTGGATACGGCAGTTGTAAACCAAATCAAGAATCTGACATCGAAGATAACCGGAAAGAACCCGGAAAACGATGCGGAGATAATCAAAACAATCAACAGACTGATAGAAGGGAGATAGCATGGCAAAGACTTTTATAAACGACAACTTAAGAAGCCTTATGACGCCCAAGAATGCCACCGAGACAAGCGTTGACCTGTATATCTACGGCGACATCGTGTCCTCGTGGTGGGGCGCATGGGATAAAGAGGACAAATATCCGGGCGCGATCAAAGATTTCATCAAAGACGCAGACGGAAAAGACATCAACGTCCACATCAACTCAAACGGCGGCTCCGTGTTCGCTGGAATCGCAATCTACAACATGCTGAAAAATTACGACGGAAATGTGACGGTCTACATTGACGGCGTGGCCGCATCCATCGCGTCCGTAATCGCAATGGCAGGAGACAGAATCGTAATGCGGACAGGATCTGCAATGATGGTCCATAGCCCGATGATCTGCTTGTACGGCGGATATAACGCAGCCGAAATGCGCGAAATGGCAGCGCAGCTTGATGAAATCCAAAAATGCATTATGCAGGTCTATAATTCGAGAAAGCTGTCAAGCGTAACATCAGAGGCAATCGAAGAAATCGTAAACGCCGAAACATGGCTCACAAGCGACACGGCAAAAACCTATTTCAACATCGAAGAGGAGTCAGTCGCCGCAGTAGCCACCGAAAGCGAGTTCATGTTCAAATTTTTGGATATGCCGGAAAAAATGAAAAACACAAGGAATGAGAAAGCTCTGGAGGCGGCGAAAGCCGAACTGGAGCTTTTAAATTTATACCGCCCGCCGCAGTACGCACAGGGTGAAACGTTATAACTCAATCAAAAGAATCCACAGGAGGAAAAAATGGGATACGAAGAAAAAAGAAAACAGTTACTTGATGAAGCAAACGTCCTGATTGAAGAGGGAAAGCTGCAGGAAGCTACAGCCAAGATGCAGGAGGTGAAAGACCTCGACGCAAACCATGAAGAGGAAGCCAAAGCAAGAGCGGACTTTGAAGCGCTCAACTCGAAGGTAATCGCAAAGCCGAGCGGGCTCATCGATGACGGAGAAAAGGTACTGAATAGCAAGCAGCCGGAAGCGAAAGACATCTTTGCGACCGAAGAATACGAAAGAGCATTCATGGATTATGTTCAAAAAAACACACCGATTCCGGAACAGTTCCAAAACGCAGCGGCAAAAAGTGGAGTAAGCGATGTATCAGCGCTCATTCCGACAACACTCGTAAAAGAGATCATTCGCGAAATGAAGGCCTACGGCAACCTTTATGCCAAGGTTAGAAAGCTCAATATTCAGGGCGGTGTGGAAGTTCCAATCCTCTCCCTGAAGCCGACGGCAAGCTGGGTAGGAGAGGGCGCATCGGACGACCAGAAAGTCCAGGCAAACACGAAAGTAACATTCAGCTATCACGGACTTGAATGCAAAATCGCGATGACGCTGCTTGCTTCTGTTGTAACTCTCGAAGAATTCAAGAACGAATTCATCAGATTGGCAGTAGAAGCGATGGCAGAAGCAATCGACAAGGCAATCATCAACGGCACCGGAAGCGGCCAGCCTTTAGGCATCACTAAGGACTCCCGTGTGCCGACTGCTAACGTAATCACCCTCACTGAAGAGGAAATTTCAAGCTGGGCAACATGGAAAAAGAAAGTATTTGCAAAGATGAAAAAAGCCTACAGAAAGGGCGAATTCATCATGGCGCAGGGAACTTTCGACTCCTATATTGACGGCATGGTAGATACAACCGGACAGCCGATCGGAAGGGTCAACTACGGAATTGACGGAGGCGAAAACTACAGATTCAGCGGAAAAGGTGTCGAGACTGTAGAGGTAGATGTAATCGCTAACTTCGACGATGCGGCGAAGGGAGATGTAATTGCAATCTTCGCGAACCTCAAGGATTACGCAATCAACTCCAACATGGAAATGAGAACGGTAAGATGGTCTGACCACGACACGAATCAGGAAAAGCAGAAGATCATGATGATCGCAGACGGAAAGCTGCTTGATCCAAGCGGCGTTCTCATCATCAAAAAGGACGTAAAGACGCAGCAAACCGGCTAAGAAAGGATAAGATATGTTAGCGGACAAGATGAGAAGTGACCTTGAGGAGTATGCAAAAATTCAGAGCGGTGATCCGGTGACGGAGCCGCTCTTTGACGCTGCGGTTCAGCTCGCAGAATCGGCAACCGGGAAACGGTTTGAAGTGGAAAACGGCGAGCCGAAGTCGCAGCTTTACTGGCTCACAATTAAGCAGATCGTCGTTCACTGGTACGATAATCGCGGCGCGGTGTCAGAAAAAAGCCTTGAGAACATTCCATTGTCGGCCAATGAACTTTTAAACCACATCGCATTAAGCAGTGACTTTCCGGGGGTGAGCGGATGAACGCAGGGCAGTTAGATGAACGCGTGGAGTTTTGGAAATTCGACACCGAAGAAAATAAACTGGGGCAGGACCAGCCGGTTGAAAGGCTAATCAAAAAAGCATGGGCAAAAGTCGAGCCGCGAACCGGCTCGCTCCTGACCGGAAGACCCGCAGACACAATACTGTCAAAAACCACGCACACGGTGACCGTTCGCAGCGAAACGACTATAGATATCACACCCGGCTGCTGGATTCTGTGGATGGACTGCTTCGGTACGAAACACAGGCTGGACATTAACTATATCCTGCCACCGGTCAGAACCGAGCGGTTCACAACGATATATGCGCAGGAGGTGATCTGATGAGCCAAAGTGAAATGAGAATTGAAGGCGACCTGTCGAAAGGCATCACGAGCATCATGAAGGCGTTTCCAAAAGAAACGGAAAAATTCATGAAAGCGGAAGCGCGAAAATTCCGCAATTATGTGAAGGATAAAGCCAAGACTGCCGTCAGGAAAATCACCGGAAACTACCTAAGGGGGTTTGCGGCAGGGCGGCAGGTCTACGAATGGTCGGATTCTGACTACAATGTCAGGGTATATAACCGTGCGCCGCACAATCACCTAATTGAATTAGGACACGCTCTGGTAGGTCATAGACCGAACAAGGTCAAGATTGGGCGCGTAAAAGCCTTCGAGGTTATGAATAACGCTCTGAGCGAGTGGCAAAACAGATTTGAAGGCGATGTGGAAGGTGAGCTGATGGATTTCATCATAAAGGAGCTTGAGAAATGATAACAGTTGCAGATTTAATAAAGGCAATAACGAAAAAACTGAAGGCGAATTTTCCAAATGTTAAAGTTTGGTCTACGGACAAAACCGAAGATTTTGGAAAAAAGTGCTTTTTCATAAGGCACACCGCAAGCAGAGACGGAAAGCCCGATTTCATCAGAGACCGGGGAGAAATCCGCGTCTATTATTTCCCGAGCGATGAAAACCTTAACCAGCAGGAACTGATTGACATGCAGGAACAGCTATCGCAGCTGTTCCTTTTTCGCATTTTTGTAACAGAAACTTTCGCAGTGCCGATTGACGAGGTGGATTTTGAAGTTGACGACGATGTACTCGTTATGAGCTTCAACTTTGAAATGTACCAAAGCGTCGACACGGAAAGCGGCTATCCGAACATGGAAGAACTCGAAGTAAATTAGGAGGTATGAAATGGGATTACCAAATGTTGTAGTGGAATTCGTGACGAAGGCGAATACTGCGGTATTACGAAGCGCACGCGGAGTTGTGTGCGTGATTTTGACCGACGCGACAAAGACCACAACGCTGCACGAGTATAAAACTGCGGCGGAAATCACAAACGATTGGACGGTAGAAAATACCGCTCTTTTACAGTCTGCACTTGACGCAGGCGCAAACAAGCTCTATGCTGTAAGGCTTGGAGCTGAAGAAAGTATTGACGACGTGAAAGCGACACTTGATGCGCTGAAATTCAACTGGGTGTGCCACTTAAACAGCACGCAGACGGATTTAATCGCCTATGTGTCCGCGCGAAACGCGACTAACACATCGCTGCGCGTGAAGGCGGTGGTCTCCGGAGCGTCAACGCCGGATGACATGCATGTCGTGAACTTAAAGAACATAAAGGCGGTGAAAACAGATGGAACAGAGCTTACCGGAAACAAATATCTTCCGCGCCTCGCAGGACTTTTTGCAGGGCTTGGAATGGACCGCTCCGCCACCTATTACGAGCTTACCGACCTGAAATCGGTGGACGATGTGGAAAACATCGACACTGTAATCGATGCCGGAAACTTAGTACTGATTAACGACTATGGCAACGTAAAAATTGCTCGCGCGGTAAACAGCGCCACGACAGCCGTACTTGATGACTTTAAGAAAATCACCATCGTGGAAGCAATGGACATGATCCGTGAGGACATCATGGAGACCTTTAAGAATTACTACCTTGGGAAATACAAGAACTCGCTCGACAACCAAAGCATTTTCGTTGCGGCGGTCAACAACTATTTCCGCCGACTCGCGGCAGAAGGTGTCTTAAATCCTGATTATCAGAATCTGGCCGAAATCGATGTTGACGCACAGCGAAAGGCGATTGTAGCAGGCGGAAAGACGGAGGCTATGGACTGGGACGACCTGACCGTAAAGAAAAACCCGTACAAGAGCTATGTATTCGTAAAGGCAAACATTCAGATTTTGGACGCAATCGAAGATTTGACATTCAACATCTGTATGAACTAGGAGGTAAGCGATGTTTAAGAAAAAAATGCAAGCAAACGATGTTATCAACGGAACCTTCGGGACGGTTTGGATTAACGGGAATAAAGCTGCAAACATCAAAAAATTTGAAGCTAAGCTAACCCTGAATTACGAGCAGGTTGATGTCGCAGAAGACCCGGGCGAGCATCAGAAGTTCACAGGATATGCAGGAAGCGGCACAATGGTATTCCATAAAGTGGACAGCTCTATAACAGCCCTTGTCTACAAAGAGGTCAAAAAAGGCAGGGTTCCTGAAATCATGATTGTCGGAAAGTTGGAAGACCCTGCGAGTCAAGGCGCCGAGAGAATTCAGTTCAATGAAGTTACACTCGATGAACTGACATTACTGAATTTTGAGCAAAAGACGCTAATGGAAGAGGAAGTGCCGTTCAAGTTCGCAGATTTCCTGCCACTTGATTTAATTGACTAGGAGGAAACATGGCAAAGAAAAAAATGAAACGCGCGACGAAAGAGTCTCTTCTTGCACGCGCACAGAAAAGAGACGACAAGACGAAGTATCGGGAATATAGTTCCAAAGTTTTGGGAGAGAATTTGCTTGTTAAAAAACACAAACTCACTCGAATCTGCGAAATCCTCGACATGGCAGACGAGGAAAGCGCAGAAGGCGGCTTAGAACTGTATAAACAGCTGATTTACGAATCAGTACCGATTCTGCAGGACAAAGAGCTGCAGGAAGCGTACGGCTGTGTAGAGCCGTACGACATCGTAACCGAGATTCTGGACGATAGTCTCGGCGAGATAAACAAACTCGCTGAGTTCATTCTTGAGATGTATGACTTAAAAGACCTCGGCCAGAATGTAAAAAACTGATGGAGCAGGATGACGAAGCCGCCATGATTGGCTTCTACATCCTGCGCGGACATACATTAGACGAACTGACAGCCTTATCCACAGCCGATAAGGCTTTTTATTACGCAGCAATGCAAATTTATTATGAACAAAAGGAGGCGAGTGCAGAATGGCTAAGAAAGCGTATGTAGTTCTGAAATTAAAAGACGAATTCACCAAGCCGCTGTTCACTGCCCAAAAAGGAACGAAAAAGTTCCAGCAGGAAGTCGCGCTGGCGCAGAAAAGCCTAACGAAGATGACCGATACCGGCATGACGAAGCTCACTAAGTTCGGAAAGCGTGTGGCAGGCGTCGCGGCGGCAACTACCGCGGCGTTTGCCGGAATGGCACTATCCAAAGGATGGACGCGCATGGTGCAGATCGATAACGCTAAAGTAAAGCTTGAAGCAATCGGAAACAGCGCAAAAGATGTGTCGAAAATCATGGACAACGCCCTTGCGTCTGTAAAAGGAACCGCGTACGGCATGGACGCTGCTGCAACCACGGCCGCATCGGCGGTTGCTGCCGGAATCAAGCCCGGAAAGGCACTGGAGAAATACCTGTCATCTGTAGCTGATGCCGCAGCAGTTGCCGGAATCGAGATGGACGAAATGGGCTCCATTTTCAACAAGGTTGCAACGCGCGGCACGGCAAACAACGAGGTACTGACGCAGCTCTCGGAGCGTGGCGTTCCAATCTATCAGTACTTAGCCAAAGAAATCGGCACCACGGCCGAAAAAGTCTTTGACATGGCAAAGGACGGCGAAATCAGCCTTTCGACATTCCAAAAAGCCGTCCGAAAGAATATCGGCGGCGCCGCAAAGGAAATCGGATCGAAAACGATAACAGGCGCAATCTCAAACATGAAGGCGGCGGTATCGCGAATCGGGGCGAATTTCATCGGCTCTGCGGACAATAAGAACTCGTTCGCCGGCAAAGTGCTTCCGCTCTTGAATAAAGCAACCGAAGCACTCGGAAAGCTGGAGGAAAAAGCCAAGGGCTGGGGCGCAACTTTCGGCGATAAGGTCGGGAACGCCATCAAATGGATTTCCGAAAACTTTGATACGATAAAGAAAGTCGCCAAAGCGGCCATCCCGATCATTGCAGGCTTTTACTCTACGCTACTTGCGTATAACGGAATAATGAAAGTCAAAAAAGGACTGCTCGACTTGAATTTAAACATTCGCACGATTGCGAAGTCAGGCGGACTGATAAAAGGGCTCCTGTCGGCAAACCCGATTCTCTTAGTAGCGGTTGCTATCGGCATTTTAGTGACGGCATTCGTAACGCTGTATCAGCGCAGCGAAAAATTCAGAAATATTGTCAATAAACTCTGGGAGATTCTGAAAAAAGTAGCCTCATTCATCGTGAAAACGGTGGTGGGCGCGTTCCTGAATCTCAAAGCAAAAGTACAGGCGACGATTGCGGTTGTAAAAACGATTATAGATAAGCTAAAGAAGCTGTTCAGCTTCGGCGGCAAGTCTGTAGATGTCAATGTAAACGAAAACAAAGGCACATCCGGAAGACCACATGAGTCCACCAACCGAACCAAAGGCCGAAACAAAGCCCTCGGAACGACCTACTTCGCGGGCGGGCTGACCGGATTTAATGAAATCGGCCCTGAAGAGGCAATCCTGCCGTCCGGAACACGAATCATTCCGGCGGATAAAGCAGGGAAATCTCTCGGCGGAAAATCCGTCACAGTCTACCTCACCGTGCAAGGAAACGTAATCGGAAATGAACAATACATGGAAGAGACGGGCGAGTACATCGCAGACCGTGTTCTTGCGGCAATTGACAACACCTAAGGAGGCAGAACATGAAGATGACAGTATCGATAGACAACAATAAAAAGATTGTGCAGCTTCCTTTCGTCCCGGCGGACGGGCTAAATATTGATTACGGCAGCTCGACCGCTGAAAACCACGACAGCGCAAAATACGGCCAGACGAAAACGCTCGGACCGGAGCCGCTGGCATCCATCACACTGGACTCGTTTTTCCCGCCAGTAAAAACCGCATGGCACCAAGGAACCTACAAAGACCCCATGGAGTATGTGCGGTTTTTCCGTAATAACCGCCGCGACCGAAAGCCGATGCGCGTCGTAATCACGCGGAAAAACGGCAAGGAAGTTTTTAACCGGCTAATGTCCTGCGAGACATTCAGTTGGTCGATGGACCGCGCCGGAAACATCAATTATTCGCTGTCGTTTGAGCAGTATAGGAAGGTGTACTGATGGAGTGCAAAGTAAAAGTTAATAAGAAGACCATTCCCTGCGGCGATGTCAGCTGGGGGGATTCGGAAGACAGCCTGGGCATGGAGTTTAGTTTCTCCCTGCCCTTTTCGTATTTTGACCCGCAGCAAAACAAAACACTGAAAGTTGGCGACATCGTAACGATTTACATCGGCAAAAAGACCGCACTGCAGGGAATCATCACGTTGGCTTCGCTCGGTGGCGGTGAGTACCGGGGCTATGACTTCGCGTTTTACCTGAATAAATCCACAACGATTATTCAGTTCAAAAAGGCATCCGCAAACGAGGCAATCACAAAGTTATGCAAACGCTTCAATGTGCCGCTCGGCAGCATGCCGAAAATGCCGACACTCATCACCAAGCTGTACAAAAACGAAGCTGTGTCGGACATCCTGAAAGACATCCTGAAGAAAGTAAGGCACGAAACCGGGAAAAAGTACAAGTTGCGGATGAAGGGCGGAAAGCTGGAAATCATCGAAGTCGGCGCCGTGAAAATCAAGCCGATTTATATCGACGAGCTGGGAAGAAAATGCGAGTGCACGCACGCCTGCAGCATATCCGGAACGCGGAGCATTGAAAATATGAAAAACAGCGTAACAGTAGCCGGAAGCAGCGAAAAAAGCGCCCAGGTCAAGGCAACGGCAAAAGACGAAGCGTCCATAAAGAAATACGGGCTTCTTTCGGTTATTGAGACAGACGAAAAAATTGATGCCGCGAAGGCACGAAACAGAGCAAAGAACATTCTAAAACAGCAAAACAAGGTAACAACATCATTTACCGCGGAAATGCCGGGAAACACAAACATACGAGCCGGAGTGCGCATCTATTTTAACCGCCCTGAGGCACAGGTCAAAGGCTGGTACAAAGTGAAGAGCTGCACACATACATTCAGCAACGGAAATTACCGCGTGAGCTGTGAAATGGAGAACTGATATGTGGAATTACGAACTAGCAAAAAAAATTGAAGGAAAAATACAAAAAGCCAAAGACGGCGCGGTTAATCAGTCAAGCTTTTTTGTCGGAAAAATCGAAAGTACAAGCCCGCTCGTCATCACCGCCTTTGACGGTGAAGGAAGATACGAAGAGGAAGACCTGATACTGACAAGGACCTTTAAGACCTATTTTGACTCACAAAAAAGCAAGCTAAAGGGAAAAGAAGTCCTTGCCATACCATTTTCGGATTCCGTATCGGTTGTAATAGTTGACGTGATAGGAGGTTAGCATGTTTCCGGAAATAGACGAAATGATGGAAGAGGAAGTTAACGAGGCGGACGAAAGTACCGAAATCGGAAAAACGCCGCTGTATGATTTCAAAAAGCACGAATATGTGCGAAAGGACGGCAAGGTCGTATACTGCGACCAAAAGCAGGCAGTCGGACAGTGGGTAGGTTTCCTAGTAATGACAGCTATGGACAAATACCCGGTGTACGAAGGCACGGAATTCGGGACCTACATAGAAAACTACATCGGATACAAAGACGAAGGTTTCGTATTCAGCGAAATCAAGCGCGAAATTCAGGAAAAAGCAAGCTTGAATCGGGCGATCAAATCCATTGACGATTTTGAGATGGAACGTAATGGAGACAAACTGACCGTCAGCATGGTAGTTTACCTGCAGGACGGTACGGAAGAGGAGGTAACAGTGGATGTCTAGAGGAGAAAACATCCGGGGGCGGATTTCGGACGAATACGAAAAGACACCCGGGTATTTGATTTACGATGTAACAGAAGCAGTCGGTCAGGAGATGGACACCGCAGACGAAATAATCGCAGAGATTGACCGAAAACTGGACGCAGACAATCTGAGCGGGCAGGAGCTGGAGCGATTCGTAAGGCAGCGAAAAGGCATCGAGCGAAAAGCGGCGACATTCGCAACCGGAAGCGTAACCGTCACCGGAAACGGAACGGTTACGACAGGCGATCTGTTCGAAACTGAAAACGGCGTGCAGTTCGAAGCCCTGGAAGATGTGACGGTAGCGGAAAGCGGAAACGTTCCAATTGTAGCCAAACTATCCGGAAACAGCGGGATTGTCGGAGCGGGAACCATTACGCAGATGCCGGTCACAATTCCTGGAATCGCAACCTGCACAAACCCGGCGCCGACAGCAGACGGATACGATGCAGAAAGTGACGATTCCTTGCGCGAGCGTTATTACGCGGCGCTTAGGACGCCGACATCATCAGGAAACGCCGCTGCATATAAAAACTGGGCGCTCGAAGTTTCGGGGGTAGGCGATGCGCAGGTCTACCCACTTGGTCATGGCGACGGCACGGTTGATGTGGTCATCATAAACGACCAGTCGAAGCCGGCTTCTACCACTCTTGTCGCTGAGGTTCAAAACTACATCGACCCGGCAAGCGAGGGAAAAGGCCTTGGCGCGGCGCCCATCGGCGCAAAGTGCTATGTGTCATCGGCGACAGCGACAAATATCAATGTTGCCGGAAAGGTCACGCTGCAGTCTGGGGTTGGTCAAAGCGAAACGGAAGCGGCAATCAAGGAGGCGATTGAAGCCTACCTTGCGGAAATTGCGTTCACCGGAGCGACTGCGTCTTATGCGCATATCAGCAACAGGATAACGGGTACTGCCGGAGTAATCGATGTGGAAAACTTGAAAGTTAATGACGGCACGGCAAACATTGTCGTGCAGGCGCGCTATGTGGCGGTACTGGGGACGGTGACATTTACCTATGCTTAACAAAATCAACAAACTAAACAAAGACGATCCCATGGTGCGAAATGTAATCGAAGCAATCGCGAAGGAACACGGAGTGCAGCTTGAAGAGGCACAGCAGGTTCTTTCAAATCTTTTTTTTGACACCTGCAGCGTAGAAATGCTGGAATTCTACGAAAAAGAATGTGGCATTACGCAGATAGCAGAGAGCGAAGACGATAGACGCTCGGCGGTCGAAGCAAAGTGGCGGTCCGATTGTAAATGTGACATCGTCATGCTGCAGCTTCTGGCCAACAGCTGGAAATACGGCGAGACGAACATTGACTACAAAAACAGCAAGCTGATTGTGACATTCGCCGGAAAAGGCGTGCCTACCGACATAGACGGTCTAAAGGCGGCGCTGGAAGCGGCAAAGCCCGCACACATCCAGATTGAGTATGTTTTTAAATTCAACACCTGGGCAGACTTAAAATCGTTCACATGGGCGCAGCTAAAGACCGGCACATGGGCGGACGCGAAAGTGAGGTAAAAATGGCAGAGACAAAAAATTATAAACTACAAAAACCGGAAGAAAACGAGATTGCAGATATCGCGGAGCTGAACGGCAACATGGACATCATTGATGCACAGCTTAAAAAGATAGCAGACGCAGTGAGCACTACCGGGAACGCGTCGGTCATCAAGGCGGAAGACATTACTGTACCGGTCAGCGCGTGGACAAGCAATAACGACATCACAGGTTTTCCGTTCCGGGCGGGAATTTCGATTGAAGGGTGCTCAGAAAAATACATGCCGGACGTAATCTTTTCGGCAGCGGATGCGCTGAGCGGGAATTACGCACCAGTCGCAAAAACCTACGAAGGCGGAGTATTCATTTACGCAGTCGAAAAGCCGGCGGCAAGCATAACGATTCTGACCATCTTACTGACGAAGGAGGTGAGCGCATGAGAGGAAGGACAAACGTCGCAGGTAAGCCCGAAGAGGAACGCACCGTCACGGTGGGCACATCGAAAGTGACGATAGAGCCAACGAAGGGTAAGACGATGAAGAAAGTAACCGTCAACCCTACACCAAGCCAAACCAAGACAGTAACCGCAGGAACGGGAAATGTGGATGTTTCCCCCGACAGCGGCAAACTGTTATCCGGTGTCACGGTAAAACCAACACCAACCCAAGAAAAGACCGTAACGCCAACCACATCCCAGCAGACGGTAGTTCCCGATAGCGGAAAGCACCTGAGCAAAGTTACAGTAGAGGCAAAGCCATCAATTAAGGTCGATGGCACAGAGGTCGACAAGGGGATGAATCTGAAGAGCTTCATTGGCACATTTGAGGGTGTAGTTGCACCATACTCGTTTTGTGACGGGGCGGCGGTTGCCATTGATGATGTCATATACATCATAGGTGGGACAAACAGTCTCACAACATCATCAGACCCAGTGAATGGATATAATTTTTATAAACTGGAGGACGGTGTTTGGACAAGCATAGGAGATTTGCCGTACAGGTTCTGTAGAGGCTCAGCGATTGCTATCGACGACGAAATCAGAATCAAAGGCGGAGATGTAAGTAGAAACAGAAACAAATATTACAAATTTAAGGACGGCACATGGACCAGCCTTGGAACAATTGGAAACTCCATCGCAGGGAATTTATCCGGCAAAATAGGAACGGATGACTACACATTTCACGATAAATATGTGTACAAAAACGGGGCGGAAATGTCGGGCGTAAAATCACCCGTAGCATTTGATTGCGGGGAAAGCATATCAGTAGACGGTAAAATACTCCTTTTTAAAAGCACACATGCCTATGAATTCGATGGCACCTCGTTTGCGAAACTTCCAAACATTCCATATGATGATTATTGGGGCGGCGTGGGGAAATTACCGGACGGAATTCATATTTTTGGAGGATATAATTTCCCTAATAAACATTGCAAATTCTATAACAACGCATGGACTATGTTGGAGGATTTAAAAAACAAATTTTGCGCTGGCGCGTGCACAAACAATGGGGAAAACGAGATACACTTAATCGGCTCGTGTCCTACAAGCGGTAATGCGGTAGATTCGCATTATGTAATGTTAAAAGCATACAAGGAGGTATCACAATGATAACTACGGACAAAACATACGCAGGCAAACCCATTGCCTACGAGATATTAGACGACGGCTACATGATTTATTTAGACGGCAAGGCATGGATTAAGCAACGCGGCGATTACGGCAAGCCGATGGATTCGAGTAAATCCTACGAAGAAAACTGCCTATTGCAGATTGAAGACATCACGGCAGAACCTAAAACGGACGATATCGACACTATGTTGACAGAATTAGAAAAAGAGGTGGGAATCAATGAACAGTGAACAGACAGCAAGATTAGAAGCAATCAAGGAAGCAATCAGAGCAGACAAAAAGGTGGTTGATGTTATTGAGGAAGTCGGAATCACGATTGAAGATAAACCTAGCATCGTAACACCAAGACCGGGTTTCAAGTGGGTTCCGCATCAGAGCAAAGCCGGTGGAGCTATCACATGGATTGAGGAAGCAGACCCGAACGCATCCGGAACGGCAGATAAACCAATCACATTCAAGGTAGGTATGGAAGTTTACCCTAACTACTATTACACCGATGGTGTGAAAAGATATGTTTGCGTACAAGGCGGTTTCCCACCGGAAATTGTTGAGGGAGAATATTTTACAGAATTCTAAACAGAGAACAGTAGAAAGAGAGGAAATAAAATGGCAGTTACATCAGGAATAAAAACGGTAAAAGTGACCATAAACGGACAGGCCTATACGTTAACCAAAAACACGTCAACGGGGAAGTACGAAGCGACCATCACGGCGCCGTCGTTGTCATCGTATAACAACAATGACGGACACTATTACCCAGTTAAAATCGACGCAGAAGACCAAGCGGGGAACACAGTCAGCGCCAATGACACGCACGCAACGCTCGGCGCAAGCTTGAAACTAAAAGTCAAAGAAAAGGTGGCACCGACCGTTACAAAACTCACACCGTCTTCGGGTTCCTATCTTGCGACATCCGCTCCGGCTATCAGCGCAGAACTTCGCGACAACGACTCCGGGGTCGATATCTCCACGCTTATTTTCAAAATTGACGGAACAGCTGTGGATAATTCCAAAATCACGAAGAACAGCGCTACAGGCGGGTACAATATAAGCTACACACCGCAGACTGCGCTGACAGACGGGCAGCACACAGTATCTATCCAGGTATCTGACAATGACGGCAACCAGTGCACTACAGTAACAACGACATTCACAGTAATGACAACAGCACCGACGCTCGAAGTCACGGCACCGACAGATGGATTGAAGACGAACAAATCGACCCTCAGCGTAACAGGTACAACCGACAAAGATGCGACAGTAACAATCAAGCTCAACGGCGTTGACCAAGGTTCAGTAACCGTATCGGCTGCAGGCGCGTTCAGCAAGGCACTCACACTGGCAACAGAAGGCGAAAACACCATCACGGTAGTTGCAAAGAACCTTGCAGGCGTAACTACGACGGTAGAACGCAAGGTTATCTACGACATAACTGCACCGGTTATCAGCGGAATCACAATCACGCCGAATCCGGTAGACGCTGGACAGACCTATGTAATCAGCGTCGACATCGATGACTAATGGTAGCTAGGGTATATGGCAAATACGACGGGCAGACAATCGTGTTTACACAAAACCCGGAAACGGGACGGTGGGAAACCGCCGTCCCGTTCAATTCCGATGGTGAATATGTTGTAGAAATATGGGCCGTCGACGAATGCGGTAACGAGGGTTACTACGCAACCCTACTGTTCACCGTAGATACTGCGGCGCTGTGCGTGAAGGTAAAAATCTTAGACCTATCGGCGCAGGCAAGAAAGGATGGAGCGTTTCGGGTGAAGACCAGCGGGTACAACGCACATATTTTCAAATGCGAACGCTGCGGGGAGGATGGAGAGCCGATTTACCGGGCGAAGCCAAAAATAAAAAGATGGAAAGCAGAGGTCGTAAAATGCGAGCTTTGCGGGAGGTTTTGATGCGTTTATATTTTTTGCTGGGAGAAAAAAGAAGAATATGGCTCGAGATTAGCAGCCACGAAGGGGATGCGTTCGTCATTCGTAACGCTGCATACAGCCTCGAACGCTACCGCGAGGCGATAGACACCGGAGAATGCGTCATCGACGAACACAACATCGCAGCCATGATTCAGCCGCCCGAGCGAGGTGAATATAGTTTAATCTTCTCTTTCGAGATTGGCGGGGAACTGATGAAAGAGAAAGTTGTGGTGGTCGTGGAATGAATATCATGTCAGTAACGGTCGCACCGAATCCGGTCAAAACAGGCGCCAGCGTGTACATCGGAGTGGAAATCAACGACGAAAAAAACTGGTTGCTTGAAAATCAGGACCTATTCTTGATAACGACGACCGGGGAATTCTTATTAACAACGGAGGTGAGCAGCAATGGCGACGCATAAAATACCACATACCGGGCAGGAAATTGATACGGCGATCGAAAACGCGCTCAAGCTCGGCAAAAGCAGCGTTACGATAAGCACAAGCGGCTGGGCACTGGATTCTGTCACAGGGTGCTACCGAAAAGAAGTTGCCGGCGTCGGAATCACTGAGCAAATGTCCGTGGACTTGATTCTTAATATACCGTCTCTTACGGTAGCCGGAAACTGCGGGTTGAAGCCGGTGACAGAGTCATACAATGGAGGATTCTATATCTACGCAGATGCCGTTCCGTCATCACAAATGACGGGAACGGTACTAACGCGATAAGGAGGAAAGTTATGGCAAAAATCAAATTATCAGGCGAAAATCTAACTGAACATTTTACATTTGCAGACTACGGCAAAAATCAAACCGGAACGATTCCCATTGATGCAGCGGCGCTGCTACATGCGCAGCTGTTAGAAGAATTCCGGGCATGGTTAGGTCGGCCGATGGAAGTACATGCATGGTATAGAACAAAAGAGTACAACAAAAAAGTTGGAAGCATGTCCACATCATCGCACATCAAGGGCACCGCGACCGACTGGTCTACAAATATCGAAATAACCAAGGAAAAATTCATTAAGTACGCGACCAAGTGGAAAGAAATCTGTGCGGCGCATGGCGTAGTCGGCGAAGCCGGGCTGTACAGCTGGGGTGTGCATTTCGGCTCGCAGATTACATACTCGAAAAAATTCTATCACTGGGATTCTCGGAGCGGCACGCAGGTGAACATGCCGTTCAAAGAGCTGAAATGAGAAAGGCGGTACATATGGACAAAATAACAGAAGCCCAGTTCATGGGCATGCTGGTAGTTGCATTAGCCAGCCTGTTCGCACTCTTCAAGGCGGTAGCAAAACCGCTGATTAAAGGGCTGACCGAGCTGACCAAAAGCATTACGACGCTGGATGCATCGGTAAAACGGCTGCAGTCCGATGCAGCGAACATCAAAAGTGACATCGAAAAGGAAACCGAACATTCGAGCCAGTCGCGTAAACGCATTTGGGCGCATAACGATGAACAGGATAAAAAGCTGGAGAATCACGAAAAAAGAATCTGGCACTTAGAGTTGCAAAACAAGGAGGTAAAACATGAAAATCAACTGGAAAGTAAGACTGAAAAATAAGACATGGCTGCTCGCGTTTTTAGGCGCAATCGCAGCATTCATCTATCAAATCATGGGTATGCTGGACATTGTGCCGGCAATCAGCGAAGACATGGCAACGCAGGTCATCGGCATTGTTGTAAATCTGCTCGTGGCACTGGGCATCGTCCAAGATCCAACCACTACGGGAATATCCGACAGCAGCAGGGCGCTTGATTACAACAGCCCTGCGGATAACTGCAAAACAGAATAGAACAGAAAACACTACGCCGGGCAGAAATGCCCGGTTTTTTATTTGCGAAAAAAATATTGAAATTCCAACATTTTTTATAAGAAGCTATTGACAAAAGCACCCAATGAGTGTATAATATAATCAGAAAGGAGGTAAGAGATGAGTAAGAAAAAGAAAAACCGCAGAAAAGATTTAAGCCTCGAAAGCAAACTGAATCTAATAACCGCGGTCATCAACTTAATTATAGCAGTTATTTACATAATTGCAATAGTAAAAAGTTGAAAAAAAGAAAAGTGGAAAGTGAGGGCGAAAGCCCTCGCCCTCACGCCACACTCATCGAATGAAGCATGAAGATAGTAGCATTGATACTCGGCTGCATCGCAGTCATCCTATCCGTTACAGTAATTATTAGATGCATAAGGAAATAACATGAGCAAAATAAGAGAAGCCCGCATAAAGTCCGGGCTGACAATGAAAGAACTGGCGGAAGAAAGCGGCGTACCATACCGCTCACTACAGAACTGGGAGTCAGAAGAGCGCACGCCTCCGCCATATGTAGAAAATATGATTCTACGAGAACTGGAGAGAAAAGAGAGCCTGACCGAGGCACTAAAAATCATCGACGAAATCGACGAGCTTGCTCGCCAAAAATCGGATGAAATTTTGCAAAAAAAGGCGGCAAAAATTAGGAAAGAATTGGAAAGAATCAAATGATGCAAAAAAGCCGAAACCCCTTGAAATACAGGGGTTTTACTCGTATATATCGTTAATGTCCGTAAACATACGGACCCCCGCTCCCTGTTTCGCCGATTAACAGCGTGCGGAGAGTGCTTGATTACGGCCTTTCACAGATTCCGGCTGAAAAAATTTTGATGGGAATGAGCAACTACGGTTATGACTGGAAGCTGCCGTTTGTGCAGGGCGAGTCCAAAGCGGAAAAGCTGACCAATTACCAGGCACTTGCGCGTGCGGAATATTACGGAGTGAATGTTGAGTATGATGAAGAGGCGCAGACACCCTTTTTCACCTATACAGCACCCGACGGAAGCGAGCATATCGTCTGGTTTGAGAATGAGCAAAGCTGGCGTGCACGGCTTGCACTTGTCTCCGAATACGGTCTGGCAGGGATAAGCATCTGGAACATCATGCACATTTTCTACGGAGGAATTTAACTTTACAAAACCGCGAAAGACAGGTAAAATAATAGGAAGATACTTACAAAGGGGATAAGAAAGAAAAATGGAGAAAAAACCGGATAGCAGATTGAAGGAAAATATAATTTTGATTGTACTGGGGGTAACGCTGCTGGTGGCACTGCTGAATCTGAAAGCGGTGGCAAATGCAGCAGGAATTTTGATAGGTTTGATTATGCCGCTGATTGCAGGGGGAGTTATCGCATTTATTTTAAATGTACCGATGAATTTTTTCGAGCGAAAAATGGATTGGATAAGTGATCGTTATCACCTGAAGCTTTTGTCGCGTTTTCGGACGGCGCTGAGCCTTGTGATTACACTGATTTTGTTCGTTGTGGCGGTCGGTTTCATCGGGAATGTCATTTTTCCGAACATGGTGGAATCGGGCAAGAAGATTGCCGAAATTGTTAAGGATAATTACCGGTCATGGATTACAATCGCGGAGGGATACGGTCTGGATATGAGCAGCGTGAGCCTCTGGATGGAGAATTTCGACTGGGACAGCATTATTACGCGTTTGAAAGAACATAGCGGAGAAATTCTTTCAACGGCAGGGCAGGCGGCAACAAGCGTGTTTGGTGTAGTTGCAAACCTTCTGTTTGGCCTTGTCTTTGCTATTTACATTTTGCTGAATAAAAAGAAGCTCGGTGTGCAGGCAAAACAGCTTGCTTACGCCTATTTGAAGAAATCATGGGCGGACGAGGCGTGTGATATTGCGAGTCTTTCGTATAAGACGTTCTCAAATTTCCTGTCAGGACAGTGTTTGGAGGCTGTGATTCTGGGCATGATGTTCTTCGTTACGCTCTTTATCGGAGGCTTCCCTTATGCAGGCACGATTTCGGTGATTATCGGCTGTATGTCACTGATTCCATTCGTCGGCGCTTTTATCGGGCTTGCTTTCGGAGCGCTGCTGCTCGCGGTTGTGAACATAAAGCAGGCGTTTTGGTTTATCGTGATTTTCTTCATCATACAGCAGATTGAGGGACATATCGTCTATCCGAAAGTCGTAGGAAGCTCGGTCGGGCTTCCGGCGCTGTGGACGCTGCTTGCGGTCGTGGTTGGTGGCAAGGTTTCGGGCGTGTTCGGAATCATCGTGTTTATTCCGCTCTTTTCCGTTATCTACGCCCTCGTGCGCAGAAGCGTGTACAGCCGACTTAGAAGGAAGGGAATCACTATATCGGAGTGATGCCGGACAGCTTTGCGAAACTCCTTTCTGCAATTTTTGCTATTTTGCCGGCATTTTGCAAATCTTTTCGTTGCATTTTATAAAATTATGTTGTATAATATTGAATGTTCGGTAGGCGAATATACTTAATGCCTTTCGGACATCCGATTCGCGGTCGTGGCGGAATTGGCAGACGCGCACGGTTCAGGTCCGTGTGGGAAACCATGGGGGTTCGAATCCCTTCGACCGCACCAAGTAATGCGTCCATTTAGGATGCATGGTTGTGAAACCCAGTCTATGACTGGGTTTCAGCGTTTTTTGACGCCGAATTATCGCGTAAATGAATATACCGACTTAGGGATGCAAAACGAGATTTTTTAAGATTTTCGAGATTTGAACCCCCACGAAATCGGGATAGCCGAGAAACAGAAAGAAAACCGAGCGAAAAAAATAAATATTTTTGAGAAGAAGCAGATAGAAAAGTAACTTTTTTTATCTGTTTTTTTTATGCCCTTTTACAGATGTAAAAATGTAAAAATGGAGCAGCAAGCAAACGACAGAGAAAGCAGGTGAGAACATGAACGAAAAAGAAAAGCAAAAGACAGGCACCGATATGGAAGGGGTGCGGCTGGTGGCAAAGGGGCTGCTGAGCACCGAGATATACGATACCGAGTATGCGCCATTCATCATCAGCCACCCATTCGCAAACAGCGGTATCGCTTTTCTGCCCGGAAAAAACGGGCTGGAAATGCTGGACATTACAAGCTCGGAGGAAAACCACATGCGATGGAGAAAGTACTTGGATAAGTGCATCGATCAGGCAGAGTCGTTCTTTCAAATCAGCTGTATGCTGAATAAGCCATACCGACTTGCTTTTCTGAAATATGCGCAGCCTCACATAGAGGAAAAGGAATTTGCACAGCTTCTCGGTCTTTGCTGGATTCAAACAGAAGGACCGAATCAGGATGTGAATGTGTCTCAAAAGGAGTTTGTGGAAATGTTTCAAAAGGCAAGCGCAGAGGATCTGATGAATCTTGACGAGCGCCGAAAGCTTGCGGAGCTTTCGGACGAAATTGAAATTTATCGCGGCGTTACCGAAAAAAACAAGGATAATATCCTTGCCATGTCATGGACGATGAAACAGGAAACCGCAGAGTGGTTTGCAAAGCGCTTTGGAAGCAAAGGAAAGGTATACCGGGCAAAGGTTCGGAAAGAAGATATTCTTGCTGTTTTTCTTGGGCGAAATGAATCCGAGGTCATCGTTGATCCGAAGAATCTGAAAGAGATTTCACTATGCGAACCAGCCATGAAGCCTGCTGCTAAAACGACAGCAGAAGAACCCCAATATAAAAAGATAGTGAATCAGGAAGGAGTGATGCAATATGATTTTTCGTGATGGTCTGCACAGGCAGGCTTTTCATGAGGCGGCAAAAAAGCAAGAGGAAAAAAATTACGAGCTGCTTGCCGCCTTGTATCTTTTAACAGCCGATGAGAAAGTTTGGAACTGCGCAAAGGATAAAGTCCGAAAGGGGCAGATTTTCTTTGAGGGAATCAGGCTTGGCAGCGTAAGCGAGGAAAGCTACTGCCTGTATGCGGCGGCAAAAGACATCTATCTTGGCAGCGGAAACATTCGGTTGCGAGATCTTGGAAAGCGAAACATGATGAATCAAACGGTATATTCGCAGATAATGACTGCAGTTTCCATCTGCAGATTCGGCATTGCGGTTATCAGAATAGGAGAGACAAATGAGAAAAGACAGCAAAAGACTGCGCGAGCAGTATCCAAAGGGAAGCAGAGTTGAATTGTTAGAGTCTGTGACGGATCCGTATCATCCGCTGCCTGCGGGCAGCAAGGGCACCGTATGGGCGGTGGATGATGCCGGGCAGCTTCATATAAACTGGGACGAGGGCGGAAGCCTTGCTCTGATTTACGGAATTGACAGTTTTCGCAAAATCGGAAGCGTCAAGGAATGCGAAGCGAAAGCCGTTATAGAAGAAGGACTATCGTTTGTGAAATAAAGAGTGGAGGTGACGGGAAAAACAGAAACGCGGCGAATGCCGTATGAATATCAGATATTTTGATATGTTTGCAGGAATCGGGGGATTTCGGTCGGGGCTAACAAGGGCCGGAGGTTTTACTTGCATCGGGTATTGTGAAAACGACAAATATGCGAAAAAAGCCTATGAGGCAATCTATGATACGAAAGGAGAAAAATTTTATGAAGATGCAAGAACGATACAGCCGGAAAGCCTTCCGGATTTCGACCTTCTTTGCGGAGGATTCCCTTGTCAGGCTTTTTCAATCGCTGGAAAGCGGGGAGGATTTAGCGACAGCAGAGGAACCCTGTTTTTTGAGATTGCAAGAATTGCTCGGGTTAAGCGACCTGCATTTTTGTGTCTTGAGAATGTTCCCGGACTCCTGTCGCATGACAAAGGCAGGACATTTCAGACCATCCTTACTGCGCTTTCTGAGCTGGGGTACGATGTCGCATGGCAGGTGCTTAACAGCAAGGATTTCGGTGTCCCTCAAGCAAGAAAGAGAGTGTATCTTATCGGATATCTTAGAGAGCGATGTCCCGGCGAAATACTTTCTTTCCGAGACGCAAATGCGGCGGCTCCTGTGCAGCTCGTCGGCGGCTGTGAAGGAAACCGCATCTATGCAGACAGCGGAACCGGGATTACCCTCACAAGCGGCGCCGGAGGATTCGGGGGAAAAACAGGACTCTACCAAATAGCCTTGCCGATCAAAGTCGCGACAAAAGAAGGCTTTCAAGAGGCCTATCCCGGAGACAGCATCGACCTGGCCTATCCGAATCTCAACACACGGCGCGGCAGAGTCGGCAGGCAGATCGCACACACTGTCCTGCCAAGCGCTGCGCAAGGGTGCTTCTTTATCGACCTAAATGAGGATGCCAAGCTTACCGATCATGCAAGATGCATCACCACACGGCAGGACAATGCATTCAGTCATCATAAGGCGGAAAAGTCCGGCGTCTTTGTGGAAAGCGAGGCGCCACGCGCCGTGATCAGTCCCGCAAAGGAAAAGACGCGGCAAAACGGACGACGAATCAAAGAACCGAATGAGCCGATGTTTACGCTGACCGTTACCGACCGGCATGGGATCATTCATCATGGGCGCGTGCGAAAATTAACGCCGCTGGAGTGCTGGCGGCTGCAGGGCTTTACCGACGAGCAGTATGAAAAGGCAAAGAACGCAGGCATTCCCGAAAGCCAGCTGTATAAGCTGGCGGGAAATGCCGTCAGTGTTCCGGTCATTACGGCACTCGGTGAAAAGATCAAAAGGATTTATGAAGAAATGGAAAGCGAGGGAGCAAGATGAGGACGGAAGAGGAAAGAACTTTGCAGCAGGAAGAAAACCTGCTTGCTGTGGTGTTTGTCGAGCCGCATAAAAAGCCGGTCGTCAGAAAACTTCGAAATGAATATGAAGATATCAGCTGCGCCGTTGGAGGCCTAATTGAACACATCTATCAAGCAGATGGAACGATCCTTGTGGCCAACGAGGAAAGTAAGCTTCTTGGCATGGATGGGAATCGGCGTCTAAACGACGGAAAAAGCATCCTCGCAGGCCCGTTCTTTGTAGTCGGAGACGACGGTGAGGATTACCGCTCGCTGACCGAAGAAGAAATCAAAAAGTACATGAATCGCTTTGATGAAATCGAAGAAATCACGCCGGAAGAGGTCGCAGGCGATATGTGGATGACCGTCACGACCTTTTCGTGGTAAGGGGAAGGGGGAAAACAAAAAAAGAAAAAATAGAAAACCGGGATTCCTATGAAATCACCGATCAGTTGGGTTGGCAATAAAAGCAGCATCCTAAAAATTCTGTACGCGCTCTTTCCGTCTGAATACGAGCGGTACATTGAGCCGTTTGGCGGCTCCGGTGCGGTGCTGCTTGGAAAAGAAAGGTCGGACCGCTTTGAGGTCTTTAATGATTTTAACGGAAATCTTGTGAATCTGTACCGCTGCATGCGGGATCGCCCGCTGGCGTTCATCCGGGAGCTTGGCTTTCTGACGCTGAACGCGCGGGAAGATTTTCATGAGTTGCGAAAGTTCCTGCAGAAAGAAGAAACCGAAAGCGCCTTTGCAGACGAGGAAAGAGGGTTGACGCAGATTCTTCTTCCGGATATCACCGAGGAAGAACGAAGGCTGCTTCTGACGGAAAGAACAGGAGACTATGACTTGAAACGGGCAGCGGCTTACCTCAAACTGCTTCGCTACAGCTACTGCAGCGGGGGTAAAAGTTTTGCAGGTGTGCCGTTTTCCATTCGGAGCCTGTTTGGCATCGTAGAGGACTTTGCAAAGCGAATGGACCGGGTGGTGATTGAAAATCAGGATTTTGCGGTTCTGATCCGTCACTATGACCGGGAGAATGCGTTTGTTTACTGCGACCCGCCGTACTACACCAGTGAATATGTCTATGATATCGCCTTTCAAAAGGAGGATCATGTTAGGCTTTCGGAGTGCCTAAAATCCATGCAGGGAAAATTCCTGTTATCGTATAACGACTGCCCACAGATCCGCGCGCTGTATAAGGACTGCAACATTTTCGCATTCAGCCGGGTGCATTCGATGGCGCAGCGCTACGAGGCGGGAAAGGAGTTTGGTGAGATCCTGATCGCAAACTATGACTTTTTCGAGCGGGAGCGGGGAAGGCCGCAGCAGGTGAGCCTGTTTGATGATAATTTGGATGAAGAAAAACAATTAAGGGAGAGGATTTTAAGATGAGAAAAAAAGAAGAAACAATGGAAGTTGTGATGCTGTGCGTGCCCACGGAGATGCTAAAGGAAGCCGGCATCCGGGAGGGAGCTGTGCTGGAGATGTATGTCGAGGAAAACGCCATCACCATCCGAAGCGGAAACGACTTTGAGGATTTTGTCTGTGACAAAGAATGCACGGGCTGCCCGCTTTCCTGCGGCAGCTGTGAAAACAAAGAAACGATGGAAAGGGGTGCGTAAAGCAGTGTGCAAGAAACCAAACGAAAAGGATGGCGGCACATATGAAAAAGAAGATCTATCTATCGGCGCCGCTTTCTGCGGGAAACTTAAAAAACCATATCGGACGCTTTCTGCGCTATGCAGGCTATACGATGAAAGAGGGCGTGATTCCGGTCGCAGTCCATTTTTATGTGTTTGGAGAAACGGACGATCTGCAGGCGGACAGCGCTGCAAGAATCTCTTTCGAAGAGCGTTTCAGCCTGATCTGGTTCTGCGATGAAATGTGGGTGTTCGGCCCGGTCATCACCAAAGAGATGGAGCGGGAGATTGAGTTTTGCGAAAACCTCGGTGTGAAGATCCGGTACATTACCGAAAAAGAAGTTACAAAGAAATTAGGGGAGAAAAAATCATGAAGAAAAAACGAATGCTGATCCTGCTGATCTTGCTGGTGCTGCTGTTTTGCTTTGCAGAGAACGCCTATGCGGCAGGCGATGTGTCATCTGCCATCCAGCAGACATGGAAAGCCGCGCAGACGCAGGTGAAATCGGTGGTAGAAAATGTGGTGTTTCCGGTCATCGACATGATCCTTGCGGTACTGTTTTTTGTCAAACTGTCTACTGCTTACTTCGATTATCGCAAGCATGGTCAGTTTGAATTTACGGCGCCCTGCATCCTGTTTGCGTGCCTGCTCTTTACCCTTACCGCGCCGCTATATATCTGGAATATTCTCGGATAGCTTGAATCTTTCCGTAGACTTTCCCGGCAAAATACGGTATCCTGTGGCTAATCAAAAAAGAGAAAGGAAGAAGGCCATGAATACCATGAAAAGAATTTTCAGCGAGGAAAGCCTGACCTGTGTGCCGAAAAGCAGGGCGTATAAAAAGGCGCTCGCCGCGCTCAGCGATGCCGCGCAGGATATCTCCGCACTCTTTGCGGGAAGCGATGCAAACAGGCTCTTTGAGCGCTATCAGGATGCAAGCGCAGAGGTGCAGGAGCTCATCTGCACGGAAGCCTTTCGGCAGGGCTTTCATCTCGGCCGGGAATTGCAGGAAGAAATATCAGAATGGGAACGGGACTGCGAGTAGGCAGTCTTTTTGCATGCGGAAAAAGAGGAAGGCCCTCTTTTTCTGTTTGAAAGATAAAAAACGAAAAGGAGAGAGCAGATGTTTGAGTGGATCGGGGATCAGATTGGGAAAATCATTTGGAACAATCTGTTGATGTGGCTGTATGAGACCATCTATCAGGCAGCTGCAGATTTTTTTGCGATGATGGGAAACATGGGGGCGGAAATCTTTGACCTCTCGTGGGTTGCGGCCGTGGTGCAGCTCTTTAGCCTTTTTGGCTGGGCGCTCTTTGGCATCGGGATGGTGACGGCTGTGTTTGATGCGGCCATCGAGTACCAGAACGGGCGCGGCAATTTAAACATGACGGCGCTGAATGTGCTGAAAGGTTTTTTTGCGGCAGGCCTTGTAGGCGTACTTCCGATTGAGCTTTACCGCTTTTCCATCTCGCTGCAAAACACACTATCGGGGGAGCTTCTTGGAATTTTTACCGCGGACGGAAACAGCGGCTTTTCGGGAAAAGTCGTGCAGACGCTATCGGGGAATTTTTTGATGGAAGATCTCACAGAAGTGACCCTGCTTGCGGTGCTGATTTTAATTGCCTTTGCCTATGCGATCACAAAGGTGTTTTTTCAAAATATCAAGCGCGGGGGAATCCTGCTTGTGCAGATTGCGGTCGGCTCGATGTATCTCTTCAGTGTGCCGCGCGGATATACCGATGGGTTTATCCAGTGGACCAAGCAGGTGATCGCGCTGTGTCTGACGGCGTTTCTTCAGACCACGCTTTTGATGCTGGGGCTGATGACCTTTCCGGGGAATAAGATCATTGGCATCGGCATTATGCTTGCCGCGGGTGAAGTGCCGCGTATTGCCGGGCAGTTTGGAATGGATACCTCCGCGAAGATGAATCTGATGAGTGCAGCACACAGCGCGCAAAGCGCCATTTATCTAACGCGCCTATTTGCAAGACCATAACGAAAGGAAAAATGAATGAACCGTATTTACCTATATCCCAAAAACCTAAAAGAAAAGGCAAACCTCTGGCTGTGGAGCCTTAGGGATTTTGCCATCTTAAGCGTAGCGCTTCTTTTTTCTGCACTCGCGCTGGCAAAGCTCGGAATCTTGCTTCCGCTTGGGATCAGCCTTGGCTTTGCATTTCTGACCATTCGCCTCTCCGCATACACCGTCCTTGAGTATCTCTCGTGGTGTATGCGGTTTTTCGTTACCGGCCAGCAGCGCTATGACTGGAGGTGAGGGAAACATGAAAGAAAAAAAGAAGAAAGCAAAAAAAGAAAACAAACGAAAGGGGCGCAGCAAGAAAAAGGCGGCCCTGCAGGCGTTTCTTGGGCTCAGTGATTTCACAGATTACGGGCTGAAAGCAGGAAGCGGCACCTACCTATTTTTTCGGGTCAGTCCGACCAATATCTCGGTATTATCACGGGAAAGCGTGGAGATCAAGGAGCGCCACCTGATGATGGTGCTTTCTGCGCTGCCGGACATCCGGATCCTGTGCATGGACGCCGCCGAACGATTCGATGAGAACCTTCGGTATCTGAAAGAGCGAAGCAAAGAGCATCCGGATCCAAAAGTGCTAAGGCTTTTGAAAAAGGATATGCAGTTTTTAGACCGGATGCAGATTGAGATGGCGACCTCCCGGCAGTTTCTGTTTGTCAAAAAGATGAAAGAGGAAAACGATGCCGCGGAATTTGCGGAAGCAAACCGCATGGAAAAAATTATCGCAGAGCAGGGGTTTGAAGTACGCAGGCTCCGCAAAACCGAGATCAAGCGCCTGCTTGCCATCTACTTTGATGCGTCGCTGAACGGACAGGCCATGCCGGACTTTGACGGCATGCAGTATTTTAACTTGGAAGGAGAGGACGAGGATGCGATGGAAACAAAAAAATAGAGTGCTCACAGAAGAAGAGCAAGAAGAAATCCGCACCAAAGATTTCTTTGATCTGATCACGCCAAGCGCGCTGCGCTTTTTCACCAGCTACTACATTCTCGGTGATACCTACCGCATGGTGTGGGCGGTGAAAGAATATCCGCCGTCGACCGAGGCGCAGGCGGTTTTCTCGCAGCTTGCGGACCGAAACGGTGTGACCTTAAAGATTTACCATCGGCTGGTCGAGCCGATCGAGCAGCGAAAGATCATTCAAAACGCCGCGCGCAAAAACAAATTAAAATCCGGCGGCAGCGATGTAAATGAAACGATCGAGGCTGCAGGAAACTTAGAGGATGTTGTGACCCTGCTTGCCAACCTCAGAAAAGACCGCGAGCCGCTGCTTCATGTAGCGGTATTTTTAGAACTCAAAGCACGCTCGCAGGAAGCGCTCCTTGCACTGGCGGGTGAAATTGACATGGAGCTTACGCGCTGCAAGCTCACGGTAGATAAGCTGACGCTTAGGCAAAAGGAAGGATTTTTATCGAGCCTGCCGTTTGGCGAAAATATGTTTGGCGCGCTCTTTGAGCGGGTGCTTCCGTGCTCGTCGGCTGCAAATCTGTTTCCGTTTAACTTCTCCGGAAAAACCGACCCGAAAGGGCTATATATCGGGCGCGATAAGTATGGCACGAACTTGCTGGTGGACTTTGACCGCAGGGCAGAGGACAAGACGAATTCGAACATCCTGATCCTCGGAAATTCCGGGCAGGGGAAGTCGTACCTGCTAAAACTGCTCCTTGTCAACACCCGAGAGGCCGGAAAGCAGATCATCTGTTTAGACCCAGAGGCCGAGTACCAAGAACTCTGTGAAAACCTTGGCGGTACTTACCTTGACTTCCTCAGCGGCAGGTATATCATCAACCCGCTGGAGCCGAAGATGTGGGCAGAGCCGGATGCAGATGAGGCAGCAGAAAAAGAAACAGCGGATATTCCGGAAGCCTTTCGCAAAAGCACAAGACTTTCGCAGCATATCGCATTTCTAAAGGACTTTTTCCGCTGCTACAAGGATTTCAGCGACGCAGAAATCGATACGATTGAGATTTTGCTGGCGCAGCTTTACCGGAACTTCGGCATCAATGACTATACGGATTATGCACGCATGCGGCCGGAAAACTATCCGCGCATGCAGGACTTTTACGCACTGTGCGAGGAAGCCTATGAAAACTATGACGCATCGAAAAAAGAAATCTATACCGAAGAAACGCTGCAGCGAGTCTGTCTTGGGATTCACTCGATGTGCGTGGGCGCGGAAAGCCGCTTCTTTAACGGCCATACGAACATCAAAGCCGATGACTTTTTGTGTTTTGGCGTGAAAGGTCTGATGGATACAAACAAGAAGCTCAAGGATGCGATGCTGTTTAACATTTTATCGTATATGTCGAACCTCCTCTTATCCAGAGGAAACACGCTGGCCGCAATTGATGAGCTGTATCTGTTTTTATCGAACATGACAGCGATTGAGTATATCCGAAACGGCATGAAGCGTGACCGTAAAAAAGATTCCTCGATTGCGATCGCCAGTCAAAATGTAGAGGACTTTCTCATTCCTGCGGTCAAGGAATACACCAAGCCGCTCTTTTCCATTCCGACCCATCAGTTTCTGTTTCACGCCGGGCAGATCAACGCAAAAGAATACATGGATGCGCTGCAGGTCGAGCCAAGCGAATATGAGCTGATCAAATATCCGGAGCGCGGCACCGCCCTATACCGCTGCGGCAGCGAGCGGTATCTGCTGCAGGTGATCGCACCGGACTACAAAGAAGCGCTGTTCGGAAAGGCAGGGGGACGATAAATGCAGATGGTCTTAAAACGGCTGGCACTTGCTGCGGTCAGTGATAAACGGGTGCGGGATTCGGTACTTGCGATTCTTTTAGGCTTTCTGCTTTTTGCCGTCATGCCGGTCAGCGCGCTGTGTGAATTCTTTTCAGAGAGCGAAGATGCAGGAAATTTCTTCAAGGGCATCGTAAGTAAGATGCCGGAGAATCAGCAGCGGGAGTATGAAAGGATGGAGTCGGTGTTTTCCGAAATCGAAAAAGCGCTTTCCGAAAGAGACCTGAGCGGCAGGGCAGAAGAGGCAAAAGCCATCTATCTTGTGTTTCTCTATGAGAAAGGCGAGCAGCCGGGCTTTGCGGAAAAGCTTGCAGACTGTTTTGAAAAAGGCGGGGATACGGATGCACTGATCGAAGAACTCCGAAAGGCGTTTGGAATTTCGGTTTCAGACGATGACCTGAAGGCACTTCTTAACGCTGCAAGTGCAGATGTTATCAACCTCAGCGGCTATGAAAATCCAAAGACGAAGAATGCGCATGACCTTGCGCTATGGGCAAAGCGCGCAAAAACGGGCGGCTGGGGCTATGTCTGGGGGACTTACGGCGAAGTGCTGACCGGACGGGCCTTTCAACAGAAGCTGAAGCAGTATCCTGCGGAAATCGGCGCGGAAAAGAAATTCATCAGCGAAAATTATCTTGGAAAACGCACGGCAGACTGCGTCGGCCTTATCAAGGGCTATCTGTGGCTGAATCCGGAAACGAAAAGAATTGAGTACGGACGCAGCGGACACGCTGATGTCGGTGCAGACGGAATGTTTGAGAAGGCAAAAGAAAAAGGAACG
Organism: uncultured Clostridia bacterium; assembly: GCA_934233735.1. Classification (GTDB taxonomy): domain Bacteria; phylum Bacillota; class Clostridia; order Peptostreptococcales; family Anaerovoracaceae; genus CAG-238. Next base: position 10,303 of record CAKQGQ010000010.1, on the reverse strand, counting down.
ATTTCTTCGATGCCCAAAATCCCCGGCATTGCAGTTTGGCAGAAAGGGCATATCGGCATCTATGTCGGAGACGGCAAGGTGATCGAAGCTGCCAATACACGCGCAGGCATTTTGGAGACAAGGCTGTCTACGGGAAGATGGACGCACTGGCTGAAAGTGCCGGGCGTTAGGTATGAATAATATGGATATATTTTGTCAAATTATTGACAAAGAAAAAATATTATGATATTCTGGAAAAAAATGCACAAGCAGATAAACGAAAGGAGCCGCCATGAAGAAGGGAAACTGCAGAGTACTGGTACTCCCGTGGAAAGTCCACAACTCTTGGCATCGTAAGTTAAAACTTATTTCATAAACGCACGAAGGTAGTATTTCTTGTTAATACATTAGCTTCGTGCGTTTTTCTATTACGCAATCAGAGAGAATAAGGAGGTCAGTATGGATAATAATGTAAGGAAGATGCTTTGCATAATGTTAAGTATATGTTTTATGCTTATACAACCATTAAGCGCAAGTGCAGTCGGCTTAGAATTAGACAATACTCAAACTTTCGAAATTTCTACGCAAGTTCCGCCTGAGGCAAAAGAATTTGCAAATGAGCACTATTTAGATGTTATCGAAGTATATGCAACATATTCAGATGGTACATTTGAAAAAGACGAAAAATATGAACTGGGAGAACCTTTTGTAATCTACAGCCCCGCAGAGGAAAATCAAGAAGAACTATACTATTTCCCTATTTTTTGTAATCGTAAAGTAATTTTGAATATTTCTGTCATAAACACTTCCAAGGGATGGACATTATCTGCGTCAAAAGAATTAGTTGATGAGTTAAATCAACTTGGTTATTATAGTGGAGAGTCTGTCATATTTTATGAATCAGGAAACCAGATTATCGCACAGAGCAAGAACTACAGAAGAGCAATCATGGAATTAACACAGTCTCTAAATAAAAAAGAATCTATAAAAGCAATCGAAACGGAGAAGTTCGAAACATTAAACTTTGAAGAGAAAAGAAATAAAATTGTACAAAAGATTAGAGAAAGAAGAGCTGTTAACCTTGAACAAATGCAAGCTGCGATAATGTCTAAAAACATTTCTGAATCATATACGCCTACTTTTAGCAATGACACAAGCAATAGTAAAGAATGTCAACTATATAACCCGAAAGGGCAAGGAACATTGCCGATCTGTTGGGCGGCTTCTGTTGCAACAATTGTAAATTATAGGAAAGGCACGAATTATACTGCAAAAAATGTTTGCGATGCAATTGGAGTTCCTTATGATGGCAATACTATCAGCACAAAAAAAGAAGCACTGAGCCATTATAACATTGAATACTCGATAAGAAGAGCACAGTTGTCTTTAGCGAAGATAAAAACAAATATCAATAACAAATATCCTATTGCAGCATCAACAATTAGCAGTGATGGTTCGGGGCACGCAATAACGGTATATGGCTATAGAATGATATCAACATCAGACTATATTATATTCTGGAATTCAGGCCTTGAATATGCACAAGTGGTATATTATGTGGGTAGCGGAACTACTTACACATATAATAATCAAACATGGACATGGACGATGTCCTTAGCAAAGTATATATAAATAAGGGGTAAAAAAGAGAATGTATTCTAAAAAGATTCTTATAAAAACGGGGGTCGTTATTTTAGCATTTGTTTTTCTAATAGCAGGTGTATGCAACAGCAATAAGGACATTATGACAAAAGAGAAAAAATATACAACAACTTTGTTTCAAGATGTACAGGTAGATGACATTAAAGAAATAAAACTAAGGGAGTTTGATGGAACCATAAAAAAATGTACAGAGGTAACAAATATAAAAAAGCTTCTTAACATTCTTCAGAGCACTCACTATATAGAAATACCAAGAGATGAGTATGTTGAAGGCATGTATTCATTTGAACTTGTAACAGAAAAAGAAAATATATCGATAGGGATATCTAACAATCATCTTTCTGTTAGCGGTCAGCAATATGCCAGTGAAAAAGTTTTGTCAGATGAGATTTTGAAATTGGTCAAATAAATCTATATGTGAGAAACAAAGGATTTCAAGAAGAAGCTATATTAAGAAGATTAGGCGAAAGGCACAAGAAGTTATCAAGCACTTCCTGTGCTTTTTGCTTTTTTGAAAGCAGGAAAGGAGAAACTTATGGAGCTAAACACAACACTGTTTCGCAAGGAGCCTCGGTTTGATACGAGGCTGTGCAAGGTGGAAAAAATCTTAGAGCTAAGCGGAAGCGACTTTGTGCATCTAAAAGAAAATCTTTTGGATGAGTACGAATTTCTTACCCGGTATCGCGACCTGATGCGGCTTGACCAGGACGACATCGCGCACTGCCTGATGGTGCTTGGCGATGGCTATGAGGATGCCATTCTCATTGAAGCAGAGGGTGCAAGCTATGCAAGGTATGCAGCCTTTCTGCCGCTGGTTCGTGCGGCTGTCGAGGCGCAGGAAGAACTTCCGATCGAGCGGTATGAGCCGATACCGAAAAACGAGATGATTTTGGGAGGTATCAAATGAAGAAAGTGAATATCAGTATCGCATATGAAGAAGAAAAGTATGCTGCGCTTACGATGTACCTTATGCAAAAGGGGATGAACTTGGAAGCGGAGCTGACCGCAGCCCTTGACAGTCTTTATGCAAAGCAGGTGCCGCCTGCGGTTCGGGACTTTGTATCGCAGCGGATTTCTTCCGAGCAGAAAAAAGAAAAAAAGAAACAGGATAAGGCGCAAAGGACTGATTCTGTTTGAGAAGTCAGAGATTCGGCATCGAAATGGAAATGACGGGAATTCCCCGAAGAAAGGCAGCCGAAGTTATCGCCGCATATTTTGACACACACGAAGTGTATGACAGCGGCACCTACGATGCATACCATGTGACGGATGGACAGGGGAGAAAATGGAAAGTGGTCAGCGATGCATCGATTCATCCGGCTGCGCGTGATGGAAGATCTGCAAGCACTTTATATAAAGTGGAAGTGGTTTCCCCAATCTGTCATTACGAAGATATTGAGACGATACAGGAGCTTGTGCGAAAACTGCGGCGAGCAGGCGCCTGTGTGAACGGTTCCTGCGGGATACACATTCATGTGGATGCGGCCCTGCACAGCGTGAAAACCCTTCGTAACCTTGTGAATATCATGGTATCGAAAGAAGACCTGCTATATAAAGCACTTGCCGTCGATGTCGCAAGAGAGGATCACTACTGCCAGAAAACAGATCTGAGTTTTTTAGAGGAACTAAACCGCAAGAAACCGAAAAGCATCGAAAACTTTGAGCGGATGTGGTATCACGGAGACAGCAGGCGCTTTGATCATTATGATGAGACCCGCTATCATGCGCTGAATCTGCACAGCGTGTTTTCAAAAGGCACGATTGAGTTTCGCTTGTTCAACGGGACGATGCACGCAGGAAAAGTCAAAACCTATATCCAGCTCAGCCTTGCTATCAGCCATCAAGCCCTTGTGCAAAAGGGCGCCTCGCACAGCCGGACGAAAAGCACGAACGAAAAATATACCTTTCGTACATGGCTTCTTCGGCTCGGTATGATCGGCGAGGAATTTCAGACCGCAAGGAAATTCCTGCTCGAGAATCTCGAAGGGAATATCGCATGGAAAGATCCGGCGCAGGCCGAGCGGCAAAAGGAGCGCCTTGCAGCAAAGCGCATGGAAGAAGCGGCGCAAGGTCTGCAGGAAACAGAGGAAGCGCCGGAGCAGGAAAGTGAAACCGAAATGCAGCAGGACGAGGGCTTTACCATGCAGATGTTTTAATTGGAATGAAGGAGAACAAAATGAAAAAGACGAAAATTTACGCGGCATACGGAAGCAATTTAAACCACGCGCAGATGCGGGGACGCTGTCCGGATGCAAAATATCTTGGCTCTGCCATGCTACAGAATCAGAATCTGCTATTTTGCGGGCAGCCGGATCACAGCTTCGCGACTATTGAAACCATGGAAGGAAAGGAAGTTCCAATCGGACTTTGGGAAATCAGCGCGCGAGATGAGAGGGCACTTGACCGCTACGAAGGCTATCCGAATTTTTACCATAAGACGGTGCTTTCTGCTGTATTTGACGGCGAGGAAGTTCATGCGATGGTATATATCATGGATCTTGCCATGCCTGCAGGACTTCCGTCCGCTATGTATTACGACATTGTTGAACAAGGCTACCGGGACTGCGGACTGGATCCGGCGTATCTTCAGGCGGCGCTAAAGACCAGCATGGAGCGCGTGTACGGCCTTACGCCCATGCAGGAGATGAGCCCCGGCATGGAGATGCTGTAAGCACGGGGCGTTTCCCAAGCGAAAGCCCCAGATTTGCCCTGTGTCTGTTTTTTAGAGGAAAATGGATGCGGTGTAGATGCCGCCACCGAAAAAACGGCGTGTCCGCGCGTTTGGGAGCGAAAGGAAGAAATGCAAATGATGCGAAAAAAAGAGAGCAGCCTTGCTCTTTTTTGCTTGCAGGAAAAAGAGGCGGGGGCAAAATCGCCCCTCGCCTCGCCTCCCGGAGCCCCGCAATGCGGGTCTCCCAAAGCGTTTTCGAGGTTTTTCATTTCGATGAACATAGGGGTTAAAACGCAGAGGGGAAATGCGAAAAGGAGTCAATGCGTAGAAAAGAAGACGCTGATTCCGCAAGTTACAAGAAGATGACAAGGGGTCAAAGTAAATGGAGACACAAAAAAGAAAGTTTGCGCTTTGGATTCGCGCAGAGACAATGGAACAAATCGAGGCGCTATACAAAAAAGATAACTGCAGAAGCCGCTCGGAATTTATTGAAAAAGCAATTCTCTTTTACAGCGGCTATCTGACTGCCGAGCAGACGGAGGGCTATCTTCCCGCGGTCGTGATTTCTGCGATGCAGGGAAGCCTCGGACGCTACGAAGACCGCACCGCGAGGCTGTTATTCAAAATGGCAGTGGAACTTTCGATGCTGCTTCATACGGTCGCGGCGACAAACGAAATCGAGGAAGAAAGCCTCAGCCGGCTTCGCGGTATGTGCGTGCAGGAAGTAAAAAGCCTGAAGGGAAGCATCACCTTAGAAGATGCGGCGGATTTCCAAAGGGGTGATACGGATGGCTGATATCATCTTAAAATGCAGGTATTTATCGCCGCGCGCCAAAAGCCATGCAGGAAATCTCATTCGATATATCGCAACCAGAGAAGGGGTAGTCATCGACAAACGGGAAAACTATGTCGGATATATTGCGATGCGGCCGGGCGCAGAGAAGCGAGGAGCGCATGGACTTTTCAGTGCAGGAGAGGAAAAGATTTTCCTCTCCAAAGTCGCAAGGGAAGTAGCGGCGCATGAAGGGATCGTCTGGACCAATATCCTGTCCATTACGCGAAAAGACGCTGAGCGGCTTGGCTATGAAACAGGCGAGGCATGGCGGACTCTTCTGAATGCAAACGCGCACCTGATGGCAGATGCCATGAAGATTCCGGCGGGTGATCTCATCTGGTATGCCGCCTTTCACAACGAAGCCCACCATCCGCACATTCACATGGTTGCCTACTCAAAAGGAAAAGAACCATACCTCAGTGAAGCAGGGATTCAAAAAATGAAGTCCGCCTTTGCAAGGGAAATTTTCAGAGAGGATCTGCTGCCGATTTACGCCATGCAGACCGAAAGGCGCGAAGCAATCGGAAAAGAGACCGAAAAAATGATTTCCGAAATTTTAAGCGCGCCTGCCAAGAATCCGGTGCTGATCGCAAAATTCACCGAGCTATCAACGCGCCTTAAGATGGTTAAAGGCCGCAAGGTCTATGGGTATCTTCCGGGCCCACTGAGAAAGCTTACCGATGAGATACTGACCGAGCTATCAAAAGAAGAGGCCCTTGCAGCCTGCTATGCAGCGTGGCAGGAAGGCCAGCGCAGCATCGAAAGCATCTATCAGGATGCGCCGCGCAGAGCGCAGGGCCTATCGGAAAACAAGGCATTCCGAAACCTGAAAAACAAAATCATCACCGAAGCACTTTCGTTTGCTATGCAGGAGCTGACCTTTGAAGAGCTGCCCGAAGCGGATGAAGGATTCTTTCCGGAAACAGAGGAAGATGGGGTGCCAAAACGCCCAAAGCAGACAGCGGCAGGAAACCTTTCGCAGCTGTTTGATTGGTACTTTGAAGCAAAAGCCTGCCTCTATGATGATCCGGAAAACGAGTATTACGATCCGGAAAAAGGAGAAGAGCTTCTGCGGCTTGCCGCAGCAGGCGGTCTTGCAGTCGCAAAATACCGTCTTGGGATGGAGCTTCTTACCGGAAAAAATTTCGCAAAGGATGCCGAGGAAGGAATTTGCCTCTTATGGGAATGTGCAAATCAGGGTAACCAGTACGCGCAGTATCAGCTTGGCAGGGTCTATCTTGCAGGTGTGGATGCCGCACGCGATATCACCCTTGCGGAAAGCCTCTTTAAAAGCGCAGCGGATCAGGGGAATTCCTTTGCCATGTACAGTCTTGCCAAGATGCACCTTGCAGGTCTTGCAAAAGAGGCAAGCGTGGAACAGGCTATCGAGCTTCTCGCAGATTCTGCAGAAAAAGACAATGTGCATGCCGAGTACCTGCTTGGGAAGTTTTACTTACGCGGGGAGCATGTCTCAGGAGACAGTAAAAAGGCAGAAGCACTGCTTAAAAAAGCTGCGAAAAAAGACCATGCACAGGCAGAGTACCTGCTCGGTAAAACCTATGCCATCGGACAAGACCTGCCAAAGGACATGACAAAAGCCCTGCGGTATCTCAGGCGCGCCTGCAAGAAGGAAAACCAGTATGCGCAGTACCAGCTTGGCAAAATGTATCTGTTCGGGCAGGGCATCCAGCGCGACGAAGATGCAGGCAAAGCATACTTAAACAAGGCGGCCGCGCAAGGGAATCCCTATGCCAAGCTGATTTTGGAAACCTACCGTCCGCATCGCCCGGCGGTGCCTGCCGGGCTTTATCTCATGCGCCTTGCCGGGCATTTTACGGAGATTTTTCCGCCGGGAGCACTTCGCATACAAAAGCTCACCGAGCAAAAGCTGCGGGCGGAAATCGAAGAACGAAAACGAGCAAGAGGGCTTCGCACATCGCGCGGTCAAGCGTTTACGGAAGAACCGTAGGAAAGGAGAGTCTATGAGCCAGTATATTCGGTTTACGGAAGAGGAAAAACTGCGCGCAGGCAGCGCAGACATTGCAGAGCTTCTGCGCGAGCAGGGCGAAGAAGTCCGGCGCAGCGGAAAGGAACTTGTCTGGATGAAGGATGGCGAAAAGATCAGTATCCGGGGGAATTTATGGTACAACCAGTACCGACGCGAGGGCGGAAACAGCATTGATTTTGCGCGGAAGTTTTTGAACCTCAGTTACCCCGATGCGGTCAAGCTGCTGCTTAGCGAAAGCAGGGAGGGCGCAGCGCAATCTCCATCAAGTGGCGGCAATGTAGGAAGCGCGGCGCAAAAGAAACAAGTGCAAAAACCATTCACACCGCCAAAGAAGCATCACGACATGAAGCGGGTCTTTTCCTATCTCATCAAAACGCGCGGCATCGATCCGGACATCGTCCTCAGCTTTGCAAGGATGGGGCTTCTCTATGAGGAAGCAGGCTATCATAACGCGGTCTTTTGCGGCAAAGACGAAAACGGCGTGATGCGGCACGCCAATAAGAGGGGGACGCTTCGAAACAGCACCTTTAAGGGAAATCAGGCAGGAAGCCTGCCGCAGTATAGCTTTCACTACAGCGGCTCATCCGATACAATCTATTTCTTTGAGGCCCCGCTTGACATGCTTTCCTACATCAGCCTGCAGAAAGAAAATTGGCGGGCGCATTCTTACGCCGCCGCCTGTTCGGTCTCCGATCAGGTGCTGTTTCACCAGCTGAAGCTGCATCCGAATCTCAAAAAATGCGTGCTGTGCCTTGATAACGATCTTGCAGGCTACCGGGCAGGCGAGCGGATCTGCGAAAAGCTTCTGGAAAAAGGCTACAAGGTAGAGGTGGACTACCCAAGAAAAAAGGACTGGAATGAAGAGCTCTTGCACCGGCAGGAGCAGGAAAAGGAGAGCGCGATATGCCCGGCTATGAGTTACTGATTTTATGCGGCGGCGCGTTTCTCGGACTTCTCATCGTCATCGAAAGCCTTTCCGAACGGACCAATCTCAATGGGATTAAAGGAAGGACCGTCGGTGACGGGCAGCATGGCAGCGCAAGGTTTCTCACGAAAAAAGAACTGCATACCGTTTACATCCGCGTGCCCTACACGCCAAAAGCATGGCGCAGCGCCGCAAAACGCGGCAAAGAAATCCGTTTGCCGGAGGGGATTCTCCTCTCCTGCGAAAAGCGGAGAAAGAAGATTTTCGCGCTGGTTGATCCGTCCGATGTGCATACGATGATGGTCGGCGCGGCCGGGTGCGGCAAGACCGCATGCTGGCTGTATCCGAACCTTGAATATGCCTGTGCATGCGGCATGAGCTTTTTGACTACTGACACCAAAGGGGATCTTTATCGAAATTTTGCAGGGATTGCGAAAAACTGCTATGGCTACAAAGTAGCGGTCATCGATTTTCGTAACCCGACGCGCTCAAATGGAAACAATCTTTTGCATCTTGTAAACAAATATACCGACCTTGCAAAAGAGCATCCGGAAACGCTTTCATATCTTGCAAAAGCTGAAAAGTATGCCAAAATCATCGCAAAGACCTTGATTTTCAGTGAAGGCGATGCTGCCAATTACGGACAGAATGCGTTCTTTTATGATGCCGCAGAAGGGCTTTTGACCTCCGCGATCCTTCTTGTCAGCCGCTACGGTGGGGAGGGCGAGCGGCACATTGTGTCGGTGTTTAAGCTCCTGCAGGAGATGATCGGAAAAGGAAAGGACGGAAAGAGTGAATTTCAAAACCTGTTAAATCTTCTTGCCGAAGATGACAAAATCCGATGGTTTGCAGGCGCGGCCTTAAACAGCGCAGAGCAGGCAATGCAGTCCGTCATTTCGACCGCGATGTCACGGCTCAATGCGTTCCTCGATTCAGAGATGGAGCAGATCCTCTGCTTTGATACAGAGATTGACATTGAAGCTTTTTGCGAAGAAAAATGCGCGGTGTTTCTGGTGATGCCGGAGGAAAATCCGAATACTTTCTTTTTGGTTTCGCTGTTCATTCAGCAGACATACCGCGAGCTCCTCTCCGCAGCAGACGAGATGGGCGGAAGGCTTTCCCGCAAAGCCGCCTTTTATATGGATGAGCTTGGGACGCTTCCTGCCATCGCATCACTGGAGATGGCGTTTGCCGCGGCTCGGTCGCGAAATCTCATGCTCGTTCCCATCATTCAAAGCTATCAGCAGCTTGAAAAAAACTACGGCAGGGAAGGCAGCGCCATCATTCAGGATAATTGCCAGATCACGATTGCAGGCGGTTTTTCTCCGACTTCGCAGACCGCTGACAGCATCGCAAAGGCTCTTGGCTGCCGTACGGTACTCACCGGCTCGGTATCCCGCGGCAAAGACCATCCATCGCAGAGCCTCTCTATGATACAAAGAGAGCTCATGAGCGCGGACGAATTAAAGAGCATGAAAAAAGGAAGCTTTGTCGTCATGAAAACCGGCACCCATCCGTTTATTGCAAAGCTCCGGCTGTATTTTGAGTGGGGCGTGACCTTTGATGAGCCTGTTTATATCATCGAAGAAAAGAGCCGGCAAAAGACGCGGTACATTCAAAAGGAGGCCCTGCGCACAAAGATCCTGCTGGAAAACAGCAAAATAGGAAGTACGGAAATCGGGGAAGAGGGAAAGCAAAATGAGAAAAAGGGTGTATCGCTTCGGACCAGTTAAGAGGCGGCATGCCTTGAAGGGAGGTGAGAGATTTGCAGGAGATCAACAGCGGATACCGGATTCGTGACGCAGATACGCTGACGCAGAAAGCAAAGACAATCTATCTGTATCTTAGGCAGCGAAGCGGAAGAAACGGTAAAGCATGGCCCGGTGTCAAGACCATCGCAGGCGACCTTGGGCTCAGCGAAAGCACAGTGCGGCGCGGCATTCGGGAGCTTCAGGAAAAGAAGCTCATAACCGTTTGCGCGGCATATCGCGAAAACGGAGGCAGAACCAGCAACCGATATTTTCTGTAGCTGACTTTTCATTTTCCCGACAAGGGGATACTCTAAGTATGCCCTGACAGGGGGCCCCTGTCAAAGCTGACAGGGCCGGAAAGAAAAAGAGAAAGGATAGCAGAAAAAAAGAAAACACTACCCCTTGACACTTGTCAGAAAGTAAAATATGATAAAGGCAAAGGAGAAAGTGATATGACTGAATTAAAAAAGAA
>CAKQGQ010000009.1 GCA_934233735.1 uncultured Clostridia bacterium | reverse complement strand
TGACTTTGATAGTACCAATATTATTACCTATTCTATCAAATATATTTAATTAAGTAAGTGTAAAAGGAGGAAAAAAAGATGGGTATCCAAAATTACTTGTGGTTTCTCCAAAATCAACTGTGGGATGGAATCGTGGGCTAACGGAAATTCTCCAAAATCAGTTGTGGGACGGAATCGTTGGATATTCAATTAAAAAATGGTACAAAAATCAGGCAATCGAGTTACTTTCGGGAGAGACGAGGGTGAAAGTTTTTCTGTAAATTAGCCTTCTATGGTAATTAGATAGCTTTAGCACTCGCATTTCAGCAGGTGTCTTGCTTGCTGACAATATAAACTATGATTCAAAAAATGTCAAGGGCTCCTTCGATTTTCGGAGGAGTCCTTGCTTATCTCTCTGTTAGTTTAGCACGGGATGCGCCCCTCGTACATGACTGTAAATTCTCCGTAAACCTTGCCCCGGTTTCTTAGCGGCTGAGGCCATTTCTTTGTAGCCTGCAAGGTTGAAAGACAGAGGGATTTCAGTAATGCTTTATCGCTTGGGAATACGAACCTTTGGCGATTGAGCTTCTCGGTCATACGGTCTCCATTCCGCAGGGATAGGCACTCTGCGCTGTCTGACGTTCTTGAGTAATGACTTGATAAAAGCTGTATCCGCCGGAGAGATGGGTACAGGTGAAGCCGTGCTGTGTCAAAAGTCGACAGGCAAGATAACTGCGAAGCCCTGTCTGGCAATTCACATAGACCGGCTTGCTTCGGTCTAACGCATCCAGGTGCTCACGCAGGACATCCAGCAGCGTCACGCCGCCCACAATCACAACTTTCATCTTGCATCCTCCATCATTGCGGCGATCTCTGCCTTTGACCGATAGCCGACCGATTTGGCAGCGACCTTTCCATCCTTGAACACGACCAGCATCGGGATGCTGGACACCTGAAAGCGAGCAGCAAGCTCTGTTTGCTCGTCCACATTGACCTTGCCTACCTTGAGCGTGCTGCTATTTTCTTCGGCAAGCTCATGCAGTACAGGAGAAAGCATTCTGCACGGACCGCACCAATCGGCATAGAAATCCAGCAAAACGGGCTTATCGGAACGCAGAACCTCATTTTCAAAATTTGCAGCGGTAATTTTTAATTCAGCCATAAGAACAACTCCTTTCATTATTTTCAATTATTTTTGTTTTTTATTTTGCAAATACTTTGCGTCATGGTTCCCATCGGACAAAATGCACACCATGTACGGGGCTTGTAGAGCACCATAACGATCAGACCCAGCAGCAGAGAGGTCAGCATGAGACTGTAAAAGCCAAAGCTGAACTGCGCCACCCAATCAGAGACTGTACCGGATGTATATGTCCAGTCCCACGGCACACGGAATGTCCAGAACAGCTGAATCGCCTCCCGCAGAGACGCCGCACCCGCAGCGACCAGATAGGTCTGGAACACCATATTGCCGAACATCGTCAGGAAAAAGATCAAAAAGCCGTAGCGGAACCACTTGGAGGACATCCAGCGCGGTGTCGGCTTGCAGCGGGAGCATTTCAGATCGGTCCCCAGCTTGCTGAACAGCTGCCCCCGTCCGCAGAGGTGGTTACAGAAAAACTTGTTTCCACCGAAGATAGCTAAAATCAGCGGCAGCAGGAAGTCGATCATGCCGAGCCATGCAAAGAGGATATTAAAAAAGCCCAGTGCAAAGTAGACTATGGCATAGACCCATAGATAATCGTACCAATGTTTTTTCTTCATGCCTCGTCCCTCGCTTTCACTGTTATGCAGCCGACGGGACAGAGCTTTGCGCACTTCCCGCAGCCTACACAGCGATCCCGCTGCACCAAAGCATAGCAGCCGCGATGGACTTGAACCGCGTCTATCGGGCAGGTATTTTCACATACGCCGCAGGCGACGCATTGCGTCCTGTCCACGGCAGCCAGTTTTTTTGACAGCATGGTGTTCCTCCCTTAATCCTGCAAGGATTTGTAGCAGAGCATGCAGCGGCAGAATCCCTCGAAGTCCGGGTCTGCAATTTCATGCTTACCACCTCTTTCTTGATTGTGGCTTTATCATACCACATAACAAAGCACTTTTCTGTGACGAAGTCACATTGATAAAGAAAAAAATCGGTGCTGAAAAAGCACCGGTTTTAAATAGTTCTATTCATTTTAGGCGATGGAGTCCGTTTGTATCACGCAGCGTAATCGCACCGCGTTTCAGATCCACCAGACCGTCCTCCGAGAAGCTTTTGAGCATACGCGCTACCGCCTCCCGCGCCGAGCTGATGTGCTGAGCGATCTGCGTATGCGTCATCCGTATCGTATCAGAGCCGGTACGCGCCGCTTCAGCCAGGAGAAATTCTGCCAGCCGCCGATCCAATCCCTTGAATAAAATCTGCTGCATTGCCCACATAACATCAGAGAATCGTTTCGTCGTCAGTTCATAGAGGAAACAACGGAGATGAATGTTTTGTGCCGCGAGGGCATCGACGATATTTGCGGGAATCACCAGAATCGCAGTATCGGATCCGGCACTCAGCTGTGTATCAAAGGTGATCTGGCTGATGACACAGGAGGCAGAAAGCACACAAAGTTCGCCCGGATAAAGGCGAAACAGTGTTACCTCCCGTCCTTCTTCGGAGAGAAGATAAGTGCGGATCTCGCCGGAAAGGACAAACAGCATTCCAAGACATTCATTGTCACTGCTGTGAATAACTGTGCCTTTTTCATAACGGCGGACAAAGCTGCTTCGGCGTATCATATCTTTTTCCTGTTCGGTCAAGGATGACCAGAACGGGATTTGTGTCAGTGTGCGTTCCATATCAGTGGCAGCCATGCTTACCGCAGCCGTGGTCACCGCAGCTGTGACCCGCCTCGCCGTGCTCATGGTCATGGTGGTCACAGTGCACATTGGGATCGTAGCCCAAACTTTCACTGAGCAATGCGCGCACCGCCGCGTCAGCTTCGCCACTGACACCGCCGTAGAGCTTGATGCCCACATCGGCGAGTGCTGCCTGCGCACCACCGCCAATGCCTCCGCAGATCAAAGCGTCCACGCCGTGCTGCATCAGGAAGCCTGCCAGTGCGCCGTGACCGCTGCCGTTGGTGTCCACGACTTCTGCATGGACGACTTTGCCGTCCGCAGTTTCATAAATCTTAAAATGTTCGGTGTGACCGAAATGCTGAAAAACTTGACCGTTTTCATAGGTAACTGCAATTTTCATAATGGAATCTCCTTTGTGATTGTTATATTTTTCTGTATTGATTTTTTGGCTCCGACAGCAGCGGCCACAGTTGGCGGCCTCCTGTCCCCCGCAGATGCGGTAGCTTCCCCCTGTGATGTGCAGTGGTCTGCCGTGGACAAGGCACGCTGCGATCTTGCGTCGTGCATTTTCGTAAATTTCCTGCACTGTGGAGCGGGAAATATCCATTTGCGAGGCACATTGCTCGTGAGTTTGCTGCTCCAAGTCAACCAGTCGAATAACCTCGTATTCATCCAGGGTCAGCAGGATTGGCTCAGTGCGTCTGTTTCCACTGGGACAGAATGCATCAATCTTTGGTATTCCACAAATTCGACGGCATCGTGGCGGTCTTGGCATGGATATCCCTCCTTTGTTTTCGGTATATACCGATTATAACACCTTGCGCAAAAAAATCAATACTTCGTCGCACAAAAATACAAATTTTTTCATGAAGAACACGGCCTGCTAAAACTTTGTTCATTCATTGGAAGTCCGCAAGAATGGAAAAGCAAATAAGGCAAGCATGTGATAAAATACAGACAAAGGTGGTGAAGCGAATGGGTTACAGAGAGGATATGGCTCGATGCCGGGACTATATTGCAGAGCATCTGCAGGAGGAATTGACGCCTGCAGAGCTGGCGGAGCAATTCGGGTACTCCTTCTACCATTTCTGCCACGTGTTTAGAAGTGTTAACGGCATGGCAGTAGCGGAATATCTGCGGGATCGGCGTCTGTGTGCGGCGGCAAGGCAGTTGATGCTCGGAAGCAGCGTTACGGAGACTGCGATGGATTCCGGCTTTGATACCGTGTCAGGATTCACCCGCGCCTTCACCCGAAAATTCGGAATTACACCATCGGTGTATAAAAAACTGAAAGGAGCGAAATTTGTTATGAAACCAGAAATAAAAGATTTTCCGGCTTTTACAGCGGTCGGATATGTCCTGAAACCCGAAAGCGAAATTGATGTCCGTGAGAATGGTGCCTACTGGGTGGGGAAAGATTTCTCCGGCGTCAGCAAGGAGGACTACGCGAAACTCAGTGCTGCCGGCCGCGGTGAGGTCGGATTGTGGATGCACCCCGAAGGAATGAGTGATGAGCTTTATTACTTCTTTGGACCGGTGGTCGAGAGCAAAAGCTTTGCCCCAGCCGGTATGGAGACCTTGGATATCCCGGAAGCAGAGTATGCCGTATTCCGGGTTGCCAAAGGGGCGGATGTTTCTGCGCTGCACGAGAATGTAAAAAAGACATGGCGCTTTATTTTCAACGACTGGTTTGACAACAGCGGATATGTTTTTGATCACACCAAGTTTGATTTTGAGTATTACCTGGGGGAAGAAACCTATATCTATGTTCCCATCAGAAAACGCTGATCTCAAAGAATAAAGCAAAAGCATCGGGATCAGGATTGCCCACAAAAAGGCTGTTGACAGTACAAGCGACTATCAGCAGCCTTTTTTCGCATGGTTTGCAAAACGCAAGATACGGTGTCTTGGCATTGGCATTAACCACGATATTCAGCCGTTTCACATCGGGACGCTCCGGCATGGAGAGAATGAACGCACCGATCATCGCGCAGTTGACAAGGTTCATTTTGAACCGGTCGCCTTTTTCGAACTCCGGCAAACCGTCAATGATCTTTCTGTATGCAGGCTTCGCTTTTTTCGTAATCGCTTTTGCCCTGTCCGTATCATAGCCGAACACCGCTGTCAGCTGTTTTCTGAACGACGGCGCAAACAGCGTCCACATGCCCATGGGCATTCCGAAATAGGTCACTTTTGCCGAGCCGACAGGAAGCATGGTCTTGAGCATACCGTCGGGGAAAACAAAGTGCGTGTGTTTCATTTAAAATACCTCTTTCAAAATTCTATTTTCACGATTTGCATTTTCATCATTCCATCGCCAACTTTTGCGAGAAAATGGAAAAAGCCGCTGACGGAGGGGTCGTGAAGATCGTTGTAGCCCAGCATATAGCCGCGGCTGGTGACCTGCAGGCGGCTGTCCCACGGGGAAAGCTCGCTTTTTGCGTCCGAAACCGCAAAATATGCGCCCACATCCTTGATTTTCGCACTCTTGATCCATGTCGCGATCATCTTTACCGCCGTCCGGTTCGCCGCGTCAAACACCAGTGTGCCGCCGGGGAAAGCATCCGCCATTTTTTGAACCAATGCTTTGACCTGCTCCGTCAGAAAGTAATAGAACACCCCGGAGGCAAAGAATACCGCACCGTTCGATGCATCGATTTGCGAAAACCACGCCGTGTCCTTCAGGTCGCAGGGGATATTTTGTTCCCGGTTCCCGGCAGGCAGCAGTTCATTCCGTACGGCGATCACATCTGGAAAGTCCAGATTGTAAATTTTACAGCTGCCGTTGTCGCAGGCTCTCCCTGTGCCGTCAAGCCCACAGCCCAGATTGACCACCGCCGCTTTGGGGTGATCTTTCAAATAGTCCCGTACCTCAAAGGCGAGATCATTCTGACGCATGGCGACCTCCAGCGCGCCGAAACGCTGCATCAGGCTGCGGGAGTTTTTCTCCGCATCTGAAAAGTCATAGTCGAGCTGGTCGATCAGGCGTACCGCCGCCTCATCCCGATAGATGTTCGGGTACAGCTCCGAGCACAGCTTTCGGGAATACAATGGAATAATCAACGTTTCCTGTACTGTGTTTTTTTCGATTTTGTATTTCATATCGGTATCACCTCCTTCGCATTGTAGCAGTACTTGCTTCGATGTGATCTGCTGCGTTTCTTCATTCCTAATACCCTTCATTAGTTAGCACTGTCTAACCGATATACATACGGATTTTAGGTTAGCCAAAGCTAACTTACATGCCGTAAAAAGCCGCGCTTTTCGCGGCCTTTTAATCATATTATATCGCGCATCTTTTCTCCTTGCAAGAGGTGATTGGAAATTTTCCAAAAATCAAGCTCAGCGTCGATTCCTGCGTCTTTAGCAATGAATACAGGGTTTTTGCCTTCTTTTTTCTGCCTGCAGTAGTCCTCCAGGCAGAGCATTGCGGGTTTTGCAAGAATGAGAATTACAGGTACATTGACGATTACCATCAGACCCTGTGTCATGTCAGCAAGGTTCCATACCGTGCCTGCACTTGCCATCGCGCCAACGAAAACGAGGATTGTAGCAAATATTCTGAATGTCAGAAGTCCGCCTTTGCTTATATCCCTGTTTAGAATGAATCTCAAGCAGCCTTCACAATAGGAATAATTTCCGATTAAGGTTGTGAATGCGAAGAGAGACATAGCTGCCGACAGGAAAATCGGTCCGAATGCCCCGAGGTTTTCAGCCATGGAAGTCTGCACATATGCTGCGCCGCTCATTTCCGTGTTGAAGGAAACGCCGGAGGACAGGCACATAAATGCGGTAGCGGTACAGATTAACAGGGTATCGATGAAAACGGAAAGCATCTGAACCAGACCTTGCTTTGCAGGGTGGGAAACATCCGCGGTCGCTGCAGCATTCGGAGCTGAACCCATGCCGGCTTCGTTGGAGTACAAACCTCTCTTGATGCCGTTCATAATGCAGGAGCCCGCAAAGCCGCCGAAGATTGCCTTGAAGTCAAATGCGCTTTTGAAAATCATAGCAAACATTTCGCCTAAACGGTCTGCGTTTAAAACCAAAACCACGAGGGAAACGATCACATAAATGATGCCCATAAAAGGAACCATGATTTCGGTTGATTTGGTCAGTCTTTTCGCGCCGCCGATAACGATGATGCCAAACAGTACCGCAAGGATTGCTCCGATGATTACAGGCGTGGTGTCCTTGACATAGAAGTCGAATACGGAGAAGGTATCTTGAAGGTTGTAAGCGGCAAGCATATTATAGCCTACGGCATAGGTGAGGATGATTAAGAATGAGAAGAGTACGCCGAGCCATCTTTTTTTTGAGCGCGTCCTTCATATAGAACGCCGGACCGCCGTAGCTTGTCCCGTCAGCATTTCTTTTCTTATAAATCTGAGCCAGAGTGGATTCGACGAAAGCGGAAGCACCGCCGATAATTGCGGTAATCCACATCCAAAACACGGCGCCCGCGCCGCCTGCACAGATTGCGGTCGCAACACCGATGATGTTGCCGGTACCCACGCGGGATGCCGTTGAAACCATCAAAGCACCGAAGGACGAAATTCCGCCTTCCGTTGTGGGCTTTTCGGTTATAACCTTGAAACACTCTGTAAACAAGCGCACTTGAATGAATTTTGAGCGTATGGTGAGAGTGATTCCGCCGGCAAGCAGAATCAGCGGAACGCACCACGGCTGGTACAGGATGCCGCTCACAACGTTGATAAAATTGTTAATAAAGTTGCTGATAAATTCCATAAAAAGTTCTCCTTTTTTAATTGCGTCCCTGCTATAATAGCATATCTTTTAACAAAGTTCAAACACAAGAGTGCAAAAGGGAGAGGGTGCACCGCCGAAAGTCACATAAAAAAGTTGCGTCAGCATGGGCTTATAAAGTATAATTAGGATAAGAATAAGATTTTTGCAAAGATCAAAGCAAGTGTAAAAGGGGGTTATAAAAATGATGAAAGTTTTGAAGTTTATCCTTGAAAATTGGTACTTAATCTTGATTGCGGGTGTTTTGATTGGCGGATTCATCTATCGGAAGGTGACCCATCAGCCGTTTAAAGGCGATATTCCGCCTGTCGGTGTAATGAATGATCTTCCGAGCAGTGTCACGGGCATGAATAAGCACAGTGATAAAATGTAGTGGCGGGTAACATGTTTATCAAAGATATTTTTTTCGATTGGGACAGTGTAAGTGAGGAAAGCTACCTGAAAAGTATAGAGGCGTTTCGCGGGCTCGAACGGATTTCTTTTCATAAGCCCGTTACTTTCTTCGTTGGTGAAAACGGGAGCGGAAAGTCGACGCTGCTGGAGGCGATGGCAATCGCCGAGGGGTTTAATCCGGAAGGCGGAACGAAAAATTACTCTTTTTCCACCTATGACTCGCACTCTGAACTCTGTGAGGCTGTCAGGCTGTCGCGGATTGGCAGGGCAAAGTGGGGATATTTTTTGCGTGCCGAAAGTTTCTACAATGTTGCCACGAAGGAAGAAGAGTACGGAAGAGAATCGATGGGCGGCTCGCTGAACCTGCACAAACAGTCGCACGGCGAAAGCTTTCTCACGATGTTTCAAAACAATTTTAACGGCAGGGGGTTGTTCTTTTTGGATGAACCTGAGGCAGCATTATCGCCGCAGAGACAGCTCACCCTCTTAGTCGAGCTTGACCGGTGCAGAAAACAGGGCGCGCAGTTTTTTATCGTGACTCATTCGCCGATTTTGCTGGGGTTGCCGGAGGCGGAAATATTGTCATTTGACAGGGGAACGATTCACCCGTGTGCGTATGAAGATACGGACAGCTATCGGATTACCGATATGTTTTTGAATGACAGGGCGCGGATTTTGAAAGAGCTGCTGGATGAAGATATGGAATAACATTCCGAGTTGGAGCACATGGCGAGCGAAGAATGGCCGAAAGAACAGGTGCGCGCGCACATGGAGGCAGTCGTTCCGAACCTGAATCATTGGAAAAATAAATAATTATAAATATTATGTTTTGAATTAAAAAAATGGTGCAGCCCTTATATTGAGCCGCACCCTTTTTATGCTGTTATTTCGTCCAGGTACGATGTCCTGCGTCGCACTGTTTCAGTGCTGTCTGAGCAACCAGTTTGCCGTTTTTATCGTAAAT
Source organism: uncultured Clostridia bacterium (assembly GCA_934233735.1). Classification (GTDB taxonomy): domain Bacteria; phylum Bacillota; class Clostridia; order Peptostreptococcales; family Anaerovoracaceae; genus CAG-238. Next base: position 74,062 of record CAKQGQ010000009.1, on the reverse strand, counting down.
TGCAAGTCGTACTTTGTAGTAGTAATGCGTATCTTCGCTGCCGGTTGTGTTCAGATAGCTTCTCGTATTTTTGATAAGCATGCGTTTGTATTCGGATGCTTTCTTTTCGGAGCGGTAGAATTTATACTTTACGGTATAGCCTGCCGCCTTGAGTTCTTTGATTACAGCCGCAAGAGCTTTGTCAGTCTGAACGGTCGCCTTGATGTTCTTATCTGCGTCCTTGGAAGTTCTGACTGTCAGGCCGAGCTTCTTAACTTTAGCGGAGGCTTTTTTATCGTTTTCTACCTTGGCAGGAGCCTTGGCGATAAAGGCGATTTCGATCTTGTCGCCTGTCTTGAGGCCTGTGAGTTTGCCGTCCTTAACGGTGACTTCTTTGCCGTTTACGGTAACTGTGCCAATTTCCATGCCTTCATCCGGAGTGATTTCCAGCGTGCTGCCGTCCTTGGAAAGTTCGGTCTTGCCGCCGCTTACCGGCTGAACATCCGGTTTTTGAACCGGTGTATAGCTGCCGCCGGAGGAGGAGCTACCGGAAGAGCCGCCGGAGGAGCCGCCGCTGTTTCCGGTTACCTTTAGGGTTACACGGAAGCTCTGCTGTATAGCGCCGTTGCTTACGGTGATATCACAGCTGTAATTACCGGCGGACAGTCCGAGTTTTGGCTGAATCCAGAAGGTTGCCGTTTTAAGGGCAGGAATATTTTCAATGCTGCCGCTTAGGATTTCAAAATCTGTAGTGCTTGCTGCAACCGTTAAACTGCCCGTGTCCTTAGTTCCGTTATTGGTAATCGTGACATCAAGCGGAACTACGGTGGTATATCCGGAAGTCAGGGCAGGGAATTCGTAAGTTCCGCTTTGGCTCAGAGTAAAACTCATTTCCTCGGCCGTATAAACTGACAATTTGAAAGTGACAGTTTTATTCCCTCCGCAGTCATAGGTGTAGGTTACCATGTTGGCATCATCAACTGTCAGAATATTGCCGTCAACCGATCCGCCAATCCAATTGCCTGCTTTGCTTACAGCAAATGCTGGCAGAGCTGAGAGGTCAAAAGTTCGAGTATCAGTAAGGATAATCGGACAAGCATTGTCCGCGCAGTTTACATAGACCGTTGGTACCGAACTAATATCCAGCGCGGTCAAACGATTTTTGCTGCAGTTTAAATCCGTCAGTGCGGTATTCGCGCTTATGTCTAGAGCAGTCAGCAGATTATCGTAACAATTCAGCCGCTTTAATTCGGTATTTTTGCTGACATCAAGTGCAGCCAACTGATTATAGGAACAGTCGAGTCTTTCTAACTTCGTGTTCTTCGTAACATCCAGTGCTGCAAGCTTATTTTTAGAGCAATCTAAATCTGTCATGTTCGGATTGGAAGAAACATCTAGAGCCGCAAGATTATTATATTGGCAATACAGCATTTTCAGCTGGCTGTTTAAATGAAGCTCAGTCAGTTGATTTTCCGAACAGTTGAAAGAGCGAAGTTTTGTGTTTTGGCTGACATCCAGTGAAGTCAGCTGATTCCTGAAACAATTCAGGATCTCAAGCTCTTTATTTTTGCTGACATCTAAAGTCATCAGTTGATTGTCATAACAATAAAGTTCTTTAAGGCCAGTAAAATGCTCAATCCCGACAAGGCTTTTGATGCCGCTAGCCAGACAAGTAATTTCTGTGACTTTGGAAATTTCTTCCGCGCTCAGGCTGCTGTCGTTGTTCTCGTCAAATTTGCTGACAATTCCTCTAAAAGTGGCATCCGGGAAATTTTGTGCATTGATTGCGACGCCGCCGGCTGCCGGAGTTTTTTCAGTCACTTGGATCTCTGCAAAGCCATCATTTGCATTTCTGTCTATAATTTGAATTCCGCTTCCATCTTCAGCATATTTACAGTTTATAAGTTTAACCGTCATGCCATCCGCTGCTGTGATAGGCGTTGCCGTTTTTATTACGATATCACCTTGCTCCGGATCATTCTTTGCTTTTATCGTACCGCCGCTAATGGTGATGCTGCCGCTTTCAATCGCGTGCGTTTTACCGATTGCGATTATGGTGCTGCCTGTAACATTCAGATTTTTTTCGCACTTTATGGCGAAACTGTTCTTGCTTTCAGCACTAAGACTGCCGACACCTGTTATTTTCAGAGGTTCTGCAGCAGAGATTACCCCACCTTCCCCGGAGTTTTTAAGGCTGTTCACGTCATTTAAGGAAATTGTAAGCGGTGCGCCGCTTTTGATTATGGCGGATGTAGTGCCATAATTAAAATTATACGTATTAACTGCTTTTGTTAGCGTCAGTGTGCTTGATTTCGGATTGTAGGATAACTTGCCCTTGAGGGGTGTGTTGTCGCTCACGCCCGAGTGATAATAAAGATTCAGGAGATCGTCTACATTACGCGATGTTACATCTATATCCCCGAAAAGTTTTAATTGGTAGTCAACAATTTGGTTGCTAATGGTGAAACGACCGCCATCAATATTTCTATCCTTATAAACAAGGAACTTCGTTACTCCGGATTTAAATTCAGAAGCATTTTCAGCATTTGTAATCTCAATGTTATCGCCTATAATGCCGGTTGCTGTTGTCATTTTATTTGAAGAAATAATGCTTTGTTCAATTTGGACGCTTCCGCTTTTATTTTCAATTCCGGGTACTCCGATTGCTGTTACGTTCACATTTTTGAAAGATATACTGGAATTGCAGTAAATTGCAGTCGAGCCGTTTGATGTGACTTGCAGACTGGCATCAGAGTCATCCCCTGAAATTGTCAGCTTGGCAGTGGTCAAGTAAATTCCGGAATCTTCAGCTGTACTTCCAGAGGGTCCTGTAATTGTGTTCGTACCTTCAATTTTAATCGTGACCGGGTCACTGCCTGTGATGTAAATCTGGCCATTGATTGTTGCATTCATGAGTGTCAGGATTCGATTCTCGTTTTCAACTTCATAAGATACAGTGCCACTCGTAATATTATCCCCCGTGACATTTCCCTCTGAAGTTACCGTTGTGCCGGCTATTCTGATACCGGTACTGATATCTGCCGCATACGCTGCCATCGGCATCATCGTGATGCAGACTGCGATGCATAGCAATATGCTTAAAATTTTTCTTTTCATCATTTTCCTCCTGTAAAATTATTGCTGTATAATCGGATTTCCCTGTTCCGCCATTACCATGATTTCGTCATGGCTCAGTTCCACATTCTCAAAGCGTACAAACAGGCCGTTTGTGGCTGCGCTTTGCCAGACGAGGGGGCTTTTGAGCGGCCGGAAACGGATGCTGTCCAGATACGGTTTCATATTCAGGAGCAGCCGGCTGCCGGACAAAAAGTCCACCTGCAGAATATGGTCGCCGAGCGGCTTCACAGATTCGATATATTTTCGTTCCAATGCGTTCCCTCCTTCCCGCATCTATCGCATAAAAAAATCCACCATACCGATAGTATACGATGGATTTTATAAAAAATATATTAACCAATGGTTAGTTTTTCTCCGGCATGAGGGCAATCAGCCGTTTTTTCTTGGTGCGGGTATCGCCGTCAATGCCGAGTTTCGCGTAAATCTGGCTCACATACTGCTTCACGCTCCCCTCGGAAAGAAAGAGCTTTTCGGCAATTTCCCGATTGCTCAGACGCTCCGCCATGAGATGCACGATTGCATATTCCCGTTCCGTCAAGGTAGCGAAGACTGCAGGCCGAGCAGACTGCGCACGCAGCTGTTTCTTTCGGAGTTCGAGCTTTTTTCCAAGATCGATAACGCGGAGAACAAAGTCATTTTCCAACAGTTCATCCAATTCTAACAGGTCTTTTAGATAAGCATAATTTTCGATAAAAGGCATCAGAAGTTCATCCGGCGCGGCGGCTTCAAGCGCAGTTTCCAGGATTTTGCGTGCTTCCGGGCGTTTTCCCAGTCTTTCATAAGCTGACGCCTGCTGAATTTGAATATGCAGAGCCACGAGCGCATAGTGCATTTCACTACACATCGCAAGCTGTACTTCACTGCGGGCAAGCACCTTTGCATATGCACCCTGAGCCAGATAGACCTGATTTTCAATCATTTCAATCATAGGCTTTCCGGGCGCAAGGGTGTTGACGGAGGAAAGCATGTGGGAGGCAAAGATTTCAGGAATTTTGCCGGTATTTCCAAGCAGTGCATAATAATAGGCGCGGGAAGCATTCCAAATATTCAGCCAAGCCGCATTGTGATATTGCAGAAGCTGCGCCGTGCGTTCTTCTGCGGTGCATGACGGCTGAAAGCCCGTGCAAAGCGAAAGACGCCATGCCAGAAAATCACAGCATAAAGTCATATTTTCCTGTCCGTTTCCTGCAATCTGTGCATAGGCACTTTCCAAAGCGATTTCTGCGTCCGTGAAATTTCCCTGCATAAATGCAGCTTCGGCGCGCATAATTTTTTCAGCACCCTGTCCGTGTCCGTTCGTGATTTTGTAATAGTGGGGCATGCAGTCATCCATTTCGGCAAGTTCCCCGGCAAGTTCGCCGGGTGCCCGATAAAACATCATCAGAACCGACGGAGAACCGAAGGTCCAGCCGCCTGTCTTCTGAATACTGATTGCAGGGCGGGACATCTGCTCGCTCGCACTCCGGTGGAGTCGGCTCATGGCGCTGATGTCGTTGTAGCAAAGAAAACTCATAATCAGGTCACATTCGCCAAGCAGGTTGCCACGCTCCTCCTGCGGCATTTCGGGATCCTCTTCGATCGCAGTCATCAAAAGCTGCTTTAGTTCCATCATCTTCGGAATCCGCCGCCAGTTGAACATGCTTCGCATCAGAACCAGAACCGACAAAGGATGATTTTTCAGAACCGCCGCAGGACATTCGTCGAGGGCGCTTAAAACGGTTTCCGGGTGGAGAGAGGCAAGCAGAATTCCCGCATCGTCGCGGACAACGCACAGCAATGCATCAAAATTTCCGCTTTGCCTGTAAGCGGCCATTGCATGAAGATACTGACCGTGCTTTTCGTACCAAAGCCCCAGCCGCTCAGAATAGGCAGTCTGCTTTTCTTCCGGCAGCGCATGGAAGGTTCGCTGCGCACATTCCTTCATCATGTGATGAAAACGATAGTTTTTTCCGTCCGATAAACGTTTTGCGAATGCGTTTTGCTCGGTCAAAAGCGTAATGGTTTGCTCTGCCTCGGCATCTCCCGTAACAAAAGCCGCCATTTCCGCACTGAACTCGTCGCAAAGTCCCATGACGGCCAGAAACTCACGCTTTTTCGCAGGGAGAGGATGAATCATGGCTTCGGTAAACATGGTGTAAATATCGGAATTGCCGTCCGGGAGAGCTCCATGCTCCAAAAGCGTGCGAAGATTCAGATAAACCGCCGCAAACCAGCCTTCGGTGGAGCTCAAAATCTGCTCCATATCCTTTTCTGTAAGGGAAAGCCCGCAGCGGTGTGCGTAGACAGACAGTTCGGTATGATTCAGGCGGAGCAGATCGGCACCGATGGAGTGAACCCGGTTTCCGAGCCGCATGAGCTGAGGAGCAGACAGAAAACGGTCACGACCTGCGACCAGAAGATGAACATTGGAAGGCAGACGGTCTGCAAGCGTGCAGAGAAAATCGGCCACGCGGCTGTCGGTAAGCAGGTGGAAATCGTCGATAAAGATGTAGCAAGGCAAGTCGTCCGCCAGCTCGTGACAGAGGTCGTCTGCAAGAAGACTTTCTCCAGCGTCATCGGACGGACATGCATAATTTTGCAGAAACGAAAATCCGGCACGCTCGAAAGCCTTCTGTACGCTTTTCCAGAGAACCACAAGATTGTCGGAATAAACGCTGATGCGTATAATCTTTGCGGATTCAGCTTTTGCGCGTTCGGACAAGAACCAGTTGATGGCGGTGGTTTTGCCGTAACCCATCGGCGCAACGACGGTCGATAGAGCGCAATGCGAGATGGGCCGCAGACCTTCCTGCAGACGCTCGGATATGTAGGTGATATTCAGGTTTTTCTTTCGCTTCGGCATGTTGCTTTCCTCCGATGTTTTTATGTGGTAACATCATTATATAGGAATCGTCGGGGAGATTCAAGGAAAGGAATTCGAAGTGCTTAGGTAAAGTGCCTGATTACCGTTTCTGACGGCAGGGTTCTTGACAGCATGCCTGTGAAAAGATAAAATCATAGAAAGAAGTTTTGACAGCAAAGGCGGTGAACTATACGTGAAACTATCAATCATATCCCTTGCTTTCTTGGTAATCATTCTGCTTGTAATCGGCTATTTCGTCAAGCAGTCGATGAAATACAAGACAGAAAAAGAAAAGGATGCAACGAAAAAGGGCTTTCTTGCATACCTTTTGACGAACAGCTTTTTGATAGGCTGGCTGGTGTATAAGAAAAATAATACAAATGACCGTTTATGATGCGGTGTTTAGTCTGCCAGTGATTTGTAGTAAAGCATGCAGTGGCAGTAGCCCTCAAAGTTCGGGTCTTTAATCTGGTCTTTGAATTCTTGACACATGCATTTGGTGGCTTCTGTGCGTTCAAGTCGGCACGGGCAGTAGCCGCCGGTTCTTTCAAGCCCTTCTTTTACAGTTTTGACAATTTCTTCGTTTGGATTCAATGTTATTTTCATTTTGCACCTCTAATTTTATCCGGCTGCAGCAGAAGCTGCAATCACTCAAGTTGTAATCGATTATAGGGCACGGCGGCAAAAATGTCAAGAGGTGCATAAAATTATGGGATTTACCATGGTGTAGGTGCAAAAAACTTTTAAATTTACTTGATAATTGGTGCAAATTATGAAATTTTTCGGTAAAAGAAAATCTCTCTTGACTTTATGATATCAAAATGATATCATAAAGATACAAAAGGGAGGAATGAAATATGGAAGAAAAAGTTTTACAAGGTAAGAAAAATGGAATGTTGGTACTGCTTTTGACAATCGCTTTGTTTTTAGCAGCGGGCATTGGCCTGGTTTTCGCAATTGCATCCTATATGAGAGGCTCAATCGTCCTTATTTGCATCGCATGGCTTGCTCTCGGCTGGATTCCGCTTCTCGGACTTAAGATACTGAAACCACAGGAGGCTTTAGTACTGACCTTATTCGGAAAGTATTACGGAACACTGAAGGGCGAAGGCTTTTACTTCGTTAATCCGTTTTGCAGTGGTGTGAACCCGGCGGCGCAGACGAAGCTGAATCAGTCCGGCGATGTGGACAGCGGCAAGAAGAACGCGCTTGGTTTGGCGCTTGCAGGAAGCGATACAGCAGCAAAGGTTGTTGAAGCAGGCGGCAAGAAGATTTCGATGAAGATTATGACGCTGAACAACAACAAGCAGAAGGTTAACGACTGTCTCGGAAATCCGGTTGAAATCGGGATTGCGGTTATGTGGCGCGTGCAGAACACCGCGAAGGCAGTCTTCAATGTAGATAACTTTAAAGAATATCTAAGCCTGCAATGTGATTCCGCTCTGAGAAACATTGTAAGAATTTACCCTTACGATGTTGCGCCGGGAATCGATACGACCGGAGATGGGATTGCGGATGAAGGCAGCTTGAGAGGATCTTCCGAAGTGGTTGCGCAGCGAATCAAAGACGAGATTCAGTCCAAGGTCAATGAGGCAGGTCTTGAAATTCTGGAAGCGAGAATTACTTATCTGGCATATGCGCCTGAGATTGCGGCTGTAATGCTGCAGAGACAGCAGGCGAGCGCAGTTGTTGACGCACGCGCGATGATTGTGGACGGCGCAGTCGGCATGGTGAAGATGGCGCTTGAAAAACTGGACGAGGATGGAATTGTGGATCTGGATGAGGAACGCAAAGCAGCGATGGTTTCCAACCTGCTTGTAGTGCTTTGCGGCAGTCACGATGCGCAGCCGATTGTAAATTCCGGCTCCTTGTATTAATAAATTGACAAACATGAGGTGAAGCTTTGGCAGAAAAGAAACAAGTTCCGCTGCGAATATCCGCGAAATTATTTGAGGAAATCGCCGCGTGGGCGGAGGATGATTTTCGGTCCGTCAACGGACAGATTGAATATCTTTTGACGGAGTGCGTCAAGCAGCGCAGAAAGAACGGCAAATATGTAGGTGAAGAAATCGATAAACCTTTGGATATTGATGTCTGATATTAAAACATTAAAGAAATACGAAAAGCCTGCCGGGCAGTCCTGTTTTGACTGCTCATGCAGGCTCTTTTGGTTTATCACAGCGTATCGTCCCGGATGGGGAAAAAGCATCCGCTATAAAACTTCGGAAGTTTTTAGTTTTTTAATTCGATATTTTCTGTATGGAGCAAATAAAACACCCAGACTTCTGTTGTAAGCCTTGAAGCCCCAGACGCTGTAAAATGAATCTTTCATCTTGGCTTTGCGCGTGTAGCCACGGACTCTGCCGCCCCACTGTGCAATCTGTCTCTCGCGGATTGCTCTAATTAAATCGTTATTAGACGATATATCGCAATCAAACACAGTGTAAGCCATTCCGACATAGGCTTCGTCATGTGCGTCCGAACCTGCGATGCATGGCTTGCCCAGTTCCTCTGCAAGCGAAGTCGCAAGATAGTTGGATTCTTTCTTTTCACAGGTATTGAAGCCTTCGATGAAGTCAACTTTTTGCAGAATCTCAGGATGCTGCTTCATCTTCTTAAAAAACATGGCGCTGGAACTGCGCGTTCCGAAAGGATGAGCAGGTCCCAAAATACCGCCGAAAGTATGAACGATGTGTATCAAGAGCTCTACGGGCATGCCGCGAACCTGCAAAATCTTCAAATGCAGATGATCCGGCATAATAGCAAGAAAATGCCCGGCATCTTTCGTATCATATTCAATCCCGGCAAGCACGCGAAAATCCCCTCCTTTGGATTTTTTCCTTGACTTCTGCCATTTGCGGTAACCTTTATATGAATCATGATCGGTAATTAATATTCCATCGAAACCCTGAGCCGATAAAAGCTCAACATATCTTTCCACGCTGACACTCGAGTCGATGGAGCCTCCTTTTGTATGACAGTGCATATCAAATTTCATCATAACAATATTTTATCACAAATCGCAGCAAAAGAAAGTCCCTTTTTTTGTTAAACCTTGACACATTCAGTGTTTCGTCTTAAACTTAGCGAAGAAGCAGAAGGGAGAGCGAAAACATGAAAAGAGATACTATTGAAAAAACAAAAGAATTAAGAAAAAAACTTCACGAAATTCCGGAAAAATCCATGCACGAGACGAAGACAAAGAAACTGCTTATGGATTTTATCTCAGAAAACACGAGTTTGAATGTTACAGACTGCGGAAGCTGGTTTTACATAACAAAATATGCGCAAGAGGACGGACAGACACCGAAAAAGCGTGGGGCAATCGCTTTTCGCGCGGATATGGACGCTGTGTGCGGTAAGGACGGGAAGCCCGGACATTACTGCGGTCACGACGGACACTCTGCGATTCTCGCAGGTCTGGCACTGTGGCTTGATGAAAGAGAAACAGACAAAGATATTTATTTGATTTTCCAGCCGGCGGAAGAAACCGGAGAGGGGGCTGCAATCTGCGCGAAGCTTCTTGCGGAAAAGAATGTAAAGGAAATTTACGGTCTGCATAATATACCGGGATTTCCTGAGAAAAGCGTTCTTGCGCGTCGCGGCACCTTTGCGTGTGCGTCAACGGGGCTTGCGATTACAATGACCGGAACTCCGAGCCATGCGGGCTACCCGGAAGCAGGAAAGAATCCGGGCTATGCTCTGGCAAGGCTGCTGCTTGCCGTGCAGGAGCTTACCGCAAAAATAAAGAAAGAGAAGGGATTCGTGCTGATGACGCTGATTGGAATGGATGTCGGAAGTGCGAACTATGGGGTCTCCGCCTCAAACGGAACTTTACGCATGACAGTACGAGGCGAAAAAGAGTCAGTCTTCAATGAATATCTTGCCCAAATCCGCAGCCTGGCAGAAAAAGAAGCGTCAGAGGAAGGCTTGACACTTCAAATCGAAGAAATCGAGCGTTTCCCGGCAACGGAAAATCACGATGAATGCGTGGATAAAGTACAGCGGGCTGCTGAGCGGGCAGGTGCATCCGTTATCGAGCTTACGGAAGCTATGCGCTGGTCGGAAGATTTCGGCTGCTACCTTCAAAAAACACCGGGAGCATTCTTCGGCATCGGCGACGGGCAGGCCTATGCACAGCTCCATACAGTAAATTACGAATTTCCGGATGAAATCATTGAAACGGCATTAAAAATGTTCTCAGAAATCAGTTTAGAAAAAAATTAGAATTATTCTAAAAAAGTTGTTGACAAATGAAAAAAGTTCGTGTATTATAAACTCAAGAATTAAAATTATTCTAATTCTAAAAATGAAATGAGGTGATCGGGATGTCAAAATACGGCGACGAAATTTTAGACATTATACTGAAGTCTAAGGAACATCCGACTGCCGAAATGATTTTCATGGAAATGAAAAAAAGAAATTCTAAAATCGTACAGGCGACCGTATACAATAATTTGAAGAGTCTTGCGGAAACCGGAAAGGTCATTCGAATTTCGCACCCGGGTTTTCCCGACCGCTACGACAATACTACGAGGCATGACCATTTGATTTGCAGTCAGTGCGGCACGATTTTCGATGTACGGCTAAACGATTTGACAATGTCCATTGAAGAACAGCTCGGACAGAAGATTGATTCCTATGACCTGAGAATCAACTTTAGATGCCCCGACTGCAAGAAAAACGCAAATAATGAGAAAAGGAGACAATAAAATGAGTATGACAACAAAATATGCAGGCACACAGACAGAGAAAAATCTTGAAGCAGCTTTTGCAGGGGAATCCCAGGCAAGAAATAAATACACTTACTTCGCATCCGTGGCGAAAAAGCAGGGATTCGAACAGATTGCAGCTTTATTCTTAAAAACAGCTGATAACGAAAAGGAACACGCGAAGATGTGGTTCAAGGAACTGAACGGTATCGGCGACACTGCTCAGAACCTGCTTGCGGCAGCAGAAGGTGAAAATTACGAATGGACGGACATGTATGAAGACTTCGCGAAGACCGCAGAAGCAGAGGGCTTCCCGGAACTGGCAGCAAAATTCCGTCTCGTAGGTGAAATCGAAAAGCACCATGAGGAAAGATACCGTGCGCTTCTTCAGAATGTAGAAACAGCAGAAGTTTTTGCTAAGAGCGAAGTGAAGGTTTGGGAATGCAGAAACTGCGGACACATCGTGGTAGGAACGAAGGCACCGGAAGTTTGCCCGACTTGCAACCACCCGCAGAGCTACTTCGAAGTACACGCAGAAAACTATTAATTTGAAATTTTGGTAAAAACGGCGATAAGAAAACAAGAGATTACATGGAGGATAATAAAATGAGAGAACAGAAATTCTATATTTGCAGACATTGTGGTAATATTGTAGCTATGGTAAAATCAAGCGGAGTTCCGGTTGTATGCTGCGGCGAACCGATGCAGGAACTGGTTCCAGGTACAGTAGACGCTGCTGTGGAAAAGCATGTACCGGACTATAAGGTGGAAGGAAATAAGGTATCCGTTGCAGTAGGAAGTGTAGAGCACCCGATGCTTCCGGAACACTATATCGAATGGATTTGGCTTCAGACAAAGCTCGGCGACCAGCTTGTAAGACTTGCTGCAGGAAAGAAGCCGGAAGCTTGCTTCACACTCTGTGAAGGGGATGAAGTGGAAGCAGTTTACGCATACTGCAACCTGCACGGACTTTGGAAAGCAGAATAACAATTAACATAAACTTACCGAAATCTTAATGCAAAACTGCCCACAGTGGACTATATCAGTCTGCCGCGGGCAGTTTTTGCGTTTATTCGTATTCTTATTCGGCATCTTCCGGCGTTTCTGTTTTTTCTATCTTTTTCATCTGGCGTGTAAAGATGGCATCGGAAATGAAATCCGACAGACCGCTCACGAAAAGCCCCAGACCAAGCATGAAGAACAGCAGCTTGGCTGTCGAAAACGGGTTCATCATTACGAGAATCCCAAACAAAGTAATCACCGCGGAAGAAATCAAAACGCCTTTATTCATACCATAGCCGAACTTGCGGAAATTGATAACGTTCTGAATGCCCTCCAGACCCTTATAGGTGATCATAAACCCGAGGATGAACGGAATCAGGGCAATTACCATCGTGCCCTTCAGCCAGAGGAAAATACCGAGGATAACTAAGCTGATACCGACTGCAAAACCGTTGGTATCGTCAGCAATCCGGCTTTCGACCTTAATCATGCTGTATCCGACCAGCTTTGCCGCGCCCAAAATAATCACGCACACCGCTAAAATCGTGCAGATAACGCTTTCGACTTTCTGCGGCCAGACCATCAGCGCCAGCCCGAACAAAATGTAAATAAACGATGTAATAAATTTTGCTGCTCCTGAGTTTTTCATTTTATATTAATCCTCTCTTTCTGTTTCGATTCTTTCATATGTACATGTTCATGCTTTCAATGGTAAGTATATCACAAAATCCGCAAAAGTGTCGGAAAATTTATGTTTGTCAAAAAAAACGAGAAAAAGCTGGAATACTAAAAGTATATGTGTTAAAATAACCGTAATAGCAATCATAGTTACTTTTATTCTGATGATAGGAAGGAGAAAATTCAATATGAAGGAGATGAAGAAAAAAGTATTTGCAATCCTTTTAGCGTTTGCACTGGTCTTTACACTGATGCCGCTTGCAGCGTTTGCGGAAAATACAGGGGGAAGCGGTGACTCCATTGAGGGGGACGGAAACCAGCCGCCGCCTGAAATTGATCCGGCGACAGGTATAACTTTTACTGTATTTAAGCATACATATGAGACCGTAGGTAATGAGAGTATAATAATACCCCTTAAGGGAGCTGCATTTACACTGACAAATGTTGAAAGCGGTACTGTTTACGGACCGGCAACCTCCGATGAGGAAGGTTACGCAGCATTTAGTAGCATTCAGGATGGAACATACGAATTACGGGAAATTAAGGCACCGGAAGGATATTGGCGCAATCCGCTTCCTGAAATATACGAGGTAAAAGACAAAAAAATATATATAGTATATAGTGAAGAGTTTAAACCTGAATGTGAAGATAATATAGTTAGATACGAAAATAGTAAACCAAAACAGAAAATTGTTAATATAAAACTCGACAAAAAAGTCGAAATAGCCGGAACTGAACCTGCAGATGAAAACAAACAGTTCAAGGCAAGATTAAGCTTTGTAAATTTTGAATCGAATATTCCGGTAGTATTAGAAAGTTATGATACTTATTTTAAAGCCGGAGATGAATTTTTAAAGTTTAAAATTCTCATCAATTGTCTGAAACAAAGTGGAGATGTAGGAGTTTATTTACAAGAAGTTCCGGATACAGACTCATCTTGGCAGTATGATAGCAAAATGTATCAAGCGCTATATCGGGGAACGAGTGCTATTTCTCTTGATAACGAAGATGACGAGATAATAGAAGAAGATACAATAGAGGCTCTTTGGGAAGTGGATTCAAATTATAGACCAATCGAAGCGGAACCTGGTGTAGAACCACAACCTACAGATGTTGCAACCTTCACCAACATCTACACCTCCAATAACGGCGGTGGCGGCGGAAGCCATGCGAAATACTATGACATCAAGGTAAACGGCGGAAAGGCTTTGAACATTCTCGGAAACGAAGTGACTCGTGCAAGCTCCGGCAGCGTAATTGATGTGCAGGCGGACGCCCCTGCTGAAGGCAAAGTATTTAAAGGCTGGGAAGTTGTACAGGGCAGAATTAACGCAGGCGAGACTTCGGAATTCTCCTTTATAATGCCGCGCACAGATGTCGAACTGACAGCTGTATATGAAGACACCGCAGTAGAAGAGCCGGTTATCGAAGAACCGAAAGATCCGGCAGAGCCTGAACAGCCGGATGAGGATGTTGAAGAGCAGCCTGAAGAGAAGGATGAAACTCCGGTTCCGAAGACAGGTGACGCTATGACAATGGAACTTTTGCTGTTTGCAGTGCTGGCAGCGGGAGCAGCATTCGGAATGAAAAAGTCATATAACAAGACGAAGTAAGCAAACCAAAAGAAAAGCTTAATATCTAAAAGACGGCAGGCAGCCTGACCTTGAGACGGACTCGAGTGACGGGCTGCCTGTTTTGCATGTTTCAACCGTTGTGTGCGTGCAGATATTTTTCCCGGGTAGCCATGCCGCCGCGCAGATGACGCTCGGCTTTGTTGTTTTCCAGAACATTCTTTACTTCGAGGGCCAATGCCGGATTGACCTCAAGGAGTCTTTCGGTTACATCCTTATGGACGGTTGATTTGCTTACGCGAAACTTTTTCGCTGCCGCTCTGACGGTGGAATTGGTGTTTACAATGTAATGAGCCAGCTCTAAAACTCTTTCTTCTATATAATCCTTCATTGGCAGACACACACTCCTTGCTTATTCGTTAAGACAATATATGCTTTGCGGTGAGGAAATATCACCGGGGATTTTCGGGGGGATAATTTAAAATGATTTTTGCGTTTTAGAACATTTTGCCGGATTTTGAGTACATGTTCTAAATTTTCAGCCGGGTTTTAGATGTAAAATGACTTTTTTGAGTTTATGTTCTAAAAAATAGAACCTGAAAATTACATTTATGCAATTTTGGACATGTAATATAATTCCAAAGCCCAAAGGCAAAGGGTGCAAGTGAGGATATTCGACAAAAAACGACAAAACACGACAAAATTCGACCGACCGAATTTAGAACAGAAACTCGATTTTTGCATTACTGTTCTAAAACTACACGAAAAATTTAGAACAGAAACTCGATTTTCCATGTGAACATCTAAAATCGAAATTTTGAGCGCGAAAGGGGGCAGTCGAAAAGGGACAGTCGAAAGGAGGGCAGGCGAAAGGGGGCAGTCGAAAGGGGCAGACACAGCCCCGGATGCAACGAGAAATCGGCCCTAACCGAGCGTAAAAACAAGAGAAAACAGAGCATAAAATCAGGCAGCTTTTCATGCAGAATACTTAGAAACCATGTATGCAAAAAAATGCATAAAAAAGTAAAAAAATCATTTGACTATTTTGTATACAAAGGATACAATTGTATTGGCTCAAAAAGTATACAATATACAATGAAGAACAATAACAACGGCACAAATGCGAGAACAGGCGTAAAAGTTAATCAGTAAGGAGGATTTTTTAATGAGAAGAGAATGGGAAGGTTTTGTTCCGGGCAACTGGACAGAAAACATTGACGTGGAGGAGTTCATTACATTGAACTATCATCCATATGACGGGGACGGAAGTTTCCTTGCAGGCGCAACCGAAAGAACGAAGGAATGTCTCGACAAGGTTCAGGAACTGCTCGTTGCAGAAAGAAAAGCGGGCGGTACTCTAAAGGTTGACGCAAGCAGAATTATGAGAATCAATGCTTTTGGACCGGGATATATCGTTCCGGGCAAGGATATCATTGTTGGTCTTCAGACAGACGAACCGCTCAAGAGAGGCATCTGCCCGTTTGGCGGAATCAAGATGGTAAGAGAAGAAGTAAAGGAATACGGACAGGAACTGCCGAAGGAAATCGACAATATGTTTAACTACATAACTACACATAACGACGGCGTATTCAAGGCATATTCCAATGAAATGAGAGCGGTAAGACACCTTGGATACATCACAGGGCTTCCTGATGCTTATGGCCGCGGCAGAATCATCGGCGACTACAGAAGAGCAGCTCTTTACGGAATCGATTACTTAATCGAAGAAAAGAAGAAAGACCACGAAACAATCGCGTCAAGACACGTGATGAACGAAGAAAATATCAGAACTGCAGAAGAAATCACAAATCAGATTAACGCTCTTAAGGAAATCAAGAAGATGGCAGAAGGCTATGGATTTGATATTTCCGGACCGGCTAAGGATGTGAAAGAAGCAATTCAGTGGACATATTTTGCATATTTGGCAGGTATTAAAGAAGAAAACGGTGCGGCTATGTCCATCGGAAGAACATCCACCTTTATTGACATTTACGCGGAAAGAGACCTCGCAAACGGTACATATACAGAAGAACAGATTCAGGAATTCGTTGACGACTATATCTTAAAGCTCAGAGTGGCTCGTCACCTGAGAACAAATGAATACAACGAATTATTCGGCGGCGACCCGATGTGGATTACAGAAGGTATCGGCGGCGTAGGCATGGACGGAAGACATAAAGTAACAAAGAACTCCTACAGAGTACTTCAGACACTTTACAACCTCGGACCTGCACCGGAACCAAACCTTACGGTTTTATGGTCGGAAAAACTTCCGGAACCGTTTAAGAAGTTCTGTGCACAGGTTTCCATCGATACGGACTCCATCCAGTACGAAAACGATGACAAGATGAGACCGTTCTACGGCGAAGACTACTCCATCGCTTGCTGCGTATCCGCAATTCAGATGGGTCAGCAGATTCAGTTCTTCGGTGCTAGATGCAACCTCGCTAAGATTCTTCTTCTTGGCTTAAACGGCGGTATCGATGAAAGAACAGGCGAACATGTAGGTCCGCAGATGGAACCGATAGGCGACGGTCCAATCGATTTCGAAGATGCTTGGAACAGATTCAATATCTACCTTGCATGGCTTTGCGAATTATATGTAAACATCATGAACATCATTCACTTCATGCATGACAGATATGATTACGAAAGCTCCCAGATGGCATTCCTCAACTCCGAACTGAAGAGACTTATGGCATTCGGCGTTGCAGGCTTCTCCGTTGCTGCTGACTCGCTTTCCGCAATCAAATATGCGAAGGTTTATCCGATCAGAGATGAAAACGGCGTAATCGTTGATTACAGAACAGAAGGCGAATTCCCGAAATACGGAAACGACGATGACAGAGTAGACGAAATCGCAGTTAAGATCTCCGAAAGAACCATCGAAGAATTAAGAAAACACCCGGCATACAGAAATGCCGTTCACACATTATCCGTACTCACAATCACTTCCAATGTAATGTACGGAAAGAAGACAGGAAACACGCCTGACGGAAGAAGAGCAGGAACTCCATTTGCACCGGGCGCAAACCCAATGCACCAGAGAGACAGTCACGGCGCAATCGCATCCTTAAACTCCGTATCCAAGATTGACTGGGATACCTGCCAGGACGGCGTTTCCAACACATTCTCCATCACACCGGAGACACTCGGAAAGAACCCTGAAGAAAGAGCAGACATCCTCAAGGGACTTCTCGAAGGATACTTCAACAGAGGCGCGCATCACCTCAATGTAAATGTACTCAACAGAGCAGTTCTGGAGGACGCATACGAAAATCCGGACAAGTATCCTAACCTGACGGTAAGAGTTTCCGGCTATGCGGTAAGATTCAACGCCCTGTCAAAGAATCACCAGAAGGAAGTTATCGCAAGAACCTTCCACGAATCCATCTAACAGGGAACTTGCGGAAAGGCAGTAAAATATGATTGGCAAAATTCACTCAATCGAGACTTTCGGTGCTGTTGACGGCCCCGGCATCCGAACGGTTTTCTTCATGCAGGGATGTCCGGCAAGATGCCTTTACTGTCACAATCCGGACTCATGGAGCGAAGGCGGCGGAGAAAAAATCGAGGTAGAGGAAATCGTGCACTGGGCACTCAGAGGCAAGCCGTATTACGGCGGCAAAGGCGGGGTGACCTTCAGCGGAGGCGAACCGCTTTTGCAGGCAAAATTCCTTACAGAAGCGATACACGCTTTAAAAAGAGAAGGAATCCAAAGTGCGATTGACACCAGCGGAACCTATATCGATGCGTATACTGAAGATGCAATCCGTGCCTGCGACTTAGTGCTTTTGGACATTAAACACCCGGATGCGGAGCGTTTCGAAATTATCACCGGACGTTCGCAGGAGACTTTGTTCGAGCTGATTGATATTATCAACAGGCAGAAAAAACACGTCTGGGTGCGCCATGTGGTTGTTCCGGATATCAACGATACGCCGGAGGACATGGAAGCGCTGAACGAATTTATGCGCAAAATCCGCTTCGTAGATAAGGTGGAGCTGCTCGGTTATCACACGATGGCGATCGAAAAGTATGCCAAGCTTGGAATCACTTATCGGCTGAAGGGTGTGCCTGCGATGGACAGCGCGAAACTCATGGAGCTGCAGAAGCTGATTAAAAAGCCTGCCGAGGCGGTTACCCGCGTATCACTGTAAAAGATGTAATTATTTCGGATAGAAAAAATATAAGAAGCCCGTTTGACTGCTATAAGACAGTCGGACGGGTTTTGATTTGGGGAATATCACAAAAAACTTGCAAAAAGCATTAAAAAATTTATGAAAAACTATTGACAACACACAAAACAAGTGGTAAACTCCGTATATACATTAAATCAATAACAAAACCTTTGAGGGAGAAGTAAAACTGATTTACGGTCTCACAGCGAACCCGGGACGATGGAAGCCGGGCAGATGCAGATTCAGAAGAATGGGCTCCTGAGGGCGAGGGGAAAGCGCATAGGCGTGAGTATCTGAGACGCGACTCCTGCGTTAGTGGAGAGGAGTGTGACGGCACTCTGCAGAGAGGATTTTGTCGAGACGAAATCAAACAAGGTGGCACCGCAGGCTATTACCTGTCCTTGAATTATTCGAGGATGGGTTTTTTGATTTTCGAAAAGAAAAATTTTCATTTGTAAAGTCGTGCACATGTAAAATTTTTTAAATGAAAAGGAGACAAAAAAATGAAGAAGACAACGAAGAAGTTCATGACGGTTTTAATGATTTTGGTATTATCCATGGCGATGATGGCGGGCTGCGGAACAGACGACAGCCGGGGAGATGCCTCGCAGGACAAAGTTTTTAAAGTAGGCATTTTGCAGCTGATGGAACACCCGTCGCTGAATACAATCAGAGAAAGCATTATTGAAGGACTTTCTGAGGCAGGTTATGTCGATGGTGAAAATCTGGAAATTGATTATAAGAACGGTCAGAACGATATGACGAACATGAAGACAATCGCGCAGACTTTCGTAGCGGATAAATGCGATGTTATCGTCGCAATTGCAACTCCGGCAGCGCAGGCTGTACTGAGTGAAACAACGGAAATTCCGATTATCTTCGCGGCGGTAACCGACCCGGTAGATGCAGAATTGGTTGACTCCCTCGAAAATCCGGGAGGAAATGTGAGTGGTACTTCCGACGAGGTTTCTGCAGAAGCAATCATGGAACTTGCGAAACAAATCACTCCGGGATTCAAGACCATCGGCGCACTCTACAGTGCAGGTGAGGACAATTCCGATTCCGTAGTAAAAGGTTTGAAGGAATATGCGGCAGCTAACGGTTACGAAGTAGTTGAATCCACAGTTACCAATACGAGCGAAGTGCAGCAGGCAGCGCAGTATCTGGCAGATAAGGTAGATGTTGTTTACTCCCCAATCGACAATACGGTTGCATCTTCGATGGCAGTAGCAACTGAAATCTTCAACAAGGCAAAGATCCCGTTCTATGTAAGCGCAGACTCCATGGTACAGGATGGCGGACTTGCAACCTACGGCATTGACTATACGGTACTCGGCAAAGAAACGGGAAAGATGGTTGCAGCAATTCTCGGCGGTGAGGATGTATCCAAGATGGCAGTTGTTAAGATGAGCGATATGAATATCTATGTAAATACAAAGACTGCAGATGCAATCGGAGTTGAAATTCCAAAGAGCATTCTGGAAAAGGCAACTGTTTTAGAATAAGGAGCAAAATTTTATGATGACATTTGGCGCCCTTTTAGGGTCGCTGGAGCTGGGTATGATTTACGCGGTTCTGGCACTTGGAGTATTTTTATCCTTTCGAACTTTAAATATGCCGGATCTGACGGTGGACGGCTCCATCGTTACCGGAATGGCAGTTTCAGCGGTAATCTGCGCGGGTGGCGGCAATGCTTTTGCCGCCCTTGCCGGCGCTTTTATCGGCGGCGCTTTAGCAGGACTGGCAACCGGACTTCTGCACACAAAATTAAAAATCCAGGCAATTCTTGCAGGAATTTTGATTATGATGGCATCCTATTCGGTCAACCTCAGAATCATGGGAAAAACGCCGAACATTCCGTTGACGAAGAGCGAAACGATTTATAAAATCGCAGACAGGCTGCTGGATCCGACCTACGGCGGAATTGTAATGAATCTTCTGCTTTTGGCGGTGATTATCGCAGTTCTGTATCTGTTTTTGCAGACACGACTGGGATTTGTCTTCCGCGCAACCGGAGACAACGAGGATATGGTAAAGGCGTGCGGCGTTTCCTGCGACAGCATGAAGCTGATGGGGCTTGCCATTTCCAACGGTCTGGTAGGTCTGGCAGGCGGAATGCTTGCACAGAATCAGGCTTTCGCAGATATTAACAGCGGTGTGGGCATGATGGTAATCGGGCTTGCGTCGGTTATTTTAGGTGAAGTGATTTTCGGCACGAAGACGCTGCTTCGCAGACTGATTGCAGCGGCGCTCGGTGCGGTCGTTTACAGAATTATCATGGCGCAGGCGCTTTATCTTGGCATGGAGTCTACGGATATGAAGCTCGTGTCTGCAGCGATTGTTGCGATTGCGCTTTCTTTGGGACTTCTCGGAGAAAAGGGCAGCAAGCTTCAGCTTATGCAGAAATTCACGAAGAAGGGAGCCGAACAGAAATGAAGAAACTTTTAGAAGCGGAAAACATAAAAAAGGTGTTTGGCAGCGGAACCGTAAATGAAAAGGTTGCTTTGGATAATGTCAACCTAACACTGAATGAGGGTGACTTCGTGACGGTCATAGGCAACAACGGCGCCGGAAAATCAACGCTTTTGAACTGTATCGCAGGGGTGTTCCCGATTGACGGTGGAAGCATCGTTCTGGACGGCGAAGACATTACGAAGCAGCCGGAGCATAAGCGGGCGCGCCATATCGGAAGAGTGTTTCAGGACCCTTTAAAGGGCACCGCATTTGACATGACAATCGAACAAAACCTTGCGATTGCATATTGCAAAAATAAACCGCGAGGTCTGCAGGCGGGAATATCAAAGAAAGATAGAGAATTTTTCCGCGAAAAGCTTTCCATGCTGGGAATGGGACTGGAAAACCGCATGACCGAAAAGGTGAAGCTTTTATCCGGCGGACAGCGGCAGTCACTGACGCTTTTCATGGCGGTAATCGCCAAGCCGAAGCTGCTGCTTTTAGACGAGCACACGGCGGCGCTTGACCCGGCGGCTGCAGCGAAGGTGCTTGAGCTTACTGCACAGTTTGCTGCGCAGGAGGGCTTATGCACGCTGATGATTACGCATAATATGAAGGATGCGCTCCGCTATGGAAATCGTACGATTTTGATGAAGAGCGGAAAAATCGCGATGGAGCTTTCGGGTAAGGAACGGGCAGAAATGACGGTTGAGAAGCTGATTGAAAAATTCAGCATCGACAGCGATCGAATGCTTTTATAGAAATAAAAAACACCTGCGTCGGCATGCGAAATGCACCGACTCACAGGTGTTTATTTTTTGACATAGTGTTTTTTCTGTCTGCAGAGGAAAGTCCTCTGCACATAGATTTTGCTCGCAAAGGAAATCGCAAAGTTTTCCATTAAATATTTATTCGCCCTGCCCGGAATTTCCTCGTTCGTGATACAGACTTTTCCTGCGAAAACATGGTTGACCGCACTTTCAATCGCTTCACAGAAGTGGTCATAGGTGATTTCGGTCTCTTCCAAACTGATTCCGAGCTTAATCAGTTTGCCGATTTCATCGGTGGAATAGCAGCTCTTTAAAATGTAAACAACTATAATCATTGCTAAAGACAGCTTTGGATATTTCTTATTTACGGGAGCGTCAACGATTTTTGCCTTAACATAATTGTTGACCATGCTTTTGGTCAGAGGCGCTGCACCGACTGCCGCAAAGAAAGAACCGAGCGAGCCCTCGATGAAAGCGATGACCTGATCCATATATAAATCCAGTGCAGGAAGTTCCTGCCACCTTGGGATATGAAAATCCTGTATTGTTTTATCCGAAAAAAGGTTCTTATCTTGAATCATTTTACTTCCTCCGACTTATAATATATCACAGAAAAAAACGTATGTAAAGGTTGACATTACAAGGCTTGCATGATAATCTAGTATTTGATACTAGATTGGAAAACAGACCGGAAAGAGATTGAATAAAAAGGAGAGAATACCCCTATGGACTATCAGGAAAGAAAAAATTTTGAGCTGAAAAGAGCCGAGGATTTTATCGCAAGCATCAATGCGATGGATGACCCGGATATTATGTATAAAGTAAGTCATCCGATTACCGATTTGAAAGATATGATGAATAAGAGCGTGCAGCGCTACGGCGCAGATCATGTTGCATTCAAGCAGCGCTTCGCGAAGGGAGAGCCGTTCCGCGAGATTACTTACGGACAGACGCTCGAGGATTTGAATGCGCTCGGAACTGCGCTGATAAAGCACGGACTGAAAGACAAGCGTGTGGCGGTCATCGGCGACAACTGCTATCAGTGGGCATCCTCCTATCTGGCAGTTACCTGCGGTACGGGCGTAGTAGTGCCGCTTGACAAGGAACTGGGTGCGACGGAGCTGGAACAATTAATCAAAGAAGCGGACTGCGAAGGAATTCTTTTTACAAAGAAGTTTTTAAGCATTTTTGAGGATATTAAAGAAAGAGGCGAAACGAAGCTGCGTGTTCTGGTAAACCTGAATGCGGATACCGAAAAGGACGGCGTTTTCTCATGGTCGGAAATGATTGAAGAAGGCAAAAAGCTGATTGCGGAAGGTGACCGCTCTTTCCTTGACGCGGAAATTTACCCGGACGAAATGGGCATTCTGCTCTTCACATCGGGAACGACGGGAATCGCCAAGGGCGTCATGCTTTCGCAGACAAATATCTGCTTCGACCTTATGAGTGCTCCGACGCTTTTAGATACAAACGAAAGAGACACTTTCTTCAGCGTTCTTCCGCTGCACCATACTTACGAGTGCACCTGCGGATTTTTAATGCCGATGTATAAAGGCTCCTGCATCGCTTATTGTGAGGGTCTGAAGTACATTCAAAAGAACCTGCAGGAAATCAAGCCGACATTCTTCCTCGGCGTTCCGCTGATTTTCGAAATGCTGTATAAGGCAATCTGGAAAAACATCCGCAAGCAGGGCAAAGAAGAGACGGTTAAAAAAGTTTTGAAGCTGAATAAAGTCACTTCCAAGGTTGGCATAAACCTTAACAAGCTGCTTCTGAAGGACATTCTTAAAGTATTCGGAGGCAATATGGACATGATGATTGCAGGTGGTGCTGCGATTGACCCGCAGATTCTGCAGTTTTTCCGTGACCTCGGAATCATGGCGCTTCAAGGCTATGGCTTGACTGAATGCGCGCCGATGGCGGCTCTGAATCAGGATCTGCATCCGCGCAACGATTCCATCGGTCATGTGCTCCCGGGAGTTGAGGTGAAAATTGTCGATAAAAACGAGGACGGCATAGGCGAAATCTGCCTGCAGGGTCCGAATGTAATGATGGGATATTACAATATGCCGGAAGAAACAGCAAAGGTTCTGGTTGACGGGTGGTTCCACACGGGCGACCTCGGCTATACTGATGGGCCGTATATCTATCTCACGGGCAGAAAGAAGAATGTCATCATCACCAAGAATGGTAAAAATATTTTCCCGGAAGAGCTTGAATACTATCTCGGCAAGCTTAATCTGGTTTCAGAGTCTATGGTATGGGCAGCGCAGGATGAAGAAGGGCAGGACAATTTAATCGTAGCGACCATCAAGCCTGACATGGAAGAAGTTGAGGCTGTAATCGGCAAAGAAGCCGCTGAAGATCCGGAAAAGGTCGAAAAACTCCTGTGGCAGGAAGTTGACAAAATCAACGAAGGTCTTCCGTTCTTCAAGAAAATCAGACGAATCAATATCCGTAAAGAAGAGTTTGAGAAGACCACAGGCAAGAAAATTAAGCGTTTCGTCGAGGCAAATAAGCAGAAATAGTGATGAAAAGAAAAAACTTTCATGTTTTTCCCAAATAATCTCGCAAATAAATTGAAAAAAACTGAAAAATTATATATAATGTTTTGAGAAATGTAAATGATAACTAATATCAACAGAAAAGAGGAGATATATAATGGGATTTGCGACAGAAGTTGGAATTGATTTAGGTACGGCGAATGTACTTGTATATATAAAGGGAAAAGGCATCGTCCTGAACGAGCCTTCGGTGGTTGCGATTAATAAGGACACCGACGAAATTCTCGCAGTCGGCGAAGAGGCGAGACAGATGCTCGGAAGGACTCCGGCAAACATCGTGGCAGTCAGACCGCTCAGAGACGGCGTTATTTCCGATTATGACATTACGGAAAGAATGCTCAAGCATTTTATTCGCAAAACCTGCGGAAGCGGCAGATTTTTCAAGCCGAAAATCATGGTCTGCGTACCGAGCGGTGTTACCGAAGTGGAAAAGAGAGCGGTAAGAGAGGCTGCAACACAGGCAGGCGGCAAGGATGTATATCTGATGGAAGAACCGGTAGCGGCAGCTATCGGCGCAGGCATTGACATTTCCAAACCGGACGGCGTTATGGTGATCGACATCGGCGGTGGAACTACGGATATCGCGGTTATCGCCCTTGGCGGAATCGTTGCGAGCACATCCGTTAAAATCGCGGGCGATAAATTCGACGAAGCGATTATTAAATATATGAGAAAAGAGCACAAGCTTTACATCGGTGAAAGAACCGCAGAAGAACTCAAGCTTACTATCGGAACGGCTTTTCCTCGTGATGAAGTTGTTACGAAGGAGTGCCGGGGAAGAGACCTTGTTACGGGGCTTCCGAAGAGTGTTGAAGTGACTTCTGATGAAATGATGGATGCATTGGAAGAGCCGCTGCATGCGATTTGCGAGGCAGTGCACAATGTCCTCGAAATCACTCCGCCGGAGCTTGCGGCAGACATCAGCAATTCCGGAATTATCATTACAGGAGGCGGAGCGCTTCTCTACGGAATTGATAAGAGAATTGAAGACAGAACCGCGATAAATGTGATTACCGCAGAGGATCCGAAGTCATGCGTTGCAGTCGGAACCGGAAAATCCCTGGATATTCTGGAAAAACTGGAAGGTAATTCACTTAACAGAAGGGCACCGTATCTTTAAAAAAGTCAGCGTTCCGTTTACGGGACGCTTTTTTTGCGTATGAGGCGAGCTTGAAGAACAAGAATAAAATGGAAAACCAACGAAGAACGAAAAGACAAGAAAAGATAAAGAGGAATCGAGATGAAACTGGAACTGATTGCAACCGCGACCTTCGGACTCGAAGCTGTGGTGAAAAGAGAAATAGAAAATCTGGGGTATAAAATTTTGAAGTCTGAGGACGGAAAGATTACCTTCCTCGGCGATGAACGCGCAGTCGTTCGAGCGAACCTGTGGCTTCGCAGCGCGGACAGGGTGCAGATTAAGATGGCGGAATTTATGGCATATGAGTTTGAGGATTTGTTTCAGCAGATGAAAGGAATTGCTTGGGAAGAGTGGATTCCAATTGATGGGAAATTCATTATGAACGGTTCTTCGGTAAAATCCAAGCTTTCAAGCGTTCCGGCGTGCCAGTCGGTAGCGGAAAAGGCGGTTGTGGAGCGGCTGAAGGAGGCATACGGCGTGGACTACTTCCAAAAAAGCGGCGCGTTGTACGATATTAAAATCACGCTTTTAAAAGACCGCGTGACGGTGACCCTCGACACGACGGGACCGGGGCTGCACAAGCGCGGCTACAGGCAGCACAGCGTGGAGGCACCGATTAAAGAAACTTTGGCGGCGGCAATGCTTCAGCTTTCGTTCTGGAAGAAAGACCGGATTTTGACAGACCCGTGCTGCGGCTCAGGCACGATTCCGATTGAAGCGGCGATGATTGCAAGAAACATCGCGCCGGGAATCAGCCGCAGCTTCGCATGCGAAGAGTGGGACGCGATTCCGGGAAAGCTTTGGAAAGAAGAAAGAAAAGCGGCGTTTGAGCTAATCGACAATGAATGCAGTCCGAAAATTTTCGGGCTGGACATCAACCCCGCGGCCATCGAGGCGGCAAAGGCAAACGCGGAAGCGGCGGGCGTGGAGGATTGTATTCGCTTCGCGGCGGCCGATGTGGCAGCGATGCGGACGAAAAGCCTCGGCGGCGTCATCGTCACGAATCCGCCTTACGGCGAGCGAATCGGTGACAAGCAGGGAATTGAAAAAATTTATGAGGCCTACCGCAGATTTTTCCGCGAAAACCCGACATGGTCGCTTTTCGTGGTAACTGCCGATAAAAGTATCGAAAAGAAGCTGGAAAGACAGGCAGACAGGCGCAGAAAGCTTTACAACGGCAGAATGGAAGTCTGCTACTACCAGTTTCACGGCGAAAAACCGCCGAAACAGTAAGAAACGGCGGGAAACGACAGAAGATCGAAGACCGCGGGAAGCAGCAGAGCAGTAGAAATGAAAGAAGAATGCAATGAACATTAAGATTAACCCGGAAGCAAAAATTCCGATTTATTTACAAATTGCCAATCAACTGAAACTGCAGATTCTGTCGGGAGAACTCGTGGGAGGCAGCACGCTGCCGTCTGAACGGGCGATGGCACAGCTTTTGGCGGTTCACAGAAATACGGTGTCGAAGGCGTACAGCGAGCTGAAGGCGGAGGAACTGGTGGAGTCTCAGCAGGGCGTCGGCTACATCGTGATGAGTCCGCAGGCAGAGGCAGAGACTTCAGCAAAATCAACCGGAGCAAATGCTGCAGGTGCACAGCCGAAAAAAGAAAAAGTAAAGAAAGTCAACTGGAAGGCGGAAATCAACGAGCGGTATCTGGATATGGCGGTGACCTTTGACGACCTGTTTCAGCGCTTTGGCGATAAAGAAAAAATTTCCATGGGAAGCGGGCTTGCGTGCCCGGGAATTTACGATAAAAAGAAAATTGCCGATAAAATCGCGGCGATGGTCTGTGAAGAGGGAAAAACGCAGTATTTTTACAGCCCGTATAAAGGCGATAAAGGCCTGCGGCAGAAGCTGATTCCGTTTTTAAGCACGAAAGGAATTAAGGCGACAACGAAGGAAATCCAAATTCTCAGCGAAACGAATCAGGCTCTGGATTTCGTTGTAATGCTTTTAGTGAAACCCGGTGATACGGTGATTATGGAAGAGCCGGTTTCGCCTGACGCTTACCGGGCGATGGAACTGGCAGGCGCTGACATTGCAACGGTTCCGGTCGATTCAGATGGCATAAGCTGCGAGGCGGTGGAACTTTTGGCACAGCAGCGGAAACCACGGCTGATTTACGTCAATTCGAGCTTTCATGACCCGACCGGAGCGATTTTGTCCATGGAACGCAGAAAAAAGATGATAGAAATTTCAAATCGGTACAGAATACCTATTGTGGAAGAGGACGCGGCGTCCGAACTGGTCTATGACGGAATGAAAATGCCGCCGATGAAAGCCTTTGACAAAGCGGATAATGTAATCTACATTTATTCTTTTTCCCTGACCTTCGTGCCGGGTCTGTCTCTGGCCTTCGTCGTGGCGGACAAAGAAGTCATCGAGAGTCTGAGCTATCTGGTTTCGGTGCGCATGATGGCGGTGGACTGGATTACACAGAAACTTCTCGCCCAGTATCTGAGCGACGGCAGCTATTACGGCATTCTGAATTCCTTCCGCGAAAACTACAGCGCGAAACAGCAGCTTGTGTGCAGCGCGCTGGATGAAATGAAAGATTTAGGTGTTTCTTATGAAAGACCGCGGGGAGGCGTTCATATCTGGTGCGCACTTCCAGGCGGTCTGGACAGCAAGGAATTCATCGACGCGGCGTATAAACGAGGACTGGCGCTTTTGCCGGGACATGTGTTTTACCCGCAAAAAAACGGCGGAAGAGACCATATCCGCATTAACTATTCCTTTGAGACAGAGGAAAGACTCACGCGGGGAATGGAGATTTTGAGGGAAACGCTCGAGAGTGAATTAAAAAAACAACTGGCACACAAAAAATGATAAAGACTGGTACTTTTAAAAAATGTACCGTATAGTAATATTTTAATTAAGAAAACAGTTAAAAAGAAAACATATATTTTAAAGGAAAACGAAAAGGAGAGAAAAAAATGGCAGTAAATTTAAAGGGAAGACATTTCTTAACATTAATGGATTTCACACCGGAAGAAATCAGATACATGCTTGACTTAGCGCATGATTTAAAGGCTAAGAAGAGAGCAGGTATTCATAATGAAGTTTTAAAGGGCAAGAACGTCGTTCTTTTGTTCGAAAAGACTTCCACAAGAACAAGATGTGCGTTCGAAGTTGCGGCACTTGACGAAGGTGCTCACGTAACATTCCTTGACAGCAAGAGCTCCCAGATGGGCAAGAAGGAAACAATCGCTGACACAGCTAAGGTTCTCGGCAGATTCTACGATGGTATCGAATACAGAGGATTCAAGCAGTCCGTTGTTGAAGAATTAGCTGCAAACGCAGGCGTACCGGTATGGAATGGTTTAACAGACGTTGACCACCCGACTCAGATTCTTGCTGATATGCTCACAATCGAAGAACACGTTGCTAAGCCGTTAAACAAGGTTAAAGTTGTATTCTGCGGAGACATCAGAAACAACATGGCTTACGCTTGGATGTACGGATGCGCGAAGATGGGAATGCACTTCGTTGCTTACGGACCGAAGGAACTTGCAGACCAGATTGATCAGGACGTAATCAAGAGAGCAAGAGAAGTTGCTGAATACACAGGAGCAGTTATCGAAGTATCCTCCGACGAAGCCTGCCTGAAGGGTGCAGACGTTCTCTATACTGATATCTGGGCTTCCATGGGTGAAGAAGATCAGATTCCGGAAAGAGTTAGAATGCTGACTCCGTTCAAAGTTACAAAGGAAATGCTCGACAAGACAGAAAACAGCGATGTTATCTTCCTTCACTGCCTGCCTTCCTTCCACGATTTCGACACGACAATGGCAGCAGAACAGAAAGAATTAGGATATGACATCCGCGAAGTAACCGATGAAGTTTTCTTATCCAGACATTCCAAAGTTTTCGATGAAGCAGAAAACAGAATGCACACTATCAAGGCTGTAATGGTTGCAACTATTGGCTAATGCAGAGCATTGGCAGTTGAAAGGAGAAACCAAATGTATCCTGGAATTCATAATTTTTCCGAAATCGGAAAATTAAACAAAGTTTTACTTCACAGACCGGGATTGGAGCTCGAAGCACTTACTCCGGCTACAATCGAAAGATTACTGTTTGACGACATTCCTTATTTGAAGATCGCACAGGAAGAACATGACAAATTCGCTCAGGTTCTCAGAGACAACGGCGTTGAAGTAGTTTACTATGTGAGCGAAGCTGCGAAAGCGATGGCAAACCCTGAAATTCAGATTCAGTTCGTAAATGAATTTTTAAATCTGAGCAAAATCAATTCAAAGGGTCTTAGAAGCGCTATGACCAGCTATCTGCTCGATATGTCACCTGCAGAGATGGTCAGCAAGGTAATTGCCGGCATTAAGAGAGAAGAAGTTAAAACAAAGGATGCGACATCCTTAATGGATCTGGTTGACGACGATTATCCGTTCGTTTCCGATCCGATGCCAAACCTTTACTTCACTCGTGACCCGGGTGCATGCGTGGGAAACGGAATCAATATCCACCACATGCATACCGATGCGAGAAGAAGAGAAGCTTTGATTTTAAGATATATTTATAAATATAACAGAGATTTTGCTACGGAAGATAACAAGCAGTGGTATGACCTGACGGACACATACTCCATCGAAGGCGGCGACGTACTGGTGCTTTCCAAAGACATCGTGGCGGTTGGATTATCACAGAGAACGACGATTTCAGGGCTGGAACACTTCGCGAGAAATATCCTGCGCGAAGGTTCTTTCAAGAAAGTTCTGGCGTTCGATATTCCGAAGTCGAGAGCATTCATGCATCTTGACACCGTATTCACGATGGTTGACTACGACAAGTTCACAATCCATCCGGAAATCGAAGGTCCGCTCGGCGTTTACGAAATCACGATGGACGCTAAGGATGAGCTGAAGTTCAACGCACTCAAGGATGAGCTTCACAAGATTTTGGCACTCGAACTCAAGGTTCCTGCAGTTGACCTCATTCGCTGTGGCGGCGGAGACCTTCTGGCAGCTCAGCGTGAACAGTGGAACGACGGTTCCAACACGCTCTGCATCGCACCGGGAACGGTTGTAACTTATGAAAGAAACTATGTAACCAATGACCTTTTGGATAAGAAGGGCATTAAGGTTCTTACTGTTCCGTCCGCGGAACTTTCCAGAGGCAGAGGCGGCCCTCGCTGCATGTCCTGCCCTGTTAACAGAGACGATTTATAAGGAGATAATAAAATGGCAGAAAAAATTGTTGTTGCTCTCGGCGGAAATGCCCTGCAGTCAGGCAAGGCAGATCCTACAGCTGAGGCTCAATTGGCAGTAGTAAAAGAAACTTGCGAAAGAATCGCTGACTTATCCGAAAAAGGATATGAAGTAGCGGTTGTTCACGGCAACGGACCACAGGTAGGAAGAATCCTTCTTGCTTCCGAAACAGCAAAGAATGTAACTCCGGCTATGCCGTTCGACGTATGCGGAGCTATGTCCCAGGGATATATCGGATACCACCTTCAGCAGGCTTTGAAGTTCGCTCTTAAGAAGCGTGGCAAAGACATTCCGGTAGCAACGGTTCTCACACAGATGGTTGTTGACGCAAACGATCCGGGATTTAAGAATCCTACAAAGCCGATCGGACCTTTCTATTCGGAAGAAGAAGCGAAAGCTCTCGTAGAAGAAAAAGGATATACCGTGAAAGAAGACGCAGGACGCGGCTGGAGAAGAGTTGTTGCGTCTCCAATCCCGACTGAAATCGTTGAACTTGATTCCGTTAAGAGATTATTCGATTCCACAATCGTGATCACTTGCGGAGGCGGCGGAATCCCTGTAGTTCGCAAGGAAGACGGCGACCTTGAAGGTGTTGCTGCAGTTATTGATAAAGACTTCGCAGCAGAACTTCTTGCAGAAAACATCGAAGCGGACGCTCTGATGATTCTCACGGAGGTAGAAAAGGTTGCGATCAACTTCAACAAGCCGAACCAGGAAAACCTGTCACACATGACTTATGCAGAAGCTGAAAAATATTGTGAAGAGGGGCAGTTTGCACCGGGCTCCATGCTTCCAAAGGTAAAAGCCTGCATGAAGTTTGTTCAGGCAAACCCTGATAAGAAGGCTATCATCACTTCGCTTGCTAAAGCTATCGACGCTTTGGAAGGCAAAACAGGTACAGTAATCACATTTGCATAACAATATACAACTTTTGAAAAATCGGCGGCGACCGGAGAGGTCGGTGCTGATTTTTCTTTATTTTGCATAGGCGAGGCGCGTGATGAGAATTTGGATGATTCCGGCAGCAGGAACCGCGAGCAGCATACCGACGATTCCCCAGAAACTGCCGAAAATACTGACGGAGAGCAGGACGAAGAGCGGATGAATGCCTGTCGCTTCGCCGACAACCTTGGGATAGATATAGTTGGAGTCGATCTGCTGAACGAGGAAAAGAGCAAAGGCAGAGGCAATTCCGTAAAAGAGTCCTTTTGAGAAGGCCGCAACAAGAAAGGCGGGAACCATACCAAAAAAAGGGCCGAAATAAGGGATAATATTTAAAATTCCGGCAATAATGCCGATGATGACGCTGTATTCGATTTTCAAGATGCTGAGCGCAAGCGAGGAAAGGAAAGCCACGCAGAGGCTGTCGAGAATCGCGCCTCTGATGAAGGTTGACAAGACCTTGTTGATATCCTGCATGACTTCGCAGATAAGGCCATGCATTCTTTGCTTTATGGTCAGACAGAGGAACTTTTCCCAGAGACCTATGAAAAATTCCTTGTCTTTCAGGAGATAGACAGAGGCAACGATACCGACGAACAGACTGATAAAGCCTCCGATTAGTGAATAGACGGCTGCAAGCACAGAGGCTGGAGAAAAAAGCTCATAGAAGCGATTTTGGAGGCTTCTGAGAAGCTTTTGAGTATTATCGGAGGCAGAAGGCATATATTTCCCGAGAAAATCGTAAACGGAATGAACCGCATTGGTATAATAATTTTCGATGAATGCTAAAGTTTCTGCAGGATTTCCTTTCGGAAGTGCACCTATAATTAAAATGATAAAGCCGTACATGAGTGCGGCAAGGGCTGCTCCTACCGCGATATAAGTGAGCAGAATCGCTATCATGCGGCTTTTAATTTTCTTTTCAAGCCATGTGACAGGCCCATTTAACAGATAAGCTAAGATGAGTCCAATCAACAGGGGCAGCAACAGCTTCAGCACTGCGCCTGAGAGTGAAACAAGTGCCCCTGCGAACTCGAAAAGAATGTTTTCCGTTTCCATAAATCCGATACTCCTTACATCGAATACTTTTAAAATGTTTCCAAGAATTAGTATGACTGATTCAGTACGAAAATATGAGGAAATTATGAAAGAACCCCGGCTTTTGCCGGGGTTCTGAAACTTTCTTTATTTATTATGATTTCTTTTACTGATTACAATGCATTAAGCCTCAAGAGCCTTTAATGCAGCTTTCTTTTCTTCTTCTCTTTCGTCTAAGATAGCCTGATATTCTTCATCCGTAAGCTTTGTCATCGTGATTCCTGTATATCCGAAGAATACGGAAACTATAGGATTCAGCCAGTTAAGAATAGCATATGGAATGTAGCTGGAGTCTACGTTGAGGAAGTTTCTCATTGTAGCACCGCAAGTGTTCCAAGGGAAGAAGTTGGAAGTGATTGTTCCACAGTCTTCCAGTGCTCTTGAAAGGTTTTCCGGACGAAGTCTCATATCTTCAAATTTTTCCTTAAACATTCTGCCAGGGAGTACTAATGCTAAGTACTGGTCGCAGCATACGGCATTTGTGATTAAGCACATTATTTCTGTTGCAAGTACCAGTCCGCCTCTACCCTTCGCTACTTTAAGGAGACCCTGTGCGATGGTTCCCATAACGCCTGTTACATCTACGATACCGCCGAAGCACATTGCACTGAGGATGATGGAAATTGTCCACATCATACCCTGTGTACCGCCGTTGGAAAGAAGGTCAGCAAGTTGTGAGATTACGGAACCGTCTTCTGTTCCTTCCGGAACCTGCCCCATGGAGATACCATTGTTCAAAATTGTGAAAATGGAATTCTTCAGAGGAAGACCTGTAGCTGTTTCAACAGCCGTTCTGTTCCAGAAGAAGAACGGAACGCCGAGGAATACACCGCCGATTAAGGAAGGGATAGCCGGGAACTTCATTGCTACTGCCACGATTACGAAAATCGGAGGAAGCAGAGAAAGCACGCTGATGTTGGATGAACTCTGGATGAATGCGGAGATTTCATCTACAACGGACATGTCTACTTCATTGTTGGAAGCATGCATGAATCCCATTACTGCGTATGCGATTAACGCAAAGATTAAGGATGTACCTGTAGTATAAATCATGTGCTTGATGTGACCGAACAGAGTTGCACCAGCCATTGCAGGAGCAAGGTTAGTTGTGTCGGATAACGGGGACATCTTGTCGCCGAAGTAAGCACCGGATACTACAGCACCTGCTGTCATAGCAACCGGGAATCCAAGAGCTGTACCCACACCTATCAGAGCAACTCCCATGGAACCTGCTGTGGACCATGAAGAACCTGTTGCAAGGGATACGATGGAGCAAAGGATACAAGCCGTAAGTAAGAATACCTTAGGACTGATAATTTTGATACCGTAGTACATCATGGAAGGAATTGTTCCTGCCGCGAGCCATGAGCAAATCATGGAGCCTACGATAGCAAGGATTAAGATAGCCTGCATGGATCTGTTGATGGAAGCGAGGATACCCTGTTCCATATAGTTCCATTTCCAGCCATTAATAGCACCGATAATTGCAGCAAAAGCTGCGGCGATCATAAGAGCAATATGTGGTTCTCCGCCGTCATCGACAACGATAGACCATACTAATGCGGCAATCATTACTGCCATAACGAGTAAGCATTGCCATACCGGGATCTTTTTACCCATAATAAGTCCTCCTTAATAATATTAAGTTAAATAAATAAAGAATGAATGTCTTTCGACAAGTACATTATAACTGTTTGCCAATGTTTTGTCAATAAAATGTGAAGAAATGTGAAGATTTTTTGAAATATTATGAAAATTTTTGTTGACAAGGAACTGTGTTATTCGTATAATACGGTTAAGAACTGTGTTACTTCATTAATACGGTTGTGATACGGTTTGCGAGAACAAAAGAGGCAGGGAGGTGCGAAGAACATAGATGATAGAATTTGAAAAGATGAAAATGGACGGAAACTCTCCGATTTATATGCAGGTCGTCGATTTTGTCAAGCAGGGGCTTGCATCGGGGGAAATCGTTTATGGAGACGAATTGCCGTCAAGACGTGTTCTGTCCGCACTTTTGGGGATTAATCCGAATACAGTTCAGAAGGCATACGCTTTGCTGGAAAGCGAAGAACTGATAAGTTCTCATTCCGGCGCGAAGAGTTTCGTGAGCGCTTCTGATGAAAAAATTACGCAGATTAAGGCGGAGCTGACCGAAGAAGGGGGCAGACGGGCAATCGAGATTCTGAAATCAGCAGGTTACAATAAAGCGGCGGCGATTGCACTGCTTGAAAAATACTGGGACACAGAGGGGGAAGAGGCAAAATGAAAAAATTTTTATCTATTTATAATCTTTTTTTTAGGAGCAGCGCGCTTGCTGTCGGCATAACAATCCTGCTTTCCGTGTGCGTTCAGGCAGCATTCCTGTACGAGAAGGTACAGAGTGAGGCAATCTATTTTGAAAGTGTCGTTTCGGGTTACACAATGCTCCCGTCGTTTATTGCGCTCGTTCTCATCTTATGGTTTGCGCGTGACATGCTCGGCTCGTCCAAAAGCAGGGTGGATTTGACCTTGCGAAGGCTGAAGGTTAAACCGATTCCGGTTTTTATTACGGAAGCAGTTTACATCATGATGGTTTTGACGGTGTTCTGGGCGCTGACTGCGGGAGTGACCTATGCCATGGCTGCATACTTTACTGACAATATACCGACAGCGCAGAATCCGCAGATACGGCTTCTGGTTGCGTTTTACAGGTGCGGGCCTTTGCATATTCTTTTTCCGCTGCGGGACGGATTAAGACTTTCATGTAATATTGCGGCGATTCTTGCCTTCGGCTTTTCGATGGCGGCTGGGAATTATTTTAAGCGCAAAGGAAAAAGCGGAGACGGATTTTCGTGGATTACTCTTTGCTTCTTCGGATGGCTTTCGATAAGAATTTACAACGAGAGCATGATGGCGGTGGAAGCAATTTCATACATATTAATAACTTTGACTGCGATTGCATTCGTGCTTTTTGAAGAAAAACACCCGGGCGAGGCAGAGCTGGATACGGACGAAGGAGGTGCAGGGGCAGATGAAGAAATCGAAACAGCGTGAAAATATAAAAAATTTCATAGAACGGCATCTTCCGATTGGCTACCGCGCAGAGAAAGAGCGCACAGCTTTTTTAACTTCGCTCATATGCCCGGTTATATTCAGTCTGACCTTCCTTGTGAATTACAGCAGGGAAAGGGAAAATCTTTACCGCTATATAGCAGGAGGCTTCAGAAAAGAGCTCATTCCCGGGGCAGTCATGGAAAATTTTGCAGACATATTAGGGTACAGCATGACGGCCTTTCCTGCTTTTGCGCTGATCTGTCTGCTTTCTCAGCTTTTCAGCCATTATGCTTATCACAAAAACGGAAGCAATGCGTTTTACACAATGCGCCGCCTGCCGGATAATCATGAGCTTAGAAGAAGGTGCGTCACGCTTCCTTTGATGGAAGCCGGGGTGATTTTGCTGACAATGGCAGTCATGCTCGGACTTTATTACATTATATATATGTGCGCGACCCCGGACGAATGTATCCGGCCGGGACAGTGGAGCTTTATATGGGAGAAATGGAGGGTATTTTAGATGTTGGAAATTAAGAACTTAAATAAAAAATACGGAAGCGGCAAAGTTGCGCTGAAAAGTGTAAACCTCACGCTTCCGAGCGGTCAGATTGTCGGTCTCTTCGGCGAAAACGGAGCGGGCAAGACCACCATGATGAAATCCATTCTGGGATTTCTGAAATACGACGGGGAAATCACGCTCGACGGAGAAAAAATCACGCACAAAAATATCGCAAGAATTTCTTTTGCAACGAGTGAGCATTCCTTCTTCCCGGCGCTCACGCCGGAAGGGCACAAAGAATTTTATAAGGAGCATTTTGATACTTTCCGTGAAAAGAGATTCAGTGCCCTCATGGAATTCTTCGAACTGCCGATGCGCAGAAAAGTCGGAAGCTTTTCCACGGGACAGAAAAATCAGTTTGAAGTCCTTCTTGCCCTTTCGCAGGGTGCAGACTACATCCTCATGGATGAACCGTTTGCGGGCAATGATGTGTTTAACCGCGAAGATTTCTACAAGGTTCTGCTCGGAATTCTGGAGCCGACGGAAACGGTACTGCTTTCGACGCATCTGATAGAAGAAGTGGCGGACTTTATCGGAAGAGCGGTTCTGCTCCACAAGGGTGAAATCATCGGCGATCTCAGTCTCGACGAAATCGAGGAATCAGGAAAGAGTCTGATTGAAATTATTAAGGAAACTTATCGCTACAGAGCCGACCGCGTAGGTAAGGCGATTGCACGCATGGAGGAAGAGTCATGAAAGCGAGAATCTTAGCGCTGCTCGTGTTTGTACTTTCGCTGAGCGTACTCGTATACGCTTCGGGGAAGATAAACGAGACGGAAAAGTACGCGGAAGTCATCGAAACAACTCTCTTTGGAGACACTTCCGGCGCAGAGGGAGTCAAACTCAGCTTCGGCGCTCACGCAGGAGAACGGCTGGCATGGAAATGCACTTATGATTTCGGCGCGAAGCAAGGAGAAACAGAGTTTCAAACATACGAAAAGGCGCCGTACCTTCTTTCGACTCTGCCTAAGAGCGAGCCTGTCGCTTTTATACAAAACGATGTCTGGCTTCCGGGCGCGGTTGATGTACTGAATCCACAGACACCCGAAGCCGAGCGGAAGCAAAAGGAAATCCTTGCAAAATGCAACGTGCAGTGGGCGGAGAATGCCGAAGCGACCGCAAAGGCGTTTACTGAGGGCGTGAAACCGGGGGAATATAAACATAAGAGCGTATATATAAAGGATATTTTTAAATATTATCCGGTTGATTACAGTTTCAGCAGCGGGGGCATCGGACATTACCTGCACTTTGAAGAAATCGCTGCAGACTACACCGACGAAGAACTGAAAATGCTTCGCGATGTCAATGAGTTTTTCCGTATTCCGGTTGCCGAAAAGGAAAGAAAGTTTTGTAAACTCACCGTGAATTCGGGCGGACAGGTCACGGACTTCGATGTTCGAGATTCCAATGAAAGCGGAACGAGGTACTCCGAGGAAATTTTTGACCTCAATATGCGGTACTGCAATACGGAGGATGCCTTTTACATGCTTTTCGACGCGCATCTTGTTTCCTATTACGGAGAAGATTTGAAGGGAAAGACCATCGACACGAGCAAAATCAAGGGCGGCTTCGGGATTTACAAGCTGCCGTGTGATTTGGAAAAGTCGAAATTCGATACGGGTAAGCTTCAGACCGTATACCCACTTAACCCGTCAAACTACTATGAAACCATCGAAACGAGTTCGGACGAAAAGTCCCTGCTGGTGATCGCGCGAGACGCTCAGAAGGTCTGGGCGGAGGTGATTCGCATTTCCGACATGAAACGGGTACAGAAAATCGACCTCATCGACCTGACGGAAGGCCGAGATGAGGTGGACATGGGAATCGGCTTCCGAGAAATCTCGGACAACGCATATCTGATATTCAATAATGAGGGACAGCTTGCCGTGATGCGTTTTGCAAACGGGAAGTACCATAAGGATATGGCAGGTTCGGGGCTGCAGACGGAACTGACAAGCTACGACGCTCTCGACCGAGAAGATACGCTCATAGAATATGACGGAAAGAAGCTTGTGATTGCAGGGTATGTTTCACTTCCGGGCGTGCCGTATGATTCGGTATGGGATCTTCCGGACGAAGGCATGTCCTGCGTGGCAGAGCTTGCGGTGCTTGAAGCAGGCAGGCTTGCGTACTGCGGCAGGCT
This sequence comes from uncultured Clostridia bacterium, assembly GCA_934233735.1. Lineage (GTDB taxonomy): Bacteria > Bacillota > Clostridia > Peptostreptococcales > Anaerovoracaceae > CAG-238. Next base: position 36,023 of record CAKQGQ010000009.1, on the reverse strand, counting down.
GACGACGAACCTTATGGACTATAGTGACAAGGAAGGCGTCGAGGCGTTCATCGCGCAGAAAGAGGATGCCCGGACGGGAAGGCTCAGAGGATTCTGGAAAGAAAATTTAAGCTCGGTAGCCAAACGCTGTGACGATATGCTGGAGATTATAATATGAAAGAAAAATTAAAAGTGAATCTGTCCATCTTCGAGCTGCTGCTGCGAAACGGGGGATTAAAACTCGCGGCACTCACCCTGCTCACGATGCTGACAGAAGGGGTTTTACTATATACGATGATGCAAAAGGAGACACTGTACTACGAAAATCTTTTCGCAAGAGGTGCGGCGATTCCGCTGATGGCAGGCTTTGTCCTGCTGACGCTCGCGATGCTCAATCCGATGAAAGCATCAAAAAGTAATTTGAATTACACGCTGAAGAGGCTTCGGGTGAAGCCGGCAGCCATCTTCGCTGCGGAGACTGTGTATCTCATGCTGGCATATGCGGTGTTCTGGGCACTGGCGATTGCCTTGCTCTATGGCTTCGGTGCCTACTTTGCGCAAAACCTTTCGGAGGCACTCAATCGGGAAGCCGGACTCTTCCTGGCGTTCGGCAGGACGCATGACCTGTGGCTCTGGCTTCCAATCGGCAATGCAGCGCTTGCGGTTCGGAATACAGTGGGAATCGCGGCACTCAGCGCGGCAGCTGCGCGGTTTAATTGTTTTCTGCGTAAGGGTGAAACAAAGGCGATTGCTCCGCTTCTGACGCTGGTGCTTTTTACGCGAGCTTTTTACACGGATATCAGCGATACCAATATAAATCTGGTGAGAATCGCGATGCTGCTTGGGATGCTGCTGTTCTGCGCGGTAAGCACATGTTTTGAGGAGGCAGAATTATGAAGATGAGAAGAATTGCAGCTGCAGTGCTGATTTTGTCTCTGGCAGCAGGGGGCTATGCGCTCACGCAGGTGAGCGGTCAAAAAGACTATGCGCAGGTTTACGAAAAGACGGTTGCAGGAGATGCAAAAGCTGCCGAAGGACTTACGGTAAACTTCGGCGCGAGCGTGTCGCGAAGCGGGCTTAACTGGAAAAACACTTATTGTTACGAAGCCAACGGAGAAAATAAACAAAGGGTCGAGTTTCTGTTAGGCAATCCCGACATTGAGGCATATAAAACGAGTTATCAAACTTCTGTAAGTTTTGACATTTATAAGGACTTTGATCTTCAAAGCGTCAATGAGCTTTTTTACGAAAGACAGGAGGAACTGCCGCCTGCCGGCAAAGAAGCCTTGGAAACCACAAAACGAAAAAAGGAAATAAAAGAGATTTTGAAAGCACCTTTTACGAAAAATGCTGAAAGTTACATGAAAAACCTTCGGGACAGCATCCCGGAAAAGGGTGTGAAGAATATTTCCATACGTGTGAAAGACCTGATGGACTATTATATCCTGAGCGGACATATCAACGGCACAGCCGAAATGCTTGATATGAATTTTTTCTTTTTAACCGCGAATGACGGTGCGGACTATGAGCTTGAGCAGGCGAAAAAGTGGAAAGCGTGGAATGACTTCTTTAAAATTCCGGTTTTGGAGGAGGAATACATGAATTACCAATTGGCAAAAGGAAGTAACGGAGAGCTTTCCATGACGGCGGACTACGGCATTACAAAGGGAGGCGATGAGTTTGGTTTCAACATACAAAGCTGCGACACCGAAGAGGCATCGTACTTTTTCTTCGACGCACATTCATGGAACGGCCGGGTGGTCGATACAAGTCTGATTCCGGGCGGATTCGGTATCTACCGCATGCCTCATAAAAGTGAAAGCGGTAAAAGTGTGATGGAAGAGATGGAAAATATTTACCGCCTTGACCCAAAAGCCTATTACCAGAGCATAGCGGCAAGCCCAGACGGAAAGAAGCTGATGATTTCCTACTATTACAGTAATGCGGGCAGACGGGAAGCAGACGAGGATGAGAAGGTGACTCTGCTTGCGGAAGTGATTGACCTTGCAAGCGGGACATGCGACGAGAAGATAACTCTTCTTGAAAACTGTGAGTGGCCGATTGTGCGAAGTGACGGGGAATTTCAGGTTTTTACGGATAACGAGTCGAGGCTGAAAATTTACCGCTACATGGACGGCAGATACCGCAAAATTGTCGATGCAAAGGATTTGGACTTTTCGCTGCCGGGGCTTGCGGATATTACGAACAACAGTACGGAAATTTTGTATGAAGAGGGCAGAGTGTCGGCGCTGTGCTACGAAACGATAAACACATGGGATGAGGAACGCAGCAAAAACGGTTTCGCCCAAAATGAGCAGAGTGTTTCCGCTGTTTTGAATATATTTACAGAGGACAGCCTTGCGTACTGCGGCAGGCTCTATAATAACCTGCAGGATTTTTACGATACAGATACCTATAAAGAAATCGGACGAAAGCTTTGGGAAGAAGAGCAATGGGGAGAGACTTTCGAGACGGATAAAAGATACTCTTATGGCATCAACACGATAGGAACCATCTTGAAGCTTCAGACGAATAAAGGAGAAGCAAAGTGATAAAACAAATCGAGGCTTACGAGCCGTATAACGAGCAGGAAGAGCGGGACAAAGAAATTATTCTTTCCATGCTGACGGAGGCGGAACGAATGGGCGAAGATATTTTTTCCCGTGAAAACCGCATTGCGCATATGACCGCGTCGGCGTGGGTTGTGAATCGCGACCGGACAAAAGTACTGCTTGCCTACCATAATATTTACAATTCGTGGGCGTGGCTCGGCGGACATGCAGACGGAGAGAGAAATTTGCTCAGCGTTGCCGTGCGCGAGGTCTGTGAGGAAAGCGGTCTTACTCCCACACATGTGCGGCCCGCATGGCTTATATCGCAGAAAGGCGATTTGTCACAGGGGAGTGCAGGAGACATTTTTTCGCTTGAGGTGCTCGCGGTGGACGGACACTTTAAAAAGGGCGAATACATTTCTTCGCATCTGCATTTGAATGTGACCTATCTTTTGGAGGCTGACGAGGAAGAAACGCTATATAAAAAGGAAGATGAAAACAGCAGCGTAAAATGGTTTTTGCCTGAAGAGGCGCTTGCGGTGTCAAGAGAACCGTGGTTTGCAGAGCATATATATATAGGAAGTTAAATGAAAAAGCCGGTTTATAAGGGATAGTGTAAAATAGTTGTGGAGTTTTTAGAGAAAAGAAAATAGAGATTAACTCCAATGTGTTAAAATAAGAATTTGTTAAAACACTAACCAAAGGAGAAAATTACAAAAAAAGCTTTTGAGGCAAAAATTTCTGATATTGATACTTTAGCTTCGGATGTTCTTGCGGACTGCAAGACAGCCGCGTGTGAGATTCTGGAGGCTGCCGTAGCGCAGCTAAATGAATCCATACGCAAGAGAAGGAGAATACCCGAACTTGGCAGAATAAAAAAAATGTGGTATAAATATGTTATGAGAACAGAAGAGCAAATGAATGGGGGATTTACCATGGATAGCATAAAGATTAACAATAAATCCACATTTGATACATATATTTTCGTAATTCTTGTCTGCATAGAAATCCTGATGTCATTTACATTTTTGGGATACATCCATATTCCGCCGATATCGGTCACGTTTGCGTACATACCTATTTTGATTGCCGCATGCCTTTTGGGAACTGCGCAGTCAACAATTCTCGGTGCGGTCTTTGGCTTGGCAAGTATGTACAAGTCATCGGCGTACTATGTCATGTCGGCGGATATGATCTTTTCCCCGCTTCTCAGCGGTAATCCGGTCGGCAGCATATTTCTGTCCTTGGTTTCGAGGATTACTTTCGGGTTTGTGTTGGGACTGATATTTTCCTTTGCCAAAAAAAGCAGACACACCAAATTTTGGACGACCCTCGGAGCTGCCACTGCCACAAGACTTCACGCTTTTTTTGTCTACCTTGCCATGGGGATATTCTTCCCACGGATGGGTTACGATTGGAAATCGACACTGGATTTTCGCATAGGAGATATCATACTGATCCTGCTGTGTATTTTCCTTGTGGAAATTGTGCGGAAAATATACTCCTCCGAACGCATGAAGAAATTCAAAAACGCTGTGGATCATGCTTACAGCCACTATGTCGAATACCGGAAAAGACATGCATACCACTCGGCTCTTGCCTCTTTTTTGATATCCATGACGATTTTGGCAACCGTGTATTTTTATCAGCGCACAACATATATGATTGGACAGTACGGCATAGCGGCATCGGATAAACTGAATACCGATCTGATCCATCTTCAGATTCAGTTTATGCTCGCCTTCATATCACTAAATGTGATTTCACTTGCGGTGTTGGTGCTCAATCACAGGTATACAACCTATCAGAAAATAATGGGTGAGATTGACCCTTTAACAGGTATCATGGGACGCAGAATCTATCTCGGCTGCTGCGAAAGAATTTTGAAAAGCGAAAAAGCGACGCACAGCGGATGGTTTTTGTTCATAGATGTTGATGATTTCAAGGAAATAAACGATACGTTTGGTCATATGACGGGGGATGAGGTTCTCGGAAGCGTTGCAAAGGCTTTGGAAGCTGCGTTTAACGACTGTGGACTTGCCGGCAGACTGGGTGGGGATGAGTTCTCTGCAATTATTGAAAAACCGATTGAAAAACGCGAGCTTGAGCATCGGATCAATGCTTTTTCAAAGGAAATATCGACGGCTCTTCCAGCTTCGCACCGCGTAAGCTGCAGCATAGGCGCACACAGATATAACTGCCCGGCGGATTTGTCATCGCTTATGGAACACACCGACGCTGCGCTTTATGAGGCAAAGAGCCGCGGAAAGAATTGCTGCGTTATATACGAATAGAAGATTCTGTTTGTTTCGGGAGGGAATTATTTTTGAATAAAGTTTTCAGAGAAGAAAAGAAGTTCTTAATCAGCGTTGATGAATTTAGGGAAAAAAGCCATCGGCTCGGACAGGTAATGACAGAGGATCCGCACAACGGCAACAACGGCTATATGATAAGGTCGCTGTATTTTGATACGATTTACGACGGCGATTATTTTGACAAGATTGCCGGAGTTGAAACAAGGCGAAAAATTCGTCTTCGATGCTATGATCCGAAGGCGGATTTCGCAATGCTTGAAATGAAGCAAAAGCAAGGGGAAAGCCAGCTTAAACGTTCTCTTCGCATTGCCAGAGATGACGCAATGCGGCTTGCCGAAGGTAACTACTCTCCGCTGCTGAAGTATCCCGAGCCATTTGCGGCAGAGTGCTATGCAATGATGCAGTGCCGCTGCTACCTTCCGAAAACCATCGTGGAATATAATCGAAAAGCTTATATCGCAAAGGAAAACAAGATAAGAGTGACTTTTGACAATAACATTGTGGCAACCGAAAGCTCATTTGACTTGTTTTCGGAGCATCTGAACATGAATCCGGTGCTGGATAAATACGATGTTGTTTTGGAGGTGAAATTCAACGGCTTTCTGCTTGATTACATCAGGAGGATGATAAACGGCGTAAACCGCAGTGAGCTGTCTGTCAGCAAATATGTGCTTGCAAGGCAGAACGGATGTCAGGCAAGATTCTAAAAAATCAAAAAAAATACAAGGAGTTTAAGATTATGAGAGAAAAAATCTACAGCTTATTTATTAATCCAAGTGATTTAACGCCGCAGCAGATCTTTATGAACATTGCGGTGGCTGCGCTTTTGGGTTTCTTCGTATTTATATCTTATTACATATCCCATCGGGGAACGATTTACAGCAAAAAGTTTAATGCTTCCCTTGTTATTCTGACCACGCTTACCGGCACGGTAATGACGGTTATCGGAAACAACATAGCATTATCACTCGGTATGGTCGGAGCACTGTCCATCGTTCGTTTTCGTACTGCAATTAAGGATTCCAGAGACACCGTATATATTTTCTGGGCAATTATCATCGGTATCTGCTGCGGCGTGGGTGATTATATGGTTGCAGCCATCGGCAGCGCGATTGTGTTTGCGGTTATATTGATTTTGGGCTGCATCAAAAACGATAACAGAATGCTCCTGATTATCCGCAGCGCACGCGGTAAAAATAACGCAATCAAAGCGCAGATCTATAAGCTGTTTGATGCAAAGGCAATTTTAAGGGTAGAAAACACAACCGCCGAGACAGTGGAACTTATTTATGAGTTTACACAAAAAATGCTAAAAAAAGCGGAAAAGAGCGAACCGAACATTGCTGACAGTATCTACGCTTTAGGCAACATTGAGTATGTCAATATCGTTATGCAAAACGATGAGGTATCAAATTAAGAGTAACGGGACGGCGAGAATATGAAATATAAAATAATCGGAGTCATTGGCTGCGCCGTGATTTTGCTCGTCAGTATCATAAACTATCCTGAAGTTTTTTCTTTTCAAAGCGAAAAGGAACGCTTTCACCAGCATATGGAAGCTGAAAAAAAAGAGCCGTGCGAAATGCACGAAGACGGAGAACTCTGCACGCATCTTCCGCTTATGGTGATTGATACTCAAGGGATTGAGATACCGGGCAGAGGACTTTTGGATAAAGACGGCAGACATATCGGTTTCAGCAAAACGGCTGAAGGAGCCGACCGAATCACCGCAAACATGTCGATTATGGACAGCCAAAAGAAAAACAATCATCCGTCCGATAAACCGGATGTTTCGAGCAATATTATGATTCACGCAAGAGGCAATTCATCAAGGTATTTTGATAAGCTCGGATACAGAATCAAATTGATTGATAAAAACGGTGAAAACAATCCCCAAAGTCTTATGGGGATGAATTCGCATCATGAGTGGGCACTGCACGGTCCGTTCCTCGATAAAACACTGATCCGAAATTATATGTGGTATAACATTGCCGGCGAATGCATGGAATACGCCCCGAATGTTCGATTTTGCGAATTGATATTGAATGGAGAATATCAGGGGATCTATGTTTTAACGGAGCTTATAAGTGCCGGAAAAGACGGAGCAAGGCTTAATCTGGATGTCAATGTGAAGGAGAACACTTACAGCGGATATCTGCTTCGGCTTGACAGATATGACGACAGCGTGTACGATTGGCTTAACAGCCTTACAACCTATACCTACCGAAACGATATCGGATTAAAACTTGAGGTTGAATATCCGGGAATATCAAAGCTTACACCGGAAATGAACAAATCCATCAAGAAAGATTTTTCAAGATTCGAAAAAGCGCTGTATTCCTATGATTATGACAACAAAAAATACGGCTACACCAATTATATTGACAAGCTTTCTTTCGTTGATTATTTTCTCATCAACGAATTTACTGCAAACTATGATGCCGGTGCATATTCTACCTATATCTACAAGGACACCGGCGGTAAATATAAAATGTGCGTGTGGGATTACAACAATGCATGCGATAATTACCAAGAAACTTCCGTAGTGCAGGTGCAGCACTTTGAGATGCAGAACAAATTATGGTTTGCAATGCTTACAAAGGATGAAGACTTTACGAATCAAATCATCAGCCGCTACAGACAGCTGCGCAAAGGCTGCCTTTCCGAAGAATACCTCATGAACTACATTGACGATACGATTGAATATCTGGGACCTGCAATCGATCGAAATTTTGAAAAATGGGGATATTCTTTTGACAGTGATACGCTCTTGGAACCGGAGGAAAGAAATATCCATTCTTACGAGGAGGCGGTCAGTCAACTTAAGACATTCATAAAAGAACGCGGCAGATGGATGGATGACAATATCGAATCTCTTCGCCAGTACAGCGCCGAATCCAAGGTAAAAAAATACAACGAGGTTACAGACTAGGAAGGAAGAATATGAAAAAATTTATCATCATCCTATCGACGATCGCACTTCTATACCTGATGTGGGACTTCTCCTATTATCGCATGGGATGGTATATCGATTTTCACCCCGGACAGGATGCCGCTACCTTTGTGAAAACGCAGGACCGTGCCATTTACATGAACCGGGGAAACGGCTACGAGCCTTTTGAAATCAAGGGTGTGAACTTAGGCTCGGGCGAACCGGGCAAATGGGCAACCGATTTTGATATAGACAAAGAAACCTACAAACGCTGGTTCGACTACATCAAGGAAATGGGAGCAAACACCATCCGTGTTTATACCATCCAGGATGACACCTTCTACAAGGCTTTTTATGAGTATAACAAGGACAACCCCGATCCGCTGTATCTGATACACGGCGTGTGGATAAATGACTATGTGCAGAATTCTCATCGTGACGCATATGCAAAAGAGTTTTACGATACATTTTTGGATGATTCCAAAACGATGCTGGATGTGATTCACGGCAACAAAAAGCTGTCGCTTGGAAGAGTGGCAAGCGCCGGACACGGAATCTATAAGAAAGACATCTCTCCATGGGTCATTGGCTACATTCTGGGTGTTGAATGGGACGATATCACGGTTGCATACACGGATGACACCTATGCCGGAATGAGCGGCTATGATGCTTTTCACGGTGAATACATGTACACAAACGACGAGGCGTCGCCCTTTGAGGTGCTTTTGGCAAAAGTGGGAGACAAGGTTATCGAATACGAATCGAAACGATACAAAACACAAAAGCTTGTGGCGTTTTCCAATTGGCCGACAACCGATCCGTTTGAATATCCGGAGGAGATAAAAAGGCTGTATATGAAGTGTGCCTATATTGATGTTGAAAATATCAAAACGACAGACAAATTTCTTTCGGGACAGTTCGCTTCCTACCATGTCTATCCGTATTACCCGGATTATCTGCATTGGACAGATGAGTGGCAGTCTTTGGGCATTACGGATAAAAGCAAATTTTACAATGAAAAAGGTCAATTGAATACCTATAAGGCATATCTGAGTCTGCTGACGAAGCATCACAGCCTGCCGGTTGTCATTTCCGAATTCGGTGTTTCAACCGGAAGGGGCATGGCACACCGGGATTTGAACACCGGCAGAAATCAGGGCAATATGTCGGAGGGGGAACAGGGCCAGGCACTTGTGGACTGTTATAACGACATCATGTCCGTCGGTTGTGCCGGATCTTGTATCTTTTCGTGGCAGGACGAGTGGTTCAAAAGGACATGGAACACCATGTATGCCGTGGATCTGACCAGAAATCCTTACTGGTCGGACTATCAGACCAACGAACAGTATTTCGGGCTGCTGTCCTTCGACCCGGGAAAAGAAAAATCGGTTTGTTATGTTGACGGGGACATTTCGGAGTGGAAGGACTCGGATCTTGTAAGCAGAAACGGTGATATGGCAGTTTCGGTAAAATATGACGAGAAATTCATGTATTTTCTCATAAAGAAAAAAGGACTGGATTTTGAAAAGGATACTGTTTATCTGCCAATCGACACTACGCCGAAAACAGGATCAAGCTACTGCAAAAATTTTGATTTAAAGTTTGACCGTGGGGCGGATTTTCTGATTGTTATAAACGGCAGAGACAATTCCAGAATTATGGTTCAGGAACCGTATGAGGTTTTGAGAAGCACCTATTCGCAGAATGTAGCGGGCTTTGATACTTATTTTAAGGACAATCTTCCGGATCCTCATGCTCCCGGATTTGTAAACATTGATATGATTCTGGAAATATTCACTCTGTCGGATGAGGCGCAGGAAAAATTCAACTTCGACTTCGGCGACGCAACCTTTGAAACCGGAAAGCTGAAATACGGAAATGCCAATCCGCAAAGTCCGGACTTTGATTCGCTCGCTGACTTTAAGGCAAACGGAGATTATATCGAAGTGAAACTGCCGTGGCAGCTGATGAATTTCGCCGATCCTTCGAGGATGTCGATTCACGACGATTATTACAGCGGCAATTACGGGATACGCTATATAGATATCGACAAAATGTATGTCGGAATCACGGCGGGTGCAGACGATAAACGCTGCGTCATGTCACCACTTGACTTGAAACCGTGGGGAAATAAGGTTACCTACCACGAACGCTTGAAAGAATCGTATTACATCATGCAAAAGCTGTGGAAATAAATACCGGAAGGAGGTTTTGAAACATGAATATCGAGACTTTGCTTTATGTGTATTTGTTTATTTGCAGTTCCATGATTGTGTTCAATATCGTAACCGCCATTATCCTTAAGAAAAAGGATGCGAGAACGGAGCGGGTAAGCCGTCACTTCCGTTCTGAAATTATGAGGCAGACAGACAAGATAAAGAGCGGAGAAAGAATCGATGAAGCTCACAAAAAATACCTTGTTAAAAAGCTTGGAAGAATCGGCAATATGATTGCTTTTGACCAAATTCTCGAAAAGCTTTACCGTGAAAACAAAGCCCAGGTTCTGGAATATCTTTCACAGCTCGGCGGTGTGATAATATATTTGACGATAAAATACGGAAAAAAAGACCGAATCGAAGCGGCCTATTTTCCTTATATCATTAAAAAATATCATCTGATTGAAAACAGACCGCTTGAAACAGTGATTTCCTCGATGCTTGAACTTTTGGACGAACCGAGCATTTATTGCCGTGAAAATGCAATGCAGGCACTTTATACGACGGGCGATTCGGAATGCATCATAAAGGCTCTCAAAAAGATTGACGCAAGTGAGCTGTTCTTTCACGAAAAGCTATTGGCCGACGGTCTGCTCAGCTTTGCGGGCGATCATGAGGAGCTTTGTAAAAAGATGATAGAAAGCTTCCGCTGCTTTACCGTCGAGATGCAGGTTGCGCTGCTTAATTTTCTCAGATTCGATTCCGGAGCTTATGCAAAGTTTGCTTTTGAACAATTAAAGAATGAAAATACGAATGATGAGGTTCGATACGCCTGCATTCGCTATCTCGGCAAATACCGGTACGATGCGGCATATGAGTATCTCATGCATCTTGCGGATAAAAGCAGCGATATGAAATGGGAATACTCCGCGATTGCCTCCTCTGCCCTTGCGATTTATCCGGGATGCGATACGGTCGCACTTTTAAAACGCAATTTATACAGCAAAAACTGGTATATACGTTTTAATTCTTCACAGAGTCTCGAAAGACTGGGGCTTACATATCTTGACTTAATCGATGTTATGGAGGGAAAAGACAGATACGCAATGGAGATTCTGCGATACCGCTTCGACATTAAGAACATCACCGAAAACGGAGGTTGATACAATATGCTGGATGCAATGGATTTATTTCTGAAAATCGTTGGCGTGTTTTTTATCGTTTACCTGACAGGCTACTCGACATTTTTGTTTTTGTCGGTTGTTACAGGCTCGATTCAGCTATATCGGCAGCATCGTCAGAAAAGACTTAAAAATTATCTGCCCGGTGACTATAACATACCGGTTTCGATCCTTGTTCCGGCATACAATGAGGAAGTTACCGTTGTTGAAACGGTGCGTTCTCTTTTGAGCCTGAAATACAAGGCGTATGAAATTATCGTGGTGGATGACGGTTCAAATGATCGCACATCGCAAACACTCATAAGCACATTTCAGATGCACTCCGTGCATCGACCGATACGGAGGCAGATTCCGTGTCAGATTGAGGAATTTATATATGAAACGCGAGATACGAAAGTACCGCTGACTGTAATACGAAAGAAAAACGGCGGCAAGGCGGATGCTCTTAATATGGGAATCAATGCATCAAACTTCCCGTATTTTATCTGCATGGACGCCGATTCGGTTCTGCAGTATGATTCATTGAAGAAAATATCGCAGCCGATCCTGGAAAACCGAAATGTTGTTGCGGTGGGCGGATTGGTGCGTATAGCAAACGGAGTTGAGCTGTCAAAAGGGCACGTAGTGAAGTACGGACTGCCGAAGAATACCCTTGCTTGTATGCAGGAGCTTGAATATGCTCGTTCCTTTTTGGCGGCAAGGATTTTGTTTGACAAATATAACGGCTCTCTTATTATATCCGGGGCGTTCGGACTCTTTAAAAAGGATGTTGTGATTGCCGCCGGCGGATATAACAACAAAACGATGGGTGAAGATATGGAGTTGGTGGTCAAACTTCACGAATACTGCACGCTAAACAATATGGAGTACAGCATCAAATACGCTACGGATGCAATCTGCTGGACGCAGGCACCGGAAAAGCTCAGGGATTTGATAAAACAGAGAAAAAGATGGCATCTGGGACTCTTTCAAAGTATGTTTAATCACAGAAAAATTCTTTTTAATCCGAAATTCGGATTGGTCAGCTTGCTGTCATACACCTATTTTTTATTTTATGAACTGCTTTCGCCGTACATAGAGATTTTCGGTGTGCTTACCATGTTTCTCGCGTTTTGCATTGACTTGATCAATGTACCGTTTATGTTGTTGTTTTTCCTGATCTATGCGATGTTCGGCGGTGTTTTGTCGCTCAGCGCGTTTTTTGCGAGAATGTATACGGCAGACATGGAAGTGTCCTTTACAGATGCAATGAAAGCGGCGGCGCTGTGTCTGTTCGAAATAACATTTTTAAGATTTATTCTTGCCTGGGTAAGGGCAACGGCATTTGTCGGGTATAAAGAGAAAAAATTCCAATGGGGACGCATTGAACGAAAAAAAATAAACTTCAAGTAAAACTTCAAGCGAAGGTTCAGCTGAAATTGAAAGGAGGTAAAACGATGGAACTCAAGAATTTAAGAACGGCTTTGTTCGGATTTAACAAAAAAGACGTATGCGAATATATTGCGCAGCTTAACGAGGAGTTTTTGAGAAAACTGGACGCAGAAAAAGAAAAGAGAGAAAGTGAGGCTGCGCAACTGCAGGCAAGACTTGACAGCTATCGGGGATATATCGAAAAAATTCGGGATGATGTTACCCGGATGTTGCAAAACGATGAGGAACAAGAGCATGAACAGAAGGTGTAAGAACACAAAGACTGCGGCATGCAGATCTGTGATTGCAGCCTTTTGGATTTTTGTCCTTTCGGCTTCCGTATGCTTCGCGGAAGTTATCACCACGACGGAAGAAAGCGGACCGGCAGATTTTGTTTATGTCGCGGGAAATCCGGACTTATATCCGCTCGAATACTACGATGCGGAAGAAAAATGCTATAAAGGTGTCATGCCGGAACTGCTTTCAAAAGTCTCGGAGAATACGGAGCCGTCGTTTGTATATGTGAATGCAGGTGAGAAGGATACCAGGCTTGAACTTGCAAGAAACAGTCAGGTTGATATGGTGACGGTATTCAAAAAAGGAGATTTTTCCGATAACGCAGTTCCGGTGCAGCTTCCCGTTTTGACTGCAGCGATAGACGGTCGGGAGCAGGAGATTTACATCGGTTTTACCCAAATTACATCAGACGGACTTCGGAAGGAGATCGTCGACGCATTAAAAAGCATACCGGATTCCGAAAAGTTAAATATGGCACTTTCTCATTCCCTTAACCATAAACCGGATAAAAGTAACACACACTGGATTTTCATTGTGATTGCCGCTGTGCTTGCGTCGGCAGGAACTGCTGCTGTGATTCTTTTTTTCAAGAAGAAAAAAATTGCGAAGACAAAAGCAACTGCAATGACAGACGAACTGACAGGTCTGGGAAACGGCGAATACTATTTTTACAGCTTTGAAAGTTTTATTCCGGAGCAGATCAGGGATTTGTATTACGTTGCATATATATCTTTTTCCGAGGCAAAGAAGAAAAATCTCTTGAATGCTGAGGAAATTCTTGAAATCCAGAAATATGCCGGGCAGCAGCTTAATGCCGTTGCCGGTTCCACGGAATATCTTTCGAGCATCGGCGATGGGACATTTGCCTTCGTTTATCAAAGCGGCAGCAAGGAAGATGCGGAAAGGCGAATGAAAGAAGCCTTGCATTCCGTAAATGAGTATCTTGCGGGCTTTCAAAAAGAATATGCGCAGCTGTTTGCTGCCGGCATTTGTTCTCTTGCCGAAAATCCGGACTGCAATGCCGAATTTTCGCTTGCGAGCGCAAAACAGGGATATTTGCAAGCGGTGCGTCAAAAGCTTCCGTATGCTTTTTGCGAAAAAGGCATTATTGGCAAAAATATTGCGGATGAAGAATTAAAGCAAAGCGTGGGAAAAGCGTTTGAAAATAAAGAGTTTAAGCTCTATCTGCAGTTCATCGTAGATCGAATCGGCGAAAAAATTTGCGGTGCGGAAGTGCTTTCGAGATGGGATAATCCGCAAAGAGGATTAATGAAGCCGGAAAAATATATCGAGATGCTGAAAAATACCGGAGCGATTACCAATCACGATTATTACATTTTTGAAAATGTTTGTTCTCGGCTTGAAAGCTGGAAGGATACGGATTGTGGGAATCTATTTCTCAACTGCAATTTCACGAGAGTTTCAGTGTCCGAAAAAGGTTTCGCGGACAAAATCAAAGAAATTTCGGATCGATACGAATTCGATCACGGCAAGTTGGTACTTGAGATAACGGAAGATTCTCTGTTTGAAGACGGAGAAACGGCATCCTATAATATTGAACGATGCAGAAAAATGGGTTTCAAAATTGCAATAGACGATATCGGAGGAGGATTTTCATCCATATCGGATTTATACGGGAGCGAAATCGATCTTGTTAAAGTCGAACGGAAAATTGTTGTTTCTGGAGTTAACGAAAAAGGATTTAAGCTTCTTAACAGTATAATTTCACTTGCACACAATATGGATGCGAAGGTTTTATGCGAGGGTGTGGAAACGGAAGAACAGAGAAAAATGATTCTCGAAACCGACTGTGATTATATTCAGGGTTACTGCTATTCCCATGTGCTGCCGTATGATGAGGCAATGAAGTTTTTGAATAAGGTGAATGGCAGACGGTAACGCATATTCCTGGCGGACTTTTGCTTTTCCTTGCCTGCACATCGAAATCGTGCTAAAATTATAGAAAATATATTTGCTGACGGCAAGAAGGAGGTTTCTCATGTTACATGAAGTGAAATTTGAATCTTTTAACGAGCGCGATACCGTTTACGGGTGGATTTATGTACCGGCATGCGAGCCGAAGGGAATTGTTCAGCTGATTCACGGATTCGGCGAACACTCCCGCAGATATTTCCACATGATTGTCAGATTTATGGAAGCAGGCTACATCGTTGCGGCTGACGACCATGTCGGACACGGCAAAACCGCTCTGGAAAACGACACTTGGGGAAACTGGGGCGACAAAGGCTGCCACACCATGATGGAGGACGAGCACCGCATGAAAGAAATAGCATGTGAAATCTACCCGAATCTTCCATATTTTCTTTACGGTCACAGCATGGGCTCGATGATTGCGCGTGATTTCATGGCAAAGTACGGCGATGAGCTGACGGGGGCTACGATTTGCGGCACGCCGGGCGTGTTCCCTGTAGCGGATGAAACCCTCGCAAAGATTGACCGCCTTCTGGCAGATGGAAAGGGCGATGACTGCGATCCGGATCTTGGAGGAGAGCTTCTGGGATGGATGTGCGAACGCTGCGGAGAAATCAAGCTCGGAAATGAGTGGATCTGCCATGACCCGTATGTTCAGCAGGATCACGCAGCGGATCCGTTTGACGCATTCACCAAGCCGACCTCAAACCGTGCGATGAAGGACTTCGTTGACATGTTCGCAGCTGTGGAAGGTGTGGAATGGGCAGCAAAGGTTCCAAAAGACCTTCCTATTTATAATATAGCCGGCGATCAGGATCCTGTCGGCATGTACGGTGAAGGCGTATACCAGGTTTCCAACTGGCTGGCGCGGACCGGACACGATGTTATAACGGAGCTTTACACGGGATTCCGCCACGAAATCCACAACTATGCAGAGATTAAAGACGAGGTTGCGGACGGCATTATCGAGTTCATGGATGATGTGCTTGCTGAAATGGTGTAGCAGGCAGAAGATGGGGCAGAAGTGGATTATGAGAAAGAAATTAATTGTGCTATGCGTAATTATGAGTTTGGCATTCACTGCTTGGGGATGCAGCTCAGCAAAATTACCGGAAGAATTACTTGGGGGCTGGACATGCGAAGAACTTGCCTCCGATGGAAAAACCGCAACGGATTTTTATGCCATGTACATAAATGAAGACGGCAGTTTCAGCCTTTATGACACGGTAGGAAATCCCGGAATTGCAGGAAAGATGAAGTTGGAAAAAGCCCGGGAAAACACCGAAAACGAGAAAGGCACAGTGAAAGTTTCCTGTGGGGCGGATGATTTTGATCCGCCATCTTGCTGGAATATGACGGAAGAGGATGAGCTGGAATATGAAATTCTTGGAAACGGCAGAATTCGCTTCGGACATAATGGTGTATGGCTGTCCTTCTATGATGAAAATACATACACTGTTTACAAAGTCCGTTTAGCAGATCGTTCCGCTCCCGAATATAAATGGAAGCCGGTGCAGCGCGGCAAAGGCCGGGTCGATTTTCAGACAGATACTCTTTCGGATGAAGATGTCGGCACGTGGCAGATTTACGATTTTACGGGAATCGAGCCCGGAGACTTGGAAATTGAAATGCAATATACGAACGGTAACAGCATTATGTATTCTGTCACCTTTGATTTGACGGTCAATGAGGATGGCATGATACAAGAAAACCATGTAGATGGAGATGTGGACGAAGCTATGACGTCGTAAGGCAGGAAAAACTTGCAAAAAGACGAAATAGGTTTTGACAATAATCTGCAGAAACGATTTGAGCGGCCGGCATTTGCCGGCCGTTTTATCGTAGCGGAGGGAAAGCGGTTAAAGTGTGACATTCTGCTTGAAAATTGCCATATCGCGATAACCGCTGCGCTCTGACTTTGATGGATTTCCGCTTGCGGCATCAAGAACGAAGCGGAAAAGCTCTGCGGACATATCGGAGAGCGTGCCGCCTTCGGTTAAGGAGCCTGCATTGAAATCAATCCAGTTTTGCTTTTTTGTATACAGATTGCTGTTGCTGGATATTTTTAAGGTCGGTACCGGAGCGGAGAAAGGCGTTCCCCGACCTGTTGTAAATAAAATCAGTTGTGCTCCGGCTGCGGCAAGTGCGGTGGAAGAAACCAGATCATTGCCCGGAGCAGAAAGCAGGGATAGACCTGCCGTTTTTTTTCTCTCTGCATATGCTAATATGTCTTGAATTTCAGCGCTTCCGGCCTTTTGTATACAGCCCAGAGACTTTTCTTCAAGCGTAGTGATGCCTCCTGCCTTGTTACCCGGAGAAGGGTTTTCATAAACCGGCTGATTGTATGACGCAAAGTAATTTTTGAAATTTTGAATCATCTCCACGCCGCGCTCGAAAATTTCACGGCTTGCACATCGACTGAGCAATGCATTTTCAGCTCCGAACATTTCCGGCACTTCGGACATCAGAACAGAGCCCCCGGCTGCGGTCAATAAATCGGTAAATTTGCCGACTAAAGGGTTGGCTGTAATACCGGATAAACCGTCGGAACCCCCGCATTTAACACCGACCGTTAACCGGGAAAGTTCGCAAGGCGTGCGCTTGACAGAAGATGCGTGCGCAACTAATTCTGCTATGAGCTTTAATCCATCTTCAATTTCATCTGAGGTATCCTGACAGACCAAAAAGCGGATTTCGTTTTTATCGCGGCTGAGATAATTTTGAATTTCAGCGATACCGCTGTTTTCGCATCCCAAACCGAGAAGCAAAACTCCGCCCGCATTTGGATGCATACACAAGTCGGCGAGAATTTTGCGCGTATTTTCTTGGTCTTCTCCAAGCTGGGAGCATCCGTAAGGGTGGCGGAAAGCGACGATATCCCCAATGCTGTCGCCGGTTTTAAATTGCGACTTTGCCAGCGTCATTAACCGCATGGCTACATCGTTCACGCAGCCGACGGTCGGAATAATCCAAATTTCGTTACGGATGCCGACACTTCCGTTGGAACGTACATACCCTGAAAAAGACGACGGCAAAACTTTTATTTTTTCGGCAGCCTCTGCGATAGGCAGACTTTCGGCTGCATTCTTCCTATATTGATATTCTCCGTCCGGGCTTAGCACCGATGATAAATTATGAGTATGCACATGACATCCGGAAGCAATGTCTGACTTAGCTTTTCCGATTGGAAAACCGTATTTAATGACTGCGGAACCGGCACGGATTGCTGCGAGAGCGAATTTATGCCCTTGCGGAATGTCATCGCATAAAGTTATCGGCTCGCTATCGCTTGGGCATACTGTCTCGCCGGCAGTCAGGCTTCGCAAAGCCACCGCAACATTATCTTTTTCATTTATTTTCAGATATGCTTTCATCCGACAGCCCTCCTAAAAAAATGCAAAATGCTTCTGATACACCATAACAATCCATCAAATCGAGAAAATGGACTACACGCTCGGTCAAGGTCGGAATTATATTTAAATCCATGCCGTGAAATTCGGTTTTGCTCAGGTAAGCAGATGCCAGGACAAAATTGGAACTCTCACTGTATTCAGAGAAGAAACCGAGTACGGCATCAGTATCATGAAGTTCGGGCGTCTGCCCGTCACTCGCACGGGAAGCTGTGCGATAAAACTTCAGTAAAGCCGCCAATGAAAAAGTCAAACAAGGCGGGCAGGTCTTATTATGCCGGCAGTACGCAAGCAATGACGGCAGACATCGCGCCTTCCACTTCGAAACCGAATTTAATGCGATGGAAAGAAGCGCATGATTCATGAACGGGTTTTGAAAGCGTTCGATCACCTGCCTGCAAAATTCGTTTAATTCCTCAGCAGGAAGCGACAGATATGGAACGACCTCTTGACCGAGCAGCCGTGTAACATAATTCTTAATATGAGGGTCTGCCATAGCTTCACGCACATAATCGAAACCGCAGAGCCATGCAAGCATGGCAAATGCAGTATGCGCACCGTTCAAAATTCGAACCTTGCGTTCTTTGTATGGTTTTACGCTTTTTACGATAAGAATCGGAAGATCAGCAGCATTTCTGCCGTTTGCCCACGCCCGGGAGATGGCGTTCTCGTCGGCTTCGATTACCCACAGCGCGAACGGCTCAGCGACCGTAAGCAGACGATCTTCATATCCCAAACGCTCGAAATACCCCGCGGATTCGCTTCGTGGGAAACCGCTGACGATGCGGTCAACGAGCGTGTTGTGAAAAACGCAGGATGATTCCATCCATTGACTGAACGCATCAGGGAGCTGCCACTGCTTCGCATATCGCAAGACACAGCTTTTTAAGACATCCGCGTTGTTATCGATTAGTTCACATGGGAGAATGTGAAGACCGGAAGCGTGGCTGCCACCAAAACTGCGAAATCTTTCATATAGAAATTGCGTGAGCTTTCCCGGAAAAGTTGACGCAGGAGCATCTTCTGAATTATCCTTTTCATCATACGCAATGCCGGCTTCTGTCGTATTGGAAATAATGCATTCCAGATCAGGGCAGCGCGCAAGGGAAAGATAATTCTCAAAATCCGCGTAAGGATTTATAACATCCACGACAGAATCGACCAAGCGGATTTCTTCGATTTTCCTGCCTTCCTTCAGACCGCGAATGACAACATTGTATAAATTCTGCTGTGCGTCAAACAAATCGGTGCCGCCCCTGTTTGTAGGCTTGACAACAACGATATCACCGTTGTAATCCGCATTGTCATTAGCAAGCTGTACAAAATAGTCTGCGAATGCCCTTAAAAAGTTACCCTCTCCGAACTGCACGATTTTAACCGGACGCAGAGGCTTCGGGTGGATTTCTGTAGATAAAAGTTGAGTATTTTTCATGCTTTGTACCTCTTTTTAACAGATAATATAAACTGAAGCGACAGTAAAATATGTATGCCTATGAATGTAAGCGATTACATTGAAAACAGTATATACTTATGTTATAAACATGTCAAGCGATTTTCGGCTAATGTAGCGGAGGGGCAATGTATACAGAAAAATATCTAAAAAATCCGAGTTTTGCGCTTGACAGAAATATATCAAGGGTATATAATGTGCCTAACAAAGGAGTGAAAGCGCTTACATGAAAGAGAAAGAAAAGCTACAACAAAATACCCTGACGATTTATGATATCTCGGAGAAAGCCGGCGTTTCCATTGCCACGGTATCACGTGTTTTGAACGGAAGCAGAAAAGTCAGCCCGGCGACGAAAGAAAAAGTTTTGGAAATTATTACGACCTGCGGATACGAACCGAATGTTTTCGCAAGGGGACTTGGAACCGGAACCATGAAAACAATCGGGATACTCTGCGCTGATGTTGCGGATCTGTACCTGGCAAATGCAGTATCCTTCTTAGAAAGAGAACTGCGGCAGCATGGGTTTGATACGATTTTAAATTGTACCGGATATGAACTGCAGCAGAAGCAGGCTTGTATGAAGGCAATGGAGGCACGACGTGTAGATGCTGTGATTTTAGTCGGCTCACACTATGTTGAAAAGGAAGAGAAAAAAAACAAGTACATTATAGATGCCTCTTGCAGACTCCCGGTGGTAATGGTAAACGGGTATCTAAAAGGTGAAAATATTTACTGTAATTTATCTGATGATTATGGTGCGTTTTACGAAGCTACGGAATATTTGATTCGTTCCGGGAGACAAAATATTTTGTTTTTATACAGGGAAGAAACATCAAGTGCTCGCGCGAAATTCGCAGGATATAAAGATGCACTGAAGCATAATGAATTGGAATTTCGAACCGAGTTAACATTTCAAAGCGACGGTAAAATCGAGAAAATACGCAAAGATTTGGAAAATCTTTCAACCCAAAACATTTTATATGATGCAGTGTTGGCGACAGATGATGAACTTGCATTGGCAGCGTTGAAGTATGCGCAGAAACACCAATTGCAGGTGCCGAAAGAACTTGCGGTTATAGGGTGCAACAATTCCGTACTTTCGATTTCCTGCAGTCCCGAAATGTCATCCATCGATAATAAATGTGAAATGCTGTGCATCAGTACCGTTTCAACCTTGATGCGAGTATTGGACGGACAAGATGCGGTAAATAAAACGGTGCTGTCTGCGGATTTTATTGAAAGAGAAACTACAAAATTTACAGATACAATGTAAAAAAGAATAGTTTGGAGGGGAAAATGAGTCAGATATCTATTTTTAAAAAGGAAAATTTACATCGGAATTTTATTGATGGTTTTTCCGCGGAAAGAATTTTGGAAGAAACCTGTCCGGAGGTCACATTGGAAATGTGCGTTTTGAAAGCCGGAGAAAGCAGAAAATTTGAAGTGTATAGCAGAGAAGACAAGATGCAGATTTTTGCATTTACGGGCGGAGACGGCATGATCAGATCAGGGAAAAAGATATTTGTGATGGATGAGAAATGTGTCTTTATTCCGGATTTTGACCGTGAAGAAATATGCGTAACCGCCGGAGAACTGGATTTGGAATTTATTCACATAGTAGGTCCAATGAATGAGACGGATCGCAGACAGATGCAGCACTGTCAGTATGTACTGCCTCGTTTTGTGAAATTTAGTCAGGTTATTCAGTATACCGAACGGTTTACACAGGAATCAGGGGCAAAGGTAAAACAGCACAGCGTTATTGCAGGCAGACATCTTGGAAGATATACGATGGGATGGGTTATAGGCAAGGGTCCTGATTTTGTAGGACAGCATACACATCCGACACTGGAACAGTGGTATTTTATGCTGGATGGAGCAAACTTCACTTATGATGCCGGAGATACAGCAATTGAGGTACAAGAAGGAGATGTATCATTTACCCCACATGGAACATCACATGGCTCCACTTGCAAAGAGGATGGCTTCATTCATTATATCTGGTTTGAGCTTAACCGGGCATGGGATGGCATCGCATGAGTGGGCTTCTGGCGCTGAAGAGCGGAAAAATACTGTGCAGCAATGTACACTATTTTTATTACGACGCCGACTGTTTTTTTACACATATGCAGGAAAACGGATGGGGAGAAGCAGAATTATACCTTGGGACACCTCATATCTTCATAGATAGTAATGTGATTGACGATTTTGCGCAAATCCCATTGCTGGCGTCAAAGCATAATGTCCGAATTACAGATGTGCATCCGGAAACAATTTCGTTTCGCTATCATCTCTGCAGTCTTGATGCGGCATGGAATCAAAGCAGCCTGCAGACGTACCGGAATGTGATTCGTTATGCGTCACAAATAGGAGCAGAAAGCGTTAACACCAATTTGACAGGAGCCTTTCGGGATTTCGACCAGGAAAAAATCTTCGCAAGTCTTAGGCAAAACCTTCAGCATTTGGCTGTTTATGCCGAAGAAAAACGAGTTTTACTCACCTTGGAAGCAGAAAGTCCACGCTATGAAGGATTTATCTGTAATTTGGCACAAATACAGAGACTGGATACAGAAATAGATAGTCCGGTACTGCGATTTGGTGTGAATGTCGATGCATTGGAAGATGCAGGGGAGACACTTGCTGATTGGGAGAAGGCTTTTGGAGACAGAATTCGCTACTTGAGATTCTCTTCTATCGAAAGCTTCCGAAAAATGTACCCACAGCTTAATGGAACAGCATGGCTGAGCAGGCGAATCATTTTTTCCTTCCAGGATGATTGCTATTTGGAGCAGCCTTATGTATTCGATAGAATGTTGAAGGAGGCAGTTTATGGGGTTGATTAAACATGAACAAATTGCAGGAATGAACTGCCATTATTACAACTACTCTTTGGAATATTTCTTTACATCCATGGAAAAAGCCGGATTTGAAACTGTGGCATTGTGGGGCGGTGCACCGCATTTTTATCTGGATTATCAACATTTTAGTGACTGCAGGCAGATTCGGAAAGCAGCGCAAAGGCATGGGCAGACAATTCGATGTTTTACAGCATCAAGCGGCACTTACGGCTATCAAATGGGGATGCAGCCAAAGACACAAAGAGATCGGGTATATCATTACTATCTGAACGGCATTCGTGCAACGGCAGAGCTTGGGAGCAAGATGATGGTTATGAATTCCGGATGGGGATACTTTGACGAAAGCTTCGAGTCGGCGTGGGAACGCTCCAAAGATATGATTGCTTCTCTTTGCGAAGCAGCTGCTAAAGAAGGTGTTGTCTTGACCATGGAGTCGCTGCGAAGAGCAGAATCGCAGCTATGCTGGAACTTAGCAAATACACGGCGCATGTTTGAGGAAATTCGACATCCGTCACTTAAAATTATGATTGATACCACAGCAATGGGAGTAGCCGGAGAAACGCCAGAAGAATGGTTTCAAACTTTTGGGGATCAGATTGTGAACACCCATTTCATTGATGGGACGCCGTACGGTCATCTTGCGTGGGGTGATGGCACACAGCCACTCCAAGCTTGGCTGGAAACTTTGCAAAGAAACAAGTATCAGGGAATATTAGGGTTAGAAATTACGGCGCGCAAGTATTATGAAGATCCTGCGGCCTGTGATTTGCAAAATATGAAAATGCTATCAAAATATCTATGAGAAAGGAAACGATTATGCAGGAAATTAAAATTGTAAAAGCAAGTGAGATTCTGTTTGAATATAAAGATGGCTATGCCGAGACAGAAATTCTTGCGAACACTTGTCCGGGCATCCGCATCTGCAAGTGCAGACTGCAGGCAGGCGTGGAGAAGGAACTGGAGGTTTACGGCGAAAACGATAAGATGCAGCTGTTGTTTTTTACGACCAAGAGTGGTGTTTTAAAAAGCGGTCACAAAATATACTCAATTGATGACCAAGCTGTTTTCATTCCGGATTTCGATCGCGAAAAAGTAACCCTTATTGCGGCAGAAGAAGAGATGCAATTTATCCGTATTACCGGGCCAATGACTGAAATTGATCATCGCCAAATGAAAAACTGCCAATATGTCTTACCGAGATTCGTAAGACTTAGAGAATCCATTGAATATACGGAAAGGTTCACGCAGGAGTCCGGATCAAAGGTCGTTTCTCACAGTATTATTGCAGGAAGACATCTTGGCAGATACACGATGGGGTGGAATATCGGTGCCGGTCCTGACTTTATCGGTCAGCATACGCATCCGACATTGGAACAGTGGTATTTTATGATTGACGGATCGGAGTTTAATTATTTGGCAGGCGGCAATGTGATTCCGGTTGGGGAAGGCGATGTTTCATTTACACCACATGGCACATCACACGGCTCCGAATGTACAAAAGATGGATTTATCAACTACGTATGGTTTGAATTGAACAGAGCATGGGAGGAATTATAAATGACTGAGATGATGAAAACAGAAGGATTGACGAGATGTGAACTGGCTGCCGGAAGTCATCCGGATCTTACATTATATGAGTGCACTTTAAAGGCAGGATGCAGATATGAACCGGAACTTTTGGGCCTCGATGACAGAATGCAGATGTTTTTCTTTGTCAATGCAACCGGTTATGTGGCAACTAAAAACAGAGCATGGAATATCAAAGAGCAGGCGATTTTCATTCCAAACTATAAAAAGGAAAAATTTTGGATTGAAGCCGGAGAGAAAGACCTCAAATTTGTACACATAATTGGCGTTATGAATGCTTATGACGAAAAAGAATATATTGACTACCACATCATTCTTCCAAATATGCGTGGTAAGTCCGAGTGCTTCCGCTTTACAGAATATTATACCGGCAAGCTCGGCTCAACGATTGAAAGCCGCAGATTGGTTTTGGACACCGCATTCGGCAGATGGTTTGTCGGCATGAATGATGGTGAAGGTCAAAGTGCTTTTGTTGGTGAACACACGCAGGAACATTTGCAGCAATGGAATTATGTACTACCGGGATCCCATTTTAAATATACCGTTAACGGTGAAGAACATGAGGCAAAAGACGGCGATGTGATTTTTGTGCCAAAGGGTGCAAGCTTCAGCGCAAAACCGGTGGGAGAAGCCGGCATCCATTATCTTTGGATTAAATTTGCTTCGGAAGGATTTCCGGTAGGACGGGACGGTTACCCAGGATCAGAAGAGTAATATAGGAGGAACAAAAAATGAAAAGACAATTAAACAAATTAGCCGTTGTACTGTTAGCAATCGTAATGGCATTCTCTCTTGCGGCATGCAGCTCCGGCAGCGGTGAAGAACAGAATACTGACATGGGCGAGACAATGGCCAAAATTAAAAAAGAGGGAAAAATTGTAATGGGCGTTAATGCAACCTATGCACCGTTTGAATTTCATAAGACAATCGATGGTGAAGATCAAATCGTTGGATTTGATATTGAATTGGGACAAGCAATCGCCGATGAATTGGGAGTAGAATTTGAAGTTGTTGATATGTCCTTTGACGGATTACTCCCGGCATTAAAAACCGGAAAGGTTGATTTCCTTCCGGGCCTTGCTTATTCAGATGAGCGTGCGGAAAATGCTTCTTTCTCAAAGCCATATCATAAATCTGTTCAGGCTGTTCTAATGAGAAGCGATAATATTGACAGTGTGTCTGCCGACAGCGATCTTTCGGGCTTGACAATCGGTATTTTGAAAGGTGCAGTACAGGAAAAAACATTCCCGGCGCATTATCCGAATGCAAAGACCTCTGTACTTGGTAAGATGCCGGATCTGGTAGCAGCACTGCAGAGCGGCAGAATTGACGGTGTATGTATGGACTATGTACCGGCTTTATTGTACGCAAAGTTTAATGAGAACCTTGAAATGTCTGCCATTCAGTATGAGCTGACAGATGAAGAAGACGAAGGCTCTTGTGTACTTGTAAGAAAAGAGAACAATGAAGACTTGCTTGAAGTTATCAATACTGTACTTGACAGAGTCATGGAAAACGGTGACCTTCAGAAGTGGGAAGATGATGCAATCGCATTGATGGATATGGATGATCTGTAAACAAAGCGGAAAATACCCTAGTTCGTATATGTATTATGCTATGGAGCCGGTTTTACCGGCTCCGTATTTACAAGTCGTTGACTGAAAAGAAAAAGAGGACATTACGATGGAATTAAAGTTTGATTTTTTAAGTACTTATTGGCCTTTCTATGTGGAAGGTCTAAAAATCACAATTATCTTTTCAATCTTTGCTGTGATTTTTGGGATTATTCTCGGCATTGCATTGGCATTGATGAAATTATCAAAATTACGCGTACTTAGAGGCGTAGCTGTATCCTATATCAACTTTGTAAGAGGCACCCCTATCTTGGTGCAGATTTATATTGTATATTTCGGACTGTTCAGTTTTGGTATCAATTTAAGCGATTCAACGGCGGGCATTGCTGCGCTGGCTATTAACAGTGGTGCTTATGTGGCAGAAATTGTCCGCGCAGGCATTGAGTCCGTTGACAAAGGCCAAATTGAAGCGGCAAGATCTTTGGGATTGAGTCACGCAGCAACAACCAGACTGCTGGTTATTCCACAGGCTATCAAGAATATTTTACCTGCATTATGCAATGAATTAATTGTTGTGACTAAAAACACATCGATGCTTTCTATTATCGGTATTCACGATTTGATGTACAATACAGACACCATCAGAGGAAATACCTTGTTAGCATTTGAACCACTGATAATTGCTGCTATTATTTATTTTACAATTTCGTACATTCTGACTAAATTAATCGGTGTTTTGGAGAGGAGGCTGAAGAGCAGTGATGATAGAAGTTAAAAATCTGAAAAAATCCTTTGGAAAACATGAAGTCCTTCGCGGCATTGATGCAAATATCCAAAAGGGAGAGGTTGTTGTCGTTATCGGTCCCAGTGGTTCCGGTAAAAGTACATTTTTGCGCTGCTTAAATCTTTTGGAAACGCCAAATGATGGAAGTATTTTTATTGAAGGTGAAGAAATTACAGGCAAAAAGGCAAATGTAAATCAAATTCGTCAAAAAATGGGGATGGTTTTCCAGCAGTTTAACCTGTTTACGAACATGAATATTATGCGAAACATGTGCGTTGCACCGATGACGGTGAAAAAAACACAGAGAGGTGTTGCTGAAAAAAGAGCACTTGAACTTTTGCGCAGGGTTGGCTTGGAAGATAAAATAGACAGTTATCCACAGCAGCTTTCAGGCGGACAAAAACAGAGGGTCGCGATAGCAAGAGCACTGGCTATGGATCCGGATATCATGCTGTTTGATGAACCGACTTCGGCACTTGACCCCGAAATGGTTGGAGAGGTGCTTGCTGTTATGAAGGAACTGGCAGCTTCCGGGATGACGATGGTTGTGGTAACACATGAAATGGGATTTGCGCGTGAAGTGGGGGATCGGGTTCTCTTTATTGACGAAGGTGTTATTTTAGAGGAAAACACTCCGAAAGAACTGTTCGAAAATCCACAGCATCCAAGAACAAAAGATTTTCTGTCTAAAGTATTGTAGGGAGGAATTTTAATGAAATTCATACACGACGATTTTTTGCTGACAACAGAAAAAGCACAGCAGTTATATCATCAATATGCAGAAAAAATGCCGATAGTGGACTATCACTGCCATTTAAATCCACAAGAGATTGCAGAAGACAAAGAGTTTGAAAATA
Organism: uncultured Clostridia bacterium; assembly: GCA_934233735.1. Taxonomy (GTDB): domain Bacteria; phylum Bacillota; class Clostridia; order Peptostreptococcales; family Anaerovoracaceae; genus CAG-238. The sequence continues at coordinate 8,749 of CAKQGQ010000009.1, read as the reverse complement.
TTACGCAGATGTGGCTTTACGGAGATCATTATAAATGGAGGCTGATGCGCAACTGTGGAGTTGATGAAGCGTATGTAACCGGAAACGCAGATGATAAAGAAAAATTTCTTAAATGGGCAGAGGTTTTGGAACGCTGCATCGGCAATCCAATTTATCAGTGGAGTATGATGGAATTAGAACATTATTTTGATTTTTCAGAACCATTGCAGACAGCGAATGCTGAACGTGCATGGGAACATTGTAATCGTGTTATTCGTGAAAAGCATTTGACGGCTAGAACGATTATGAAGATGTCCGGAGTTCAACTGGTCTGTACGACGGATAATCCGGAGGACGACTTGCATTGGCATAAGATGATTCGAGAAGATCAAAGCTTTGCAATTCGTGTACTGCCGGCATTTCGGCCGGATAAGGCGTTTAAGATTAATTGCAAAGGTTTCAGCAATTATGTACATGTGTTGGAAAAGCGTTTTTCGCGAAAGATTTCAACCTACCGTGACTTTTTGGAGACTCTGAGGCAGGCTGTCGCATATTTTGATGAAAACGGATGCAAGACCAGCGATCACGGACTGGACTTTGTTCCGTTTCTTCATGGAAGCGAAGATGAAATTGAAGAAATCTTTTATAGAGCATACTGTGGGGAGAGCATCTCAGAAACGGACAAAGAAAAATATCAAACTGCGCTTTTAACGGCTCTCGCAAAAACTTATGCACAGTATGGATGGGTTATGCAGCTGCATTACGGAGCGAGTCGTAATAATAATAGACGCATGTTTGAAAAACTTGGAGCAGATACCGGTTATGATTGTATTTCAGGACGCAAAGCGGGAGATAATCTGCCGGCTCTTTTAGACAGTCTGGAGGCACAAGGCATTTTGCCTAAAACAATTCTTTATTCTCTTGATCCGAATGAAAATGCAGTGATTGATACTGTTTGCGCATGTTATCACGAAATTGACGTGCGCGGTAAGGTACAGCACGGAAGCGCATGGTGGTTCAATGATCATTTGGACGGCATGTATGATCAGATGTCAAACTTGGCAGCGCATAATGTGCTTGCAAATTTTGTCGGCATGCTGACAGATTCCAGAAGTTTTCTCTCCTACACAAGACATGAGTATTTCAGAAGAACTTTATGCCGAATGATCGGGGATTGGGTTACAGAAGGATTATATCCCTTCAACCTTACGACTCTGGGAAAAATAGTTGAAGATATTTCTTATTATAATACAGTGGAGTTTTTTCAATTTGATGGACTGGAAGGAGACAAGTGATGAAAATGACATTTAGGTGGTATGGATCTGAAATGGATCCAATCCCGTTGAAATATATTAGGCAAATTCCCGGTATTACCGGCGTGGTGACATCGCTGATGGATTTGCCGGCAGGGGAATTGTGGCCGCTTGAGCGGCTGCGTACGTTAAAAAAAGAAGTTACGGATGCAGGTTTGGAACTGGAGGTAATTGAGAGTGTCAATGTACACGAGGATATCAAACTGGGACTTCCAAGCAGAGATCAATACATTGAAAATTACAAGAAAACAATCAAGAATTTAAAAGAAATCGGTATTAAGGTAATTTGCTATAATTTTATGCCGGTATTTGACTGGACGAGGACAAGCCTAGACCGGAAATTGCCGGATGGGTCGAATACCATGAGTTATGATCAAACGATCATTGATAAAATTACAGACCCTCAAAAATTCGCGGATGAAATCCAAAATCAGACCGGCGGATTTGAGATGGCCGGCTGGGAGCCGGCTCGTATGGCGGAGTTAAAAAAACTGTTCAAGGCTTATGAGCAGGTTTCTCACGAAAAGTTAAAAGAAAACTTGAAATATTTTTTGGAAGCGATTATTCCTGTTTGTGAAGCTTGCGATATCAAAATGGCGATGCATCCGGATGATCCGCCTTGGGATATTTTCGGGCTTCCGAGAATCGCAAATTCAAAAGAAACTTTTGATGAAATTCTTTCTTTGGTAGACAGCCCGTATAACAGCATCACACTTTGCACCGGATCGCTGGGTTCAAACCCGCAGAATTGTCTGCCGGAATTGATTCGTTACTTTGGCAGGAAGGAGCGGATTGCGTTTGCCCATGTCAGAAATTTAAAAATCGAAGAACCGGGGAAATTCTATGAATCATCGCACCTTTCTTCCGACGGAAGTTTCGATATGTATGAAATTATGAAAGCGTTAAATGAGGTTGGGTTTGACGGATACATTCGCCCGGATCACGGCAGAATGATTTGGGATGAACATGGACGGGCAGGCTATGGCTTATATGACAGAGCCCTTGGTATTGCATATCTGAATGGCATTCAGGAAAGTTTGCAGAAACAAAAAAATGAAGGATGAAAACGTTTTAAAGAAAAAGCTTGTGAAATTGGCGTTTCCCCTTTCCTTGGAAGGATTGTTAACGGCCAGCGCAGACTTTGTTGATACTCTGATGGTCAGCAGCTTGGGAGAAACTGCGGTATCGGCCGTTGGGCTTGGTACGCAGCTGTTTTTTATCCAATCTATGACCATCTATGGGTTTTCCGGTGGTGCTGCGACATTTTTGTCTCAGTTTTATGGAAGCGGAAACTGGAAAGGGATTCGTAAGACATTGTCGATTACGATATGTACGGCACTTTCGTTCAGTTTTCTGCTTTTTGCACTTGTGCTTGCGATTCCGGGACCTTTGCTGCAGATATTTACTCATTATTCCGCAGTTGCAAAAATCGGTGCTTCTTATATGGTATACCGGAGTCCATGCCTGCTGCTTTACAGCATTGTGCTTCCATTGGTTATGGCTTTAAAAAGCACACAACATGTTAAGCTGCCTGTTTTTGCGAGCATTGTTGCAATCGTTTCGAATCTTGGATTGAATTACATCCTGATTTTTGGCAAGTTTGGATTTACTGCAATGGGAGCAGATGGAGCCGGGTTAGCGACGACTGTATCGTTACTAATTAACTTGCTGATTCTGCTTGGGGCTATGCTTGTTACAAAGAATCCTTTGCTAAAAGATAAAAAAGATTACTTTTGCCGTGGTAATCGCATGTTGGCCATTGAAATATTTAAAAATGCAGTTCCGACAACCGTCAATGAAATGATGTGGAGTGGGGGCATGTCAGCGTATAACGCTGCATATGGCAGAATTAGTATTTTAGCATCTGCAGTAACTCAGGCGGCGGATATTGTTACACATATTTTCACGAAGACTATTTATAGCGTTGGTGACGCAACCTTGATTATTATTGGTGAATTACTCGGACGAGGAGAAAAAGAGGATGCATGGCATAGTGCACGCAGGCTTTTAAGGTTAAATGTTTTTTTAGGGATTTTGGCAGGAATCCTTTTGATAGTACTTGCGTATCCGATGGCGGGAATGTTTCGCTTTGATGAACAGGGACGACGATATCTGATGAGTTTGCTGTGTATTTACGGCGTTTCGATTCCTCTTAAAATTTACAATATTACCTTAATCACGGGAATCTTAAGAGCGGGAGGCGATGTAAAGTTTGCAATGAAAACCGAGGTGTCGGCAATCTGGCTGATAAGTGTACCGTTGGTATTTATGGGTGCATTGCTATGGAATCTGCCGATTTTTGTTGTTGTAATCTTTGCACAAACGGAAGACTTTGTTAAATGCGTGATTTTAACAAAGCGTTTTTATTCAAGAAAATGGATTAACAATAAAGTTGAAAAAATGCAAGTATAAGGGAAGTAAAACATAAAACAATTGCAGCGTATTTATTACAGAAAGAAGGAATAAAGATTATGATAGAGTTAAAGTTATCACAATTAAATTCCTCTGCATGGATTGAAAGGAACATTCAATTGCCGATGTTTGATATCGATGCGGTTAGGAAGCGTACGAAAAACAACCCCAAATGGATTCACTTTGGCTGTGGGAATATCTTTCGCGCATTTCCGGCGGCAGTTCTGCAGGAACTCTTAAACCAAGGCGCAGAAGATGTCGGCCTGATTGTGGCAGAGGGCTTTGATGAAGAAATTATCGAAAAGATTTACCGGCCGCATGACAATTTGTCCTTGCTTGTAACATTAAAAGCGGATGGAAATGTTGAGAAAAAAGTTGTTGGGAGTGTTGCCGAATCTTTGCTGATGGATAAGAAACACGGAGAAGACGCGGAACGACTGCGCGAGATTTTCAGGAGTCCGTCACTGCAGATGGCGAGTTTTACGATTACGGAAAAGGGATATAAGCTGCAGGATTCGGAAGGAAATTATTTTCCTGTCGTACAGCATGATTTTGCAGCAGGTCCAAAGGATGCTGAAAGTTACATAGGCAAGATAGCGGCACTTTGCTATGAAAGGTTCCTCGCAGGAAAAATGCCGATTGCACTCGTAAGCATGGACAACTTTTCCCATAACGGAGACAGACTGCGGGATGCGGTGTGGGATTTTGCAGAAAAATGGGAGAAAAACGGAACTGCAGAGCAGGGATTCGTTTCGTGGATACAAGATCCGCAAAAAGTTTCTTTCCCGTGGACAATGATTGACAAGATTACGCCTCGCCCCAGCCTGGATATCATGCATATGCTTGAAGACGAAGGTCTTAAGGACATGTCTGTGATTGTTACGCAGAAGCAGACCTATATTGCGCCATTTGTTAATGCAGAGGAATGCGAGTATTTGGTCATAGAGGATCATTTCCCGGCAGGCAGACCTTGCTTAGAAAAAGGCGGCATTTATTTCACAGATAAAAATACTGTGGACAAAACTGAAAAAATGAAAGTATGCACTTGCCTGAATCCGCTGCACACAGCACTTGCGATATTCGGATGTCTTTTGTCATACACGAAGATTTCGGATGAAATGCGCGATCCGCTTTTGAAGGAAATGGTATATCAGCTTGGATACCGCGAGGGGATGCCGGTCGTAACAGATCCGGGAATCATTGAGCCTAAGAAATTTTTAAAAGAGGTTTTAGAGGCGCGTATTCCGAATCCGTTTATGCCGGATACACCGCAGAGGATTGCTACGGATACTTCGCAAAAGCTCCCGATTCGCTTCGGTGAAACGATTAAAGCATACATCAGAAACGAATCGATGAATGTGCAGGACTTGACGGTCATCCCGCTGGTTTTGGCCGGATGGATGAGATATTTGATGGCAGTCGATGATAACGGAGTTCCTTTTGAATTGAGCCCGGATCCTCTGCATGGGGATTTGAAAAAATATTTTGCGCATATGACCTTAGGAAAAATCGACGGCTGCGAGCAGGAACTTGCGCCGATTCTGTCAAATGCACGGATATTCGGCATTGATCTTTGTGAGGCGGGACTTGCTGAGCGGATTGTCGGATATTTCCGGGAAATGGCAAGCGAAAAAGGTGCTGTAAGAAAAACTTTGGAAAAATATATAATTGGAAATAAATAGCTTAACAGGAGGATGAAGATGAAAGTATTGACATTTGGTGAAATCATGCTGAGGCTTAAGGCTCCGGGAAGAGAACGCCTGATGCAGTCGCCGCAGCTTGAGGCGACTTTTGGCGGCGGAGAAGCGAACGTTGCAGTATCTTTAGCAAATTACGGAATGGACGCGGCTTTTTTAACGGTTCTGCCTGAAAACGCATTGGGTGACGCCTGCTTGGGGGAATTAAGAAGATTTGGCGTAGATACGAGCCGGGTTTTGAGAGGTCCGGGAAGAATGGGAATTTACTTTCTTGAGGCAGGGGCAAACCAGCTTCCGAGCAAGGTGATCTATGATCGGGCAGACAGCAGCATTGCACTGGCCGGTCCCGGAACGGTGGATTGGGAGAGCGCCTTCAGCGGTGTGGAATGGTTTCATATTACGGGAATTACGCCCGCAATTTCGGAAAGCTTAATGCTGCTTTCTCTTGAAAGTGTACGAGAAGCGAAGAGACGCGGAATTGCTGTGTCCTGCGACCTGAACTACAGAAAAAACCTTTGGAAATACGGAAAAAATGTACAGGATGTCATGAAAGAACTTGCCGGATATGCGGATGTTCTGATTGCGAATGAAGAGGATGTGCAGAAATCACTGGGAATTACAATCGATGTGGATGTGGAATCCGGCAAAATCGACAGCAATAAGTATGAAATCCTGAGCAGGAAGGTACTTGACGCATATCCAAATGTGAAGAAGATTGCCATTACCCTGCGCGAAAGCAAAAGCGCTGATGCAAACGGCTGGTCAGCCTGCCTGAACAACCGCAAGGAGTTCATTGTCAGCAAACATTATGACATAAACAATATCATAGACAGAGTCGGCGGCGGAGACAGCTTTGGCGGAGGACTGATTTACGGACTGGCAAATTATGAAACCGATCGGCAGGCGCTCGAATTCGCAGTTGCCGCATCATGCTTAAAACACAGCATTCTTGGCGATTTTAACCGGGTATCGGCTGAAGATGTAAAGAAGCTGATGAGCGGTGACGGCTCCGGAAGAGTACAAAGATAAGCGGAAAAAGGGTGAAAGCAATGAATGAATTACTGAATAAAATATCAAAAATCGGGATTGTGCCGGTTGTTGTTCTTGATGATGCGAATAAGGCGGTTTCTGTGGCAAAAGCACTTCAAAAAGGCGGAATCGACTGCGCGGAGGTTACTTTTAGAACCGCGGCGGCAGAAGAAGCGATTCAAAACATCGCGCGGGAATGCCCGGATATGTTCTTAGGAGCAGGAACGGTGCTCACAACGGCACAGGTCGACGCTGCAGTTCGCGCCGGTGCGCGGTTCATCGTAACTCCGGGATATAATCCGGAAGTTGTAAACTATTGTGTTTCCAAAGGAATTCCCATTGTTCCAGGATGCATGGACACCAATGCGATCGAGATGGCTTTGGCGGCAGGCCTTGACACGGTTAAGTTTTTCCCAGCCGAGCAGGCAGGCGGCGTTAAGATGCTGAAAGCGTTAGCCGGACCGTATGTAAACCTTCATTTTATGCCTACGGGCGGAATTAACAAAGACAATTTGACTGAGTATTTAGCTTTTAAAAAGGTTGTTGCATGCGGCGGCTCTTGGATGGTAAAGAAAGATTTGATTGAAAATGACGATTACGACGGAATTGCGCAGCTTGCGCAGGAAGCTGTGATGAGAATGCTCAATTTCCGGGTTGTTCATGTGGGCATCAACAATTCATCAAGAGAAGAAGAGGACAAGCAAGCGGAAAGGCTCGCAGAAATCTTCGGATTTACGCAGGACAAACACAGTGCTTCTACATTTGCTTCCGCAGGGATAGAAGTGTGCGGCAAGCATTTTCCGGGTACACATGGGCACATCGCAATTGGAACATCGGATTGCGAAAGAGCTATGTATCATCTTGAAAAAAAAGGTGTGCTGTTTGACGAGGAAACGAAAAAATATAAGAACGGCCGACTTTTGTCCGTATATATAAAGGAAGAAATCGGCGGATTTGCATTTCATTTGGTTGAAAAATAAAAAGAAAGACGGAGGTGGGGGCAAGATGATCAAAGTGGCAATTAACGGATTCGGACGCATAGGACGCCTGGCATTCAGACGCATTTTTTGCGATTCGCAGGTGGAAATTGCAGCAATCAATGATTTGACAGAGCCGAGGATGCTGGCACATCTCTTAAAATATGACAGCTCACAGGGCACCTTCCAGGGGCACGAAGTTACGCACGACGAAAGCTCTATCCGCGTCGATGGAAAACGCATACCGATTTTTAAGGAAGCAGATGCAAAAAAATTGCCTTGGAAGTCTTTGGGGATTGATGTGGTGTTGGAGTGCACAGGCTTTTACACATCGAAAGAGAAAGCGCAGGCACATATCGATGCAGGCGCGAAAAAAGTTTTGATCTCGGCACCTGCAGGAAATGATCTGCCAACGATTGTCTATGGTGTGAATCACGAAACCTTGACTAAGGACGACAATATCGTTTCAGGAGCGTCCTGCACGACAAACTGCTTAGCTCCGATGGCAAAGGCACTAAATGATTACAGAGAGGTCCGCACGGGCTTTATGACTACAATCCATGCATATACCGGTGACCAGATGATACTGGACGGACCGCATAAAAAAGGAGATTTGCGCAGAGCAAGAGCGGGAGCACTGAATATTGTCCCGAATTCAACCGGTGCTGCGAAAGCGATCGGCTTGGTCATTCCGGAACTGGATGGAAAATTAATCGGTTCGGCACAGCGTGTACCGGTTCCGACAGGTTCGATCACGATACTGGATGCAACCCTCAAAGACATGACGGACTCTGTATCGGTTGAAGGAATCAACGCGGCGATGAAGGCGGCTGCAAATGAATCTTTCGGTTATACGGAAGAAGAACTTGTAAGCACCGATATCATTGGAATGGATTACGGTTCGCTCTTTGATGCTACACAGACATTGGCGCAGCAATGCGGCACGCATATATTCGAAGTGCGTGTGGTAGCATGGTATGACAATGAGATGAGTTATACCTGCCAACTTGTCCGGACCTTGAAATATCTTGCGACATTGCTTTGATTTATAAAGCTTGCGAAAAACTTCGAAAAAAGGTACTTGACAAAGGGAGACGGGAGTGGTAATATAGACAAGCTGTCGCAAAACGGCAGCCCTTTCAAAACTCTTTTCTCTCCTGCACGGAAGTGAACAGGACGAAAAAAAAGAAAAAAGGGCTTGACAAAGAATCGAAAGTTTGATAAAATAATCAAGCTGTCGAAAAACGGCAGGCTTTGGAAACTGGAAACGCAAGTCGAAAGAAAGTGAAAAAAGCACTTGACAATGTTAACCAAATGTGTTAATATGTTAAATGTTCAGCAA